>NZ_JANZKP010000064.1 GCF_025642745.1 Cellulomonas sp. RIT-PI-Y
GTACCGGCCTTTCAGCGGCTGAGCAGTGCACCACCGTCGGTGGCGCGGCGTTCGATGGCGACGGTGGCCAGGTCCCGGTCCGAGGGTGCGTCGTAGCCGATCCGGGCCAGGGGCGCCACCGTTCGGCCAGGGTCGGACAGGCGCGCGGACTCGTAGACGTTCCAGGCATCCTCGGTGTACTGCTCGATGCTGCCGGCGCGGCTGTTCATGGACGTGGTGTCCGACACATCAGAAGAGGTCGATCGGTTCGCGTCCGTAGGGGCGGCTGGTCGGAGTGTGGAGCTGCATTTCTCGCCACGGGGACACCAAAGAAAACGTTTTCTTCTCGGAGTCCTCGACGTTCACGAGGATATCCGCATCTCCGATCTTACCGACAAGAGTTTGGGCGCTATCAGGATCTGGTTCCTGTGTGATGGTGAACCCGGCCCCTGTGAGCGCCTCGGCGTAGTCCGACTCGCTCGGTGAGTCTAATGTCATCATGATCCTGATCCCGTACGAGCGGCGGTCTATTGTTTTCGCGCCGCCGTATCGCCATTCGCCCCATGCTTCGGTGATGGTGCCGTCGAGTGATTCGGCGATGTCGGGCATGACGTCTCGTGCGACCTCCATCAGGTTCGCCTTGTCGGATTCGAGGTCGGCGATCGTGGCCGTTCCGGTGCAGGCAGCGAACAGGCCGAGGCCGCATGATCCGATTGCGACGACTGCGATGGCGAGGGTCAGCCAGGCTCGGCGGCGGCGGGTGGCGGGATTGAAGCGTTGTCTCATTGGTCTCTGGGCCTCGTCGGTTCTCGGTCGATCTCCGGGTCGACGGGTCCGGAGTACCAGGGGTCGTAGGTGTGCTCGGCGGTGAGCACGTCGGCGTCGTTCCCGGCGACGATGGCGCCGATGTTGTAGACGGATTCCGATTCGGGTGCGAAGTACTTCGTGTGGTCGTTGAAGCTCCAGCCGGTCGCGCGGTCGACGGCTTCGGCCCGGAACCGGGTGGCGCCGAACGAGTCCTCCGAGGGGTCTTTGCCGAGTCCGGCGCCGAGCAGGGTGCTCAGTCCGGTCCAGCCTTCGCTGCCGAAGCTGGCGACGGGGTCCTTGCTGTTGCGTCCCACCCAGACGTGTCCGGTGGGGAGTCCGAGTTGGGTGGCGTGGGTGATCCCGCCGCCGGCGCCGGGGCTGCCGACCAGGACGAGGTCCTCGATCGGGAGTCCGTCGTCGGCGGCGGCGTGGGCGACGGTGGTCGAGCCGTAGCTATGTCCGATGACGGTCAGGTGTGCCGGGGCGCCCTGGTCGGTGGAGCGCAGTCCGTCGACGAAGCTGCTGAGCAGTGCACCACCGTCGGTGGCGCGGCGTTCGGCGGCGACGGTGGCCAGGTCCCAGTCCGAGGGTGCGTCGTAGCCGATCCAGGCCAGGGACGCCACGGTTCGGTCGGGGTCGGACAGGCGCGCGGACTCGTAGACGTTCCAGGCGTCCTCGGTGTACTGCTCGATGCTGTCGGCGCGGCTGTTCATGCCGGGCACCAGGATCGAGACCTGGTCCGCGTGGTCCGGGTCGCCGAAGGCGATGCCGGCCTTCCCGTCCCCGTCGAACGCCCGCGGCTCGTAGAGGAAGAGCAGCGGCACCATCGACTCACCCGACCCCGGATCGGCGTGCAGCGCACCCCAGTCCAGCGCTTCCCGCACCGCTCGCATGTTCGCGAGGGCGTGGGCGTCGCCGGCCAGCATCTTCTCGTAGCGCTCGCGCCACTCCAGGGCGTCGAGGTCGGCCTCCAGCAGCAGCCGGTTCGCGTGGTCGCGGACCGCGATCGGGATGCCGTCGGTGTTGCCGAGCAGTTCGGGCCGGGCGGTCAGGACCGCGTACCGCTCGTCCTCGGTGAGCGAGGCCCACCAGGCGGTGATGTCCTCGATGGTGGCTGAACCGGTCGGGGAGCCCGGCGTGGTCAGCGCCTGCGTGACCAGGTCGACGGGGCGGCGCGCCGCGGGGGCGGACAGCTGCGTGGTGCTGAAGGCGCCGAGTGCGCTGAGCAGCGATTCGGTCGCGGTGGCCAGGTCGATGCCGAGCTGGCGCACGTCGTGGTCCAGTTCCTCGCGCTGGTGGACCAACCGCAGGGCGCGGTGGCGCAGGTCCTCGTAGCCGGAGGTGCTGGGGTCCTGGTGCGGTCCTGGTGCGTCGATCTCGCCGAGGAGCTGGCGACGGGTCCGGTGGTAGGCGGCGCGATCCTCGACGGCGTTGTCGCGGCGGATCCGGATCCGGATGACGTCCTCCCGGTGGTACGCGACGAGTTGGGCGGCTTCGCGCAGGGAGGTGGAGATCGCCCGGGCGTCGCCACCGACGCGGGTGATCTGTGCTCGGTAGGCGTCGGCGGCCTCCCCGTGCCAGAGCTCGGAGGAGGTGTCGGCGCGGGTGAACTCGTCCAGATCGCCCAGGTTGATCGCGCAGGCGAGCAGGTCCTCGGCCACGGTCTCGATCCAGGCCGGGTCGGCGCGCAGCTCGGCGATCGCCGGGTACTCCTCGGGGAGCAGGGCGTGCAGTCCGCTCATGCTCCGCCTGCCAGCCAGTCCTGGAACGCTGCGCGCGCGGTGTAGTCCCAGGACTCGTAGGACTCCGCGGCTGCGGAGAGCTGCGTGCGCACGACCCCGGCGTCGTCGGCGATGGCGCGGAGCGTGCGATGCCACTCCGCGGCCCACGCCTCGATCCGGGCCCGGCCGTCCGGGGCGAAGCCCTCGGTGGCGAGGTCGTCGATCCGGGACGCCGCGGTGGCGACCCGGGATCCCTGGTCGGCCCAGTCCGCGGCGCTGGCACGCAGGGCATCCACGCTGACCGTGAACCGCTCACTCATGGTCCGGGCCCCGCCCGGTCAGCAGGGAGCGGGCGGTCTCGGCGTCGGCCTGGACGGCGCGGCCCCGGACGGTGAGCAGGAGCACGTCGTCGAGCACCGCCAGGCGCAGACTGCGGCCGGAGTGTTCCGCGTGCAGCCTCGGTGTCTGTCCGGTGCGAGCCCGCCGCGGGGCCCAGCCGGCGATGGACAGGACGGAGCCGGCCCGGTCCAACGCGGGCTCGTGTGCGTTCAGGGCGTCCCGCGCGAGGCGATCGGTGATCACCGGCCGGACCGTGCCGGGCGCCTCGCCGCGGTCCCAGGTGGGCCGATGATCGACCACACCGTCCGGCGCGTGCGCGGTCAGCGCCCCGGTGATCCAGGTGGCGACACGTTCGGTCTCGGCCCGCTCCTCGCCCGGGGAGCCGCCGAGAAGAACGGCCGACGGCGCCGGTGCCCGCGTGGGTTCGGGCAGGACGACGATGTCCACATCCGGATGCGCCTCGCGCAGGGCGCGCAGCATCGGGGCGTGCGCCAACGGGTCGATCGGGGTCGGGTCCACCTGTCGGACGCTAGGGGCTCCGATGCTGCCGTGGCGCTGGTCAGGGCCACGTTGAGTGGCAGAACCCGCAGGTTGGGTGGTTCTGGGCGGCAGGGCTGAGTAGAGAAGTGGTGCGGGCCGCTCGTGAGTGAACGGCCCGCACCGTCACCTCACCAGATCGTGACGCGCTCCTCCGGCGCCAGGTACAGCCCGTCGCCCTCGTGCACGTCGAAGGCGGTGTAGAACTCGTCGATGTTCCGGACCACCGCGTTGCAGCGGATCTCGTCCGGGGAGTGCGGGTCGGTGGACAGCCGGCGGATGACCTCTTCGTCCCGGCCCTTGGCGCGCCACACCTGGGCCCAGCCGAGGAACACCCGCTGCACGCCGGTGAGGCCGTCCAGCACCGGGGCGTCGTCGAAGGAACCGCCCAGGGCGAGCCGGTAGGCCTTGAGCCCGATGGACAGACCGCCGAGGTCGCCGATGTTCTCGCCGATGGTCAGGGCGCCGTTCACGTGGTGCGACCCGTTCAGCTGGCGGGGGGAGAAGCCGTTGTACTGCTCGATCAGTGCGGTGGTGCGCTGCTCGAACTCGGCACGGTCCTGGTCGGTCCACCAGTCGTGCAGGCGGCCCTCGCCGTCGTACTTGGAGCCCTGGTCGTCGAACCCGTGGCCGATCTCGTGACCGATCACGGCGCCGATGCCGCCGTAGTTGACCGCGTCGTCCGCGTCGGCGTCGAAGAACGGCGGCTGGAGGATCGCGGCGGGGAACACGATCTCGTTCATGCCGGGGTTGTAGTAGGCGTTGACCGTCTGCGGGGTCATGAACCACTCGTCGCGGTCGATCGGGCGACCGATCTTGGCGAGCTCGTAGTCCTGCTCGAAGGCGGCGGCGCGGCGCACGTTGCCCAGCAGATCGGCCGGGTCGATCTCCAGTGCGGAGTAGTCCCGCCACGTCGCCGGGTAGCCGATCTTGGGGGTGAAGGCGTCCAGCTTGGCCAGCGCCCGGGTGCGGGTCTCCTGGCTCATCCACTCCAGGCCGGTGATCGACCCGCGGTAGGCCTCGACCAAGTTGGCGACCAGCTGCTCCATCCGCTGCTTGTGCGCGGCGGGGAAGTGCCGGTCGACGTAGACCCGGCCGACCGCCTCGCCGAGCACGCCCTGGACCAGGGACACGCCGCGCTTCCATCGGTCGCGCAGCTCCTGCGCCCCGGTCAGCGTCCGGCCGTAGAAGTCGAAGTTCGCCTCGACCAGGTCGCCGGACAGGTACGGCGCCCGGTCGCTGATCGTGTGGTACGCCAGCCAGGACTGCCAGGCGGACACCGGCTCGACGGTCCAGCGCGCTGCCAGGTCGGCCAGGTAGGACGGCTGGCGGACGATCAGCTGGTCGAACGCGCCCTCCGGCGCGTGCAGCGCACGGATCCAGCGCGGCCAGTCGAACCCGGCCGCGGCGTCGGAGAGCTCGGCCAGGGTGGTCGGGTTGTGGGTGAGGTCGGCGTCGCGGTCCTTGACCACGTCCCAGTGCCCGGCGGCCAGCCCGGTCTCCAGCGCCAGCACCGCACCGGCCTGGACGTCGGCGTCCTGCTCGTCGGTGGCCCAGCCGCCGAGCAGCAGCATCCGGGCGATGTGCGGGCGGTAGGCGGTCAGCACCTCGGCGTGCTGCTCCTCGCGGTAGTACGACTCGTCCGGCAGGCCGAGGCCGGACTGGGTCAGGTGCACGACGTACCGGGTCGGGTCGTCCGCGTCGGTGTCCACCCAGAAGCCGGCCGCCGCCACCGCCCCGGCGCGCTGCAGGGCGCCCAGCACGTCGATCAGGTCGTCGTGGTCGGTGGCGGAGCGGATCAGGTCCAGCTCGGGCGCCAGGGGAGCGGCGCCGGCCGCCTCGACCGCGTCGGTGTCCATGAAGGAGGCGTACAGGTCGGCGATCTGACCGGTCGAGGACTCGGTGATGATGTCCCGGACCTGCTCCTCGGCCTGGTCGTACAGGGTGCGGAACGAGCCGTCCATCGCCCGGTCCGCCGGGATGACGTGTGCGTCGGCCCACCGTCCGTTGACGTGGCGGTACAGGTCGTCCTGCGGTCGGGAGTCGGGATCCAGTGCGGTCAGCTCGATGCCGGAATGCGTCATGGGGTTCAGACTACGGTCGAGCGTCGCGGGCAGGCCCGGTGGTGGTGCAGGATGACATCCATGCGTATCCACGTCGCCGCCGACCATGCTGGATTCGAGCTCAAGGCCGCGCTCCTGGAGCACCTGCGTGCCGCCGGGCACGAGGTGACCGACCACGGGGCCGCCGAGTACGACGCGCAGGACGACTATCCGCCGGTGTGCTTCGCCGCCGGTGAGGCCGTCGTCGCGGACCCGGGCAGCCTGGGCGTGGTGATCGGCGGCTCCGGCAACGGCGAGCAGATCGCCGCGAACAAGGTGATCGGGGTGCGGGCGGCCCTGGCCTGGAACACCGACACCGCGCAGCTGGCCCGCCAGCACAACGACGCCAACGTGGTCGCGATCGGGGCCCGCCAGCACTCGGTGGACCAGGCGATCGAGCTGGTCGACGCCTTCGTGGCCGAGCCGTTCAGCGGCGACCCGCGCCACCAGCGCCGGATCGACCAGCTGGCCGGGTACGAGGCCACCCGCAGCTGACCGCGCCCGACCGCACCTGACGACGCCCCCGGAACCGCTCGGTCCCGGGGGCGTCGTCGGGTCAGAACCCCCAGGGCGTGTACGGCGCGGCGTGCCAGCCGAAGGCGGCGTCCGCGGCCGCCACCACGGTGGGGTCGGCGGCCTCGACCAGTCCGGCCCGGACCAGTGCCGCGAGCGACCGGCCGCCGAGGAGCAGGGCGCCGAGCTCCCGGACGTCCAGCACCAGCTGCGGGGCGTCGTCGCTGCGTGCCACGGTGGCCGTGCCGTCGGCGACCCGCAGGCGCCAGGACCCGGCGTTGGCGGGCAGCAGCTCGTCCCGGATCCCCAGCACCACGTCCAGACCGGCCGCGTAGCGCCGACCGGTCAGCGCGGCGGCCAGGTCGATCACCCGCACCCACACGTTGTCCACCAGCAGCGGCTTCACCGCGCGCCGGTCCACCAGCAGGTGCGGCAGCACGTCGTCCACGGCGAAGGCGGCGGTCACGGTGGTGACCAGGTCCAGGTCGAGCAGGAAGCTCCACAGCCGGTGGGCGGCCGCCGGGTCCAGGGCGCCGTGCGACCGGACGGCGGCGGTGTACACCGGGTTGTCGGCCTCGTCCCACTTCTCCTTGCGGGCGATCAGGGCGTAGCCGACCAGCGTGTCGTCGCGCCGGACGGTCACCGCGCGCAGCGGCTCGGCGCCCGCACGCCAGGCGGGTGGGTCGGCCAGCATGGCGCGGCGCAGACCCTCGGTGGCGCGGTCCACCCACCCCGGCCGGTCCGACCACACCGCGGCCTGCAGGTCGATCAGGAGCTCCTGGTGCTTCTCCCGGTCGACGGTCTCGAACCGGACCGTGAGGCCGGCCGATCCGGGGACGTCGCGCAGCCGGGCGCCGCGCGGCAGGGTCAGGCGCAGCGCGTCGGCGGCCGAGCCGTAACCGAAGCGGCCGTAGATCGCGGGCTCGGCGGCGAACAGCGCGGAGACCGCCTCGCCGCGCTCGGCCGACCGGGTCAGGTGGTCGCGGATCATGGCGGTCAGCAGACCGCGTCGACGGTGGTCCGGGCGCACCGCGACCCAGGTCAGTCCGGCACAGGGCACCGCTCCGCCGGGCAGCGACATCCGGAACGGGAAGGAGCCGTGCACCGCGGCCAGCGCCCCGTCCCGTTCGACGCCGCGGGTGCGGTCGAAGGGGATGGAGAACGTCAGGTGCCGCAGGACGTCCTCGTCCATGTGCTCGGCGAAGCCGAACTCGTCGACCTCGCGGAACTCGGCGACTCGCGCCTCGGGCACGGTGATCAGCTGGTACTCGTCGGGAAGCATGCGCCCATCCTGGCGGTGAACGCGCCGGTGCGCAGGCACTTTTCGCCACCGGTGTCCGGGTACCCTCGGCCCACGATGCCGCACGACTCCGCTCGGTCGCCGAGCGTCCTGGACCGGGCCCGCGGGCAGCTGCACCGCTGGGGCCTCGGCTCGCAACGCGCGTTGACCCTGGTCCTGGTCGCGATGACGGCGCTCGCGACCTTCGGTCTGGTCGTGGTGCCGCTCTGGGTGCCGCCGTCCGCCTACATCCTGATCGAGCTGCTGGGCGCGTTCCTGCTGCGCCTGCGGCCGATGATCGTGCTGTGCACGGCGATCGTCGGCCAGGTGCTGGCGATCGAGCTCCTGGACCTGTCCGCCTTCACCCCGGGGATCTGGCTGACCCAGCTCATCACCGTCGGCGCGCTGCTCTCCTTCGCCACGCACCGGGAGGGCCTCGGCCTGCAGGGCGCGCCCGGTGAGCTGATGCTGGTCGACCTGCGGGACCGGATCGCGGCGCACGGCCAGGTGCCCGCGTTGCCGGCCGGGTGGTCGGTGGACACCACGCTGCGACCGGCGCACGCGGAGGCCTTCTCCGGCGACTTCGTGGTGACCGCGAACCGGCCGGGTCTGCTGGAGCTCGCGCTGGTCGACGTCTCCGGCAAGGGCCAGGAGGCGGGGGTGCGCAGCCTGCAGCTGTCCGGGGCCTTGGCCGGGATGATCGGCTCGCTGCCCGCCCGCGACTTCCTGCCCGCCGCGAACGCCTATCTGCTGGAGCGGCACTGGCCGGAGGGATTCGCCACCGCCGTGCACCTGACCGTGCACCTGGAGACCGGGCTGTACACGGTCGCGCTGGCCGGTCATCTGCCGCCGGTCCACCTGCACGCGGGGTCCGGCAAGGTCGAGCGGCTGCCGCAGCTGCGCGGTCCGGCGCTCGGGGTGATCGAGGACCCGGACTACGTCACCGGAACCGGCCGACTGGGCCCGGGCGACAGCCTGGTGCTCTACACCGATGGCCTGGTGGAGACCCCGGGACGGGACCTCGACCTCGGCATCGACCGGTTGATGGGCGCCGTCGAGGCGCTGCTGACCACCCGGCGCGGCGGCGCGGACGACCTGCTGCGTGCCATCGCGGCGCCCGAGGGCGACGACCGGGCGCTGGTGCTGGTCCGGCGGGACGGCTGAGCCGTGGACGCCGACTACGCCGACGCGGTGCGTGAGCTGGTCCGCCGGATCCCGGTCGGGCGGGCGATGACCTACGGGCTGATCGCGGAGGTGATCGCGGACCGGATCGTCGCCGCCGGGGGGACGGCCCGCGGCGGTCCGCGTCAGGTGGGACGGATCATGGCGCTGGGCGACGGGGACTGGCCGTGGTGGCGGGTGGTGAACGCCGCCGGGGCCCCGCCGCCGCACCACGTCGCCGAGGCGCTGGACCGCTGGGACGACGAGGAGATGCCGTTGACCGCGGACCGGAGCCGGATCGCGCTGCGCCGGGCGGTGTGGTTCCCGGAGGAGTGACGCGAGCGGCCCGGCCGCCCCGGAGCGGGGCGACCGGGCCGTGACCGGTCGGGCTCAGTGCGCGACCGCGGGCTCCATCGCGACGACGCCGTCCGGGCTCGACCCGGCCTGCCGGGCCAGCCGGTCGCCACGTCGCCGGAAGAGGATGCCGGCCAGGATCGCGCCGCCGAGGAAGATCCCCGCCGACCACGCGTAGGCGGTGTCGAAGGAGTGCAGCGCGGCCTCGGCCGCGACCTGCGGCGTGGCCGGCGCGTGGTCCGCCAGGTAGGAGGCCGCGGCGGTGGCCGCCAGGGTGTTGAGCAGGGCGGTGCCGATCGCGCCGCCGACCTGCTGGCTGGTGGACACCAGGGCGGAGGCCGCACCGGCCAGCCGCTGCTCCACCCCGAGAGTGGCCAGCTGGAAGGACGCGGGCATGATCGACGCCATCCCGATCCCCATCAGGATCAGGCCCGGCAGCACGTGCAGGTAGCTGCTGTCGGTCTCCAGCAGGGTGAAGGAGACCATGGCCAGCGCGGCCAGGGTCATCCCGATCGGCACCAGCACCTTCGGGCCGATCCGGGGGATCAGCAGGTTGGACTGGATCTGGGCGGTGACGATGATCGACACCACCATCGGCAGGAACGCCACTCCGGTGCGCATCGGCGTGAAGCCCAGCGTGCTCTGCAGGTAGTAGGTCAGGAACAGGAAGACACCGAACATCCCGGATCCCGCGACCAGGATCGAGACGAAGGACGCGCCGCGGTCCCGGTCCAGGATCACGCCGAGCGGCAGGACGGCGTGCGGGGCGGTGCGCTGGCGAAGCACGAACCCGACCAGCAGCACCACGCTCGCGGCCAGCGGGCCCCAGGTGGCGACGGAGTCCCAGCCCTGTGGTTCGGCCTGGGAGAAGCCGAGGACCAGGGCGAACAGGCCGAGCGAGCCGAGCAGGACGCCGGGCAGGTCGAGCCGGTGCTCGGCGGAGCCCCCGGTGCGGGGCAGCAGGATCAGGCCGGCGACCAGCGCGACGGCGGCGATCACCACGTTGACGTAGAGGTTCCAGCGCCAGTCGAAGTTCTCGGTCAGGTAGCCGCCGAGCAGCAGGCCGATCGCGCCGCCCATCCCGGCGATCGCGCCGAAGATGCCGAAGGCCCGACCGCGCTCGGCGGGCACGGTGAAGGTGGTGGTCAGCACGGACAGCGCGGCGGGGGCGAGCACCGCGCCGAAGACGCCCTGCAGGGCGCGGGCGGCGACCAGCAGCTCGAAGTTCCCGGCCGCGCCGCCGAGGGCGGAGGCGACCGCGAAGCCGACCAGGCCGATCAGGAACATCCGGCGCCGCCCGAACATGTCGGACAGCCGGCCGCCGAGCAGCAGCAGGCTGCCGAAGGCCAGGGCGTAGGCGGTGACGATCCACTGCCGGTCGTTGTCGGAGAAGCCGAGCTCGGCCTGGGCCGAGGGCATCGCGATGTTCACGATGGTCGCGTCGAGGACGACCATCAGCTGGGCGAGGGCCACAGTGGCCAGCACGAACCAGCGGCTGCGGGTGGGGGCAGCGGTGGGTGAGGACATGGGTGTCTCCGGGGGACGTCGTGGTCGGTGCGGAGACTGTAAACCGAAACTCGTCAGTTCCGAAACTCATGAGTCTCGATTTGGTCGGACGTCCGTCCGGTGGCACGATGGCGCGCGACGAGAGGAGTGCCGGATGTCGCCGAGCGAGGATGCCGCGATGCCCGACGCCACGTGCCGCCCCGGTCGCCGACGCGATCACGGCAAGGACGAGGCGATCCTGCAGGCCACCCGCGAGCTGCTCGCCGAGCGGGGCTACGCGGCGATGACCATGGACCTGGTCGCCGAGCGCGCCGGGGTGGGCAAGGCCACCGTCTACCGCCGCTGGTCCTCCAAGGTGCGGCTGACGGTCGACAGTCTGCTCTGCGCGAAGCAGCTCAACGCCGACGAGGTCCCGGACACCGGGTCGCTGCGCGAGGACCTGCTCACGGTCGCGTCCATGGCCACCCGGATGAAGAACGACGAGCTGATGTCCGGTCTGATCGTCGCCGTGAAGCAGGAGCCCGAGGTCGCCGGGGTGTTCCACGAGCAGTTCGTCGCGGGCCGGGTCCGGCTGATGCGCTCGCTGCTGGAACGCGCCCGCGAGCGCGGCGACGTGCACCCCGAGGCCGACCTGGACATGATCTCCGCGGTCGCCCCGGCGATGATCCACTACCGCAAGCTGGTCGCCCACCTGCCGATGGACACCGAGTTCCTGGAGCGCATGATCGACTCGGTGGTGCTGCCGCTGGTGGCGAACCCGGCGCATGCCGTGCCCGAGCCCGCCACCGTCGCGGCCGGTTAGCCCAGCGCGCGCCTGGAGCTGATCACGCCGGTGTCGAAGCCGGCCAGGTGCAGCCCGCCGTGGAACCGGGCGTGCTCGATCTTGACGCAGCGGTCCATCACCACAGTGAGCCCCTCGGCCTCGCCCCGGGCGGCGACCTCCTCGTGCCAGGACCCGAGCTGGAGCCACAGCGCCTTCGCGCCGACCGCCAGGGTCTCGTCCAGCACACCGGGCAGGTCGTCGTGCCGGCGGAACACGTCGACCAGGTCCGGCACCTCCGGCAGGTCGGCCAGGGACGGGTAGACCGGCTGGCCCAGGATCTCGGTCTCGCGCGGGTTGACCAGGAAGAGCCGGTACGGCGAGCCGGACAGCAGGTACGTGGTCACGAAGTAGCTGGCCCGGGCCGGGTTGTTCGACGCCCCGACGATCGCGATCGACCTGGTGCGGCGGAGCAGGGCCAGGCGCTCCTGCGCTGAGGGTCCCTGCCAGGTGCGGGCGTTGGACTGGGGCGAGCTCACTCGGTCTCCTCGGCGATCGCGGCGGTCAGGGCCTGGTCCAGATCCCAGAGGATGTCCTCCGGGTCCTCGATGCCCACGCTGATCCGGACCAGGTCGTCCGGCACCCCGGCCGCGGCCAGCTGCTCGGCGGACAGCTGCTGATGCGTGGTCGACGCCGGGTGGATCACCAGGGTGCGCGCGTCGCCGACGTTGGCCAGATGGCTGGCCAGCTGCAGATGCTCGATGAACCGGCGGCCGACCTCCCGCCCGTCCCGTCCGCCGCCCGGGGCCAGCCGGAACGCGAACACCGACCCGGGGCCCTGCGGCAGGTAGTGCCGGGCCCGCTCGTGGTGCGGGTGGCTGGGCAGCCCGGCCCAGTTGACCTGTCCGACCCGGGGATCGGCCTCCAGCCACTCGGCGACGGTGCGGGCATTGGCCAGGTGCGCGTCCAGGCGCTGGGGGAGGGTCTCCACGCCCTGCAACAACTGGAAGGCCGACTGGGCGGACAGCGACGGCCCGATGTCCCGCAGCTGCTCGGAGCGCAGCTTGGTCAGGAAGCCGTACTCGCCGAAGTTCTCCCACCATTTCACGCCGTTGTAGCTCGGCACCGGCTCGGTCATCTGGGGGAACTTGCCGTTGCCCCAGTCGAACCGCCCGGACTCGACGACCACGCCTCCGAGGGTGGTGCCGTGCCCGCCGAGGAACTTGGTCACCGAGTGGATCACGATGTCCGCACCGTGCTCGATCGGCCGGATCAGGTACGGGGTGGTCAGGGTGGAGTCGACCACCAGCGGGATGCCGGCGGCGTGGGCGACCTCGGCGAGCCCGGCCAGATCGGCGATCTCCCCGGACGGGTTCGCGACGATCTCGGTGTAGAGCACCTTGGTCTCCGGGCGGATCGCCGCCGCGAAGTCCGCCGGATCGGTGCCGGGCACGAAGGTGGTGTCCACGCCGAACCGGCGCAGGGTCACGTCCAGCTGGGTGACCGTGCCGCCGTACAGCTGGGAGCTGGCGACCACGTGGTCCCCGGCGCCGACCAGCGCGGCGAAGGTGATGAACTCCGCGGCCATCCCCGAGGCGGTGGCCACCGCGCCGATCCCGCCCTCCAGCGAGGCGATCCGCTCCTCCAGCGCCGCCACCGTCGGGTTGCCGAGCCGGGAGTAGATGTTCCCGTACTTCTGCAGCGCGAACAGGTTCGCGGCGTCGGTGGTGTCGTTGAACACGAAGGAGGTGGTCTGGTAGATCGGGACCGCGCGGGCGCCGGTGGCCGCGTCCGGCACCCCGCCGGCGTGCAGGGCCCGGGTGCGGAAGCCGAACTGGTGGTCGCTCATGCGGGGAAGTCTCCAACTCGGGTGCGGTGGGCGTCGAGCAGGTCGGCGACCTGTCTCACCGCCCAGGGGTTCTGCAACGACGTGCGGTCGCCCAGCGGCCTGCCGTCGTGCAGGTCGGCGAGCAGACGGCGCAGGATCTTGCCGGACCGGGTCTTGGGCACCTCGGGCACCAGGAACAGGTGACGCGGCTTGGCGACCGGGCCGATCTGCTGGGCGACATGGGTGCGCAGCTGCTCGCGGAGCTCGGCGGTGGCGCGCTGCCAGGCGGCCAGGTCCTCCGGCGCGCCGGGCGCCACGGACGGCACCACGAACGCGGCCACCGCCTGCCCGGTCACCGGGTCGTCGACCCCGGCGACCCCGGCCTCACCCACCGCGGGGTGGGCGACCAGCGCGGACTCGATCTCGATGGTGGACAGCCGGTGCCCGGAGACGTTCACCACGTCGTCCACCCGGCCGAGCAGCCAGATGTCGCCGTCCGCGTCCCAGGACGCCCCGTCACCGGCCAGGAAGTACCCCTGGTCGGCGAAGGTGCGCCAGTACGCGTCGCGGTACCGCTCCGGATCGCCCCACACCGTGCGGGCCATGCCGGGGAACGGCCGGTCGATCACCAGGTAGCCGCCGGAGCCTCGTGGCACCTCGGCCCCCTCGGCGTCGACCACCTTGGCGGACAGGCCGGGCAGCGGACGGGTGGCGGACCCGGGCTTGAGGGTCGAGGAGCCGGGCAGCGGGGCGATCACCGCGGCGCCGGTCTCGGACTGCCACCAGGTGTCCACCACCGGGGCGGACCCGGCGCCGAACTGCTCCCGGAACCAGACCCAGGCCTCGGGGTTGATCGCCTCGCCGACGGTGCCGAGCAGGCGGATGCTGGACAGGTCGTGACCGGTGGGCAGCCCGGCCGGGAACCAGGTCATGAAGGTCCGGATCAGGGTCGGCGCGGTGTAGTAGGTGGTCACGCCGTACCGCTCGATCACCTCCAGGTGGCGCTCGCGGTGCGGGGTGTCCGGGGTGCCCTCGTAGATCACCTGGGTCAGGCCGTTGGTCAGCGGGCCGTAGATCTCGTAGGTGTGCGCGGTGACCCAGGCCAGGTCCGCGGTGCACCAGTGCACGTCGTCGTCACGGGCGTCGAAGACCGCCCAGTGCGTCCAGGACGCCTGGGTCAGGTAGCCGCCCGTGGTGTGCACCAGCCCCTTCGGCTTGCCGGTGGTACCGGAGGTGTAGATCACGAACAGCGGGTGCTCGGCGTCGAAGGACCCGGCGTGGTGGACGGGGTCCGCGGGGTCCACCACGTCGTGCCACCACACGTCCCGTCCCGGGGTCCAGGCCACGTCCTGCCCGGTGCGCCGGACCACCAGCACGTGCTCGACGTGGTCCAGGCCGTCCACCGCGGCATCGGCGGCCGACTTCACCTCGACCGCGCTGCCCCGGCGGAACTGCCCGTCGCTGGTCACCAGCAGCTTGGCCCCGGTGTCCTGCACCCGGAACCGCACCGCGTCCGCGCTGAACCCGCCGAACACCAGCGAGTGCACCGCGCCGATCCGGGCGATCGCCAGGGTGACGATGATCGTCTCGGCGATCACCGGCAGGTAGACCACCACCCGGTCGCCCGGACCGATGCCCAGGGCGGTGAGCGCGTTCGCGGCCTTCGACACCTCGTCCCGCAGCTCGCGGTAGGTGTAGGACCGCCGGTCGCCGTTCTCGCCCTCGGCGTGGATCGCGACCTTCTCGCCCCGGCCGGCGTCCACGTGCCGGTCGACGCAGTTCACCGCCGCGTTCAGCCGCCCGCCGGCGAACCACTCCGCCACCGGGACGCTGAGCTCGTCGCCGTCCCGGACCGGGGGCTGCCAGGTGTGCGCGGTGTGCCACGGGGTGTCCCAGGTCAGCCGCCGGGCGGCCTGCTCCCAGAACGCCACCGGGTCGGCCTCGCCCGCCGCCAGCAGCGCCGCATGCTCCTCCGGCCCGATCTGCCAGTCGCCGCCGGGGGCCGGGAACCGCCGCTGCTCGCCGTTCAGCGTGTCGAACGTGGTCATCCCCACCTCTTCTGGAGCAGGCGCTCGGCCAGCCCGATCAGTCCGTCGGTCACCTTGCCGAGCAGCGCCAGCAGCAGGATGGCCAGCAGGATCCGGTCCACCCGGCCGTTGTTGCCGGAGTCGATCAGCAGGAAGCCCAGCCCCATCGACGAGGCGAGCAGCTCCGCCGCGACCAGGAACAGCCAGGACTGCGCCATCGCCAGCCGCAGCCCGGCGACCACCGCCGGCACCGTGGCGGGCAGCTGGACACCGGTCAGCAGGCGCGCGCCGCGCAGCCCGTACGCCCGTCCGGCCTCGACCAGCAGCGGGTCGACGTGCCGCAGCGCGGCGACCACCGTGGTGTACACCGGGAAGAACGCCCCGATCGCGATCAGGACGATCTTGGGCTCCTCGCCGATCCCCATCCAGAGCAGCAGCAGGGGCACCCAGGCCAGTGACGGGACCGCCCGCAGCGCACCCAGGATCGGCTGCAGCAGCGCGGCGACCAGCCGGGACAGCCCGACCAGCGAGCCGAGCACCAGGCCCAGGGTCGCGCCGACCGCGAAGCCGATCAGCACCCGCTGGGTGGAGATCACCACGTACTGCCCGAGCAGCCCGCGCTGGGCCAGGTCCACCGCCGCGGTCCACACCGAGGCCGGGGCGGGCAGCTGGTACGACCGGACCAGGCCGGCGCTGGTGATCAGCTGCCACACGACCAGCAGCAGCACCGGGAGCACGGCGCCGAGCGCGATCCGCACGCTGCGTCGCCCGAGCGGGCCGCGGCGCAGCCGGTCGGGAAGGGCCGGGCGGAACGGGTTGCGCGCGGCCGGCCCGGTCTGCCGCTGCGCCTCGACCGCCGCGCTCTCGGCGCCGATGCTGATCGTGGAGTCCATCAGTCCGCGATCGTGCTCGGGTCGGCGGCCTCGGCGTAGGTCGGCTCGAACAGCTCGTCCAGCGCGGTGTCCACGTCGGCCTGGGTCTGGACGTCGCCGGACTCGACGAAGATCGGCCCGACCACCTCGAGCACCTCGCGCTGCGCGTCGCCCGGCACCGGGTCGATGTCCAGGTTGGTGCGCTCGGTGATCACGGTCTCGGCCACCGCCGGGTCGATGCCCGCCACGTCGGCCAGGATCGACACGACCTGGTCCGGGTTCTCCTGCGCCCAGGCCCGCGCCTTCTCGTAGGCGTCCACCACGACCTGCGCCAGATCGGGACTGGCGTCCAGGAAGTCCTGGGTGGCGTTCAGGAAGCCGTAGGTGTTGAAGTCGATGTTCCGGTAGAGCAGCGTCGAGCCGGCCTCCGCCTCGGAGGCGGCCATCAGCGGGTCCAGCCCGGACCAGGCGTCCACCGACCCGTTCTCCAGCGCCGCCTTGCCGTCGGCGTGCTGGAGGTTCTGGACCTCGACGGCGGCCGGGTCCACACCCGCCTGGTCCAGGGCCTGCAGCAGGAAGAAGTACGGGTCGGTGCCCTTGGTGGCCGCGACCGACTTGCCCGCCAGATCCTCGACGCTGGTGATGTCCGACCCGGCCGGGACCACCAGGGCGGCCCACTCCGGCTGGGAGTAGATGTCGATGGTGCGGATCGGCGACCCGTTGGACCGGGCCAGCAGCGCGGCGGATCCCGCGGTGGAGCCGACGTCGATCGCCCCGGCGCGCAGCGCCTCGTTCGCCTTGTTCGACCCGGCGGACTGCACCCACTCCACGTCCACGTCGTCGCCGAGGGTGTCCTCGATCCAGCCCTGGTCCTTGATCACCAGGCTGAGCGGGTTGTAGGTGGCGAAGTCCAGCGTCAGCGTGCTCGCGCTCCACCCGGTGCCGGAGGTCGCGGCGTCGTCGGCGGCCGGCTCGGCGCCGGAGCCCTCACCCGACACGCAGCCCGCGACGGCCAGGGTGGCGGCGAGGGAGGTGGCGGCCAGGGCCAGTCGGAAGGAACGGGCGGTCATGAGGGGTCTCCGGTCTGTGTGTGTGGGGGGCAGGGGTCAGATCGAGTGGTGCAGATCGGGGTCGTGGTGGTGGCTGGGGACGCCGAGGCCCTCCAGCAGGTCGGCACGCAGCTCGGCCAGCCGGTGGTCGGCGCGGTCCCGGGGGCGGGCGCCCGGCACGGTGATCACCCGGCGGACCGAGCCGGACTCCGGGGTCGGCGTGCCCAGCAGCACCACCCGGTCGGCCAGGTACAGCGCCTCGTCCACGTCGTGGGTGACCAGCAGGACGGTCACCGGGTTCTGGGCGTGCACCGCGAGCAGCAGGTCCTGCATCCGCAACCGGGTCAGGGCGTCCAGGGCGCCGAACGGCTCGTCCAGCAGCAGCACACCGGGCCGGCGGGCCAGCGCCCGGGCCAGGGACGCCCGCTGGGCCATCCCGCCGGACACCTGGCGCGGTCGCAGTTGGGCGGAGGCGCTCAGCTCGACCAGGTCGAGCAGTCGGGCGACCTGCTGCGCGCCGGCGGTCCGGTCGGTGCCGCGCGGCAGACCGAGCGCGACGTTCCGCTCCAGCGTCCGCCAGGGCAGCAGCCGCGGCTCCTGGAACGCGACCGCGGTCCGGGAGTCGAGGCCGCGCACCGGCGTACCGGCCAGCGTGATCGTGCCGCCGTCCGGGGTGTCCAGCCCGGCGACCTGCCGCAGCAGCGTCGACTTCCCGCAGCCCGAGGCGCCGATCACCGCCACGATCTCTCCGGCGGCGATGTCCAGGTCGACCCGGTCGAGCACGGTGCGCGGGCCGGTGGGCCCGTCGAAGGCGCGGCGCACCTCGCGCAG
>NZ_JANZKP010000065.1 GCF_025642745.1 Cellulomonas sp. RIT-PI-Y
CGCCGCCGGTGTCCCGGGACCAGGATCGGCCGTCGAAGTCGCGCAGGGTGAACGAGCGCAACGGTCCGGCCAGGGTGGCGGTGGCCCGTGGGGCGCCGTCGTCGGTCTGACCCACCGCGGCGACCTGGTAGCGCAGCACGACCTGCTCGGACTGGGGGCCCAGGCTGTCGCGCAGGTCCAGGTCGTCGGCGAGCCGGACCGACCCGAGCGAGCCGGTCCCGGCCACCGGGGGGCCCGACCAGGACCAGATCGGCAGGGCGGTCAGCGCGGGGACCCCGATCACGGCGAGCACGACCACCACCGCGGCGGCGATCATCCCGGTGGTGGCCGACGGGCCGGGTCCGGCGCGCCGTCGGGGTGCGGGTGGGCCGTCCCGGCCGAGCAGGATCAGCAGCAGGTAGAGCAGGCCGGTGCCGACCAGTGCCCAGGTGCTGCCCGGGAAGCCGAGCGCGGCGGCGGGCACCCAGAGCGTCGCCAGCGCCAGTCCGGCGAGCGCGGGCATCTGGACGCCGACGGCGAGCAGGTCCGCGGCGAGGTACAGCACCAGCACGGCGCCGACGATCAGCAGCTCGACCGAGCGCGGCACGTCGAGCGGGACGACGCCGTCCCGGATCGCGGCGATGCCGTCCTGGGCCAGCGCCCACATCCGGTCGGTGCTGCCGCCGTCCGGGACCAGGGGGAGCGGACCGCCGCCGTAGCCGACCAGCAGACCGTAGCCCGCGACCACCAGACCGGTGACCGACGGCAGCCAGATCGACGAGGTGAGGGCACGGCTCCCGGCGACCACCGCGGCGGTGCCGATCAGGGCGAGCCCCAGATGGGTCAGCCAGGGGCCGCTGGTGGTGACCAGAGCGGAGAAGGCGCCCAGCGCGGTGCCCAGAGCGGTGACCAGGACCAGCGTGGACAGCAGGGCGCGACCGGTCCCGGGGCGGACCCGCCGCGGTGCGGCGGTGGCGACGGCGGTCACGCCACGCTCCCGAGGCCGAGCCAGGTGGCGGTCAGATCGGCGCCGGTCTCGACCTGGACCGTGCGCCATCCGGCCCGCAGCAGGTCACGGGCGGTGGCCGTGGCATCGTCGCCGGTACCGCGGACGATCGCCCAGCACGGGCGGGCGGTGCTCAGCCCGGCCAGCGCGGTGCGCAGGGCCGGGCGCTGCGGGCCGAGCACGGCCACCACGAGGCCGACCCCGGAGTCGGTGCCCTCGACGGCGCGGATCTGGGCCAGCAGCGCACGGTCGGCGGCGTCCCGGTCCGGTTGGCCGACCAGGTCGACGGTGGCGTCCAGCAGGGCGGTGCGGTCTCCGGTGCCGGGGTGCGGCCCGTCGGTGTGCAGATGGGTGGGGTGGCCGGCCGCTCGCAGCGCGAGCGCGGCGGAGGCGGCCATCGCGATGCTCCACTCCAGTGCCTCGCCCTCGGCCGCCGGGTCGAGCAGCACGGAGGCGGTGCGCACCCCGGCGTGCTCGTCGGTGCGGACCAGCAGCGAGCCGCGGCGGGCGGAGGACGGCCAGTGCACCCGGCGCAGGTCGTCGCCGACCTGGTACTCGCGCAGCGCGGCGTCGTCGGAACCGGGGGAGTGCGCGCCCAGCACGGGCCGCTCGGGTTCGGCGAGCAGCAGGGTGCGCGGCACCGGCAGCTCGGCCACCGCGGGCCACACGCTCAGGCTCTGCGCCGCGCCGAGCGGTCCGCGGATCCGGGCGACACCGAACGGGTCGGTCCTGGTGACGGTCAGGGGGCCCATGGTCCAGCGGCCGCGACGGCCGGCGGTCACCTGGTAGGTCAGCAGGACCCGGTCGGCGCCGCGGGCGACCCGGGCCCGCAGTGGTCGGCCGCCGGACAGCTCGGTCGCGGCCTGCTCGCGCAGCTGGAGCGTGCCGGCCCGGTGGCCGGTGACCCGGACCTCGACCTCGGCGACCTGGCCGGCGGTCACCGGGTCGGGGCGCACGGTCCGGCGCACCTCGTGCCCGCGCCGGCCGCCCCGGGCGGATTCGACGACCAGCAGCGCGACGCCGACGATCGCGGCGAGCACCGGGATCGCGCCGAGCACCAGCAGGTCGGCGGATCCGATCGTCACCGCGCCGGCCATCACGCCCAGGCCGAGCAGCACCATGCCGGTGCCGCGGCCGGTCGGACGCAGGCGCATCAGCTCGCGGCGGAACGGACCGACACCCGGGTGGGATGGTCGCCGGCCGGGGCGTCGGATCCGCTGGGCACGGCGACCCGGGCGACCAGGTCGCGCACCACGTCGGCCGGTCCACGGCCGGCCAGCCGCGCCTCCGCGGACGGGATGAGCCGGTGGGCCAGCACCGGGGCGGCCAGTTCCTGCACGTCGTCGGGGAGCACGAACGGCCGGCCGTCCACCGCGGCCAGGCCCTTGGCGGCCCGCAGCAGCTGGATCGACGCGCGCGGGGAGGCGCCCAGGCGCAGGGCGGGGTCCTCGCGGGTCGCGCCGACCAGGTCGACCACGTACTGCTTGATCGCGGCCGAGGCGTGCAGGGCGCGGGTGATCTCGATCAGCCGGGCCACCTGGGCGGCGTCGGTGACCGGGGCCAGGTCGGCCAGCGGATCCGAGGTCTCCTGCAGGTCGAGCATGGCGAGCTCGTCGCGGGCATCCGGGTAGCCGAGCGAGAGCCGGGCCATGAACCGGTCGCGCTGGGCCTCGGGCAGCGGGTAGGTGCCCTCCATCTCCACCGGGTTCTGGGTGGCGATCACCAGGAACGGCCGGGGGAGCGGGTGGGTGCGGCCGTCGACGGTGACCTGCGCCTCCTGCATCGACTCCAGCAGTGCGGACTGGGTCTTGGGCGACGCGCGGTTGATCTCGTCGCCGATCACGACGTGCGAGAACAGCGGACCGGGCCGGAACTCGAACTCCTGGGTGGCCGCGCGGTAGATCGTCACGCCGGTCAGGTCGCCGGGCAGCAGGTCCGGGGTGAACTGGACCCGGCCGACGGTGCAGTCGATGCTGCGGGCCACGGCCTTGGCCAGTGTGGTCTTGCCGACGCCGGGCACGTCCTCCAGCAGGAGGTGGCCCCCGGCCAGCAGGACGGCCACGGTCATCCGGACCAGATCGGGGCGGCCGGTCACCACCTGTTCCACCGCGGCGCGCATCTGCGCGGCCACGTCGAGCAGCTCGGCGGTGCTGTCCCGGTCGGGATGCGGCATGGAGAACCCCTCACTCGATCGTCTGGGGTGAAGCGTACGGGCGTCCGGCCAGCTCCGGGAGGTGATCCTCCACATCCCTCCCCGCACCGCCCCACCTCGCTCCCCGGGTCGGGCGATCCCCGGTCGCGGAGCGCCGATGACCAGGTCAAAGGGCGATATGTCGGCTTTCCGCGACCCGCCGCGACGGAAAGTCCTCCACTTTGCTCCCGTGACGTTGACCTGCGGGAACGCACCCTGAACACCGGAGTTTCACCCGTCCTGCCTCATCATGGTGGAGCAAAGTGGAGTACCGTGGGGCCATCGGGTGCCGACGGGTGCTCGTGCGGGCGTCGGGGGAGGTGACGTGATGGGGCTGGAGCAGGCGATGGCCGGGCTCGGTACCGGCGTCCCCTTCCTGGGCACCCACACCCCCCGCCTGGACGAGAAAGGACGGCTGATCCTCCCGGCGAAGTTCCGTCCGCAGCTCGCCCAGGGCCTCGTCATGACCCGAGGCCAGGACCGCTGCCTGTTCCTGCTGCCGCTCGACGAGTTCGCGCGGATGCACGACAAGCTCCGGCAGGCCCCGGTCACCAGCAAGCAGGCCCGCGACTACCTCCGGGTCTTCCTGTCCGGGGCCTCCGACGAGGTGCCGGACAAGCAGGGCCGGGTCTCGATCCCGCCGATGCTCCGCGCCTACGCCGGTCTCGACCGGGACGTCGCGGTGATCGGTGCCGGGACCCGGGTCGAGATCTGGGACCTGGCGGCCTGGGAGACCTACCTGGCCGCCCAGGAGGCCGGTTACGCCGAGACCGCCGAGGAGGTGTTCCCCGGCGGGGCCTTCTGAGCCACCCGCACCGCCTGAAGCACCCGCACCGCCTGATCCGCCCGCCGCACCCGATCGACCAGCACCGTCCGAACCCCCGATCCGCCCGATGAGATCTCTCCCCGTTCTTCTGACGCCACTTCCCCGGTGGCAGAGGTCCGGTGGGGGATCTGGTCGGACGGCTGGAGGGGCCGCCCGACCATCCACTCCGCACCACCGCAGAGGCCCGACCGGCCGACGCCCGACCCGCAGCAGCCCGACCCGCAGAAAGAGACGCGCATGAGCACGAGCGACGCCGCCCAGCGGCACACGCCCGTCCTGTTGCAGCGCTGCCTCGACCTGCTCGGGCCCGCCCTGTCCGAGCCGGGTGCGGTGATGATCGACGCCACGCTCGGCATGGGCGGTCACACCGAGGGTGTGCTGGACGCGATCGGCACCGTGCGGGTGATCGGCATCGACCGCGACCCGCAGGCACTGGAGCTGGCCTCGGCCCGGCTGGCCCGGTTCGGCGACCGGTTCACCCCGGTGCACGCGGTCTACGACGAGATCCCCGAGGTGCTGGACGAGCTCGGCCTGCCCGGCGTGCACGGGATCCTGATGGACCTCGGCGTCTCCTCGTTGCAGCTGGACGAGGCCGACCGCGGCTTCGCCTATGCGCAGGACGCCCCGCTGGACATGCGGATGGACCCGACCGTGGGCGAGACCGCCGCCGACGTGCTGGCGACCTACGACGAGTCCGACCTGGTCCGGATCCTGCGCGAGTACGGCGAGGAACGGTTCGCCGGCCGGATCGCCCGCCGGATCGTGCAGACCCGGCAGACCACCCCGATCCTGCGCTCCGGCGAGCTGGTCGACCTGATCCGGGCGTCGATCCCCGCTGCCGCACGGCAGAAGGGCGGCAACCCGGCCAAGCGGACCTTCCAGGCGTTGCGGATCGAGGTCAACGACGAGCTGGCCGTGCTGGCGCGGGCGGTCCCCGCGGCGGTGGAGTCGCTGCTGATCGGTGGCCGGATCGCGGTCGAGGCCTACCAGTCCCTGGAGGACCGGCTGGTCAAGCGCGCCTTCGCCGCCGGAGCCACCACCAGTGCCCCGCCCGGTCTGCCGGTGGTCCCGGAGGACCACGCCCCGTACCTGCGCCTGCTGACCCGCGGCGCAGAGGAGGCGGATGAGGCGGAACTGGCCCGCAACCCGCGCTCGCAGTCGGTCCGGCTGCGCGCCGCCGAACGCCTCCGGCCCACCCCACGCCACATGAGACCAGCACCGAGGAGAACCGCATGAGCGCCGAGCAGGCCGTCCGCGCCCGGGCCCTCCCGCGGCCGTCAGTCCAGCCCGAGCCGCGGAGCGCCCCGCGGCTGCGACTGGTCCGGCCCCCGGCACAGGCCCGCAGCCACGTGCCCTTCGTGGTCGTGTGCATGGCGGTGCTGATCGTCGCGCTGCTGTCCGCCCTCCTGCTGAACACCCGGCTCGCGGCCGGGTCCTACGAGCAGCACAAGCTGGACGTGCAGCTGGCCGAGCTGGCCCGGACCGAGCAGGACCTGTCCGCGCAGCTGGACCAGAACAGTGCTCCGGCACAGCTGGCCGAGCGTGCCGCCGCGCTGGGCATGGAGCCCGCGGGGTCCACCGGCTGGCTGCGGCTGTCCGACGGAACGGTGCGCGGAGCCGGCCAGTGAGCGCGGCCCGGATGCCGCAGCGGGCCCACGCCCCGCTGAGCGATCGGGTCGGGCCGCGGCTGGCCAATCTGTCGCGGCGCCGGACCGTCCTGGTGGTCCTGGTCGCCGCACTGCTGACCGTGTTCGCCGGCCGGTTGATCTACGTGCAGGGGGTGGCCGGTCCGGCCATCGCCGCCGAGGCCAAGGAGAGCCGGATCTCCACCGCGGTCCTGATCGCGAACCGCGGCCAGATCACCGACACCAACGGCGTCGTGCTCGCCACCTCGGTCGACCGCTACGACATCTATGTCAACCAGAAGCAGATCGCGACCTGGTCGACGGTCCAGGACGGCACCACGCTGTCCGGCGCGGCCGGCGCCGCGGAGCTGCTGTCGCCGATCCTGGACATCCCGGCCGCCGAGCTCGGCGCCACCCTGCAGGGCGACTCCGGGTTCAAGTACGTGGCCAAGGGCGTGCTGCCCGAGGTCTGGCAGGCGGTGCGCGAGTTCGGGATCAACGGCATCGGCGCCGACCAGGTGGCCGAGCGGGTCTACCCGAACGGGAACACCGCGGGCAACGTGCTCGGCTGGGTCAACCGGGACGGGGTCGGCGCGCAGAGCATCGAGCAACTGCTGAACGACGAGCTGTCCGGCACCAACGGGGAGACCACCTACGAGCGCGGTCGCGGCGGGCAGCTGATCCCGGGCGGCTACGACGAGACCACCGCGGCCAAGGACGGCAACAACCTGCAGCTGACCCTGAGCACCGATCTGCAGTACCGGGCGCAGCAGGCGATCGAGCAGCAGGTCGCCGCCACCGGCGCGGACTCCGGCTCGATCGTCGTGCTCAACGTCAAGACCGGGGAGATCCTGGTGCTCGCCGAGTCGGCCACCGTCGACCCGAACAACCCGGGCGCGGACCAGAGCCTGCTCGGCGGGTCCAAGTCGGTGTCCAACGTCTTCGAGCCCGGGTCCACCGCCAAGGTGATCACGATGGCCGCGGCGATCGAGAGCGGCATCGCGGACCCGTACTCGCAGTACACCGTGCCGTACCAGTACACGACGTCCAACGGGCAGACCTTCAAGGACTCGCACGAGCACGCGGGGATGCAGCTGACCACCACCGGCATCCTCGCCCAGTCGTCGAACACCGGCACCGTGATGATCGGCGAGAACATCCCGCAGCAGACCCGCTACGACTACCTGCACAGGTTCGGCTTCGGTCAGAAGACCGGGATCGAGCTGCCGAACGAGTCCGCGGGCAGCCTCAAGCAGGCCGACGACTGGGACGGCCGCACCAAGTACGCGGTGCTGTTCGGCCAGGGCCTGTCGGTGACCGCGCTGCAGGCGACCGAGGTGTTCGCCACCATCGCGAACGGCGGCGTCCGGATCGAGCCGCACCTGGTCAAGGGGTGGACCGACGACGAGGGCAACGTCACCGCCGCCGAGGCCGCCGAGCAGACCCAGGTGGTCTCGCCCGAGACCGCGCAGACCGTGCTCACCATGATGGAGAGCGCCGTGGACGAGGGCACCGGGTCCTCCGCGGCGATCCCGGGCTACCGGGTGGCCGGCAAGACCGGTACCGCGCAGAACTGGGACGAGAACGGCAACCAGGGCATCACGTCCTCCTTCATCGGCGTGGCCCCGGCGGACGACCCGGAGATCGCCGTCTCGGTGGTCGTGCACAACCCGCGCACCTCCGAGTGGGGCGGCACGGTGGCGGGCCCGGTGTTCAGTCAGATCGCGGGTTACGCGTTGACCGAACTGGGCATCGCGCCCTCCGGCACGCCCGCGCAGCTCTACCCGACCGAGTGGTGAGCGCCACCCGTCCCGGGTCGGAGCCGGAGCCCCCGCGCGGTAGATTCGTGCCCATGACGTCCCCGCAGGGTCGGCTGCGCCCCGAGCAGCCCCACCGCCCCCGGGTCGCCGACCTCGCCGCCGCGTTCGCGCTGCCGGTCGAGGGTGCGCCGCTCCCGTCCGACCTGCTCGCCTCCGGCGTCACGGTGTCGAGCGCGGACGTGGAGCGCGGCGACGTCTTCGTGGCGGTGCCCGGAGCCACGGTGCACGGCGCCCGGTTCGCGGAGGGTGCGGTGGCGGCCGGTGCGGTCGCGGTCGTGACCGATCGCGCCGGTGCCACGCTCGTCGCCGACCTCGGCGTGCCGGTGCTGGTCGCGGACGACCCGCGCGCGCTGGCCGGACACCTGGCCGCGGCGTTGCACCAGCACCCCGGCGAGCGACTGACCACGGTCGGCGTCACCGGCACCAACGGCAAGACCACCACCACCTACTTCGTCGACTCCGCGCTGCGTGCGGCGCTGGGCGAGACGGTGCTGATGGGCACGGTGGAGCTGCGGATCGGCGACCAGGCGATCGAGAGCCCGCGCACCACCGTCGAGGCGCCGGTGGTGCAGTCGATGCTGGCCCGGGGCCTGGAACTGGGCCTGGCCGCGTCCGTGATGGAGGTGTCCTCGCACGCGCTGGCGCTGGGCCGGGTGAACGGGCTTGTCCTGTCGGTCGCCGGGTTCACCAACCTGCAGCGCGACCACCTGGACTTCCACGGCGACATGGAGGGCTACTTCCGCGCGAAGGCCCAGCTCTTCACGCCCGGACACGCCCGGCACGGCGTGATCGTGGTGGACGACGAGTGGGGTCGCCGGCTCGCGACCGAGGCCACGGTGCCGGTCGACACCGTGGCGACCCACGTGGGTGCCCCGGAGGGGGAGACGGCCGACTGGGCGGTGGTCGAGGCGGACATCGGTCTGGACGGCGTCGGCTCGTCCTTCGTTCTGCGCGGTCCGGACGGCACTCGGCACACCGCGGCCAGCCCGCTGCCGGGTCTGGTCAACGTGTCGAACGCGGCGCTGGCCATCGTGATCGCGCACCGCGCCGGGGTCGCCCTGGACGTCGCGATCGACGCGGTGGCGCACGCCCACGAGATCCCGGGACGGATGGAGCGCGTGATCGAGCGCGCCCCCGGCCGCCCGCTGGGCCTGGTCGACTACGCGCACACCCCGGACGCCCTGGTGCTGGCGCTGGAGGCGGTCCGCCCGATCACGCCGGGCCGGCTGATCATCGTCTTCGGCTCCGACGGCGACCGCGACCAGGGCAAGCGCCCGATCATGGGGCAGATCGCCGCCCGGCTGGCCGACGTGCTGGTCGTCACGGACGAGAACCCGCGGTCGGAGGAGCCCGCCGCCATCCGCGCCGCCATCCTGTCCGGGGTGCGCGAGCAGCGCCCGACGCTGGCCGACGTGCACGAGGCGACCAGCCGCCGTCAGGCGATCCACGACGCACTCGATCTGGCCGAGGAGCAGGACACCATCATCATCACCGGCAAGGGGCACGAGCCGACCCAGGAGATCGCGGGGGTCTTCCACCGCTACAACGACCGGGACGTGCTGCTGGAACACCAGTTCGAGGAGCACACCGCGTGATCGCCTGGACCGCCCAGCAGGTCGCGGAGGCCACCGGGGGTCGCCTGGCGCAGGTCGACCCCACCGTCCTGGTCACCGGCCCGGTCGTCACGGACTCCCGGCAGGTCGAGCCCGGGTCGCTGTTCGTGGCGCTGCCCGGCGAGCACGTCGACGGTCACGACTACGCCGAGAGCGCGGTGAGCGACGGCGGCGCCCACCTGGTGCTGGCCGCCCGCGAGCTGCCCGGCGTGCCCGCGGTGATCGTCGACGACGTCGAGGTCGCGCTCGGTGAGCTGGCCCGGGGCGTGCTGGCCGCGCTCCGGGACGCCGCGGACGTGCCCGGCGGAGAGCCGCTGACCGTCATCGGCATCACCGGATCGGTCGGCAAGACCACCACCAAGGACCTGCTGGCGCAGATCTGCGCCACCGCGGGGGCGACCATCGCCCCGGAGAAGTCCTTCAACAACGAGATCGGCCTGCCGCTCACCGTGCTGCGCGCCGACGAGTCCACCCGGTTCCTGGTGTTGGAGATGGGCGCCAGCGGTATCGGCCACCTGGAGTACCTGACCCGGATCGCGCCGCCGGACATCGCCACGGTGCTGGTCGTCGGGCACGCGCACCTGGGCGGCTTCGGCGGGATCGAGGCGGTGGCCACCGCCAAGTCGGAGATCGTCACCGGCCTGCTGCCGGACGGGGTCGCGGTGCTGAACGCCGACGACTCGCGGGTGGCGGCGATGGCGGCCAAGGCACCGGGTGAGGTGCTGACCTTCGGCACCACCGACGCCGCGGACGTCCGGGCGCTGGACCTGCGGGTGGACCGGGCCGGACGGGCGCAGTTCACCCTGGCGTTCCGGGGTGATCGGGCCGAGGTCGCGCTGCGCCTGGTCGGCGAGCACCACGCGCACAACGCGCTGGCCGCCGCCGCCACCGCCCTGACCGCCGGGCTGCCGCTCGCCCAGGTCGTCACCGCCCTGAACGCCGCCGACGCGCTCAGCCCGCACCGGATGCACGTGGTGGACCGGCCGGACGGCATCACCGTGATCGACGACTCCTACAACGCGAACCCGGACTCGATGCGCGCCGCGCTCAAGGCCCTGGCGGTGCTCGCCGGGCGCGAGCGCAGGTCGGTGGCGGTGCTGGGCGAGATGATGGAGCTCGGCCCGGAGACCCGCGTCGAGCACGAGGCGATCGGCCTGCAGGTGGTCCGGCTGAACATCGGGCTGACCGTGGTGGTCGGCGACGGCGCCCGGCCGATCGCGGCGGGCGCGGTCCGGGAAGGGTCCTGGGGCGAGGAGGTGCTGTTCGTGGCCGACCTCGACGAGGCGACCCGGGTGCTGGAGAGCGAGCTGCGACCCGGTGACGTGGTGCTGGTGAAGTCGTCCAACGACGCGGGCCTCTGGCGGCTCGGCGACCTGCTGACCGACGTGGAGGTCCCCGCGTGATCTCCGTGATGGTCGCCGGCGGCGTCTCCATGTTGGTGGCGCTGTTCGCCACCCCGTTGTTCATCCGCTTCCTGGTCGCCAAGCAGTACGGCCAGTTCATCCGGCAGGACGGTCCGACCGCCCACCACACCAAGCGCGGCACGCCGACGATGGGCGGGGTCGTGATCATCGCGGCCACCCTGCTCGGCTGGCTGGTCGCGGTGCTGGTGAGCGGCACGACCCCCAGCGCGTCGGCGATGCTCGTGCTGTTCCTGATGACCGGTCTCGGCGTGGTCGGCTTCCTGGACGACTTCATCAAGATCTCCCGGCAGCGGTCCCTGGGGCTCAGGGCCCGGTGGAAGATCGTCGGTCAGGGCCTGGTCGGGATCACCTTCGCCGTGCTGGCGCTGCAGTTCCCGGACTCGCTCGGCCGGTCGCCCGCGTCCACCCAGATCTCGTTCATCCGGGACACCCACCTCGACCTGGCCTTCGCCGGAGTCGCGGTCGGGGCGATCCTGTTCGTGATCTGGGCGAACTTCCTCATCACGGCCTGGTCGAACGCCGTGAACCTCACCGACGGCCTGGACGGCCTGGCCACCGGCGCCTCGCTGATCGTGTTCGGCGCCTACGTGATCGTCTGCGTCTGGCAGTTCAACCAGCGCTGCGGGGCCGACCTGGCCGCCCGGTGCTACGCCACCCGCGACCCGCTGGACATGGCGGTGGTCGCCGCGGCCATCACCGGTGCCTGCCTGGGCTTCCTGTGGTGGAACGCCAGCCCGGCCAAGATCTTCATGGGCGACACCGGTTCGCTGGCCCTCGGCGGTGCACTGGCCGGGATGTCCATCGTCACCCGGACCGAGATCCTCGCGGCGATCCTCGGCGGGCTGTTCGTCATCATCGTGATGTCCGACGTGATCCAGATCGGCTTCTTCAAGCTGACCGGCAAGCGGGTGTTCAAGATGGCGCCGCTGCACCACCACTTCGAGCTGTCCGGCTGGGGCGAGGTCACCATCGTGATCCGGTTCTGGCTGATCGCCGGACTCTTCGTCTCCCTGGGCGTGGGGATCTTCTACGCCGAGTGGGTGGCGGGTTGACCGACCGGGTCCTGGTCGCCGGCCTGGGCGTCTCCGGGCGCGCCGCCCGGGACGTGCTGAGCGCGCGCGGGTCGACCGTGCTCACCGCCGACGACCGCGCGGAGGACGCCGACCTGACGCTGTCCGCCGCGGTGGACCGGCTCGGCGACGTCGACCTGGTGGTGGTCTCGCCGGGCATCCGGCCGGCGCACCCGCTCCTGGTGGCCGCCCGGGCCGCCGGGCTCCCGGTGTGGAGCGAGGTCGAACTCGCCTGGCAGCTCCGGGTGGACCGGGCCGGCGGCGACGGGCCGGCCCCGTGGCTCGCGGTGACCGGCACCAACGGCAAGACCACCACGGTGGAGATGCTGGCCAGCATCCTGACCGCCGCAGGGGAGCGCACCGCCGCGGTCGGCAACGTCGGCACCCCGGTGGTGCTGGCCGCGACCGACCCGACCCTGGACGTGCTGGCGGTCGAGCTGTCCAGCTTCCAGCTGCATCACACCCACACGATGGCCGCCGAGGCCGCCGCGGTGCTGAACCTCGCGGCCGACCACCTGGACTGGCACGGGTCGATGGACGCCTACGCGGCGGACAAGGGCCGGATCTTCGCGGGGGTCGAACGGGCCTGCGTCTACAACACCGCCGACCGGACCACCGAGGACCTGGTGCGCGAGGCCGACGTCGCCGACGGTGCGATCGCGGTCGGCTTCACCCTCAGCACCCCCGGACTCGGGCAGGTCGGCCTGGTCGAGGACGTGCTGGTCGACCGAGGCTTCACCGCCGACCGGCGCACGCACGCCGCGGAGCTCGCGACCTTCGCCGACCTGCGGCATCTGGCCCCCGGCGGCTCGGCCCTGGCACCGCACACGGTGCAGAACGCGCTGGCCGCCGCCGCGCTGGCCCTGGCGCACGGGGTCGCCCCGGTCGCCGTGCGGGACGGGCTGCGCGCCTACCGGCCCGGCGCCCACCGGATCGCGACCGTGGCCGAGGTCGACGGGGTCCGCTGGGTCGACGACTCCAAGGCCACCAACGCCCATGCCGCCGCCGCCTCGCTCGCCGCCTTCGCGCCGGGCTCCGTGGTGTGGATCGCCGGGGGACTGGCCAAGGGTGCGGACTTCGACGACCTGGTCGCCGGGCGCCGGGACCGGCTGCGCGCGGTGGTGCTGATCGGGGTCGACGCCGACCCGCTCACCCAGGCTCTCGCCCGACACGCCCCGCAGGTTCCCGTCGTCCGGATCGATCCCGGCGACACTGGCACGGTGATGACCCGCGCCGTGCAGGAGGCCCGCCGTCTGGCGGCGGACGCCGCCACGCCCGGAGCGACGGTTCTGCTGGCGCCGGCGTGCGCCTCGATGGATCAGTTCTCCTCCTACGCCGAGCGGGGAGAGGCTTTCGCGGCCGAGGTCAGGGCTCTGGTCCCGGCCGACCCGGCGCGGTGAGGAGGGCGGCCATGGCACAGACCACCGACGCCACGCCGCGCACCCGTGCCGTGCCCGGCGCCCAGGAGGCACCCCGCCGGTCGAGGCTGGGGCAGTGGAACTCCGCGGTCACCAGCTACTACCTGCTGACCGGGGCGACCGTCCTGCTCCTGGTGCTCGGCCTGGTGATGGTGCTGTCCTCGTCCTCGGTGGACTCGCTGGCGGACGGCAAGTCGCCCTACGCGGTGTTCTTCAACCAGGCCCAGTTCGCGCTGATCGGCCTGCCGCTGATGTGGGTGGCCTCCCGGCTGCCGGTGCGGTTCTACCACCGGTTCGCCTGGTTCATCCTGGCCGGGGCGGTGGTGATGCAGCTGCTGGTGTTCACGCCGTTGGGCATCGGCCAGGGCGGTAACCGGAACTGGATCTCGATCGCCGGGTTCACCGCGCAGCCGTCCGAGGCGGTGAAGTTCGCGCTCGCCATCTGGTTGGGCGCGGTGCTGGCCCGCAAGCGCACGCTGCTGCAGGACTGGAAGCACGCGATCATCCCGGTGCTGCCGGTGTCGCTGGTCGCGATCGGCGTGGTGCTGATGGGACACGACCTGGGCACCGCACTGGTGATGATGATGCTGGTGGCGGGCGCGTTGTTCGTCGCCGGGGTGCCGATGCGGGTGTTCGGCGTCGCCGGGATCGGCGCCGTCGTGGCGGCGGCGGGGCTGGCGATCACCAGCGAGAACCGGATGCAGCGGATCATGGACTGGTTCTCCGGCGAGGCGGATGCCAGCGCGGGCGGATACCAGACGCTGCACGGGACGCAGGCGCTGGCCACCGGCGGCTGGTTCGGCCTCGGCCTCGGCCAGAGCCGGGAGAAGTGGTCCTACCTGCCCGAGGCGCACAACGACTTCATCTTCGCGATCATCGGCGAGGAGCTCGGCCTGATCGGCACCCTGCTGGTGCTGCTGCTGTTCGCCCTGCTCGCGCTCGGCATGTTCCGGATCATCGCCCGGCACCCCGATCCGGTCGCCCAGATCACCACCGGTGCCATCGCCGCCTGGATCATCGGGCAGGCGCTGGTCAACATGGGCGTGGTGGTCGGCCTGGCCCCGGTGATCGGCGTGCCCCTGCCACTGGTGTCCGCGGGCGGCTCCGCCCTGATCATGACGATGGCCGCGCTCGGCGTGGTGATCTCCTTCGCCCGCAGCGAGCCCGGCGCCGCCGAGGCGCTGGCCGCCCGGCCGCACGTGCTCCGCCGTTCGCTCGCCGTGATCGGCCGGGTCCGGCGCTGACCGGCACCGCTCTCCCTCACCCTCGCACGACCGTCCGGAGGACAACGTGACCGCACCCGACCAGCTCGCCGACGCCCCCGTGCCCCGGGCGGTGCTGCTGGCCGGTGGCGGGACCGCCGGGCACGTCAACCCGCTGCTGTCGGTCGCCGAGGAGCTGCGTGCCCGCGACCCGGAGATCCGGCTGGCCGCCCTGGGCACCGCCGAGGGCCTGGAGTCCCGGCTGGTGCCCGAACGCGGGGTCGAGCTGTTCACGGTGCCCAAGGTGCCGATGCCGCGGCGCCCGACGCCGGACTGGTTCCGGCTGCCCCGGCGGCTGCGCGGTGCGGTGGACGCCGCGGGGGAGGCGATCGACGCGATCGGCGCCCAGGTCGTGGTGGGCTTCGGCGGCTACGTCGCGACCCCGGCCTACCTGGCCGCCCGGAACCGCGGTGTCCCGGTGGTGATCCACGAGCAGAACGCACGGCCGGGGCTGGCCAACCGGCTCGGTGCCCGCTGGGCGGAGTCGGTGGCGGTGACCTTCCCCGGCACCCGGCTGCCCGGTGCCGTGGTCACCGGCCTGCCGCTGCGACCGGAGATCCTCGGTCTGCTGGACGATCGCGCCACCGACCCGGTCGGGACCCGGCGTCGTGCGGCCGCCGAGCTCGGCATCGACCCGACCCGGCCGGTCCTGCTGGTCACCGGCGGGTCGCTGGGCGCGGTGTCGATCAACACGGCGGTCGCCGCCCGGGCCGCCGCCGTGCTGGCCACCGGCGCCGAGGTCCTGCACCTGACCGGAGCGGGCAAGGGCGACGCGGTCCGGGCCGCGGTCCGTGGCGTGCCGGGGGCCGAGCGCTACCACGTGCGTGAGTACCTGGGGGAGATGGAGCAGGCGCTCGCCATCGCCGACCTGGTGGTGTGCCGGGCCGGGGCGGGCACCGTCTCCGAGCTGGCCGCACTGGGCATCCCGGCGGTCTACGTGCCGCTGCCGGTCGGCAACGGCGAGCAGAAGCTGAACGCGCAGCCGGTGGTCGCCGCCGGGGGCGGTCTGCTGGTGGCCGACGACCAGCTCACGCCCGCCTGGTTCGACGAGCACCTGGTGCCGCTGCTCAAGCCGCAGTCCGCGAGCCGGCGCGAGCAGATGGGCGCCGGCGCCGCGACCATCGGGGTGCCGGACGCCGCGGCCCGGGTGGCGGACCTGGTGCAGGAGGCGCTCGAGGTGGGCGCCCGGCGCCTCGCGGAGGCACCCGCCGACGCCCCGGGCGACTCCGGCCCGATCGACGACCCGACCGGCCCCGACGACCTCACCGACGAGGACCACGCCGACGACCTGATCGGCGAGCCAGCCGAGGACGAGCTGCCGGTGGACGAGGACGCCGCGGCGGACCCGGCCGACGACGCGCCCGGCGCACCGGTCGTCGCGGAGCCTCGCGCCGTGGCACCGGCCCACCGGGTCGACCCGGCCGATCCCGCCACCTTCGGCACCGTGCACCTGATCGGGATCGGCGGTGCGGGCATGTCCGCCGTCGCGGGTCTGCTGGTCGACCGCGGTCTGCGGGTGCAGGGCTCCGACGCCCAGGAGGGCCCTGCCGTCGCCGGTCTGCGAGCCGCCGGGGTCACGGTGCTGATCGGGCACGCCGCCGCGCACCTGGACGGTGCGGACACCGTCGTGGTGTCGAGCGCCATCCGGGAGACCAATCCCGAGCTGGCCCGGGCCCGTGCACTCGGCCTGCCGGTGCTGCACCGCTCCGAGGCGCTGGCCGCGTTGATGGTCGACCGGATCGCCGTCGTGGTCGCCGGGGCGCACGGCAAGACCACCACCTCCGCGATGGTCGCCACCGCGCTGACCGCGGTCGGCCGCCAGGACCCGGTGCTGGACCCGTCGTACGCCATCGGCGGCACCCTGCGCACCGAGGACGGACCGCTGCCCGGGCACCGTTCCGGGCAGGGGCAGGCCTTCGTCGCGGAGGCGGACGAGTCCGACGGCTCGTTCCTGAACTACCGGCCGGCGGTCGCCGTGATCACCAACGTCGAGCCGGACCACCTCGACCACTACGGCAGCGAGCAGGCCTTCGAGCAGGCCTTCGCGGACTTCACCGAGCGGATCCGGCCCGGTGGCGCCCTGGTGGCGTGCTCCGACGACGCCGGGGTCGGCCGCCTGCTGGACCGGGTCGGCGACGAGCTGGCCGGGCGCGGGGTCCGGGTGCTCACCTACGGCCGCGACGGCCGACCCGATCTGCTGCTCGGCGACACGGTCGAGTCGCCGACCGGATGGCGTACGCCGCTGACCTCCGCCCTGGACGGCCTGCCCGGCGCCACCCTCGACCTGCGGGTGCCCGGCGACCACAACGCCGCCGACGCCGCGGCCGCCTACCTGGCCTCCTGGGCCGCCGGTGCGGACATCGTGGACACCGTGCGCGGCCTGGCCGAGTTCCGGGGCACCGGGCGCCGGTTCGAGGATCGCGGCACCGTCCGGGAAGTCCGGGTGGTCGACGACTACGCGCACCACCCGACCGAGGTGGCCGCGCTGCTCCGCACCGCCCGCACCGTGGTCGGCGAGGGCCGGGTGATCGTGCTGTTCCAGCCGCACCTGTTCTCCCGTACCCGGACGTTCGCGGCGGAGTTCGCCGCCGCGCTGGACCTGGCCGACCTGGCGGTGGTGACCGACGTCTACGCCGCGCGCGAGGACCCGGACCCCGACGTCACCGGCGACACCATCGTGCGGCTGGCCCCGGACGCGGACCGGATGCTGTTCGTCGCCGACCGGGAGGAGGCCGCACGGACGGTCGCCCGGGCCGCCTCCGCCGGTGACCTGGTGTTGACCGTGGGCGCGGGGGACGTGACCGCGCTCGGCGCGGTGGTGCTCGCGGAGCTGGCGGACCTCACTCCCGGCGACGCCACGGAGCAGGACTGACCCGTGGCCCCGCAGCGTCCCCGCCCGCCGCAGCCCGGCCGGTCCGCGTCGCCCCGCCGCCCCGCGGCACCGCGACCCGCGCCCGCTCGGGACTCCGGCGACGGCGGACGCGGCACCGGCCGACCCACCGCGGCGACGGGCCGGCCGAAGGCCTCCGAGCGGATCGCACCCGACGGCGCGCAGGAGGTGTTCCCCGGCTCCGAGGACGCCACCGCACCGGTGCCGACCACCCGGCCGCGGACCGCGGCGACCCCGGCTGCGGGCCGC
>NZ_JANZKP010000066.1 GCF_025642745.1 Cellulomonas sp. RIT-PI-Y
ACTGCTGGAGCAGGCCAGGGAGCAGGGCATGGTCACCATCACGATCCAGGACGCCGGTCTGCACCTGCCCGACCTCTCCGCCGGCGTCGCCGACCACCTGGGGCTGTCCCGGGTGGTCGTGATCGAGTCCACCGGGGACGACGCCGACGTGCGCCGCCAGGTCGGCGAGGCGGCGGCCGAGCTGCTCAGCGCCACCCTGCGGTCCGGCGAGGTGCTCGGCCTGGCCTGGGGGCGCACCCTGACCGCGATGAGCGCGTCGATGCCGCCGCTGCCCCCGATGGACGTCGTCCAGCTGACCGGCGCGATCGGCACCGACCTGGCCGACTCGCCGGTGGAGGTCGTCCGCCGGGTGGCCCTGCGCTCGGGCGGCACCGCACGACCGATCTTCGCGCCCCTGGTGGTCGACTCCCCCGCCACCGCGGAGGCGCTCCGGCGGCAGCCCGACGTCGCGGCAGCCCTGGAGCTGTTCGACTCCCTCACCACCGCCGTGGTGAGCGTCGGGTCGTGGGACCCGCCCGAGTCGCAGCTGCTGCGCACCGTCGGTGACGCCGAGCAGACTGACCTGCTGGGTCGCGGGGTGGTCGCGGAGGTCGCCTCGATCCTGGTGGCCGACGACGGCGAACCGGTGGCGCCGGACTTCCAGGCCCGGTGCCTGACCATCACCGCCGCGCAGATGCGCCGGATCCCGCGCGTGGTCGCCGCCGCCGGCGGCGCACGCAAGGCCAGGGCGCTCGCCGCCGTGGTTCGGGCCGGCCTGGTGACCGAGCTCGTCTGCGACCGGGCGCTGGCCGAGGCGGTGCTCGCGCTGCCCGCGATCGTCGTTGCCGAGGACCTCGGATGACGCTGGTCGCCGCCTCGCTCTGGTCGGTGCCCGCCGCCGACCGGCCCCGCACCGCCGATCGGCTCACCGTCGCGGGCCTGCGCCGCTGGCACTGGGACGTGTCCGACGGCCGGTTCGCCGCACCGGGCGGATTCGATCCGGCCGAGGCCGCGCTGCTCGGCGAGCGGACCGGGCTCCCCGGCGAGGCCCATCTGATGGTCGCCGACCCGCTGAGCCGGGTCGACGCGTGGGCGGCCGTCTGCGACCGGGTGATCGTGCACATCGAGGCCGAGGGCTGGCGCGCGGCGCTACGACGGGTGGCCGACCTCGGCGCCCGGCCGGGCCTCGCGCTGTCCCCCGGCTCCCCCGCGGTGCTGCCCGACGGCCTGCCGCCCGGGACCGCGGTCCTGGTGATGGCGATCGAACCCGGACGGGCCGGCGCCGCGTTCCGCCCGAGCACCCTGACCCGGCTCGACGCGCTGCACGGTGCGGCCGAGCTCGGCGTCGACGGCGGGGTCACGCCGGATCTCGCCCACCGCTGCGCAGCGCACGGCGCGACCTGGGTGGTCTCCGGCGGCTCGCTCTGCCACGCGCCCGACGCGCGGGAGTGGCTCGACTCGGTGCGCTGAGCGCCGGGTCAGATCCGCACGCCCAGCAGCGCGTTCACCGCCCGGGCGATCACCCCCGGCGCCCCCTCCACCAGCTCGTCGTCCGGCACCCGCCCGGACGACGACAGATCGGCCCAGGCGTCGACCGCCCGCAGCGCCCGCGGGGCGTCCAGGTCGTCGGCGAGGGCGGCGCGGATCTCGGCCAGGGTGTCGTCCGCGGCCGGTCCGCCGTTGCCGGAGACCGCGTCGCGCCAGTGCTCCAGCCGGGCGACCGCGTCGGCGATCACGGTGTCGGTCCACTCCCAGTCCCCGGCGTAGTGGTGCGCGAGGATCGCCAGGCGGACGGCCATCGCGTCCACGCCCTGCGCCCGCAGCCGCGACACCAGCACCAGGTTGCCCAGGGACTTGCTCATCTTCTCGCCGTCGAGCCCGACCATGCCGGTGTGCACGTGGGTGCGGGCACCGTGGCCGTCGTCCAGCAGCCGGGCGTGCGACGTGGACATCTCGTGGTGCGGGAAACGCAGGTCGTTGCCGCCGCCCTGCACGTCGAAGGGCAGCCCGAGGCCGTCCCGGGCGATCACCGCGCACTCGATGTGCCAGCCCGGGCGGCCGGGACCGAGGTCGCCGCCGTCCCACGCCGGTTCTCCGTCGCGCGCCGCCCGCCAGAGCAACGGGTCGAGCTCGTGCCGCTTGCCGGCCCGGTCGGGGTCGCCGCCGCGCTCGCCGAAGAACGCCCGCATGGTGGCCGCGTCCAGCCGGGCGACCGCACCGAAGGAGGGATCGGCCGACAGGTCCGCGTACACGTCGTCCTCCCCGGCCCCGGTCGAGTCCGGCCGGCCGACCCGGTAGGCCGCACCCGCGTCCACCAGCGCCTGCACGGCGCGGACCACGTCCGGCACCGACTCGACCGCACCGGTGTAGACGTCCGGCGGGATGACGCCGAGTGCGGTCATGTCCTCGCGGTAGAGCGCGATCTGGTCGGCGGCCAGGTCCTGCCAGTCGACGCCGGTCGCCCGGGCACGCTCCAGCAGCGGGTCGTCCACGTCGGTGACGTTGGAGGCGTAGCGCACGGTCTTGCCCTCGTCGATCCAGCCGCGCAGCAGCAGGTCGAAGGCCACGTAGGTCGCGGCGTGCCCGAGGTGGGTGGCGTCGTAGGGGGTGATGCCGCAGACGTAGAGCCGGGCGTCCGGCCCCTCGGCGGCGGTCACCAGATCGCCGGTGGAGCTGTCGCGCACCCGGATCGGCCGGCCCTCGCCGGGAAGCTGGGGAATCTGCGGGGCGGGCCAGGTCAGCACGCCGGAAGCCTAACCGGCAGAATGCCCGGGTGGAGAACGCATGGGTGCACGGCACAGAGGGCTGGCACGAGATCGCGGCCGACGGACTGCTGCCCCGGTTGGCCGGTGCGGAGCCGCCCGCCGCGTGGGTGCATGTCGGCGCGCTGGACGAGCTGGCCGATGCCGCACGGCAGGCCGGGATCCCGGAGTCGGCGGTCCGTCGCTCGGTGGACGTGCCGGGAGCCCGTCGGCCGCGCCGCGCCCAGCTGAGGAAGCTGCCCGGCGGTGGACGATTCCTGCTGAGCCCGACCCTGCACTGGGACGCGGACACCCAGGACGTGTCGACCGGCTGGTGGGCATGCCTGGTCGTCGACGACGTCACGCTGACCGCCGAGGAGGGACCGGCCGACCTGCTGCACGACGTGCTCGAGCGCCTGGCCGGCGACGAGCACCTGCCCGAGCAGCCCGGCACCCAGGTGTTCGCGGCCGCGCTGATCGCGCTGGTCGGGCGGGCGGCTGACGTGGAGGTCGGCATCGGGGAGGCGGTGGCGGACACCGAGGCGGTGATCTTCGGTCCGCGGGCCACCGGCGACCCGGCCCAGGTGGTCTACGACCTCAAGCGGGAGATCGCCGAGGCCCGGCGCTCGCTGGTCCCGCTGCTGGCGGCGTTCCCGGAGCTGATCGCGGACAGCGAGGAGTCGGCGGAGACGCGCCACGCCCGCGGCACGGCGACCCGCACCATGCGCTGGATGCGGCGCCTGGACACCGCGCTGGACAAGGTCGACCGGCACCTGGACTCCCACGACGCCCTGCTCGGCGACATGCTCTCGGTCTACCTGTCCCAGGTCTCGGTCCGGCAGAACGAGGACATGCGCAAGATCTCGGCCTGGGCGGCGATCATCGCGGTGCCGACCCTGATCGCCGGGATCTACGGGATGAACTTCCGGCACATGCCGGAGCTGCACTGGCTGGCCGGCTACCCGCTCAGCCTGGTGGTGATGGCCGGATCGGCCTTCGTGCTGTTCCGGCTGTTCAAGCGGTCGGGTTGGCTGTAGCCGGGTCCTGGGCGTAGCCGACGTCCCACACGACCTCGTAGTCGGCCGGCGGGTGCAGCAGCTCGGGCCGGTGCTGCCAGTACAGGTCGCCGTGCAGCCGGAGCATCGCCCAGTGCCAGGACTCGTCGTGGAACACCCGTCCCCGGTCCTCGGCGTCCGGTCCCTGGTACGGGTACTGCGCCCGGGCGGCCAGCTGCGCCGCGGCACCCGCGAGCCCGCCCACCTCGGTGAGCACCCAGGCGTAGGCCCGGCGCTCGGCGTTGAGGTACCGGCAGTACTCCTCCTCCTCCCAGCGCACGTCGATCATGCGCCGGCCAACGGCTTCAGCACGCCGGTCACCAGCAGCAGCACGACCACCGCGGCCAGGCCGACCCGGTAGATCACGAACGGCCGGTAGGAGTAGGTCGACACGATCTTGAGGAAGGCGATGATCACCACGTAGCCGACCAGGAACGCCACGATCGTGGCGATCAGCGTCGCCGCGACCCCGGGCGTCCCGGCGGTGCCGAAGTCGCCGAGGCTCTTGCCGAGCTGGTACAGCCCGGAACCGAGCACCGCGGGCACCGCCAGGAAGAACGAGTACCGGGCCGCCGCCTCGCGGGTGTAGCCCATCAGGCGTCCGGCGGTGATGGTGCCGCCGGAGCGGGAGACCCCCGGGACGAGGGCCATCGCCTGCGCGAGACCGAAGTAGACCGCGTGCTTGGGGGTCAGGTCGGTGAGCACCCGGTCGTTCGCGCCCCGGCGGTCCGCCCAGTCCAGGATCAGCGCGAAGACCACCAGGGTCGCCGCGATCACCCACAGGCTGCGGAACGGCGCCTCGATCGCGTCCTGGAACAGCACACCGAGCACCACGATCGGGATGGAGCCCAGCGCGATGAACCAGGCCATCAGCGCGTCCGGGTCCTTGGCGGCGCCGTCCGGCATGCCGATCCGCGACTTCCAGTCCGGCCCGAGATCGCCCCGCACCGCGCGCCACCAGTGCCGGCAGATCCGCCGGATGTCGTTGCGGAAGTACAGCAGGACTGCCAGCTCGGTGCCGATCTGGGTGATCGCGGTGAAGGCCGCGCCCGGATCGCCGGAGCCGATCAGCTCCCCCACGATCCGCAGGTGCGCACTCGACGACACCGGCAGGAACTCGGTCAGGCCCTGGACCAGTCCGAGGACGATCGCTTCCCAGATGCTCACGGGGAGTCACCCTAACCGCGCGGCGGTCCGATCCCCGGGACCTCGGCCGATAACCTGCCGCTCATGGAACAGCGCCAGCTCGGACGCACCGGCCTGCGGGTCTCCCACCTCGGCCTCGGCACCCTCACCTGGTCCCGGGACACCGACGAGCACGACGCGGCCGAGCAGCTGCGGGACTTCGCGGAGGCCGGGGGCACCCTGGTGGACACCTCGGCGTCCTACGCGGACGGCGGCGCGGAGGACCTGCTCGGCAGCCTGATCGGCCGGGTGGTGGATCGTGAGGACCTGGTGCTGTGCACCAAGGCCGGTGCCCGGCACGGCGTGGTCGACGCCTCGCGCGGGTCGCTGCTGGACACCCTGGACGCGTCGCTGCGCCGGCTGGGCACGGACCACGTCGACCTGTGGCTGGTGCAGACCCCCGACCCGCGCACCCCGTTGGCCGAGACGGTGTCCGCCCTGCGCCGTGCGGTGGACTCCGGCCGGACCCGCTACGTCGGACTGTCGAACCACGCCGGGTGGCAGGTGGCCCGCGCGGCGACCCTGCTCGGCGAGGACCCGGGGCTGGCCGCAGTGGAGGCGGAGTACTCCCTGCTGCAGCGCGGGATCGAGCGCGAGGTGCTGCCCGCCGCCGCCGATCTGGGGGTCGGGCTGCTGGCCTGGTCGCCGCTGGGGCGCGGGGTGCTGACCGGCAAGTACCGGCGGACCGTGCCGGCGGACTCCCGGGCCGCCTCCCCGCACCTGTCCGGATTCGTGGAGCCCTACCTGGGCGCGGAGTCCTCCGGCGTGGTGGAGGCCGTGATCACCGCGGCGCGCGGGCTGGACCGTGCCCCGCTGGAGGTCGCGCTGGCCTGGCTGCGGGTGCGCGCGCAGGTGGCGTCGTCGATCGTCGGCGCCCGGACCCCCGGCCAGCTGCGCGACTCGTTGAACGCCGAGGACCTCGACCTGCCGCCGGAGATCGTGCTGGCGTTGGACGAGGTCAGCGCGCCGGCCCTCGGGTACCCGGAACGCCGTTGAGGAGTCAGCCCTCGTCGTCGTCCAGGTGGTCGTCGAGGTCGTAGTCGTCCTCGTCGTCCAGCTCGGCGTCGTCGTGGTCGTCCTCGTCGTCCTCGGCCTCGTCGTCCTCCAGGAAGAACGGCGTGGACTCGCCGTGCACGGTGACCAGGGCCTCGTCGTAGACCTCGAAGGCGTCGGCCAGCACGTCGTAGGCGTCGTCGACGCGGGAGTCGTCCTCCGTGCGGCGGGTCGCCACGGCGGCGAAGTGCGCCTCGAGCGCGGCGACGAAGCGGTCGAGGGCTGCACGGGGGTCAATGGCCATGGTCAGAACCGTAGCCCCCGAACAGGCACAATGACACCGGCATAGGTCCGGCGACCGCAGTGTTGGGTGGTGCGATGGCACGCAGTAGAGCAACAGACGCACGGCAGTACGAGTACCGGGTGGTGTCGATCCCGCGCAGCACGTCGCGCGGCGACGCCCGGCGCCTGCTCACCGACGAGGCCGAGTACGGCCGCTGGGAGCTGGCGCGGACCAGCATCTACCTCGGTGGCGAGCGCAAGGTGTGGCTACGCCGCCGCATCATCAAGGTCGAGTCGACCCTGGGCGTGTACGCGGAGTGAGACCGTGCGGGCTCACGCCTCGCGCAGCAGCCCGTCCAGCACCCGCACCCCGAACCGCAGCGAGTCGGTCGGCACCCGCTCGTCGACCCCATGGAACAGCGCGGTGAAGTCCAGGTCGGCGGGCAGCCGCAGCGGCGCGAAGCCATAGCCGGTGATGCCGAGCCGGGCCAGCGACTTGTTGTCGGTCCCGGCGCTGAGCATGTACGGCAGCACGACCGCACCGGGGTCCTGGTCCTGCAGCACCCGGGTCATGGTGTCGACCAGGTCACCGGTGGCCGGGACCTCCAGGCCGATGTCCAGGTGTTCCGGCTCGACCCGCACGTGCGGACCGGCCAGCTCGCGGACCTTCGCCAGGACGGCGTCGTGGTCCCCGGGCAGCGGGCGGACGTCGACGGTGGCGGTGGCCCGCGACGGGACCACGTTGCTCTTGTACCCGGCGTGCAGCTGGGTGGGGTTGGCCAGGGTGCGGATCGAGGACCCGACGAACCGCCGGGCCGGGCCGAGCGCGCCGATCAGCCGGTCGATCGCCAGCGGGTCGTCCACGTCCAGCGGCAGGCCGGTGAGGTCGGCGACGCCCTCCAGCAGCGCCAGGACGGTCGGGGTGAGGCGGATGTCCCACTGGTGGGCGCCGACCCGCGCGACCGCGGCCGCCAGCTCGCTCACCGCGTTGTCCGGGTTGACCGCCGAGCCGTGCCCGGCCTGGCCGTCCGCGATCAGCCTGAGCCAGGCGATGCCCTTCTCCGCGGTCTGCAACAGGTAGGCGCGCTGCCCGTCGACGTCCACCGAGAAGCCGCCGACCTCGCTGATCGCCTCGGTGGCGCCCTCGAACAGCTCCGGACGGTGGTCCACCGCGTACCGGGCGCCGAACTTCCCGCCGGCCTCCTCGTCGGCGAACATCGCCACGATCAGGTCCCGGGCGGGGCGACGGCCCTCGCGGATCATCTGGCGGACCACCGCCAGGATCATCGCGTCCATCCCCTTCATGTCCACGGCGCCACGGCCCCAGACCATGCCGTCGAACTCCTCGCCGCCGAACGGGTCGACCTTCCAGTCCTTGGCCTCGGCCGGGACCACGTCGGTGTGCCCGTGCAGCACCAGGGCCGGACGCTCGGGGTGCTCGCCCGGGATCCGGACCACCACGTTGGCGCGGCCGGGGGCGGACTCGAACAGCTCCGGCTCCAGCCCGACCTCCTGCAGCTGGCCGACCACGAACTCCGCGGCCGCGCGCTCCCCCGGGCCGGAGCCGTCGCCGTAGTTGGAGGTGTCGATCCGGATCAGGTCCTGCGTGAGCCGGACGACCTCGGCCTCGGCCGGCGTGCGGAGGCCGGGCTCCGCAGTGGAGCGGTCGTGGTCGTGGTCACCGGGCAGCGGGCTCATGGGAGCCACCGTACCCGCCGTGACCGGGGCGGTCGGGCCCCGGTCACGGCACGCGACGTCAGAGCGCCAGCCCCCGGCGGGCCAGCAGCGGCTCGGTCCGCGGGTCCCGCCCGCGCAGCTCGCGGAACGCCGACATCGGGTCGACCGAGCCGCCGCGGGACAGCAGCACCGACCGGAACCGGTCGCCGTTCTCCCGGCGCAGACCGCCGTTCTCCTCGAACCAGGTCACGGTGTCGGCGTCCAGCACCTCGGACCAGATGTACGAGTAGTACCCGGCCGAGTAGCCGCCGCTGAACACGTGGTTGAAGTACGTGCTCCGGTAGCGGGGCGGCACCGCGGCGTAGTCGATCCCGGCCTCCTCCAGCGCGGCCCGCTCGAAGGCCTCGACCTGATCCACGTCGGCCGGGACCTGCTCCGGGGACAGCCGGTACCAGGCCTGGTCCAGCAGTGCGGCCGCCAGGTACTCCGTGGTGGCGAAGCCCTCGCCGTCCTGCCGCGCCGCGATCAGGGTGTCGATCCAGGCCTGCGGCATCGGCTCGCCGGTCCGGTGGTGGACCGCGTAGGCGGCCAGGATGCTCGGCTCCCAGGCCCAGATCTCGTTCACCTGCGACGGGTACTCGACGAAGTCGCGCGGCACGTCGGTGCCGGACTGGGACGGGTAGCGCACGTCGGAGAACAGACCGTGCAGCGCGTGGCCGAACTCGTGGAACATCGTGATCACCTCGTCCCAGGTGAGCAGCGTCGGCTCACCCGCCGGCGGCTTGGGGATGTTGAGGTTGTTCACCACGACCGGGCGCTCGTCCAGCAGGTGCGACTGGTCGACCAGGTTGTTCATCCAGGCCCCGCCCCGCTTGGCGTCCCGGGTCCAGTAGTCGCCCAGGAACAGGCCGAGCCCGCTGCCGTCCGCGTCGAACACCTCGAACACCCGCACGTCCGGGTGGTAGCCGACCAGGTCGGTGCGCTCGGTGAAGGTCAGGCCGTAGAGCTCACGGGCGGCACGGAACACGCCCTCGGTGAGCACCCGGTCCAGCTCCAGGTAGGGCCGCAGCAGGCTGTCGTCCAGCGAGCGGACCTCCTTGCGGACCTGCTCGGCGTAATAGGACCAGTCCCAGGGTTCCAGCGTGGCGTCGGGCACGTCCCGGCGCAGAGCGGCCTCCAGGGCCCCGGCCTCGGCCCGGGCGTTCGCGACGGCGGCCGGGGCCAGCGGGCGCAGGATGCCGTCCACCGCCGCGGTGGTCCTGGCGGTCGCGTCCTCGACCACGTACGCGGCGTGGTGCTCGTAGCCGAGCAGCTGCGCCCGCTCGGCCCGGGCCCTCGCGAGGGCGAGCAGGGTGGCGCGGGTGTCGTGCTCGCCGCCCTTGCCGCCCCGGGTGACCGAGGCGGTGTGCAACCGCTCGCGCAGGCCGCGGTCCCGGAGCTGGGCGAGCAACGGCTGCTGGGTGGGCAGGATCAGGTCGATCAGCCAGGCGCCATCGTGGCCGCGGCGGGTGGCGGCCTCGGCCGCGGCGGCGATCGCGTCCTCCGGCAGACCGGCCAGCTCGTCGCGGTCGGTGACCAGGACCGCCGCCGCGTTGGTCTCGTCCAGCAGCTGGCGACCGAAGACGGTCTCCAGCCGGGTGATCTCCGCGTTCAGGGTCCGCAGCCGGTCCTGGGCGGCCGCGTCCAGCCGGATGCCGGCCCGGATGAAGTCGGTGTGCAGGTTCTTCAGCAGGTACGCCGTGTCGGCGTCCAGGTCCAGGTCCGCCTGGGCCAGTGCGTCCACCCGGGCGAACAGCCGGGCGTCCAGGAAGATCGCGTCCTCGTGCGCGGCGAGCAACGGGGCGAACTCCTCCTCCAGTGCGGCCAGCTCGTCGGTGGAGTCGGCGGAGGCCAGGTTGTAGAAGACCGTGGCCGCGACGTGCAGCAGGTGACCGGAGCGCTCGAGGGCCACCAGGGTGTTCTCCACGGTGGGTTGGGCCGGGTCGGTGGCGATCGCCTCGACCTCCGCCCGCTCGGCCGCCATGCCCGCCAGCAGGGCGGGCCGGTAGTGCTCGGTGCGCAGCGCGCTGAAGTCCGGCAGGCCGTAGGGCAGCGTGGACGCGGTGGCGAACGGGTTCGCGGGATCGAGGGTCGTCATGTCCGCCATCATCGCCGATCGGTGGTGAGCAGCGTGCCCACCCAGTCGTCGCGCCGGGTGTCCCCCGTCACCGCGCCGCCACGGATGCAGCCCTCCACGGTGAAGCCGGCGCGCTCGGCGACCGCGCGGGACGACTCGTTCCCGGCGAAGGCCCGCCACTCGATCCGGTCCAGCCCCAGTCGGCCGAAGGCCGCGGTGACCACCAGCTCGACCGAGCGGCCCATCAGCCCCCGGCCACGGGCGTCCGGGACCAGCCACCAGCCGATCTCCGCCGACCGCACCGGCTGCGCGGTCAGCCCGATCATGCCCACCAGCCGCTCGCCGTCGGCCACCTCCCGGATCGCCCAGGTCGGGCTGCCCGTGCCCCATCCGCCGGCCACGACGTCGTGCACGAAGCCGACCGCGTGCTCGTACCGATAGGGCGTGGGCACCGTGGTCCACTCCTGGATGTCCGGGTCCTGGCAGGCGGCGACGATCGCGTCGACGTCCTCGGCCCCCGGGGTGCGGAGCAGGACGGTGCCGTCGCTGAGGTCGAAAGGCTCCATCCGGGGATCCTGCCAGCTCAGGGGCGCGGGGTGAACGGAATTCCGTGCGCCGTCGCGACCCCCGCGTGCCGGAGCAGTCCGGCCTCGGTGGTCAGACCTCCGGCCAGGGTCGGGTCGGCATCCACCGCGGCCGCCCACCCCCGGTCGGCGAGGGCGGACAGGTACGGCAGGGTGGCGTTCGTCAGGGCGTGGGTGCTGGTCACCGGGACAGCTCCGGGCAGGTTGGCCACGCAGCAGAACGTGCTGCCGTGCACGGTGAACACCGGGTCGTCGTGGGTGGTGGGCCGGGTGGACTCGAAGCAGCCGCCCTGGTCGACCGCGATGTCGACCAGCACCGATCCCGGCCGCATCCGGGCCACCATCGCATCGGTGACCAGACGTGGCGCGCGGGCGCCGGGCACCAGCACGGCCCCGATCACCAGGTCCGCGTCCGCCACCCGATCGGCGATCGCCAGCGCGGAGGACGCCACGGTCCGGACCCTGCCGTCGAAGGCCGCGTCCAGCGCACGCAGGGTGGGCAACGACACGTCCAGCACGGTGACGTCCGCACGCATGCCGAGGGCGACCTCGATCGCGTGCCGACCGGAGACCCCGCCGCCGATCACCAGGACCTTCGCCGGTTCGACGCCGGGCACCCCGCCGAGCAGCCGGCCCGCTCCCCCCGCGGACGACATCAGGTGGTGCGCGCCGATCTGCACCGCGAGCCGGCCCGCCACCTCGCTCATCGGGGCCAGCAACGGCAGCGAGCCGTCCGCGAGCTGCACCGTCTCGTAGGCCAGGGCCGTGACGCCGGAGGACAGCAACGCGTCGGTCAGCGGGCGGTCGGCGGCGGCGTGCAGGTAGGTGAACAGGGTCAGGTCCTCGCGCAGGAAGCCGTACTCGGCGGCGACCGGCTCCTTCACCTTGCAGACCAGATCCACCCCGGACCACAGCTCGGCGGCGGTCGGCACCAGCTCCGCACCGACCGCAGCATAGGCGTCGTCGGTGAGGGCGGAGCCGAGCCCCGCACCGGACTGCACCAGCACCCGGTGCCCGGCCGCGACGAGGTGGTGCGCACCGGCCGGGGTGAGCGCGACCCGGTCCTCGGCGTTCTTGATCTCGGTCGGGATGCCGATCCTCATGCTGAGCTCCTCGGGACGCGCGTGGTGCGGACGGGCCCATCGTGAAGTTCCGGTCGTTTCCTGCGCGTAACGATGCGAGGTCGTTCGGTACGGTGCCGGTATGACCGAAGCATCGTCGGTTCCCACGGGTGAGAGCCTGGCTCCGCCGCAGGATGTTCGGCGCCCGGTGCTGGACGCGGTCGATCGCCGGATCCTGCGCCTGCTGCGTGCCGACGGCCGGATGGCCAACAGCGCGCTGGCCGCGGCGGTGGGGATCGCACCGTCGACCTGCCTGGCCCGGGTGCGGGGCCTGCGCGACTCCGGTGTGATCCGGGGCTTCCACGCCGAGATCGACCCGGTGGCGGTCGGCCGGGGTCTGCGCGCGATGATCGCGGTGCGGATGGCCCCCGGCTCCCGACACGGACTGACCGGCTTCGCCCGGGACCTGGCGGCACGGCCCGAGGTGCTGGACGTGTACTTCCTGGCCGGTGCGGACGACTACCTGCTGCACGTCGCGGTCCGGGACACCGCGGCGCTGCGCCGCTTCGTGGTGGAGCAGCTCAGCGAGCGGCCCGAGGTCGCCGGCACCGAGACCAGCCTGATCTTCGACCACCTGCGCGGGGTGGAGGAGCCGGGCTGAGCCGCGTGGTCCACAGTGGGTCGATGGCCCTCCACCGCAAACAGCGTCCGGACGCGCCCGACGGCTTCTTCGCCTGCGAGGCGGCGGGACTGCGCTGGCTCCGGGTGCCGGGCGGCCCGCCGGTGGCCGACGTGCTCGACGTCGGGCCGGACCACCTGGACCTGGTCCGGCTCGCGGAGGTGGCGCCGACCCCGGCCGCCGCGACCGACTTCGGCCGGCGACTGGCCGTCCTGCACGACGCGGGGGCACCGGCCTTCGGCAGCCCGCCGGCGGGCTGGACCGGCGACGGCTTCTTCGGGCCGCTGGACAGGCCGCTGCCGATGCCCGCCGGGTCCTCCGGCACCTGGGGCGCCTTCCTGGCCGACTGCCGGATCACGCCGCTGATCGAGGCGCTGCCCGCCGAGGACGACCTGCCCCGGTTCGCGGAGCGGCTGCGCTCCGGCGCGTGGGACGACGACGACCGTCCGGCCCGGGTGCACGGCGACCTGTGGTCCGGCAACGTGCTGTGGACGCCGGACGGCGCGACCCTGATCGACCCGGCGGCCCACGGCGGTCACCGGGAGTCGGACCTGGCGATGCTGGCGCTGTTCGGTCTGCCGTACCTGGCCGAGGTGATCGACGGGTACCAGCGGGTGCATCCGCTACGGCGCGGCTGGCGGCACCGGATCGGACTGCACCAGGTCTACCCGGTGGGCATGCACGCGGTGCTGTTCGGCGGCGGCTACCTCGGTCAGCTGCGGGCCCTGCTGCGCCAGGTCCTGGCCCGGACGTGAGAACGGCGACCCCCGAAGGGGCCGCCGTCGCCGTGGGGCAGCATCCGTACGCCATCGTCCACCGCGCCCGTTTGTCCTTCTCCCGCGCGGCTTGAACCGTCCCGGCCTCGTTGAGGACCGTCGATGACGAGCCACCCGTCCCGCGTCCGTCCATCCCTCGCGAGGGAAGCGTGCTCCGCGTCCGGGCCGGTCCTTCCGCGACGGGATGCTGCCACCGTCACGCGAACCGGGTGAGACCAAGTCTCGCCGGATACAGCGAACGGCGTCCAGGGATTATTCCCCGGACGCCGTTCGCCGGAACGGTTCAGTTCTCCGTGCTCACATCGTCGGTGGTCATCCGCGCGGTGAGGGTGACGGTCGAACCGGCCGGCAGGGTGCCGTCGATCGGGTCCTGGGTGACGACGACCCACTGGGTCGGGTCGTCGATGGTGCGGCCCTGACCGGTGGCGTCGGCGACGTCCACGACCAGGCCCTTGCCCTCGAAGGTCTCCTGCGCGGTGACCAGCAGCAGGCCGGTCTGGTCGTACACGGTGACCTCGGCGTCGGCGGCCGCGGCCGAGCTGGCGCCGGAGCCGGCGGTGGTCTCGTCGGAGCTGCCGTTGCCGGAGGCGCAGGCGCCCAGCAGGCCCACGGCGACCAGCGCGGTGGCGCCCAGGGTCAGCAGGCGGACGGGGCGGCGGGTCAGGGACATGGTCATCGGAGCCCTCCTGGGGCGGATCGTCTGGTCGGTGACCGCGAGCCCCAGGGTCTCCGGAGCCGCGGAGGGTGGAGCGATGCCACGCAGATGGCACCCCGCAGGCGCCGCATCACGACAGGCGCTGCGTCACCCGTCCGACCCGGACGGAGCACCCTCAGCGCACAGGCTACGCCTGGTTACCGGCACGTTTCACCAGGATTTCCCGGGCGTGACGGGGAACACACGCCCGATGACCGGTTCGTCCGGGTTCACCCCGCGAGCGCCGGCTCCTCGGGTTCGGACAGCGACAGCACCGCCCCGATCACCCCGGGCGTCCGGGCCACATCGCGCTCGATCGCGGCCAGCGCGTGCGCGGCGTCGTCCTCGGCCGGGTTCCCGGTCAGGTCCACCGCTCCGGTCAGGAACACCCGCCCGGCACCGACGTACTCCAGCCGCACCTGGGTCACCCGGGCCACTCCGGGCAGGGCGAGCAGCGCCCGGACGGCGGCGCGTTCCAGCTCCGGATCGGCGCCCTCCCCCACCAGGAACCGCCGGTTGCGGTCGATCAGCACCAGCGCGACCACCGCGAGGAGCACGCCGACCAGGATCGACCCCACCGCGTCCGGCACCGCGGAGCCGGTGAGCTGGTGCGCACCGATCCCGGCCGTGGCGATCACGATGCCGACCAGCGCGGCCGCGTCCTCGAAGAACACCGCCCGCACCGTCGGGTCCGACGTGCTCAGCAGGTGCTCCCACAGCTCCCGGTCCCGGCTGTCGGCCGCCGACCTGGCCTGCCGCCACGCCTGGAGGAAGGAGACGCCCTCCAGCACGAAGGCCACCGCCAGCACCACGTAGGCCACGGTGAAGTTCTCCGCCGGTTCGGGGTGCACCAGCTCCTGGATGCCGTGCGTGATCGACACCCCGGCACCCACCGCGAACAGGCCGATCGCGGCGAACAGCGACCAGATGTAGATCTCCCGGCCGTAGCCGAGCGGGTGCGTCCGGTCGGCCGGCCGCGCTCCCCGGCGCTGAGCCACCAGCAGGAAGACCTCGTTCCCGGTGTCCGCCCAGGAGTGCGAGGCCTCGGCGAGCATCGACGCCGCACCGGTGAGGACCGCGGCGACGGTCTTGGCGAGGGCGACCAGGGCGTTGGCGGCCAGGGCCAGCACCACGGTGAGCGTGCTCTCCTGCTGGGGCGAGTCGTCCGTCATGGTCCTGGACTACCACCAGGGCGTTCGTCGCGCTCCCCGTCTAGAGTCGATCGGGATGTCCGAGAACCCCGCTCCCGTCCCTGGCCACCGCGCCCGCACCCGGATCGGCTGGGCGGTCGGCGCGCTGCTGGCCGTCCTCGTCGCCCTGACCTTCGGCGTGACCACCGCCAGTGCCCGGCTCAGCTTCGGCCCGCACGAGGCGCAGTACGACGTGACCACCGATCAGGAGGTCACCCTGGATCTCGGCCCGCTGGGCACGGTGGAGCTCGACTCGCCGCTGCCGCTGGGGCTGGGCGCGCGGGTGACCGTGCAGGAGATCCCGGACAACGTCGACGCGCTGGACGACATCGACACCCTGCAACAGCTGAGCGACGATGCGGCGTCCTATCTGCAGTTCTTCACCGGGCCGCAGGCGACCATCGAGGACGCGGCGCGCGCACTGGTGGTGAACGCGCTCTGGCGGTCCGGGGCCGCGCTGCTGGCGATCGCGGCCCTGGTGCTCGCGGCGCGGGCACTGCTGGGCGGGACCCGGCGGGCGGAGCTGGCCCGCGGCGCACGGCGCCACCACGGCACCCTGGCGTCGGTGACCGCGACCGTGCTGGTGCTGGCCCTCGCGGTGACCGTGTCGGTGGTCCGCGAGCGCCGGGCGGCCACGCTGGCGACCCCGGTGTCGACGGTGTTCGCGGACACCCCGTTGGAGGGCGCCCGGGTCACCGGTCGGCTCGGCGGCATCATCAACACCTACGGCGGACTGCTGGTCGACGCCTACCGGGACAACGAGGACTTCTACGCCCAGGCCGACGACGCGCTGGTCGCCGCCTGGGACGACTGGTCCGCCACGCAGCCGGACGAGGACCCCTCGGACGAGCCCACCGCACTGGACGACGCCGGGACCACCTCGGCGACCGCCGGGGCCACCGCCACGGCGACCGGCTCGCCGTCCCCGTCGTCGAGCGCGACCGAGGAGCCGACCGAGCCGATCACGCTGCTGCTGATCTCCGACCTGCACTGCAACGTGGGAATGGCGCCGCTGATCACCTCGATGGTCGAGCTGTCCGGCGCGCAGATCGTGCTGGATGCCGGGGACACCACCATGAACGGCACCTCGGTGGAGCAGTACTGCGTGACCACCTTCGCCCGGGCGATCCCGCAGGGGGTCGATCTGATCACCGCTCCGGGCAACCACGACTCCTCCGAGACCACCGCGCAGTACGCCAAGGCCGGCGCGACCGTGCTGGACGGCGGCGTGATCGACGTTCGCGGCATCCGGATCCTGGGCGACCACGACCCGAAGGCCACCCGGCTGATCATCGAGCAGCAGCAGGACGAGTCCTACTCCGCGGTGGCGCGACGGCTGCACGACGTGGCCTGCGAGGACCCGGACGGGGTCGACCTGGTGCTGTTCCACAACCCGCGGGTCCCCGCCCTGCTGGACGACGGGTGCGTGCCCGCGCTGTTCTCCGGGCACCTGCACAGCCGGACCGATCCCGAGCAGATCGGCGAGGGCATCCGCTACATCAGTTCCTCGACCGCCGGCGCCCAGGAGAACGAGCCACGGATCGGCCCGCTCAAGGGCACGGCGGAGATGACCCTGCTGCGCTTCGACCCGGACACCCGCAGCATCCTGGACTGGCAGCTGATCGAGATCGGCACGGATGCCTCCGCCACCATCCACGACCGCACCGCCTGGCCGGAG
>NZ_JANZKP010000067.1 GCF_025642745.1 Cellulomonas sp. RIT-PI-Y
TGCTGCCGGAGCGGGAGCCCGCACCGCAGGTCCCGCACCTGTTGTCGCCGTTCTCCCTCGGCTCGATGACACTGCGGAACCGGGTGGTCATGCCGCCGATGGGCTCGAACCTCGCGTTGCCGGACGGCACCGTCTCCGACACCCAGCTCGCCTACTACGAGCAGCGCGCCCGCGGCGGCACCGGCCTGATCATCGTGGAGAACATCTGCGTCGCGTTCCCGGTCGCGGCCAACGGCACCACCCAGCTGCGGATCGACCACGACCGCTACATCCCGCGGCTGTACGAGCTGACCGAGCGGATGCACCGCTACGGCGCCAAGGCCGCGATCCAGCTGAACCATGCCGGTGCCTCCGCGAACCCGGCCCGCACCGGGACCCCCGCGCTCTCCGCCTCGGACGTCCCGTCCAAGCCGGGCGGCGTCGCACCGGTGCCGATGACCCGTGAGCAGATCGCCGAGGTCCCCGGGCAGTACGCCGCGGCGGCGCTGCGGGCCAAGAAGGCCGGCTTCGACGCGGTGGAGATCCACGGCGGGCACTCGTACCTGCTCTGCCAGTTCCTGTCCCCGCTCTACAACCACCGCACCGACGAGTACGGCGGCAGCCCGGCGAACCGGGCCCGGCTGGTCCGCGAGGTGCTGGACGCGGTGCGGACCGCGGTGGGTCCGCGGTTCCCGATCGCGTTGCGGATCAGCGCCGACGAGCTGGTCGCCGGGGGCAACACCCTGGACGACTCGGTCGAGCTGATGCGGTACCTGGTGGACGCGGTGGACCTGATCGACGTGTCCGCCGCCCTGGCCGGGAACCTGCAGTACCAGATCGACCGGATGGACCTGCCGGACGGCTGGCGCTCCGGCATGGCCCGCCGGTTCCGCGAGGAGTTCGGCAAGCCGACCATCGTCTCCGGCAACGTCCGCGACCCGCGGGTGGCCGAACGGATCGTCGCGGAGGGCGACAGCGACCTGGTGGCCCTGGGCCGGGGTCTGATCGCCGACCCGTGGTGGGTGCGCAAGGTCGCCACCGGCTGCGCCGACCGGATCCTGGACTGCATCTCCTGCAACATCGGCTGCGCCGACCACCGGATCCGGCTGGACCGCCCGATCCGCTGCACCGTGAACCCGGACATCGTCGGGCACGAGGACTACCTGCGCCGCCGGGTCGACCGTCCCACCCGGGTGGTCGTGGTCGGTGGCGGGGTCGGCGGACTGGAGGCGGCCTGCACCGCCGCCGAGGTCGGCTGCGACGTGGTGCTGCTGGAGGCCACGGACGTCGTCGGCGGCGTGGTGGGCGAGGCCGTGCGGCTGCCCGCGAAGCGCCGGATCGCCACCTTCCTCGACCACCTGGTCCGTCGCGCCGCCCGCGCCGGGGTCGAGATCCGGACCGCCACTCCCGCGACCGTCGACCTGGTGCGTTCGCTGCACCCCGACGTGGTGGTGAACGCGACCGGCTCCCGGCCGCTGCTCCCCCCGGTGCCCGGGCTGCGCGAGCGGGTGGACGTCGACGGCACCGAGGTGTTCTCGATCCTGGGCGCCACCGCGAGCGTGGACCGGATCGAGCGACTCGCCGGCCGCCCGGTGATCGTGGTCGGCGGCGGCGCGGTCGGCCTGGACGTGGTCGAGGCGTGCGTGGCGGTCGGCGCCGAGGTCACACTGATCGAGCGGATGGACCGGATCGCCGGCGATCTGGACGTGATCACCGCGATGCAGATGCACGAGCTGATCGAGCGGCACCGGGTGCCGGTGCTGACCGGGACCACTCTGACCGAGGTGGGCGACGGCTGGGTGGACGTGGTGGCGCCGGACGGGACCGCGCGACGGCTGCACGCGGACGCGACGTACGTCTGCCTGGGGATGCGCGGCGACCGGGCCAGTTACCCGGCATTGGCGGAAGGCTTCGCCGGGACCGGCGTGGACGTGCTGGACGTCGGCGACTCCGCGGGCGGCGGCAAGATCATCGACGCCACCCGGCAGGGGCGCGACATCCTGCTCACCCTCACCGAACGCGGCGTCCTGCCCCGCTGACACCGGGCCCCCGCCCCGGCCGCCGGCCCGTCGCCCTGGATGCCGGGCCTCCGACCTGGACGCCGGCCCGTCCACCCGGACACCGAGATCGGCAGTCCGCGCCTCGACGGCCCCGGCGGACTGCCGATCTCGGGCTGAACTGCCGATCTCGGGTGAGGCTGCCGATCTCGCGCGGCACTGCCGACGCCGGGCGGGACTGCCGACGCCGGGCGGCGGGGTCAGCCCCGGGCGCGGATCGCGGCCGTGAGGGCGGGCACCAGCTCGAACAGGTCGCCGACCACGCCGAAGTCCGCGACCGAGAAGATCGGCGCCTGCGGATCCTTGTTGATCGCCACCACGGTCCGGGAACCCGACATCCCCGCGAGGTGCTGGCTGGCCCCGGAGATGCCGCACGCCAGGTAGAGGTCCGGCGAGACCTTCTTGCCGGAGATCCCGATCTCCAGCTCCACCGGCACCCACCCGGCGTCGGCGGCGGGCCGGGAGGACCCCACCGCCGCGGACGGGCCGAGGGCGGCGGCCAGCTCGTGCAGCACCGCGAAGCCGTCGGCGCCGCCCATCGCACGACCGCCGGACACCACGATCCGGGCGTCCTCCAGCGCGACGCCGTCGCCGGTGGCCGGCAGGTGCTCGACCACGGTGGTCCGGGCGGCCGCGGGTGCGGGCGCGGTCACGACGGTGGCCGGGGCGCCGTCCGAGTCCGCGGCGGGCAGGCCGCCGGTGCGCACGGTGAGCAGCGGGAGGCCGTCGTCGACCCGGCAGCGGGCCAGCCGGGTGCCGCCGAGCTCGCTCTTGACCGCGGTGATCACCCCGTCGTCGATCCGCACCGAGGAGACGTCCGCGAGCAGACCGGTGCCGAGCCGGGCGGCCAGCCGCGCGAGTGTCTCGCCGCCGAGCGTGCTCGCAGCGGCCAGGACGGCGACGGGGGCGCGCACGGCGATCAGGTCGGCCAGGGCGGCGGCGACCAGGTCGGCGGCGTGACCGTCGGCCGGGACGTGATGGACGGTGCCGGCGCCCGCGGCCCCGGCGCGGTCGGCGACGGCGCCGAGCTCGGGGGCCACCAGGACGGCCTCGACGTCGGGGGACAGCCGGCGGGCCTCGGTGAGCAGGGCCAGCGCTGACTCGGCGGGGACGCCGTCCCGGGCCTCGATCAGCACGAACAGGGTGTCGGTCATGGTCGGTCTCCTCACAGCACGCCGGCGCCGACGAGGGCGGCGACCAGCTTGTCGGCGGTGTCCTGGGCGGTGTCCCCGGTGATCCGGACCCCGGGTTCGCGAGCGGGTGGGACGGTGACCTCCAGCACGGTGGCGTGCCTGTCGGGCACCACGCCGAGGTCGTCGGCGGTGAGCACCTCGAACACCGCCTTGTTGGCGGCGAGCTTGCTCTTCACCGAGGGGTAGCGCGGGGTGTTGACGTACTCGTCGACGCCGACCACCCCGGGCAGCGGCAGCCGGACCCGCTCGTGGCCGTCGTCGATCACCCGGGTGCAGAGCAGTGCACCGTCCTCGGCGTCGAGGGCGGTCACGGCGGTGATTGAGGGCAGGTCGAGCAGCTCGGCGACCATGGCGGGCACCGCGGTGCTGCCACCGTCGAAGGAACGGGTCCCGGCGATCACCAGGTCCACGCCGTCGAGCCGTCGGACCGCGGCGGCCAGGAGGCGGGCGGTGCCGAGGGCGTCGACCCCGGCCACGCCGTCGTCGAGGAGGTGCACACCGGCGTGGGCGCCGACGCTCACGCACTCCTTGAGGGTGGCCTTGGCGCCGGCGGGGCCGAGGGTGATCGCGGTGACCGTGCCGCCACCCGCGGCCTCGACCAGCTGCACCGCCGCCTCCAGGGCGTTCCGCCCGACCGGGTCGGTGACCGGGTTCGCGGTCGACCGGTCCAGGGTGTGGTCGCCGGTCACGCGGACCGCACCCAGGTCCTCCGGGACCTGCTTGACCAGGACTGCGATGTTCATGACGGTCTTCCTTCCTTCGGTCAGCGCGTGCCGACCGGCGACGCGGGGACGTCCACCAGGGCGGCGGCGCGGTCGCGCAGCACGTCCTTGCGGACCTTGCCCGCCGGGGACAGCGGCAGTGCGTCGACGGCCTCCACCCGGGCGGGGATCTTGTACTTGGCCAGACCGCGGCGCAGGAACTCGGGCCGCAGCGAGGCCGGGTCGGGGGTCGGAGCGCCGGGGTCGAGCACCAGGAAGGCGCAGGCGCACTCGCCCAGGCGCGGGTCCGGCATCGCGACCACGGCGGCCTCCCGGATCCCGGGCAGCTCACGGAGCACCTGCTCCAGCTCGGCGGCCGAGATGTTCTCCCCGCCCCGGATGATCACGTCCTTGCGGCGGCCGACGATCCGCAGATAGCCGTCGGCGTCCAGCCGGGCCAGGTCGCCGGAGTAGTACCAGCCGTCCTCGTCCAGAACGGCGGCGGTGAGCTCGGGCTCGCCCAGGTAGCCGCGGAACACCTGCGGGCCGCGGGACGCCTCCTCACCGACCTCGCCGACCGGCAGCGGGACGTGGGTGTCGGGGTCGACGATCCGCACCTCGACCCCGGCGACCGGTCGCCCGTCCGTGGTGAGCACCCGGTCCAGGTCGTCGTGCGGGGTCGTGAGCGTGTGCGGCGCGCTCTCGGTGGAGCCGTAGATGCTGAGCAGCCGGACGCCGTGGTCCAGCGCGCGGCGGGCCAGCGACCGCGGGACCGGGGAGCCGCCGCAGCCGAGGAACCGGAGGGTGCCCGGCATCCCGGCGGTGCTGGGATCGGTCTCGCCGGCGTCCAGCAGGCAGCGCACCACGCTGGCGGCGGCCATCCCGCAGGTGGCGCGCTCCGCACGGATCATCGCCAGGCACTCCGGGCCGGCGGGGACGTCCAGCAGCAGGCTGGTGCCGCCGACCAGGTAGGGCAGGGTCAGGCCGTGCAGGTAGCCGGTGGCATGGCCGAGCGGGGCGGGCATGAACACCCGGTCCCGGTGGTCGACCTCGAGGGCGGCCGCGAGGGCCAGCTCGCCGGAGAGCACGTTGCGGTGCGAGAGCATGGCGCCCTTGGGCCGGGCCTCACTGCCGGAGGTGAACAGGACCGTCGCGAGGTCGTCGCCGCGGCCCGGGGTGCGCAGCCGTTCGTCCAGTGGCGGCAGGTCCAGCAGCTCCGCGAGGGTCGGGGCGCCGGCCGACCGGGCGCCCTCGTGCTCGACGACGGCGACCGCCACCGGTCGTCCCTGGTCGGCGGCGAGCCGCAGGGCGAGCTCCTGGTACGGGGTGCAGCGGAACCGGGTCGGCACGATCAGCGCCCGGCTGCGGCACCGGGTCAGGACGTGCCGCAGCTCGGCCTCGCGGTAGGCGGTCAGCACCGGGTTGACCACCGCGCCGAGCCGCAGGCATGCCACGTTCACGCAGGTGAACTCGGCCCAGTTCGGCAGCTGGACCGACACCACGTCCCCGGACCGCACCCCGGTCCCGTGCAGCCAGGTCGCGATCCGGGCGGCACGGTCGTCCACCTGGGCGTAGCTCAGCCGGGTGCCCCGGGAGTCGACGACGGCGGTGTGGTCGGGGGTGGCCACGACCGCCGCCCGCCACAGGTCGTCCAGCGACCGTCGCTCGGTCATCAGCCCTGCCGGTAGTCGACCCCGGCGCCATGGACCGGGTAGTCCCAGGAGTAGCCCTCCGCGCCGGTGAACAGCCGGTCGCAGACCAGGCGGCAGTTGCCGCACTCCAGGCAGCCGACGTGGTCGAAGGTCATCTGCTGCGCCGCCTCGTCCCAGACGTAGCGCTGGGCGGGGCAGCTCGTGACGCACGCCCGGTCGGAGGGACAGGTCCGGCAGGCGGCCGGGTCGATCACGATGTGCGGGTGGTGCTCGTCGGTCTCGAACGTGGTCACGGCCAGCAGGGCGTCGATGCCGCTCACAGGGTCCGCACTCCCTTCAACAGGGTGCGGGCGGTCCGCACCGGCTTCCTCAGCTGCCGCGCGGCGCGCCACAGGGTGGTGCCGACCGGGGTCAGCGGCTCGGGGCCGACGTGGTAGAGCGCGGCCATCGTGTCCACCGCCAGCCGGGGGTAGACCGTGAACAGGTCGGTGGTGGAGCTCATCCAGTCGTGCGCGCCGCGGGTGGCCCGGAAGTCGCGCAGCAGACCCCGGTCCAGTCGGTCCCCGTACCCGGCCAGGGTCTGCGCGGACGGCCGTCCCGGCCCGGCCTCGATCAGGGTGTCGGCGGCGGCGATCCCGCTCAGCACGGCGTAGTCCATCCCACGGATGGTGAAGCCCCGGTTCAGGCAGAGCCCGGCGGCGTCGCCGCAGACCAGCCAGCCGTCGCCGGAGAACGCGGGCAGCGTGTCGTAGCCGCCCTCGTAGACGAGGTGCGCGCCGTACTCGACCAGCTCGCCGCCGTCGACGTACCGGGCCAGTGCCGGGTGCTCGCGCAGGGCCTGCGCGGTGTCCAGGATCGGCCGGCCGGAGGCCTTCCACCCCACGGAGTCGAGCACCAGGCCGAGCGAGACCGAGTCGGTGTTCGCGTAGCAGAACACCCCGCCGAACACGCCCTGGGTGACCGCGCCCATGCCCAGCACGGCGGCGCCCTCGCCGGGCCGGACGCCGAAGATCCGGTCGACCTCCTCGCTGGAACCGAACCGGTAGACGTACTTCGCGCCGACCGCGACGGCATGCGGGTCGAGCCGGCGGATCAGGCCCTCGCGTTCCAGGAGCAGCGGGTTGATCCCCTCGCAGTCGATCACCACGTCGGCCTCGAGCTCGTCGCCGTCGGCGCGGACGCCGCAGACCCGGCCGTCCCGGACGATCAGCGAGTCGACGGTGGTCCCGGTGACGATCATCGCCCCGGCCTGCTCCGCCTCGGCGGCCAGCCACCCGAGAAGCGGCGTGGCCAGGACGGTGTACGACTCCTGCTGGGCACTGGTCAGGGTGGACTCCACGGTCACCGCGTCCGTCTCGGTGAGCAGGGCGAGCACCTCGCGTTTGACCTCGCGCTGCACCGGGGCCTCCTGCCAGCGGTCGCCGAGCAGGGCTCGCAGCGCGTGGGAGTAGATCCGGCCGCCGGTGAGGTTCTTCGCGCCACAGGTCGAGCCGCGTTCGATCAGCAGCACCGAGCGTCCGGCGGTGGCCAGCCGGTAGGCGGCCGACAGCCCGGCGAACCCGCCGCCGACCACGATCGCGTCGAAGACGTCCTCGTCCATCAGGCGGTGTACTCGCGCTCGAGGGCCTTGCCGATCACCAGGGCCTGGATCTCGTTGGTGCCCTCCATGATCTGGAAGACCTTGGCGTCCCGGAACAGCTTCTCCACCGGGTACTCCTTGGTGTAGCCGTTGCCGCCGAACACCTGGACGGCCTTGCTCACCACGTCCTGCAGCATGTCCGTGACCAGCATCTTGGTGATCGCGCCCTCCTTGACCACCGGCTGCCCGGCATCCATCAGGCGCATGGTGTTGTGCACCAGGCAGCGGGCGGCCTCGGTCTGCGCGGCCATGTCGGCCAGCAGCTTCTGCACCAGCTGGAAGTGGATGATCGGCTCGCCGAACTGCCGGCGCTCGGTGGCGTAGCGGGCGGCCTCGTCCAGCGCGCGCTGCATCATGCCGACGCAGATGGTCGCCATGAACGCCCGGGACAGGTTCAGTCCGCTCATCGCGACGCCGAAGCCGGTGCCGGGCTCGCCGACCAGGTGGTCGGCCGGGATCCGGACCTCGTCGAAGACCACGTCGCAGGTGTTGGAGGTGCGCAGCCCGCACTTGTCCTCGTGGTGGCCCCAGGACACACCGGGGCGGTCGGTCTCCACGATGAAGCAGGAGATGCCGCGGTGCCCGGCGTCCGGGTCGGTGCGGGCCAGCACGGCGTAGACCCGCGCGATGCCGCCGTTGGTGATCCAGGTCTTGGTGCCGTTCAGCACCCAGTCGTCGCCGTCGCGCACCGCGGTGGTCCGGATCGCGGCGGCGTCCGAGCCCGCGCCCGGCTCGGACAGCACGAAGGCGCCGAGGCCGCCGTCGGCGATCAGGTCGGCGAACAGCCTGGCCTGCTCCGTGGTCCCGGCCAGGATCACGTTCCGCAACGCCACGAAGGTGGACACCAGGGTGATCGCGTAGCCCGCGTCGACCCTGCCGAGCTCCTCGAACACCATCGCGGTGGTCTCGAAGTCCAGGCCGCCGCCGCCGAACTCCTCCGGGATCTCCAGCAGGTGCAGGCCCATCTCGAACGCGGAGTCGAAGAAGTCCGGCGGACACTCGCCCGCCCGGTCGCAGTCGGCGATCCTCGGCTGGATCTCCTGGGTGACGAACTCGCGCACCATGGCGATCAGCTCGGACTGCTCCTCGGTGTAGATCAGTGCCACGGGTCAGTGCTCCTCGGGTGAAGGGGTGGTGGGTCCGGCGACGGCGCCCTCGGAACGCAGCGCGGCGATCCGGTCGGGGGCGAAGCCGAGTGCGGTGAGCACGGCGTCGGTGTCCGCTCCCTGGGGACGGGACAGCCGCAGCTCCGGGTCGCCCTGCCCGGCGAACCGCACCGGGTTGGTGGGCAGCAGCCGTCGGGTGCCGTTCGGGTAGGTGACGGTGCGCAGCACGTCGTTGGCCCGGGCCTGCGGGTCGTCGTAGAGGTCGGTGGGCAGCTGGCAGCGGGCGATCGGCAGGTCGTGCTCGCCGAACAGGTCCAGCCAGTGCTGGGCGGGTCGGGTGGCGAAGGCGGCGTCGAGCAGGTCGACCACCTCACCCACCCGGCCGGCGGCGTTGACCGCGGCGCAGTCGCCGAGCACCGCGTCGCCGATCAGGTCCTCGCGGCCGAGCAGCCGGAGGACGGCGGGCAGGTCGCGGTCGTACTCCGGGACGCAGAGCGCCAGCAGGCCGCCGTCCGCGCCGAGATAGGTGTTGTTGAGCGGGTTGATCACCTCGCGGCGATCCTTGGGATAGGAGACGCCGTACTGCGCGGCGACCATCGCCTGGTTCAGCATGAAGACCCCGGAGTGGAACAGCGAGGCGGTGACGTAGTCGCCGCGGCCGGTGGTCACCCGCTGGTGGACGGCCGCCAGGATCCCGGCGGCCAGCACGAAGGCGACCTGGAAGTCGCCGAAACCGGAGGGCGGGAGCATCGGGGCCGAGCCGCGGCTCATCGTGGTGGCCAGCACCCCGCCGCGGGACAGGTACGTCGTCATGTCGAACCCGGCCGCGTCCTTCAACGGGCCGCGCGCGCCGAAGCCGAGCACCTGGGCCATCACCAGGCGGGGGAACCGCCGGTGCAGGGTGTCCCAGTCGTAGCCGAGCTTGACCAGCGACTTCACCCGGGTGCTGGTGACGAACACGTCGGCGTCGGCCAGCAGGCGGTCCATCACCTCCCGGCCGCCGTCGGTGCGCAGGTCGACGGTGACGAAGCGCTTGTTCAGGTTGGCCATGTCGAAGCCGGGGTTCTCGTCGTCATCGAAGGGGGTGCCGAAGACCGCGCCCTGGGTACGACCGGGATCGCCGCGCGGCGGTTCGACCTTGATCACGTCGGCGCCCCATTCGCCGAGCACCCGCAGGGTGGTGGGCGCGGCGAGGAAGGCGGTCATGTCGACGACCCTGAGTCCGGCGAGGGGCTGCATGGTCACTCCGATCGGGAGTCGGGGGAGGGGCCGGTCCGGCGCCGGGGACGGGCGACGGACCGGCCGGGGGTTCAGAAGGTGTCGCCGCCGTTGGCGATCAGGCCGCGTGCGGCGGTGATCCGCTGCACGGTGGGCGGACCCTCCTCCAGCCACATGGCGCGGCAGTCGCGGTACAGCCGCTCGACCGGGCCGTACTCGCAGTTCTCGAAGTACCCGATGCCGCCGAGGATCTCGAGCATGTTGTCCGAGACCAGCTTCACCGTGCGGATCGAGAACAGCTTGCACATCGCGGCGAAGGTGTCCGCCTCCTCGCCCCGGTCGTAGCGGTCGGCGGTGTCGTGCACGGCCTGGCGCAGGGCGTAGATGTGCGTGCCGGACTCGGCGATCATGTGCTGGATCTCCTGGCGGGAGGCCAGCACCTTGCCGAAGGTGACCCGGTCCTTGGCCCGGGCGATCGAGATCTCCAGCATCCGCTGGGCCATGCCGAGGTTGGAGTCGGCGATGTGCGCCCGGGACAGGCCGAGCGAGAACATCGCGACGTGGTAGCCCTCGCCGACCTCACCGAGCCGGTACCGGTCCGGCACGCGGCAGTCGGTGAACCGCAGGCCGGCGTGACCGGCACCGCGGCAGCCCATCATGTGCTCCATCTCCACGATCTCGTACCCGGGGGTGTCGGTCGGGACGAAGAACGCGGTGAGCCGGTGGTCCTTGTCCGCCTCGGGGTTCGTGAGCGTGATCAGGTAGGTGCCGTCGGAGCAGTCGGTGTGCGAGATCAGGGTCTTCTCACCGTTGATCACCCAGTCGTCGCCGTCGCGCACCGCGGAGGTCTTGATGTCGGCACCGGAGCCGGCCTCGGCCTCGGTCAGGGCGAAGTTCACGTAGAGGGTCTTGTCCGCGAACCGTGGCATCGCCCAGGTCTTGAGCTCCTCCTGGCCGAAGTCGTCCATGATCCGCCAGTTCAGGCCGGCGGCGTGGTGCAGGTGCATTCGCATGCCGCCCGGGCCGCGGGAGAACTCCTCCTGGACCTGGAAGATCTGCCGGGTGGTCAGCCCCCAGCCGCCGTACTGCTCGGGCAGGTAGAAGCGGTACAGGTTGTGCGTGCGGGACAGCTCGAAGAACTCGGGCGGGAAGACGTTGGTCTTCTCGATCTCGGTCTGCATGTCGTCGAAGGGGCCTTCGGCGAGCTCGCGGATCTCGGCGAGGTAGCTCTGGAACTCCTCGTCCGTTGTGGGTCTGTGGTCGAGCACGTACCTACCTCCTGACGGGGTGTACGCCGATCGACGGGAGCGACGTCGTCGTCGTACTCACTAGTTCGTACAAACTCAAGAATCAGACTTGCAGGAGGGCGTCGCGGGGTCGAGGGACCATCGTCCCGCTCCCGCGGATCGATGGCTGTACGGCGCATGGATACGGGGAAGAAGGCGGTGACGCCCGCGCCCCGGCGGCCCGGGACCTTGGGCCTCTCGTGAACCCAGTCACAAGCGGCACGATGTAACTACCGGGTGAGTACCTGCGGCTCAGAGGAGCGCTGCGCGCGCGAGGTGTCCCCAGCCCCCGTCAGTGCCCCGTGCACGTGCATGAAAGGTTCGCCATGAAGAACCGCTACACGCCGACCGCAGGCTCGGTCTACCTGTACTTCTTCCTCTACGGCATGGCCGTCATCATCCTGTCGCAGAACTCCGCCCACCTCCAGGAGCAGTGGAACTGCACCGAGGGCAACGTCCTGATGGCCCTGTCCGGCATCGGGATCGGGAAGATCATCGGCCCGTCCTTCGCCGGGTTCCTCTCCGACAAGGTCGGGCGCCGGTTCATGGTGCTGACCTCGCTGGCGATGTACATCGTCTTCCTGCTCGGTGTGGTGGTCAGCCCCAGCTGGCAGATCGGCTTCGCGCTCGCGGTCTGGTTCGGCCTGGCGAACGCCGTGATGGACACCGGCACCTACCCGACCCTGATGGAGTCGTTCCCGAAGACCGCCGGATCGGCGAACATGCTGGTGAAGGCCGCGATCGCCGCCGGTCAGTTCGCCCTCCCGCTGATCATCAACGCGCTGGCCAACTCCGGCGCCTTCTGGGGGATCCCGTTCATCGGGGGCGCGATCGTGCTCGCGATCATCTTCCTGATCATGCTCAAGGTGCCGTTCCCGGACTACAGGGCCCTGGCCGCCGAGCAGAAGGCGGCGATCGAGGCCAGCGCCGCCGCCTCGCCCGAGTCCGGTGCCACCGGTGCCCGGATCGGTCTGGAAGGGGTGGCGCTGGTGTTGTTCGGCTTCACCGCCACCGCGATGTTCTGGCTGGCCCAGAACTCGATGCCCGCCATCGGGCAGCACCTGGCCGGGATGAGCGAGGACGGTGGCCGCGGGCTGATCTCCTGGTACTCGATCGGCTCCTTCGCCGGGGTGTTCATCACCGCGTCGCTGGTGGCCAGGAAGTTCCGTCCGGTGACCTTCCTGGTGGTGAACCCGGTGGCGGCCGCGGTGGCGTACCTCCTGATGGTGCTGGTGCAGAATGCGACGCTGTATCCGGTGCTCGCGTTCGTGATCGGCTACTTCGCGGCGGGCGGGCTGTTCCAGCTGACCGTGGTCGTGCTCGCCGAGTTCTTCCCGGTCCGCAAGGGCGTCGTCACCTCGATGATCGGTCTGGCCTCCGGGCTGGCCGCGTTCGTGCTGCCCTACCTGTCCGGCTGGCTGGTGGACGGCGCCGCCAGCAAGGCCGACGGCTACACCAACGTGGTGTGGGTCGGCCTGGGCGTCTGCGTCGTCTCGGTGCTGCTCGGCAGCTTCGTGCTGACCCGGCACCGCAAGGTGTTCGTGCGCACCGTGGCCGCGGCCGACGCCGAGCGGCTCGCCACCGCCTCGTCCTGAGCACCACCCCCAACCCCCTGCCCGAGGAGTACCGCGATGCCCGCAGTCGAGGCCGTGGACCGTCTGCCCGCCGATGTCACCCCGCAGCAGGCCCGCCGTGCCGCGGTCAGCTCCTTCGTCGGGGCGGTGATCGAGTGGTACGACTTCCTGATCTTCGGCCTGACCGCGGCGACCGTGTTCAACACGCAGTTCTACGCCTTCGACACCCCGACGATGAACCTGCTGGCGTCCTTCGCCACGCTGGGCATCGGGTTCCTGTTCCGGCCGTTGGGCGGACTGGTCTTCGGGCGGATGGGGGATCGGGTCGGGCAGAAGCAGGTCCTGATCGTGACGATGACCCTGATGGGCATCTGCACCGGTCTGGTCGGCTGCCTGCCCACGTACCAGCAGGCCGGATGGTGGTCACCGGTGCTGCTGACCCTGCTCCGATCGGTGCAGGGGTTCGCGGTGGGCGGTGAGTGGGGCGGGGCGGCCCTGCTCGCCGTCCGCCACGCACCGGCCGGGCGCCGCGCGTTCTACTCCTGCGGCGTCCAGCTCGGGTACGCGGTGGGCCTGGTCGCGGCCTCCGGGGCGGTCACCGGGATGAGCGCGCTCACCGGCGACCGGTTCGACAGCTGGGGCTGGCGGGTGCCGTTCTGGTTCTCGCTGGTGCTGATCGCCGTCGGGCTGTGGATCCGCTCCGGGGTGGTCGAGCGGCCGAAGGACCCACAGCCCGCCGACCGGGAGCGTGGGTCGGTGCTCGCCGCGATCCGGCAGTCGCCCGGGGCCTTCCTGGAGATCATTGGCCTGCGCCTGGTCGAGCTGTTGACCATGTACATCGTCACCACCTTCGCGGTGGCCTACGGGGTGTCCCACCTGGGCATGTCCCGGGAGCGGATGGTCGACGTGGCGCTGATCGTCGGCGCGCTCGGGTTGATCTCCATCCCGGCCTTCGCCTACCTGTCCGACCGGTTCGGCTGGCGCCGGATCTACGTCGTCGGCGCGCTGATCGGCGCCGCAGCGGCGTTCCCGTTCTTCCTGGCGATGCAGTCCGGCAGCTTCCTGCTGGTGGTGGTGGTCGCGGTGATCCTGATCAACATCGCCCACGACATGGCGGTCTCGGTGCAGCAGCCCCTGATCACCCAGATGTTCGGCGCGGAGCACCAGAACACCGGCGCCGGGGTGGGGTACCAGGTGGCCTCCGCGATCGCGGGCGGGTTCACGCCGTTCCTCGCGACGGCGATGCTGGCCTGGACCGACGACCAGTGGTGGCCGGTGGCGACCTATCTGCTGGTGGGCTGCCTGATCTCCGCCGCGGTGGCCGCATTCGCGGTGCGGGGCCGGTCCTAGTCCGCCAGCACGAACCGCAGGACCACGTCCTCGATCATCCGGCGGATCCGCGGTGACTCCACCTCGCTGAGCATGTCCCGGCCGAACAGCTGGTTGAACGTCGACCGGTTGGACACCCGCTGGAACGCCAGCCCGGAGATGACCTGCTGCACGTCCAGCGCGGTCGGCGCGTCCGGCCCGGCGCGGAACACCCCGGCGGATCGGCCCCGGCGCAGGATGTCGTCGACCAGCTCGACGGCGCGGCGGTTGGTCTCCCGGGCCTCCTCGGACATCAGGTGCGCCGATCCCGCGGGCAGCAGGTTCTCGAACACCACCAGGCGCACGAACGCCGGGTTCTGCTCGTGGTGCAGCACGTCCGAGCGCACCAGCAGGCGCAGCGCCTCCTCGGGGTCCAGCTCGTCCAGGTGCAGCCGGGACTCCGAGTCGCGGATCCGGCGGTAGGACTCCACCAGGGCCGCGGTGTACAGGTCCTCCTTGGACCGGAAGTAGTAGTAGATCATCCGCTTGGTGGTGGCGGTCCGCTCCGCGATGGCGTCGATCCGGCCGCCGAGCAGACCGTGGTCGGAGAACTCCTCGACGGCGGCCTCCAAGATCGCCCGCCGGGTGCCCTCCGGGTCGCGGCGAGCGCGCGGGGAGTCCTCGGGCGTGCTGGTGGTCATCGGGTCCCTCTCGGTGCGGGGTGTCCGGTCCGTGGTCGTCCGGCCACGACGGCAGCGGTCGGGACCATTATGGAACGGTTGGTACAGTTCCGGATCCGTCCGGACCCGAGCCCCTCAGGAGTCGACGATGCCCAGCCCCTCCGCCGCCCGGTCCGGCCGCCGCGGCACCCCGCCGCCCGCCCCGGAACGCGGCCCGCTGGTGGTGCTGTGCGGCCCGATGGGCTCCGGCAAGACGGCGATCGGCCGGGCGCTGTCCCGCCGCTGGGACGTCCCGTTGCGGGACACCGACGTCGACGTCGAGGAGCAGGCGGGGACCACCATCGCGGACATCTTCCTGCACCGCGGCGAACAGGCCTTCCGCGACCTGGAGCACGAGGTGGTGGCCGCGGCGCTGGCCGATCACCGCGGCGTGCTGGCGCTCGGCGGCGGCGCGCCGCTGCGGACGGACACCCAGGAGCACCTGGCGGGCTACGCGGCGCAGGGCGGCACGGTGGTGTTCCTGGACGTCAGCATCGCGTTCGCGGCACCGCGGGTCGGCCTGGACGACTCCCGCCCGCTGCTGATGGGCGACCCGCGGCAGCGCTGGCTCGATCTGATGCGCGAGCGCCGCGAGGTCTACGAGGGCGTGGCGACCATGCGCGTGCTCACCGACGGGGTCACCCCCGCCGAGGGGGCCCGGGAGATCGAACGCCGGATGCGGCTGGCCCGGCAGACCCCGGTCCCGCGCGGCGGTCCGCACACCCGCTGAGCATCTTGTCGCTGGTCACCCGGTATGTCCCGTTGCGCCGGACGGGTGATTTTGGCACCTTGTCCCACGACAGCGGTACTTCGGGAAGGGGAGGACCATGACCACCGTGGCAACCACGGCACCGTCCAAGGCGGGCCGCGTGATCGCGATCATCTCGGCTGTGGCCGGGCTGGTACTACTGATCGCGGGCGGTGTGACCTGGGGCGCTGTCTCCAGTCACCTCGCGGACGAGAACATCACCGTCTCCGGCGACGCGGCGAACTTCGCCGGTGACCCGGTGACCACGCCCTGGGCGGCCTTCGCCCAGGCGGACATCATCGCCCACCACGCGCTGGAGGCGACCGACGGCAAGACCTACGCCGAGCTGGAGCAGGACGACCCGCTGCGCGAGGTGGCGATGAACGCCTCGTTCCTGCGGGCCTCGCTGTTCACCTCCGTGGTCGCCTTCGGCGTGGCCGCGCTGGTGATGGGGCTCGGCGTGCTGTTCCTGCTGGTCGGCTGGGCGCTCTGGGCGCTGGCCGGCAAGCGTCGGGTGGCGATCGTGGACGGCGGTGCCCGCACCGCGGCCACCACCACCCCGGTGCAGCCGACCACCACGACGACCACCGAGCCGGGGGCGCCGAACGCACCGCCCGCGGTCTGATCGAGCGCATCCGATCGGCAGAAGGGCCGGAACCCGTCACGGGTTCCGGCCCTTCTGCCGTGCGGGGTCGGGTGCGGGCCCGGCCCCGCCTCAGGACGCCGAGCGGTCCCGGCGACGCACCGCGTTGGCCAGGGAGCTGACCAGCAGCGCCACCCCGGCCACCGCCAGCAGCCCGATGAAGGCCAGCTGGAAGTCGATGTGCAGGCCGGCGGCGGAGGCCAGGATCGCGGCGCCGACGGCCACCACGATCAGGCCCCAGATCACGGTGCCCGCCCGGGGTCCGGTG
>NZ_JANZKP010000068.1 GCF_025642745.1 Cellulomonas sp. RIT-PI-Y
GGGATACCGCACCGTCGGAGACGGCTGCGTGGCGGGATACCGCGGCGCAGTGGGGTACGGGGCGGTGGGGTACGACGGCGTGGGGTACGGCGGTGCGGCGGGACCCGGCGACGGAGACCCGGCAGCGGCCCACCGGGCCACCGGGTCCCCACCGGCCGACGCCACGGGGCGGGCGGCGTCCGGACGCCCCTGCGCGCCCGGACGGCCGTCCCCCGACCCGGCCCCGGTGGACTCGGGCCGTGGCTGCTGGCCGGGCGGCGGTGTGGACATGCCCCGAGCGTAGGGGCGCACACGGCCCCGGTCGTCGGCCGTTCGGCTCGGCGAACGGGTGCCGGATGTCATCCGATCGGCCAGTCGGGTCGACCCGGAGCGTGGACGCGGCGACCGATCCGCCGCCGGGAGGCTGCCACCAGGCGTCGCACCGATGCCGTCCGTTCGTGAAGGAGACCTCCGATGTCGCAGCCCACCCCCACCGGTCCGTCCGCCTACGGTCCGCCGCCGCAGGGTCCCGGTCAGCCGATGGCCCCGTACGGTCAGCCGACGCCGCCTCCGGTCGCCAGGAAGTCCTGGTTCGCCCAGCACAAGATCCTGACCGGGCTGGGCGCTGTCGTCGTCCTGATCGTCGTGATCGCGATCGCCGGCGGTGGAGGCGGGGACGACGGCACGACACCCGGCACCGCGGCCACCCAGCAGGCGCCCGCGACGGACGACGGCGCCGCGCAGGCACCCGCCGAGGATGTCGCACCGGCCGAGCCCGGTCTCAACGAGCCCGCCGCGGACGGCACCTTCAGCTTCGTGGTGACCGGCGTCGAGACCGGGGTCGCGCAGGTCGGCGGCGAATACCTGACCAGCCAGGCGCAGGGCCAGTACACCCTGGTGCACCTCACGGTCACCAACACCGGCTCCGAGCCGCAGTACATGTTCGCCAGCTCGCAGGAGGCCACCGACGCCCAGGGCCGCACGTTCTCGGTCGACTCCACCGCGACGATCTACGCCGGGGAGACCGACGCCTGGGCCAGCGAGATCAACCCGGGCAACCAGATCACCGGGACCCTGGTGTTCGACATCCCGGCCGACGCCACCCTGTCGACCGTGACGCTGCACGACTCGCCGTTCTCCGGCGGGGTCACCGTCCGCCTGGGCTGAGGCACCCGACGCCGGGTCCGGCCGCCGCACCGGACCCGGCGGGGCGAAATCCGCCGATCCGCTCATCACGCGGCCCTCGCCTCCGATGGAGAACAGCGGGGTGAGCAGATGACCAGGCAGACAGCGGGGCGATCCGAGCGGCACGACGGCCGACCGGACCAGGCCGCATGGCAGATCGCCGAACCGATTCTCAGTGGTACCTGCCTGGCGTTGGCCGAGGTCGAGCCGGACGGCTGGAGCGTGCTGCACGACCTGCACCGACCGGGGTCGGCCTGGGCGGACATCGAGCGGATCGTGGTCGGTCCCGGCGGCATCCTGGTGATGCAGACCCTCCCCGGCCACGGTGAGGTGACGGTCGCGGACGGCACGTTGCGGGTGCGCGGCTACGCCCGGACCCCGGACGTCACCGCCCTGGCCGACGCCGCGGGTGCGGTCACCGCCCTGCTGGCGCCGGAGCACCGTCGGCTGGTCCGGACGGTGCTCGTGCTCTCCGACCAGCGGCTGGCGCCGACCCCGGTGCGCGGGGGCGCGATGGCCGTCGGCGAGCGACAGCTGGCCGACCACGTGCGCTCGATGCCCGCGGTGCTGCCGCTGGCCGAGCTCCCGCTGGTGGTCGACTACCTGACCGCCGAGCTGGGCGACGACACCAGCCCCGAGCAGCTCACCGTCGACGACGTGCTCTACGGCTCCCCCGCACCGATGGTCCCCACCGAGGCCCGCGCCTCCGCGGCGGGATCGGCTGCCCTGGTGCCCGGAGTGGACTGGGTGCTCGAGGACGAGCCCGCGCCGGCACCGGCCCCCGCACCCCGACCGAGCCGGTCGGACCGTCTGCTGCGGTGGGGTACCGCCGGCCTCGTGCTGGCGACGGTCGTCAACGTGGTGCTGGCCCTGCTCGGCGCCTGAGGAACAGGCCGGGGGTCGCCCGCGTTGGGCCGGTCGTGAGCCTGCTCCTGAGCCCCCTGACCCTGCGCGGCACCACCTTCCGGAACCGGATCTGGCTGGCGCCGATGTGCCAGTACTCCGCCGCCGACGACGGCCTGCCGAACGACTGGCACCTCGCCCACCTGGGCGCCCGTGCGGTCGGCGGCTTCGGCCTGGTCCTGACCGAGGCGGCGGCGATCGTGCCGGAGGGCCGGATCTCCCCGCAGGACGTCGGCATCTGGAACGACGACCAGGTCGCGGCCTGGCACCGGATCACCGACTTCCTCCGGGCCCGGGGCGCGCGCTCCGGCATCCAGCTGGCGCACGCCGGTCGCAAGGCGTCGACCTACCGGTTCGACGAGGGCCGTGGCACCGTGCCGGCCGACCAGGGCGGCTGGACCGCGGTCGGCCCCACCGCCGACCCGTTCGCCGGCTACGACGCCCCGCACCAGCTGTCCGAGGCGGAGATCCTCGCGGTCCCCGGCCAGTTCGCGGCCGCGGCGCGTCGTGCGCTGGCCGCCGGGTTCGACGTGGTGGAGGTGCACGCGGCGCACGGTTACCTGCTGCACCAGTTCCTGTCCCCGCTGTCGAACAGCCGCACCGACCGCTGGGGCGGCGACCTCGCGGCCCGCGCGCAGCTCCTGCTGGACACCGTCGACGCGGTCCGCGCCGTGCTGCCGGACACCTCGCCGCTGCTGGTCCGGGTGTCCGCCACGGACTGGACCGACGGCGGTCTGACCGGCGAGGACACCGCGGTGGTCGCGGGCTGGCTGCGGGAGCACGGCGTCGACCTGGTGGACGTCTCCACCGGCGGCAACGTGCACGCGAGCATTCCGGTCGGCCCGGGCTACCAGGTGCCGTTCGCCCGGCAGGTGCGCGACACCGGGATCGCCAGCGGCGCGGTCGGCCTGATCACCACCCCGCACCAGGCGGAGAAGGTGCTGTCCGAGGGCGAGGCGGATGTGGTCCTGCTCGGTCGTCCGGCCCTGTTCGACCCATCCTGGCCGTTGCGCGCGGCCCGCGAGCTCGGCGACGACACCCCGACCCTGGCCTACCACTGGGGCACCCCGCAGGTCGAGGTGCTGCCCGGTCAGCCCACCGGCTGGGCCGCGCAGTACGCCCGCGGCAGCTGGGACTGACGGATCGTCAGTGCACGTCGCCCATCAGGGCGTTGATCCGCCGCATCGCGAGCGTCATCACCACACCGAACGCCACCGCCAGTCCGCCGCACAGCGCGAAGGACAGCACCGGGTCGTCCGCGGTGGCGCTGGCGATCTGCCCGCCGATCGTGGTGCCGACGGAGGTCGCCAGGAACCAGAGCGCGAGGAACTGGCCCAGCGACCCGGTCGGCGCCAGGCGGGTGGTGGCGGACAGCCCGTTGGGCGACAGCAGCAGCTCGCCCCAGGTCTGCAGCAGGTAGACCGCGACCAGCCACCAGACCGTGGCCCGGGTGCCGTCGTCCTGGTAGGCGGACATCGGGACGATCAGGATCAGGAACGAGATCCCGACGATCACCAGCGCGGCCGCGAACTTCACCGACGTGCGCGGTGCCCGGTCCCCCCAGCGCAGCCAGATCGCGGAGAACACCGGGGCGAAGACGATGATGAACAGCGGTTCGATCGACTGGGTCCAGGACGCCGGGATCGAGAAGCCGCTGGTCACCGCGAGGTTCGTCACCTGCTCGGCGAACAGGCTCAGGGTGGAGCCGGACTGCTCGAACACCATCCAGAACACCGCGGCGCCCAGGAACAGCCAGATGAAGGCGGTGACCCGCCGTCGCGCGGTCGGGTCGGCGGAGTCGCGGGTCGAACGCAGGATCCGCCAGAAGTACCAGACCGGCACCACCAGGATCAGGATCGCCACCGCGGAGGTCACCGCGGTGACCGGCGCCTGACCGAGCAGCGACAGCAGCCCGACCAGCGCCGCCAGTCCGACCCCCACGATCGCGGCGACGACGCCGAGCGAGCGCCGCTCCCGGCCGGTGGCGGGCAGGTCCGGCTGGTCGCCCACGCCGTGCAGGCGTCGGCGGCCGATCGCGTACTGGACCAGTCCCAGGGTCATGCCGACCCCCGCCGCACCGAAGCCGAGGTGCCAGTCGTACTGCTGGCCGAGCCAGCCGCAGACCAGCGGGGCGGCGAAGGAGCCGAGGTTGATCCCCATGTAGAACAGGGAGAACCCGGCGTCCCGCTTGTCGTCTCCCTCGGTGTAGAGCTTGCCGACCATGCCGGAGATGTTCGGCTTCAGCAGCCCGGTGCCGAGCGCGATGGCGACCAGGCCGAGCCAGAACGTCGCCTCGCTCGGCACCGCCATCAGGAAGTGACCGCCCGCGATGACGATCCCGCCCCAGAGCACGGCCCGGCGCAGACCGATCAGCCGGTCCGCGATCCAGCCGCCCGCCAGCGGGGTCAGGTAGACCAGTCCGGAGTAGGTGCCGTAGATCGCCTTCGCCACCCCGTCGTCGAGCGCGAGCCCGGGGTTCGGGTCGGTGAGCGGCTGCACCAGGTACAGCACCAACAGCGCCCGCATGCCGTAGTAGGAGAACCGCTCCCACATCTCGACGAAGAACAGCGTGGACAGCGCGCGGGGATGACCGAAGAACGTCTTCTCTGCCGGGGTGAGGGTCGACACTCGTCGAGGCTAGGGGCGCCCCCGGATTCGGGCGACCGTGCGCCCCCGCAGGAGCACCCCTGCCGGACGTCCGGCCCGATGCTAGGTTCCGGACAGCCGCTGGACGCCGGGTCGCGCACGACCGCGACGACCCGGGCGGCGGCGCACCGACTCGACGAGGAGCACGGCCGGCATGACCACACGAGGCACGTCCCTGATCCCCACCGCCCAGCGCGGTCGTCCCGTCGTCCCCACCCGCGCCCGCTGGCAGCCGCTCGGCCTCGACCAGGTCCGGATCACCGACGGCTTCTGGGCCGACCTGCAGGACCGCAACGCCCGCACGATGATCGACCACTGCGAGCGCTGGATCGAGCGGATGGGCTGGGCGGGCAACTTCGACGCCGCCGTCCAGGGCCGGCTGCCCGGCGACCGGCAGGGCCGCGAGTTCTCGGACTCCGAGGTCTACAAGCTGCTGGAGGCGATGTCCTGGGAGGTCGGCCGTACCGGCGACCCCGCGCTGGAGACCCGGCTGCTCGCCCTCACCGCCCGGGTCGCCGCCGCGCAGGAGCCGGACGGCTACCTCAACACCATGTTCGGCCGTCCCGGTCAGGGCGCCCGGTGGTCCGACCTGGAGTGGGGGCACGAGCTGTACTGCGCCGGCCACCTGATCCAGGCCGGTGTCGCCCGGGCCCGCAGCGTCGACGACCGCGCGTCCGACCCCCTGGTCCGGGTCGCCCTCCGGCTCGCCGACCACGTGTGCGGCGTGTTCGGCGCCGACGGCGACCAGCGGGTCTGCGGCCATCCGGAGATCGAGGTCGCCCTGGTCGAGCTGTTCCGGGTCACCGGCGACCGCCGCTACCTCGACCAGGCCCGGCTGTTCGTCGACCGCCGCGGCCACGGCGTCCTGGCCGACATCGGCCTCGGCCGCAGCTACTTCCAGGACGACGAGCCGGTCCGCGAGTCCACGGTACTGCGCGGCCACGCCGTCCGGGCGCTCTACCTGGCCTCCGGCGCCGCCGACCTGGCCGTGGAGGACGACGACGCCGACCTGCTCGCCGCCGTGATCGGCCAGGTCCGCACCACCCTGGCCCGCCGCACCTACCTGACCGGCGGGATGGGCGCCCACCACGAGGGCGAGTCCTTCGGCCAGGACTGGGAGCTCCCGCCGGACCGGTCCTACTCCGAGACCTGCGCGGGCATCGCCTCGGTGATGACCAACCACCGGCTGCTCCTGCAGACCGCCGACCCCCGGCACGCCGACGCCGTCGAGCGCACCCTGTTCAACGTGCTCGCGGCCTCCCCCTCCGCCGAGGGCACCGCGTTCTTCTACACCAACCCGTTGCAGCAGCGCGTCCCCGGCGAGGTCCCCGACCCCACCGTCCCCAGCCCGCGGGCCTCCTCCTCCCTGCGCGCGCCGTGGTTCCACGTCTCCTGCTGCCCGACCAACGTCACCCGCACCGTCGCCGCGCTCGCGAGCTACCTGGCCACCGCCGACGACCACGGCGTCCAGCTGCACCAGTACGCCCCCGCCACCATCCGGACCGGGGACCTGGACCTCACCGTGACCACCGGCTACCCCGTGGACGGACGGATCGAGATCACCGCCGTCACCGCGCCCGACGAGTGGACCCTGACGCTCCGGATCCCGTCCTGGGCCACCGGCGCCGTCCTGACCGGCGCGGACGGCGCCGAGCTCGCCGTCGCGCCCGGGTACCCGGCGGTCCCCGGGCCGCGCGCCGGGCAGACCGTGGTGCTCGACCTGCCGGTGCACCCGCGCTGGACCGTCGCCGACCCACGGATGGACGCCGTGCGCGGCCAGGCCGCCGTCGAGGCCGGACCGCTGGTGTACGCGCTGGAGAGCACCGACCTGGGCGCGGACGTCGCCGCCGCCCGGGCCACCGGCGACGCCCCGCGCCGGGACGCTGACGGTCGGGTCGTGATCCGGGCCCGGGTGGACTCGATCCCGTCCCACGACTGGCCGTACGGGGTCGCGGAGGTGTCGGAGCCCGGCGAGCTGCGGGACGTGACGCTGGTGCCGTACCACGCGTGGGGGAACCGCGGGCCGTCGACCATGCGGGTGTGGCTGCCGCGCGAGGGGGTCCAGGAGGCGTAGGGCGACCAGCGGGTCAGTAGGTGTACGGCGTCGGTCCGCCGGCGGGGTCGCGCTGCGCGTCCAGCTCCGTGACCCGGTCCTCCACCAGGCGCCGCGCCTCCGCGAGGTCGGCGGCCTCGACCCGGAGCGGGTCGGTGTCGGACGGGCGGGCGCCGTGCACGGTGTAGCGCACCGCGTACGTCCCGCTGTAGATCTCCGCGATGGTGTCCGTCCGGTAGGTCACCGGCAGCAGGGCGGTCGACCCGTCCGCCATCTCGTAGGGCAGCGCGCCCGGGAGATCGCCGGGCGCCATGCTGCTGTAGAGGCCCTCGTGGTCCCAGGCGGTGGACGCCTGCCGCAGAGGCACCCGGGCGAGGAGCGCCGAGTCGACCGGCACCACGGAGATCCGGCCACCCTGCAACAGCGCCGACACGGCCAGTCCGCCGATCTCGCGGGTGCCGTCGACGTCCGGTGAGGCGTGCAGCGCGTCGTCGCTGACACCGCTGAGGTAGCTCAACGACGTGTTCTGCCGGTAGCCGTCCGGGGTGTCCTCCAGGTCGGAGGTCCAGGTCAGGTCCGGTGATTCGCCCAGCGAGCCGAATCCGTAGGCCGGATCCAGCACGTCGTAGCGCACCGCACCGTCCACCCGGTCCCAGCTGAGACGGAGCACGCCGTCGTCGTCGACCTCCGCGGTGACCTCCGGCCGGGGCCGGTAGTCCTCCACGGTGAACCGCTGCACGGGCAGGGTGTCCAGCGGCTCACCGGTGGTCAGGTCCGCCAGTTGCACCAGGTAGTACTCCGGGGCGGCGCCCCACCGTTCCCCGAGCGCGATGTCGGCGGAGTCGTCGCTGCCCGAGACGGACAACACGGTGTCGTAGGACGGCGAGACCTCGATCGTGGAGCCGGTGTCGTCGTCGTAGGAGCGGCCCACCCAGGCGTCCGGTGCCGGAACGGTGAGGTCGGCGTCGAGGTAGACCCGGATCAGGTCCCCCGGGGTGCGCCAGCCCTCGACCGAGGAGTCCCACCGATCGGGATCGCCCTGGAAGGTGAAGACCGTGTCGGCGTCGACGACGCCCAGGTCGGTGAGCTCGATCGGCAGGCCGTAGGGCGCCAACTCGCTGCCCATGCCGGCGATGTCGTCGGAGGAGTCGCCACCGGACCCACCGGACACGGCGCTGACGACGCCGACCCCGACGATGACCGCGGCGGTGATCAGGCCTCCGATCCAGGACCCCCGGGTGCGGGCGGCCCGGGTGCCGGCCGCTCGGCCGCCACGTCGGGTGCGCGCCCGGCCCGTGGTGGCGGACGGGGCGGGACCGGTGCCGGACGGCGTCCGCGCACCGGGACGGGATCCGCGCGATCCGGGCAGGTCGGTGCCGGCCCGGCCGGGAACGACCAGGTCGTCGGCGCGCCGACCCGGCCGGGACCCCGGGGTGACCAGGTCCGCCGGCCGGCCGGCGGACCTCGACGCGGCGGGGTCGATCAGCCGGCGCGGTGCGGGTTCCCGGGGCGACCTGTCGCCCGGGAGCGCGATCCGGCCGGCCTGGTCGGGCAGCGGGAACTCCTGCCGGGGTCGGCGGACCTCGCGGACGACGACCGCGTCGGCCACGGTCCCGGCATAGCCCTCGGCACGCCGGTCCCGGCGTCGACGACGGGACCGCTTCCGGCCGGTCGGCTCCGGTGGCGGCATCGTCCACTCGGCGGGGTAGGCGCTGGTCGAGGGCGCGGCGGGTTCTCCGGCCCACTCCTCCAGCAGGTCGTCGGCCTCGCGCTGCCGCTCGGTCTGCCGCCAGGGGGTGTCGTCCTGGCTCACGGCGCGGTCACCGTCCATCGGCCCGCAGCCAGGTCGATCAACCGGGGCAGGATGACGTCCCCGGCGACCCGCAGGCCGTCGTGCAGGTACTCGTTGGTCGCCCACACCTGGGCCTGGCCGACCCGGGAGGCGGTGTCCCGCGCGAGGTCGATGTCGACGTAGGGATCGTCCAGGTACTGCGCGGCGGCCAGCGGGACCTCGTTCGACGCCAGCCGGTCGAGGTCGTAGAGCCGGGGCCACTCGGTGCGGGCGGCGAGCAGCTCGGCGGCGCCCTGGAACGGGCGCAGCGCGGCGATGTCACGGAACATCCAGCTGAAGACCGCCTCGCCGGTCAGGGCCAGCGGCCGCGCGGCGGCGTCGAAGGCCGGCCGGCGGTCGCGTTCCTGCTCGGCCGCCCACCCGCCGGTCCGCTCGCCCTGGTGGTAGATGACCTCCTGCAACGGCATGTACAGCGGGTTGCCGTCGAATCCGGTCTCGGTCTGGACCCACTGCAGGAACGCGGGCGAGGGCACGGCGTCCTCGTCGGCGTCGATCAGATCCAACGCCCAGTGCAGGCCGTCCACGCCGGAGCTCATCCCGAAGGACATCCCGAGCGTCCGCAGTCGTTCCACGTGGAACGGGTCGCCGTTCGGCAGTCGGACATCGCCGCCGGTCAGGCGGTCCGCGAGCGCCTCGATCCGTCGTTGGTCGTCCGGGTAGCGGGTGGCGAACGCACGGTTGCGCGCCTCCTGACGGGTGAAGGTCCGCGCGTACACGTCCTCGGCGGTGGCGGTGACGCCGGGCAGACCACCGGTGACGTAGCAGGCGGTCAGCGCCTCCGGGTGCCGGGACAGGTAGGTCAGCGTGCAGAAGCCCCCGTAGGACTGCCCGAGCGTCGACCACCGACGGCCGCCGTAGACCGCGTGCCGCAGCAGCTCGGCGTCCTCGATGATGGCGTCGGCGCGGAAGCACGCCAGGTACTCCGCGGCGGTCGCCGGGTCCATCGCGGCCACCGTGCGACCGTCGATCCGCGACGACCGCCCGGTCCCCCGCTGGTCGAGCAGCACCACCCGGTGCGTCCGCAGCGCCGTGGACCACCAGCCGCCGCCGAGCGGGCGCGGGCTCGCGCCACCGGGACCGCCCTGCAGGAAGAGCAGCAGCGGCAGGTCCTCGGCGTCCCGGCCGGGGTCGACCAGTTCGCGAGCGAACACCTGGATGCTGCCGAACCGGCTCGGGTCGTCGTGGTCGACCGGCACGGTGATCACGTGCTCACGGACCCGGTGCGGCGGTAGGTCGCGGGACGGCGCGGTCGTCGGGGCGTCGGTCGGCGCGGGCTCGGCGGTCACGCCGTCAGCGTAGGCGGCGGCCGTGCGTCCGCGATGTTTCGCTCGCGTCACCACCGCCGATCGGGGTAACACCTGCGTGAAATCCCCTGCCGACGGGTTGTCCGCCCCACCGGACCGTCCGGACACTCGGCGCTACCGACGGGCGAGCGGGGGGTCGACGATGAGCACCACGGAAGCGGCTGGACGACGAAGGCCTGGGCCGATCGCGGGACTGGTCGCGTGGGGCTGTCCGCCGGACTGGCTGCGCGACGGTCTGTGCGCGGCGTGGGGCTGGGAGCCGCGGCGGACCCGGCTCCGACTGATCGCGGCCGACCTGCACGCCAGCTTCCTGGTCCTGGTCGACGACCTGCCGGTCGCCGTCGCACGGCTGTCGGTGCCGCCGTACATGGAGGACACCGCGGCGGCGGAGTCCGAGGTGGCCTGGATGACGGACCTGGAGGCCGCCGGGGTGGTCCATGTGCCCGCGGTGATCACCCCGGCCGACGGCCGGGACGTCGCCCTGCTGGCGGACGACGACGACCGGCACTGGATCTGCCTCACCACCACCTGGGCCGGCGGCCGCACGGTGCGGGACGAGCTGGACCGCTCCGACGTCGACCCGCTGGACTGGATGTCACTGCTCGGTTCCACGGCCGCCCGGATGCACGAGCACGCGCTCGGCTACCAGCGCCCGCGCGACTTCGTCCGGCCGACCTGGGACACCGCGGACCTGGTCGGACCGGAGGCGCGCTGGGGCAACTGGCACACCGTGGACCTCGACCCCACGGCGCTGGCCGTGCTGCTCCGGGCCGAGCAGGCGGCGCTGGACGTCCTGCACGGCGCGTCCCGTGCGCCCGACGCGTGGGGCCTGGTCCACGGCGACCTGCGCCCGGAGAAGCTGGTGTCGGGGCCGGGCGGGGTCACGGTGATCGACTTCGACAGCTGCGGGTTCAGCTGGTTCATGCTCGACCTGGCGGCGGCTCTGGTCGCCTCGGGCGGGTCGGCGGAGCACGCGCAGGCCTGGGCGGCCGGATACCAGCGGGTGCGGCCGCTCACCCGGGGCGACGCCGCGGTGGCGAGCGCCCTGGTGGTGCTGCGCCGATTGCAGCTGCTCGGTCGCGCCCGGGAGGTCGAGCCGATCAGTCCAGTCGTGCGGGCGGCCGAGGAGTTCCTGCGCGATCCCGGCTGGCTGCTGCGGTGACCACCTCGGGTCCGTCTGTCCACAGGCGGCGCCGTGCCGCGGTGGTCCCCAGGCCTCAGGGCTGATCCTCGACGCCGGTGCGGCGCGCGATCCACGCTGTCCGGACCGACGACCAGCACCGGGAGGCCAGCACGATGATCGCCGCACAGCCCAGGGCGCCGACCGTGTACGCCGCCAGGTCCGACGCCGTGAAGGTGGTGCCCAGCACCAGACGCGCGGGCGGCACCGCCTCGCCGATCGCCGCCGGGACACCGGTGAGCTGCGCGAGCTCGACCAGCCAGCACCAGGCGAGGCCGAGCGTGGTGTGCACCCGCCAGGACCGGCCCGGGAGCAGGAGGCGGGCCAGCAGCACGGCCATCACGGCGTACAACGCGTCGCCGGTCGCGGCCGCCCACGGACCGGCGCCCAGCCGGGTCACCGCGAGGCCGAGCGGCACGACGAGAGCGAGGGCGGTCGCGGTCCCCGCCCGGGACCGGACGCCTGGACGTGGCAGGGCAGTGAGACGGGACCAGACAGCGGGACGGGGCAGGGCGGCGGGACGGGGCAAGGCGGCGGGACGGAGCCGGGTGACGGCCGGTGCCGTGCCGGGCGTCGCAGCACGGCGGGACGTCCGGGTCGCTGGCCTGGTCACGCCTCCGAGCCTAGGAGCCTCCTCCGCTCCCGCGGTGGGGTCCCCGGGCCGAGCCGGTGCGCATCCGGTGTGGGTGTGATGTGTCATGGTTCGGCGGTGCCCAGCTCCACCCGATCCACCCGCTCACGCCGGCCCGCCGGCACCCGGCCCGCCAGCCGATCCCGTCGGCCCGCCGGGCGGAGCGGATCCGCCGCCCCGCTCGGCGTCCTGGTCTCCGGCGGCGCACGGCGCCGTCGTCGGCTCGGGTGGCTCTGGCTGCTGCTGGTCGTCGCGGTCGCGATCGGGGCCGGGCTGCCCGCCTGGCAGCAGCACCAGGACTCCGCGCGCTTCCCGGTCACCACCGCCGACCTGGACCGGGCCGAGCAGGAGCTGGACGGACTGGAGGTGAAGGGCCGCGCCCCCCGCACCGGCTACAGCCGGGACGAGTTCGGCGCCGCCTGGGCGGATGTCGACCACAACGGGTGCGACACCCGCAACGACGTGCTCGCCCGGGACCTGACCGACCTCACGTTCAAGGAGGACACCCAGGACTGCGTCGTGCTCACCGGCACGCTGGACGACCCCTACGGCGGCGAGACGATCGACTTCGAGCGCGGCCCGGACAGCGCGGCGGTGCAGATCGACCACGTGGTCGCGCTGTCCGATGCGTGGCAGAAGGGCGCCCAGCAGTGGGACGCCGACACGCGCAAGGAGTTCGCCAACGACCCCGCGAACCTGCTCGCGGTCGACGGCGGGATCAACCAGTCCAAGGGCGACGGGGACGCGGCGACCTGGCTGCCGCCCAGCACCGGGTTCCGGTGCGCGTACGTGGTGCAGCAGATCCGGGTGAAGGCGGCCTACGGGCTGTGGGTGACCGAGGCCGAGGCGGACGCGATGGACCGGCAGCTCGGGACCTGCGTCACCGTCGACTGAGCGTGCCGTCCAGCAGCCACCAGCCGCCCAGCGCCAGCCCGCCCAGGCAGACCAGCAGCAGCGCCGCCACCCAGAATCCACCGGGCAGCGGGGTGAGCCGGGCCAGCACATCCGCGTCGGACCCACCGGACCCCCGTCCGCCGCGACGTCGGCCCGCCTGCATCTCCAGCACCGCCCGGGGCGATCCGAGCAGCAGGAACCAGGTCACCGCGTACGCCACCGCGACCTGCATTGCCGCGGTCCCCCACCAGCTCACGGCGACCAGCAGCACGCCGGTGACCAGCACCGCCCACAGGCCGTACCAGTTGCGGATCTGCACCAGCAGCAGGGCGAGCGCGATCAGCAACAGCCAGAGCAGCCCGACGGCGTACCCGCGGCCGAGCAGCCAGGCCGCACCCAGGCCCAGCACCGCCGGGCCTGGGTAGCCGGCGAACGCGGTGGCCACCATGCCTGGTCCCCGTGGCTTCCCCACCGACACGGTCAGCCCGGAGGTGTCCGAGTGCAGGCGCACGCCGGACAGTCGTCGGCCGGAGAGCACGGCCACCACGGCGTGCGCGGACTCGTGCACGATGGTCAGCAGGTGCCGGGCCAGGTGCCACGCCCACGGCACGACCAGGACGACCAGCACCGCCGCCAGGGTCCCCACCACCACCAGCGGATCGGCGGCCGGCTGGACGGTGGTCGCGCGACGCCAGATCTCCGCGAGCACGTCGCTCATCGCCGCCTCACAGGTCGTCCAGCAGCACGTCCTGCAGGTTCAGCGTGACCCGGAGCCCGCCGTCCACCACCTGCGCGTCGGTGATCGTGGCCTGGGCCGCGAGCTGATCGGTGATCCCGGCCAGGTTCCCCAGCTGATCGCTCAGGTCGAGCGGGAGTTGGACCGCGTCCACCGTGAGACCGCCGATGGTGGTCTGGGTGATCGTGGCGGTCAGTGCGCCGTCCGTCGCTGTGACCTGCAGGTTCACGGTCAACGGCACGCCCAGCGCCTCGCCGGAGAGCACCAGTTCCCCGTCCTGCTCGGCCACCTGGAGGTCCCAGCCGGTGCGGTCGGACAGCAGGGTCTGCAGGGTCGACGACGGCAGGGTGGCGGTGACGACGACCTGGTCCGCGCCGCGCTCGCCCCGGATCCGCACGCCGGTCGCGCTGGCCTCGACATCCACGATGTCGACCCCGCGGATCTGCGCCACGTCGGAGTCGACCCGGACGTCGCGCAGCTCACCCCGGATCAGCTGCGGCAGCACCGGATGTTCCGGCACGTCCACGCTGATGCTGGTGTCGGTGTTCAGGCCGTTGCGCAGCGCGTCGGTGGCGAGGCTCTGCACCAGGGCGCGGCTCGCGAACTCGGCGAGCAGCGCCCCGCCCGCGAGCAGCACGAGGGCGAGGACGAAGGTGACCAGGCAGCCGCGGCGGCGGCGTCGATCGGCAGACACGGCCCCGAGCGTACGGGTGCGACCTGGTCCGCGGTCGCCGACCCGGGTGATCTCCTCCGGACGTTCACCCCTCCACCCACGACCGGTTGCGGACCCCGTGGCCCCCGCGTTGACTCGGTCCACGTCGGCGCAGGACCGACGACCACCCCTGGACGAGGAGCAGGTCATGGGCATCGGCGACTACGTGAACAAGGCGAAGCAGGCGCTGGCCGGCCGGGAGGAACAGGTCGCCGGCGCCCTGGACAAGGCCGCCGACGCGGTGAAGTCCCGCAGCTCCGGCGACACCGACCGCAAGATCGACTCCGCGGTCGACAAGGCCAAGGGCTTCCTGGACAAGCAGGCCGACAAGCACCGTGATGACGGGCCGGACACCACCGGCCGCCCCGGTCCGACCACCCACTGAGCGGAGGCCCCGTGCCGCACCAGCACCACCCGGAGACCGACCGGCCGACCGGCCACGACCCGCTGCCTCCCGTGCTGCTGGTGCTGCACGGCGCCCGCGGCGACCTGGCCAAGCGCCTGGTGCTGCCCGCCCTCGCGGACCTGTCCGCGGCCGGGCTGCTGCCGGAACGCTGGACGCTGCTGGGCACCGGCCGACGCGAGATCGACGACCACGAGTTCACCGACCTGGTGCACGACGCCCTTGAGGAGTTCGGGCACGACGGCACCGAGCCGGACGCGCTCGACGGTCACCTGTACTACGCCCGCAGCTTCACCGAGGACGACCCCGGCGACCTGGTCGACGCCATCGCCCACGCCACCGAGGACCTCACCGACGGCGACGACGCACCGACCGTGGTGCACTACCTGGCCGTGCCGCCGAGCGCCTTCGCCCCGACCACGCGCGGGCTGCGTGCGCACCACCTGACCGAAGGGATCCGGGTGGTGTATGAGAAGCCGTACGGCACCTC
>NZ_JANZKP010000069.1 GCF_025642745.1 Cellulomonas sp. RIT-PI-Y
ATGGCCGCCGAGACCGAGCTGGTGCACTCCTGGGGCGGGACCTGGACGCACGAGGACGGCCTGTCGCTGGTCGGGAACCCGCTCACCACCTCCGCGGGCATCCTGCAGGAGCGGGGGGTCGACCTCACGGTCGACGAGATCATCGAGTACCTGAGCGTCCGGGTCCGGGCCGGGGTCGCGGCCAGCACGCCCTGGCAGCCGGGCGCCCGCGAGCTGCTGCTGGCACTGGCCGAGGCGGAGGTGCCGCAGGCGCTCGTCACCTCGTCCTACCGCAATCTGGCCGTGCCCTTCGCCGAGGTCACCGGGGTCTTCGCCACCATCGTCGCGGGTGACGACGTGCAGCACGCCAAGCCGCACCCCGAGCCCTATCTCACCGCCGCCGAGCACTTGGGTCTCGACGTCACCGAGTGCGTGATCGTGGAGGACTCGCCCTCCGGCATCGGGTCGGCGGTCGCCGCGGGTGGTCGAGTGCTGGCGGTGGAGGTGTTCACGCCGATCCCGGAGCTGCCCGAGCTCAGTGTCACCGGCTCGCTGGCGGACATCACGGTCGCGGATCTGGCCCGGATCGGCACGGGCGCGGTGCTGGACAAGCTGCGCTGAATCGCCGACGGCCCGAGTGCCACGTCGCTATCGTGGCGAGATGACCCGGGTCACAGCAGGGGTGCTGGTCCCCGTGGCACTCACCCGCGGGGCACCGACCCCGCCCGGCACCTGACCGCGCCCGAGCCGGGGGCGCTCGCACGGCACCCGGCGGTCCTGGCCTGTGCGCTGCTCACCCTGGAGCTGGTGGCGGGCATCCAGAGCTATCTGCTGGCCACGATCGTCCCGGTGGTCGCCGCCGAGCTGGACGGTCGGCACCTCTACGGCGTGATCACCGCGTCGGCCCAGGTCGCGATGTTCGTGACGATGCCCTGGGGGCCGGTGCTGCTCAGCCGGTTCCGCGCGGACCGGGTGCTGCTGGTCCTGACCGCCGTCACGGTGGCCGGGTCGATGCTGGCCGCGCTCGCCCCGACCATTCTGCTGTTCGTGGCCGGCCGAGCGGTCACCGGGCTGGCGACCGGGGCGATGGCAACCGTCTCGCTGAGCGCGATCGTCACCGTGCTGCCCGCGACCTGGCGGCGGGTCGTCCTGGCCGGTTACAACGCGGTCTGGGTGGCCGCGTCCCTGGTCGGTCCGGTGTATGCCGGCGCGGTGGCGGACACCGTCGGCTGGCGTTGGGCCCTGGTGCTCTACCTGCCGCTGCTGCTGGCGGCGCGGTGGGTCGCGGCCGGGCAGCTCCGGCGACGGCTGGGCAGCGGTGCGGACCGGCTCCCGGTGTGGGGCGCGCTGGCGGTGGCCGCGGGGGTGGCGCTGGTCGGGCTGCTCGGCGACGGCCGCTGGTGGGCGCTGGCGGCGGGGCTCGCCGGTGCGGTCCTGGCCCTGGCGGCGTTGCGTGGGCTGCTGCCCGCCGGGTCGTTGCGCGCGGCACGGGGGCGACCGGCGGCCGTCGCCACGCTGGGGCTGATCACGGCGGCGCACCTGGGGATGTGGTCGGTGGTCGCGATCCTGGTCCAGGACCGGCTGGGCGGGAGTCCGGGGCAGGCGGCGGTGGCACTGGCCGGTGGCGGGATGGGCTGGGCGGTCGCCGGGCTGGTCGTCGCCCGCTGGCCCGCCACCGCGCCGGGATACCCGCGCCGGATGAACGTCGGTCTGTCCCTGATGCTGCTCGGACTGATCGGGCTGGCGGTCGCCGTGGCCGACCCGGGCGGCATCGGCGTCCCGCTGGTCACGGTGGCCTGGACCGTGATGGGGCTGGGGATGGGGACCAGTTACCTGGACACCCTGAACCGGGTGGTGGACCCGCCGGTGGAGCAGGACGGGGTCGATCCGACCCACGCCGCCGGGGCCGCGGTGCTGGTGGAGTCGGCGGGCGGTGCGCTGGTCGGGGCGGCGGCCGCGGCGGCGTTCAGCCTCGCGCTGGACGGCCCCTGGCCGGTGCCGGTGATGACGGGCGTGTTCGTGGGTGCCGGCCTGCTGGTCGTGCTGGCGGGGACCACGTCGCGGCGAGCCGTGGGCGACGACCGGTCGATATCCCCGTGACCTGCGGCCCGACCGTCCCCTACCGTCGGCGGCTCCGTCGACGCACAGGGCGCCGACCCCGCGAAAGGTCACTCCCGTGTTCCCGGTCCCGCTGTCCGGTGCCCGTGCAACCACTCTGATGTGGGCGCACGAGCACGAGGTCGAGCCGAGCGCGCAGCAGCAGTTGCGTCACATCGCCGCGCTGCCCTGGGTGCACGGTGTCCGCGTGATGCCCGATGTGCACCTCGGCAAGGGCGCGACCGTCGGCTCGGTGATCGCCATGCGCGACGCGGTGTCGCCGAATGCGGTCGGGGTGGACATCGGCTGCGGGATGATCGGCGTGCGGACCTCGCTGACCGCCGCCGACCTGCCGGACGACCTGCACCGGCTACGGTCGCGGATCGAGGCGCAGATCCCGGTCGGCTTCCACGGGCACGACCGGGCCGTCGACCTGCGGCGGCTGCACCCGCTGGCCCGGGGCGCCCGGTCCGCCGAGGTGCTCGCCGGCGAGGACGCGTTCTGGGCCCGGTTCGGCTCGCTCAGCGGCGGGGTGGACCGGTTCCAGACCACGATCGAGCGGCAGATGGGCACTCTGGGTGGTGGCAACCACTTCATCGAGGTCTGCCTCGACACCGAGGACCAGGTGTGGTTGCAGCTGCACTCGGGGTCCCGGAACGTCGGGAAGACCCTGGCCGAGCACCACGCCGGGATCGCCAAGGGCCTGGAGCACAACCGGGCGCTGCCCGACCGGGACCTCGCGGTGTTCCTGGCCGGGACGCCGGAGATGGACGCCTACCTGAACGACCTGTGGTGGGCGCAGGAGTACGCGGCCCGGTCCCGGGCGGTGATGATCACCCTGGTCGCCGAGGCGGTCCGGGCCGAGTTCGCCGACCGGACGGTGACCTTCGACGAGGCGGTCAACGTGCACCACAACTACGTGGCGACCGAGCGGATCGACGGCGCCGACCTGATCGTGACCCGGAAGGGCGCGATCCGGGCCGGCGCCGGTGATCTGGGGCTGATCCCGGGCTCGATGGGCACCGGGTCCTACGTCGTCCGGGGTCTGGGCAACCCGGAGTCCTACTGGTCGGCCTCGCACGGTGCCGGGCGGCGGATGTCCCGGACCGCGGCCAAGAAGCACTTCACCCTGGACGACCTCGCGGCGCAGACCGCCGGGGTGGAGTGCCGGAAGGACGCCGGCGTGCTGGACGAGATCCCGGGCGCGTACAAGGACCTGGACGCGGTGATCGCGGCGCAGACCGACCTGGTCGAGGTGGTCGCGCGGCTGCGGACGGTGCTCTGCGTCAAGGGCTGACCGCTCGGGGGCCGACCGGACCGGTCGGCCCCCGAGCCGGCTCGTCACGCGAGGTCGAGCACCCAGGTCACCCCGGACGCCGACGCGCCCGAGCCGGTGGAGCTGGCCGAGGCCTTCCACCGGCTCGGCGCGCGGTTCACAGCCCGACCATCGCCATCCCGTTCTCGTCGTAGCGGTTCCCGCTGACCCCGATCCGGGCCGCCACGGCGTCCAGGTCCGCGACCTCGTCCGCCGACAGCGCCACCGTGGTCGCGGCCGCGTTCTCCGTCATCCGGCTCAGTCGCCGGGTGCCCGGGATCGGCACGATCCACGGCTGCTGCGCCAACAGCCAGGCCAGCGCGATCTGCCCGGGGGTGACGCCCTTGGCCTCGGCGATCGTCCGGACGTACGCCACCAGAGCCTGGTTCGCGTCCAGGTTCTCCGCCGTGAACCTGGGGACCCGGGTGCGGATGTCACCCGCGGAGAACGCCGTCGTGGCGTCTACCGTCCCGGTGAGGAACCCCTTGCCCAGCGGGCTGAACGGGACGAATCCGATCCCGAGCTCGGCCAGGGTCGGCAGCACCTCCGGCTCCGGGTCACGGGTCCAGAGCGAGTACTCCGACTGCACCGCCGTCACCGGGTGCACCGCATGCGCCCGGCGGATGGTGCCCGCTCCCGCCTCGGACAGCCCGAAGTGCCGGACCTTGCCCGCCTGCACCAGCTCCGCCACGGTGCCCGCGACGTCCTCGATCGGCACGTCCGGGTCGACCCGGTGCTGGTAGAAGAGATCGATGACGTCGGTCCGCAGCCGGCGCAGCGAGTCGTCGGCGACCTTGCGGATCTGCTCGGGCCGCGAGTCGACGCCCTGCATCGTCCCGTCGACGATGTTCCAGCCGAACTTGGTCGCGATCACCACCTGGTCGCGGATCGGCTCCAGCGCCTCGCCGACCAGTTCCTCGTTCACGTACGGCCCGTAGACCTCCGCGGTGTCGATGAACGTGACACCGTGCTCCACGGCGCCGCGCAGCACCCCGATCATGTCCTCGCGGCTGCCCGGGTTCGGCCCGTAGCTCTGGGACATGCCCATCGCGCCGAGTCCGACCGCCGAGACCTGCAGCCCCTGGCCGAGCGTGCGAACGTGCATGGTGGACCTCCTGAGACGTCGATCTGTCGATGACCTCAGTCGACCACCGGGCCGGTCGGCCGGGGAGTGCCTGTCGTACCGGGGTAGTCCGAGTACCCCTCTGCCTCCGCCGTCTCGGTCGCCGCCCAGGACGCCAGCAGTTCCAGCGCGTCCGCCGACGGACTGCCCGGCGTCGCGGTGTAGACCAGCAGGGTGAGGTCGGGTGCGGCCGCCACCGACAGCGTGTCGTACATCAGCTCCAGACGGCCGACCACCGGATGCCGGATCTGTTTCACCCCGCCGGTGTGCAGGTGCACGTGGTGCGCCGCCCAGCGGGTCCGGAAGTCCTCCGACCGGGTCGACAGCTCGCCGACCAGCGCGCTCAACCCCGGGTCCTGCGGCATCCGTCCCGCCGCCGACCGCAGCACGCCCACCGTGTCGTCCGCCGCCCGCTCCCAGTGGACCCAGAAGTCCCGCGACCGGTCGTCCAGGAACACGAACCGCGCGTGATTCGGCGGACCCGCCGGGCTGGTCAGCAGCGGGTGGTAGAGCGCCCGGCCCATCGTGTTCGTCGCCAGCACGGTCAGCCGGTCGTCGCGGACCACCGCCGGCGATCCGGTGATCGAGTCCAGCAGCACCCGCACGCTGGTCGGCACGTTCAGATCCGGTGTCGTCGACCGGCGTGCCGTCCGCGGGCCCCGGGCCGCCGACGCCAGATCCCGCAGGTGGCGCTGTTCCGCGTCGTCCAGCTGCAGCACCCGGCCCAGCGCGTTCAGCACCGAGTCGGACACCCCGCCGAGGTTCCCGCGCTCCAACCGGATGTAGTAGTCGTTCGACACCCCGGCCAGCATCGCGACCTCCTCCCGTCGCAGCCCCGGCACCCGGCGGTGCGTGCCGTACACCGGCAGCCCGGCCTGCTCCGGCGTGATCCGGGCCCGGCGCGAGCGGAGGAAGTCGCGCACCTCCTCGCGATTGTCCATGTCGTCACGGTACGGCGCGCCGGTCCCCGGCAAGGAGGCACTGGGAGTACCCGTCACGGCAGGCACTCCCGCACCCGCCCGTCCGGGTGTGCACTCGGACGATGGAACTCCTCGACCCCATCCCGAGCACCCGTGCGCCTGTCGACCTGTTCACCGGCGAGGTGTGGTTCGACGTCGTCGCCGCCCCGCCCGCCCCGGCCCGGTTGCGCGCCAACCTGGTCCGGTTCGCCCCCGGGGCCCGTACGCACTGGCACCGGCATCCCGGCGGGCAGTCCCTGCACGTCACCCAGGGCCTCGCCAGGATCGGCACCCGCGACGGCCGGGTCGTCGAGGCCCGCCCCGGCGAGACCGTCTGGTGCCCGCCGGGGGAATGGCACTGGCACGGCGCCGGGCGGGACGCCTTCACGGAGCACCTGGCGCTGTGGGAGCACGACGGAGTCGACGCCGAGTGGGGCGACGCCGTCTCCGATCGAGAGTACGACGCCCCGACCACGGAGGACCCGCGATGACTGCCTGGACTCCGGCCGAGCTGGCCGACTTCGACCACGCCGACGAACTCTCCGTCGCCAGCGACCGCCCCGACGGCACCCGCCGTACCGAGGTGACCATCTGGGCCGTCCGCGTGGGTGACCGTGCCTTCGTCCGGTCCGCCCACGGTCCCGGGAACGGCTGGTTCCACCGTGCCTCGACCGCCGGAACGGGCCACGTGCGGATCGGTGACATCGACCGGGACGTCCTGTTCCGGTCGCCCGAGGCCAGGATCGCCCCGGACGTCGACCGGGCCTATCACGCGAAGTACGACCGCTACGGTGCGCGGATCGTGGGCGCGGTGGTGGGCGAGGACGTGGTGGCGACGACGCTGGAGCTGCTCCCGGACTGACCGGCGGGGGACAGGGCTCCGGCGCCGGGGCCGACCCGGGTCAGAACGCCCAGGCCCCGAACCGTCCGACGGCCACCACCACCGCCAGTGCCAGCAGCACCGCGTTCACCCCGACGTTCTGCCACTCGGCGCGCCGGGCGTGCACGATCACGGCGCCGACCATGGTGATCGCGAGACCGGTCGCGGCCAGCGGCACCAGGATCGGTGCGATGTCCAGCAGCGCGGGCAGCACCAGGCCGACGGCTGCGAGCACCTCCAACGCGGCGATCGTCTTGACGCCGGCGACCGGCCAGTCCTCCACCCAGCCCATCTGCGGGGCGAGCTTCTCCCGGGGCTGGGTGAGCTTGAACAGGCCCGCGCCGAGGAAGGCGACGGCGAGGAACCCGGCGATGACCCAGAGGACGATGTCCACGGCTGATCCGATCTGTCGGTTGAAGAATCAACCGACACCGTAGATCACGACGCGAGCGGCACGATCCCGAGCGCCGACTCGACCGCGCCGGGCGGGATCTCGGGTGCGGTGCCCCCGTACGCGGGGCAGATCGCGCGGTGCGCGCACCAGTCGCAGAGCTTGGAGGTCCGGGTCGGCCACTCGCCGGTCCGGGCGCACTCCTCGATCCGCTCCCAGAGCGACCGGAGCCGCTGTTCGAGCGTGCGCATCTCGGCCTCGCTCGGGGAATGCCGCAGCACGGTGCCGTCGCCGAGGTAGACCAGCTGCAGCAGGGTGGGGAGCACGCCTCGCTCGCGCCACAGTACGTAGGAGTAGAACCGCATCTGGAACAGCGCGTTGCCCTCGTACCCGGCGCGCGGGGACTTGCCGGTCTTGTAGTCGACGACCCGGAGCCGGCCGTCGGGGGCGATGTCCAACCGGTCGACGATCCCGCGCAGCTGCGGTCCGTCGGCCAGCTGGGTGCGGACGTTCAGCTCCCGCTCGCCGGGCTGCAGCCGGTTGGGGTCCTCCAGGGTGAAGTAGGTGTCCAGCAGCAGGCGCGCGCTGGTCAGCCACTCCTCGCGGGCGGCGTCGTCCGAGAACAGCTCGACCACGTCGGGCTGTCGTTCCCGCAACCGGTCCCAGGCCTCGGGCACCAGGTCATGCGCGGCGGCGGGGGTGCGCTCGCCCAGCGGCAGGTCGTACAGCCGCTCCAGCACGCTGTGCACCAGGGTGCCGCGGGCGGCGGCGGAGCTGGGCGGTTCGGGCAGCCGGTCGACCACCCGGAACCGGAACAGCAGGGGGCACTGCTGGAAGTCGTTGGCGCGGGACGGGGACAGCCCGGGCACCCGGGTGCGGACGGCCTCGTGACCGGCGGACTCCTCGGCGTCGGCGGCGGACTCGCCGGGCACGACCACGGGCCCGTCGATGGTGGGTCCGGTCGGCAGCGGTTCGGTGTCGGTCACGGGATCGAGGGTAGGCGCTCCCGCCGACATCCAGGCCTGACCCGTAGCCTGTGCGCCGTGCCCCCTGAGCGTCCTCGCACCCGCGGCCTGGTGATCGGCCGGGTCGCCGGTGCCCCGATCGTCCTGACCCCGAGCAGCGCCCTGATGGCGGTGATCATCGCGCTGCTCTTCGCGCCGACGTTCAGCGGTCAGCTGGGGATCGGCACCGGGGCGGCGTACGGCATCGCGGCGGTGTTCGCGGTGATCCTGCTGCTGTCGATCCTGGTGCACGAACTGGCGCACGGTCTGGTGGCGGGCGCGTTCGGGCTGCGGGTGCGCGAGTTCGCGCTGACCCTGCTCGGCGGGCACACCCAGATGACGACCGCCCCGGCCTCACCCGGCAACGGCGCGTTGATCGCGGCCTCCGGGCCGCTGTCGAACCTGGTGCTGGCCGCGGTGCTCGGGCTCGGGGCGTCGGTGGCGCCGGACGGCGGTGCGGCCTACGTGGTGCTGTACACGGCGGCGTCGGCGAACCTGTTCGTCGGCGTGCTGAACCTGGTGCCCGGTCTGCCGCTGGACGGCGGGCAGGTGCTGGAGGCGGCGATCTGGGCGGTGTCCGGGAACCGCCGGCTGGGCGCGGTGGTCGCGGCCTGGGCCGGTCGGGTGGTCGCGGTCGCGTTCGTGCTGGTGGTGTTCTTCTGGCAGGCGCGCAGCGCGTGGGGGATCGACCTGTACCAGGTGGTCTGGGCGGCGGTGGTCGGTGCCTTCCTGTGGTCCGGGGCGACCCAGGCGCTCCGGCAGGCCCGCACCGAGCGCGCGGTGGAGGGGTTCTCGGTGGAGACGCTCGGTGCCCGGGCGGTCGGGATCGCGGCGACCGCCATGCTGGCCGAGGCGGACGCGGCACGCAGCGTGAGCGGCGCCGAGGCCGTGGTGCTGCTCAGCCCGGACGGTCGGCCCGCGGCCTACGTCGATCCGGCCGCCGCGCAGACCGTGCCCGCGGCGGAGCGGACCCGGGTCCCGGTGACCGCGGTGGCGGTGGGGCTGCCCGCCGGGGCAGTGGTCGACGCGGACCTGCGCGGTGGGGCGTTGCTGTCCGCGCTGTCCGCGGTGAGCCGGTTCGCACCGGTGATGGTCGCGGTCCGGGGGCATCAGGTGGTGGCCCTCGTGCGCGGCGCGGACGTGGCGGCCCGGTTGCGCTCCTAGACTTGCCGCCCGTGACCCACGACGACACGACCACCGACCCCACCGGCGCCTCGCTGCGCCGCGGTCCCTTCCGGGTCGGTGAGCGGGTCCAGCTCACCGATCCCAAGGGGCGGCTGCACACGATCACGCTGCACCCGGACGCCACCTTCCACACCCACAAGGGCTACTTCCGGCACGAGGACCTGGTCGGGGCCCCGGAGGGCAGCGTGATCGCGAACACCGGCGGCATCGAGTACCTGGCGATGCGTCCCCTGCTGTCCGACTACGTGCTGTCCATGCCGCGGGGCGCGGCGGTGGTGTACCCGAAGGACGCCGGGCAGATCGTGGCGATGGCGGACATCTTCCCCGGCGCCCGGGTGATCGAGGCCGGGGTGGGCTCCGGTGCGCTGACCATGTCCCTGCTCCGGGCGGTCGGCGACGGCGGCATGCTGCACTCGATCGAGCGGCGGGAGGACTTCGCGGCGATCGCCCGCGGCAACGTCCAGGCGTTCTTCGGCGGGGAGCACCCGGCGTGGCGGCTGTCGATCGGCGATCTGTCCGACGTGCTGCCCGGGGTCGCGGAGCCGGGCAGCATCGACCGGGTGGTGCTGGACATGCTCGCGCCCTGGGAGAACCTGGACGCCGTCGCCCGGGCGCTGGCCCCCGGCGGCGTGTTCATCAGCTACGTCGCCACCACCACCCAGCTGTCCCGGCTGTCCGAGGACCTGCGTGCCGACGGCCGGTTCACCGAGCCGCAGGCCTGGGAGACGATGATCCGCGGCTGGCACCTGGAGGGACTGTCGGTCCGCCCGGAGCACCGGATGATCGGCCACACCGGCTTCCTGCTGTCCACCCGTCGCCTGGCCGAGGGCGTGATCCCGCCGGAGCGCAAGCGCCGCCCCGCGCCGTCCAAGGACCTGGTCGACGAGTCGGGCGAGGTGGAGAGCACCCGGTCGCACCTGGACGTGCCGGACGAGGGCTGGACCCCGGAGGCGATGGGGGAGCGGCCGATCTCGGAGAAGAAGCTCCGCCGGGTCCGCCGCGAGGTCGGTCAGGCGCCCGAGGACCAGTGACACGCGGGTCCGCCTGCTGACCGCGTCGCGCGGAATGCCCCTGCGGGTGGTTAGCCTGCCGCATCGGCACCAGCTAGGAGGGACCGCGATGACGGAACCGACCCCGCAGGAGCTCCAGCGTGAGCTCTCGCTGCTCCAGGCCAAGAACGAACGACTGTCCGGCGCGCTGGTCGCCGCGCGGGACCAGATCATCGAGCTCAAGCGCCAGATCGACGACCTGGCCAAACCGCCGGCGACCTTCGCCACCTTCCTGTCGCCACGGGGGGACGGGACGGTGGAGGTGGTGTCGGCCGGGCGGAAGATGCACGTCGGCGTCAGCCCCAGCGTGAACACCCATGCGCTGCGACCGGGCCAGGAGGTCCGGCTGAACGAGGCGCTGACCGTGGTCGAGGCGGGCGGGTACGAGCGGGTCGGCGAGCTGGTCACGGTCAAGGAGCTGATCGGCACCGATCGTGCGCTGGTGGTCGGCCGGGGCGACGACGAGCGGGTGGTCCGGCTGGCCGGGCCGCTGCTCGGCGGTCGGGTGCGGGTCGGGGACGCGCTGACCATCGAGACCCGGTCGAACTTCGTGTTCGAGCGGGTGCCGCGGTCGGAGGTCGAGGACCTGGTGCTGGAGGAGGTGCCGGACATCGACTACACGGACATCGGTGGCCTGGGTCCGCAGATCGAGCAGATCCGGGACGCGGTGGAGCTGCCGTTCCTGCACCCGGAGCTGTTCCGCGAGCACGGGCTGAAGCCGCCGAAGGGCGTGCTGCTCTACGGCCCGCCCGGCTGCGGCAAGACGCTGATCGCGAAGGCGGTGGCGGCGTCCCTGGCGGCGACCTCGGCGAAGGTGCGCGGTGCGGACCCGTCGACCGCGACCAGCTTCTTCCTGAACGTCAAGGGCCCGGAGCTGCTGAACAAGTACGTGGGGGAGACCGAGCGGCACATCCGGCTGATCTTCTCCCGCGCCCGGGAGAAGGCCTCGCAGGGTCACCCGGTGGTGGTGTTCTTCGACGAGATGGAGTCGCTGTTCCGCACCCGCGGCACCGGCGTCTCCTCGGACACCGAGACCACGATCGTCCCGCAGCTGCTCGCCGAGATCGACGGCGTGGAACGGCTCGAGAACGTGATCGTGATCGGCGCCTCGAACCGGGAGGACATGATCGACCCCGCGATCCTGCGCCCCGGACGACTGGACGTGAAGATCAAGATCGAGCGTCCCGACGCGGAGGGGGCCCGGGAGATCTTCGGCAAGTACCTCACCCCGGAGCTGCCGATCCACCCGGACGACCTGGCCGAGCACCACGGGTCGTCGGCCGAGGCGGTGGAGGCGATGATCCATCGCACCGTGGAGCGGATGTACTCCGAGGAGGACGTCAACCGCTTCCTGGAGGTCACCTACGCGAGCGGGGACAAGGAGATCCTGTTCTTCAAGGACTTCACCTCCGGCGCGATGATCCAGAACGTGGTCGACCGGGCCAAGAAGTCCGCGATCAAGGACCTGCTGGCCACCGGTCAGCGCGGTCTGCGGGTGGACCACCTGCTGGCTGCCTGCGTGGACGAGTTCACCGAGAACGAGGACCTGCCCAACACCACCAACCCGGACGACTGGGCCCGGATCTCCGGCAAGAAGGGCGAGCGGATCGTCTTCATCCGGACGATCGTGCAGGAGAACAAGAACCGAGGGGGCGCTCCGGCTCCCCGGCGGATCGAGAACGTGCAGAGCACGGGGCAGTACCTCTGACGATGCTCATGGCGGCCTAGGCCGCGTCACAGCATCGGCACAGCGGCATTTGGGGAGATGGACGCATCCGGTTCACGGAGAGTCCATCTCCCCGACTGCTCGAGGTGCCCATGCCCACCGCTGCTCTGTTCGCCATCGACCTGGTCGCGATCTGCGTCCTGACCTTCGCGCTGTACTTCCCCCGCCACCGCCGTCGTGACCTGGTCGCGGCCTTCCTGGGGGTGAACGTCGGCGTGCTGGCCGTGGCCGGTGCGCTGTCCAACAGCACGGTCGGCGCCGGGCTCGGCCTGGGACTGTTCGGCGTGCTGTCGATCATCCGACTGCGGTCCTCGGAGATCACCCAGGACGAGATCGCGTACTACTTCTCCGCGCTGGCGCTCGGGCTGCTGGGCGGGCTCGGGCAGTCGCTCGGCTGGCTGGCCCCGGCGCTGATGGCGCTGGTGCTGGTGGCGCTGTACCTCGGCGACCACCCGCGGCTGCTGCAGCGGTACCGGCAGCAGATCGTCGTGCTGGACCACGCCTACGCCGACCGCGCCGAGCTGATCGCCCGGCTGGAGGACCTGCTCGGCGGGACCGTCCGCGACGTCACCGTGCAGCGTCTCGACCTGGTCGACGACGTGACCTGGGTGGACGTCCGGTACCAGGAGGGTCCCCGGACGGTCGTCGCCGAGCGGCTCCCGGAGGCCGAGTTGGTGGGCGGGTGGGCCCGATGAGCACGCTGGCCGACCTGCCCCCGATCGACCTGGCCGAGCTCACCGCGGACGCCGCGCTGATGACCCGGGTGGACCGCAAGTACGTCCTGCCGTCGTCGGCGCTCCCCGGCCTGGTCGCCGCCCTGCCGGACGGCACCCGGCGGCTGACGATCGACGGCCGCACCGACTTCGGCTACCGCTCGGTCTACCTCGACACCCCGGAGCTGGACTGCTTCCAATCTGCCGCCGGTCGCCGCCGCCGCCGGTTCAAGATCCGCACCCGGCGCTACCTGGACTCCGGCGACTGCTGGCTGGAGGTCAAGACCCGTGGCGCCCGCGGCGCGACGGTCAAGCAGCGCCGGGAGCACCCGGACCCGGACGGGCTGGCCGCCGGACTGCCCTTCGTCCGGGCGGTGCTCTCCGAGGCCGGGGTCCGGCTCCCCGCCAGCCTCGACTTCCGGCCGTCGCTGGTGACCGAGTACCGGCGCACCACCCTGCACCTGCCGGACGGCAGCCGGGCCACCGTCGACACCGGGCTGCGCTGGTCCGACCCGGAGCACCCGGTCGACGCCACCCTGCCCGGCCGGCTCATCCTCGAGACCAAGAGCGGCCACGGCGCCGGCTCCCTCGATCACACCCTGTGGCAGGCGGGACACCGCCCGGACCGGATCTCCAAGTACGCCACCGGCCTGCTGCTGCTGCACCCCGACCTGACCGGACGACCCTGGCGCCGCACCCTGCGCCGGGCCGCCGCCGACTGAAGGAGTTCCCCATGCGTCGCTCGATCCGCTCCACCGTCATCGCCGCCCCGCTCGCCCTCGCGCTGGCCCTGGCCGGCTGCTCCACCCCGACCGCCGACAGCACCAGCAGCACCGTGACCTCCGGCTCGGCCTCCAGCACGGCGACCACCGCCGACCAGGTGCTGGCCGAGAACGCCGACATCCGCACCTCCGCCGACGTGGACCCCGGCGACTCGACCGCCACGATCAGCCTGACCGGCGATTCCGCCACGGTGGACGGGGACGGGGTGAGCGTCGACGGGTCGACCGTCACGATCACCGCCGCGGGCACCTACACCGTCTCCGGCGAGCTCACCGGACAGCTGGTGGTGACCGCCGGCGCCGAGGACGACGTCGTGCTGATCCTGGACGACGCCCAGATCACCGGCTCCACCGGCTCGGCGATCCTGATCACCGAGGCGAACGCGGTCGAGGTCCAGCTGGCCGACGGCAGCACCAACACGCTGACCGACGCCGCCGGCTACACCAACGCCGACGGCCCCACCGCGGCCCTGTCCGCCGACGTGGACCTGATCATCTCCGGCGACGGCGCGCTCACCGTGACCGGCACCGCGGAGGACGGCATCGCGTCCTCGGACGGCCTGAGCATCGAGGGCGGCACGATCACCGTGACCGCGGTCGACGACGGGGTGCGTGGCAAGCAGTCGCTGTCGGTCAGCGGCGGCACGCTGGACGTGACCTCCGGCGGCGACGGCCTGACCAGCAACGAGGACGTCGACACCACCGAGGGCTTCGTGGTCCTGTCCGGCGGCACTATCACGGTGGACTCCGACGGCGACGCGGTCCAGGCCGAGACCGACCTGGTGGTCACCGGCGGCACCCTCGACCTGAGCGCGGGCGGCGGCGCCACCACGGCCGTCGACGACACCGTCTCCACCAAGGGCCTCAAGTCCGGTGTGCTCCTGGTGGTCGAGGACGGCGACATCACCGTCGACTCCTCGGACGACGCCGTGCACACCAACGGCACCGCCACCGTCAACGGCGGCACCCTGACCCTGACCACGGGCGACGACGGCATCCACGCCGACACCGCCCTGGACATCACCGGCGGCAGCGTCGAGGTCGTGGACTCCTACGAGGGCCTGGAGGCGACCGCGATCACACTCTCCGGCGGCGTCATCGAGGTGACCGCCTCCGACGACGGCGTGAACGCCGCCGGCGGCGAGACCGAGGACGCCCAGGGCGACTGGTCGGAGAGCACCGGCACCGCCACCCTGGACATCACCGGCGGTTCGCTCGTGGTGCACGCGGGCGGCGACGGCCTGGACGCCAACGGGTCCCTCACCATGACCGGCGGCACCGTGGTCGTGCACGGCCCGGAGTCCGGCGCGAACGGCGCCCTGGACTACGACGGCACCTTCGAGATCACCGGCGGCACGCTGGTCGCGGTGGGCACCTCCGGGATGGCCCAGAGCCCGAGCACCGGCGGCCAGGGCTGGATCAGCGCCCAGGTCCAGGTCGCGGCGGGGGAGACGATCCAGGTCGCCGACGCCGACGGCACGGTGCTGGCCACCCTGGTCACCGAGGAGCAGGTCAGCTCCGTGGTGGTCAGCCTGCCCGGGATCACCGAGGGCGAGGAGTACCAGGTCCTGACCGGTGGCTCCGCCACCGCGGACGCGACCGGCGGGTTCTCGCTCGGCGGGGACAGCTCCGGCTCCACCGTCGCCACCACCGTCACCGCGGGCGAGTCCGCCGAGGGCGGCATGGGTGG
>NZ_JANZKP010000007.1 GCF_025642745.1 Cellulomonas sp. RIT-PI-Y
GTGGACCCGCTCGCCGGGGAGCTGCGGGTGGGGGCGCCCGCGCACCTCGCGGTGTGGGACGTCGACGAGTCGGCCTGGGCACACCGCGGGGCGGACCGGCCGACCTGGAACCGGCCCGGCCGTCCCGCCCCGGACCCGGTGCTGCCGGAGCTCACCGGTGACGTCCCCGCACCGGTCTGCCGTCGGACGGTGCGCTCGGGCGTGGTGATCTTCGACGCCCTCGGATGACGTCCGTGTGAATTCTTTCCGGGTCGTTCACCCGGGTGTCGCCGGGCGGCCACGACGACACGCCGCACGACACGCCAGGCGTCCGCGGGGAATCGCCACACAACGGGCGCGGGTGACCTGCTCGGAGGCCCATCACCGGCCCGAACGCCGACCTTGACACCACCTGTGCACCGGGTAGCGTCTCGGCAGTGGCAGTGGTCGTGGTGCGGGAGCTCCCGCGGAGACACCCCTCCGATCACCCTCTGGCCCCGACCGGGCCCGCGTGTTCAGTAGAAAACGTGCCACCCCTCGGGGCGCTGCGCGGTACGAAGGACACGCGGGCCGGTCGGTCGGACGAAGCGCTCATCCGCGTGCCGTAGCATCGCCGACGTGCAGCCACGTGATCCCTCCCGCTGGTGGAGCGCGGTCCTGGCGGCGCTCGGCGGGGGACTGACCTGGACCGCCTTCCCGGACCTCGGCTGGTGGTTCGCCGCCGCCCCGGGCGTCGGCCTGCTGTTCTGGGCGATGCGCCGGGACAGCGCCCGGTGGAACGCACTGCTCGGGCTGCTCTGGGGGCTCGCGTTCTTCCTGCCGCTGATCACCTGGGCGGACGACGCGGTGGGCCTGGTGCCCTGGATCGCACTCTCGGTCGCCGAGGCAGGGTTCGTCGCGCTGTTCGGCGCCGCGTGGTCCTGGGCCCGTCGTGGTGAGGCGGTCTGGCGGTCCGCCTGGCTGCAGGTGCCGGTGTTCGCGGTGCTCTGGGTCGCGATCGAGGAGGCACGCTCGGCGGTGCCCTTCGGCGGGTTCCCGTGGGGTCGGCTCGCCTTCTCCCAGAGCGACGCCCCGCTGATCGCCCTGGCCAGCATCGGTGGCGCGCCTCTGGTCTCGTTGCTGGTCGCGGGGGTGGGCGCACTGCTGGCCCTGACCTGGTCCGGCGCCCGCGGGTTCGCACTCGGTGCGGTGCTGACCCGGGTGGGCGCAGCGGTCGCGGTGGTGCTGATCGGCTTCCTGGTCCCGCTGCCGACCCAGGCGGAGAACGACTCGCTGCGGGTGGCCGCGATCCAGGGCAACGTCGAGCATCCGGGCCTGGACGCCTTCGACCAGCGCCGCGAGGTGCTGGACAACCACCTGGAGGGCACCGCCGCGGTGACCGCGGCGGTCGGCTCCGGCGGTGTCGACCTGGTGCTCTGGCCGGAGAACGGCACCGACATCGACCCGGCCGCCGACCCGTCGGTCTGGGCGGACATCGACGCCGCTGCGCAGGCCGCCGGAGCCCCGATGCTGATCGGCACGGTCGAATACCCCGAGGACTCCGACGGCCGGTACAACACCGCTCTGCTCTGGGAGCCGGGGGAGGGTCCGGTCGCGCGCTACTCCAAGCAGCACCCGGCGCCGTTCGCCGAGTACATCCCGATCCGGGACCTGGTGCGGCCGTTCTCCTCCGCGGTCGACCTGGTCACCCGGGACATGATCGCGGGCACCGAACCCGGGGTGCTGCCGATGCGATCCGACCGGCTGGGCCGGACCGTGACCATCGGCGACGTGATCTGCTTCGAGGTGGCCTACGACGCCCTGGTGCGCGAGTCGGTGACCGAGGGCGCGGAGTTCCTGGTCGTCCAGACCAACAACGCCTCCTTCGGCTGGTCCGCGGAGTCCACCCAGCAGCTCGCGATGTCCCGGTTCCGGGCGGTCGAGCACGGCCGGGCCACGGTGCAGGTGTCGACGGTCGGCGTGAGCGCGGTGATCGCCCCGAACGGTGCGGTCTCCGAGGCGACCGACCTGTTCACCGCCGACCAGCTGGTGGCCACGTTGCCGCTGCGCGAGTCGCTCACGCTCGCCACCCGGATGGGGCCGTGGCCCGGCTGGGTGGTGTCGGGGCTCGGCCTCGTCATGGTGGGCGCGGGGATGGCCGGTGCACGACGGGTGCGCCGGGCCGACCGGCCGGAGGGAGCACGGTGAGCGGGTCGACGACGCGGCCGCTGGTGGTGATGCCCACCTATGACGAACGCGACAGCCTGCCGCGCACCCTGGACGCGCTGCGCCGGCACGCGCCGGAGGCGGACGTCCTGGTGGTCGACGACGGGTCGCCGGACGGCACCGGCGAGCTGGCCGAGCGGATCGCCGCCGAGGAGGAGGCCGAGCTGGGCCGCCGACGGATCCAGGTGATGCACCGGACCGGCAAGCAGGGACTCGGCACCGCGTACGTCGCCGGCTTCCGGTGGGCGCTGGAGCGGGGCTACCCGGCTGTGGTGGAGATGGACGCGGACGGCTCGCACCGGGCGGAGGATCTGCCCCGGCTGCTGGAGCGGCTCGACCGGCCGGACGCGCCCGCCCTGGTGATCGGGTCCCGGTGGGTGCGCGGCGGACGCGTCGTCAACTGGCCGCTGCACCGTCAGGTGCTCTCCCGCGGCGCGAACGTGTACGCGTGGCTCGCGATGGGCCTGCCCGTGCGGGACGCCACCGCCGGGTTCCGGGTCTACCGCCAGGACGTGCTGGGCCGGCTGGCGCTCGACGAGGTCGCCTCGCACGGGTACTGCTTCCAGATCGACATGGCCTGGCGGGTGATCCGGGCCGGCGGCAGCGTGGCGGAGGTGCCCATCACCTTTGTCGAGCGCGCCGAGGGCCGGTCGAAGATGAGCCGGAACATCGTGGTCGAGGCCCTGGTCCGGGTGACCGTGTGGGGCGCGCAGGAACGCTGGCGGCAGCTGCGTTCCCTGGTCCGGCCCTGACACGACCGAACGGGCCCCTCCCGGTGGGGAGGGACCCGTTCGTCGTCAAGGGCCGCCGGGGGTCAGGCGCTGCGGCGCAGCTTCCCCGCGCGGAGCAGGTCGAGCCGCTCGTCGAGGAGGTCCTCCAGCTCCTTGATGGTGCGCCGCTCCAGGAGCATGTCCCAGTGCGTGCGCGGCGGCTTGGTGGCCTTCGGCTCCGGCTTGGAGGCGTCGCGGAGCAGCGCCTCGGCGCCGCAGCGGCACTCCCACACCACCGGGACGTCGGCCTCGACCGAGAACGGCAGGATGATCGTGTGCCCGTTCGGGCAGTCGTAGTAGGCCTGGAGCCGGGGGGCGAAGTCGACGCCCTCATCCGACTCCATGCTGTGGGAACCGATGCGCATACCGCGCAGGGATCGGTTCGACATGGTGGGACCTCCGTGCCTTGACGTGCAGAGCTTGCTGTTACTCAGGTTCGTTCAACGTCCGAGCTGCTCCGTGTGTTCCACTGTGCCGTGAAGGTCCGGTGAACGCCCGCCGAGCAGACCCATGATGCCCGGAATCACCCGTGGGAGAGTGTCGCGTCCACCGCCCGGCGGACCAGCTCGGAGAAGTCCGCGCCCTCGGCCCGCCACTGTCGTTGCTGGTGAGCGCCGTTTCCGCGGGAGAACAACCGCTGGACACCCGCCTCGACGTGGGCGAGGTCACCTGCGTCCCGCAGCGCCGGGGTGATGTGCTCGACCAATTGGGCGACCACGTCGGCCGCCGGCGCCGGGGTGCCGGTGACCGGGGAGACCAGGTCCTCGCCCAGTCCGGTGCGGGCCGCTCGCCACCCGGCGATCCGGATCAACTCGGTCCGGGTGGGGTCGGGTTCCTGGACCCCGGAGACGGCGGTGTCCGCGAGGCCGCGCACCAGGGCGCCGATCAGCACCGCGTCCTCCGGGTCCAGGCAGACGTCCGCGACCCGGACCTCCACCGTCGGGTAGTGCGCGGACAGCCGGGCGTCGAAGTAGACCATCCCGTCGTCGAGGATCGTGCCGGAGCCGACCAGCTCGGCGACCGTGCGGCGGTAGGTGGCGGCGTCGCCGAACGGGGCGGTGGGGCCCGCGGTCGGCCAGCGCCCCCAGATCTGGGAGCGGAAGGACTCGTACCCCGAGTCGTCGCCGTGCCAGAACGGGCTGTTGGCGGAGAGCGCGAGCAGCACCGGGTTCCACCGGCGCAGGTGGTCGACGATCCGCACGCCCTCCTCGTCGTCGGCGACCTGGACGTGCACGTGGCAGCCGGAGGTCAGCTGATCCCGCGCGGTCCGGGCGAACAGCGACATGATCCGCCGAGCCCGGGCGTCCACCACGACCGTCGGGTCGGCCACATGCGGGGAGGTCGCCAGCGCCACGACGTGGTTCCCGGTGTGCTGCGCGGAGGCGTCGGCCCGGGCGCGACCGGCCCGCACCTCGGCCAGCAGCTCGTCCAGGTCCTCGCACGGGTGGGTCGAGGTCTCGACCTGCTCCTGGGCGAACTCCTTCTCCAGGGCGCCGCCCGGGGTGTCGCCGTGGTCGGGGTGCTCCGCGGAGGCGTGTTGCAACACGGCCGCGGCGACCGCGCGCGGGGCGCCGTCCGGGCCGACGATCAGGAACTCTTCTTCCACTCCGATGGTTCGCACCCGAGCAGTCTGGGGGCGTCCGGGGCGGTTGTCCTGCGCAGATGCGCGAGGTGACCAGGGACTCGACGGTGGTTCAGGCCGACTCGTGCGCGATCCGGCCCAGCAGCTGCGCCACCTCCGCCGGGCGGGACCACATCGGCCAGTGCCCGGTCGGCAGGTCCTCGTAGCGGACGTCCCGGAGCTCGGCCAGGCCGCCGATCCACGCCCAGCCCTCACTGATCGCCGCCCTGATCTGCTCACTGGTCAGCGAGGTGCACAGCACGGTGGTCGCCACGTCCAGCCGGCCGCCGCACGTCAGCTCCGGCCCCTCGCGGACCGGGCCGCCGGGCTCGGGCACCGCGCGCTCCCGGAACCGATCCAGCTGCTCGGGGGAGAGCCCGTCCAGGCTGTTGCCGTCCTCCTCCAGATCGGCCCAGGTCGGCAGCGGCATCTCCGGGGCGTCGAAGCCCGGGTTCAGCGGGCCGCTGGCCGGACCGGAGTCGACGTACACCGCGTGCGCGACCAGCTCCGGGCGCCGGTCGGTCGCCGCGTAACCCGGCACCCCCGCACCGGAGTGGACCGCCAGCACCACCGGCTCCCCGGCCGCCTCGATCGCGGCCACCACCGCGTCCACGTGGTCCGCCAGCGTCACCGACCCGCGGTCCGGGTGCTCGGGTTCCAGCCCGGGCAGGGTGACCGCCGTGACCCGGTGGCCCTCGGCGCGCAGCAGGTCGGCGACCTCGTCCCACGCCCATGCGCCGAGCCAGAATCCGGGGACCAGGACGATCGGTGCAGGTGTCATGGGCGTCACAGTAGGACGAGGGTCGGACATCGGCGATGGATGCGCGATCAGTCGGCGTACGCCGGGCCGAAAGCTGGCGGCGCGATCGGCGGAGCGACGACTGCCTCGCCGAAGAACCGGTGTGCTGTGTCGTCAAGGCTCGAGGTGAACTGGAGCACCAGGAGTCGGTCCGGGTCGACCACATAGGACCCGGGCAGTTCGACATCGATCTGGGTCAGCACCAGACCCGGGCGCCCGACACCATCGCTGCCGGGCTCCGTGACGATGTAGGGCGATGCCAGCAACAGATCCAATGCCGCCTGGCGAAGATCCGCAGGGGCCGCGCCACCCAACCTGAGAATGTCGACGGAGCGCATCATCACGTCGGTACCGCTCGCGTCGTCTCCGCTCGGAGTTCCTTGCAGGATCAGATCCTCGAGCCCCTGAGCATCATGCGGAAGGTCGGTGATCGCCACGTTCCCGAGCGGGTCGGTCAGCTCGGCCACCTCCTCACGGACCGAGCGCAGTCCGTACAGCGACTCGACCGTCCCACCGACCCAGGACATGCCGGGTTGGTCGAGTGCGGTCCACTCCTCGTAGTAGGGCGGCGGGTGGCCCTCGGTCTCGGTCCTGATGTACCAGTAGGGCTCGTCGGCCGTGACCGAGGCGGGTCCGGATGACACGCGGGCTGGCGGTGTCGACTCGACGGCGGACGGCTCCGGTGTGTGGGTCGGCGTGGGAACAGGTGTCGGGGTGGGGCTCGGACTGGAGGTCGGCGACGGAGTGGCGATCGGGTTCGGGGCGTCCTGCCAGGCCCAGCCGAGGCCTCCGGCGACCACGCCCAGGACGGCGATCACACCGATGGACTGGGCGGTCCGGATGATCCGGCGTCGGCGGTGGGCGCGGGGGATGACCCGCTCGGTGTGCACCGGGACGTCGGGGACGGCCCGATCGGCGAAGGAACGGAGGAAGTCGTCGTCGTTCATGTCAGCGGCTCCTCTCGGTCGTGGTGTCGGACGGTTCCAGGACGGCGCGCAGCTGGCCGAGGGCCCGGGAGGCGGTGGACTTCACCGTGCCGACCGAGATGCCCAGGTCGTCGGCGACCTCGCGTTCGGACAGGCCGACGAAGTGCCGCAGGACGACGACCCTGCGCTGGCGGGCCGAGAGCAGGGCGAGCGCCCGGGTGAGCTGGTCGCGATCGTGACTGCGGGCCGCGTCGCGGTCGTCACCGTGGTCGGGGAGCGTGGTCGGGTCGCTCAGCACCTCGCGCCGCCGTCGGCGCCAGGTGTCGATCCGCAGGTTCGCCAGGGTGCGGCGGGCGTAGGCCAGCGGGTCGCCCTGGCGGGCCTGCGACCACGCGAGGTAGGTGCGGACCAGTGCCTGCTGCACCAGCTCGTCGGCCTGATGGACGTCACCGCACAACAGCCACGCGGTCCGGGCGAGCGCGGGACTCGCCTCGGTCATGAAACGGGTGAACTCGGTGTCCCGATCGGTCGGGGGCCCGGTGTCGACCAGGAGCTCGGTCCCGGGTGGTGCGTCGTCCATGCCCTCTACACGTCTCAGCGCGCGCAAAGGTTGTGCCGCGGTTCAGACATGGTCGACGTGCTCGTGTCCGCGGTGCCCGACCGGCTCGATCTGAAAGGTGGAGTGCTCGACCGAGAGATCGAAGTGCTGGGCGACGCACTCCTGCAACTGATCCAGGATCCGCGCGGTGTGACCATCGGTGAAGCAGCTGTCGTCGACCACCACGTGCGCGGTGATCACGGGCAGCCCGGTGGCGATCAGGCTGGCGTGCAGGTCGTGCACGCCCCGCACGTGCTCCATCCGCTCCAGGTGTCCGCGCACGGCGTCCAGGTCCAGCCCGGGCGGGGTGGACTCCAGCAGGACGGCGCCGGTCTCACGCAGCAGGGTGACCGCGCGCGGGACGATCAGCACGCCGATCAGCAGACCGGCGACCGCGTCGGCCTGCTGCCAACCGGTCGTGGCGATCACGACCGCGGCCACGATCACGCCCAGCGACCCCAGCGCGTCGTTCGTCACCTCCAGGAAGGCTGCGCGCAGGTTGAAGGAGGCGGAACGGCGACCGGACAGGACGAGGAGCGAGGCGACGTTGGCGACCAGGCCGATCACACCGAAGACGATCAGCTCGGTGGACGGGATCTCCGGCGGGGCGGCGAATCGGCGGATCGCCTCCACCAGGACGTAGACACCGACCACCAGCAGCACCGCGGACTGGGCGAGCGCGGCCAGGACCTCCGCGCGACGCAGACCCCAGGTACGGCGGGCGGTCGCCGGACGACGGACCAGGTGCGCGGCGAACAGCGCCATCGCCAGCCCGGCGGTGTCGGTCAGCATGTGCGCCGTGTCGACCAGCAGGGCCAGTGAGCCGGTGAGCCAGGCGCCGATCGCCTGGGCGACCAGCACGGTGGCGGTCAGTCCGAAGGCGATCGAGAGCCGGCGGCGGTCGTCGGGGACCGCGTGGGTGTGGTCGTGGCTCATCGGGCGTCCAGGTGGGTGCAGGTGGCGGCGTCGGCGCCGGGGCCGTGCACCAGCTCGTCCGCGCCTGCCAGCAGAGCGGCGAGCCGGGCCGGGTCGGCGACCGAGTACCGGGAGGAGCGCCCGACGCTGCGCAGCCGGACCAGGCCGCAGTCGCGCAGGCAGGCGAGGTGGACCGACACCGTGCTCTGGGCCAGGCCGAGGTGGTCGGTGAGCTCGCGGACCGAGTGCTCGCCGGTGAACAGGTGACGCAGGATGCTCAGTCGCGCGGGTTCGCCGAGCGCTCGGAACACCGCGGCCACCGGGGCGGCGAGGCTGGTGTCGCTGGGCTCCGGGGCGTCGTCGACCGTCGATGTCATCGTCACTCGGCGATGATAGGTCCGGGGAGGGCGGGAGGGAAGCCCTCTAACCTGGTCGGACGCCGACTTCCTGGAGCCTCGATGGTCACCGTCTCCGCCGCCACCCGACCCGCCGACCTCGTGGCCGCGGCCGCCCTGCTCGCGGAGGGCTTCGCCGCCGACCCGCTGATCGCCGCCGTGCTGCCCGGTGCCGTGGCCGAGCGCCGTCGACGGCTGGACCGGTTCTACCGCGCCTGGCTGGGCGCCTCGGAGGACGGGCGGGCGGTCGACCTGGCTCGGCGGGACGACGGCGAGGTGGTGGGCGTCGCGATCTGGCACGCACCGAACGCGCCGGAGCACCGGCCCTCGCTCGCCCTCTCCCTCCGGGTGCTGCGCGCACTGGGCTGGACCGGCAGTCGGGCGTGGCAGCGGATGGAACGGACCTTCGCGGCGGTGCACCCGACCGCACCGCACTGGTACCTGTCGGACGTGGCCGTCTCCGGGCAGGCCCGGGGTGAGGGCGTCGGGTCCGCGCTGCTCGGCCACCGGTTGGCGAGGGTGGATGCAGAGGGAGCGGCGGCGTACCTGGAGGCGACGACCCCCGGCTCCCGGCGGATGTACGGGCGACTGGGCTTCGTGCCCCGCGGGCCGATCCGCGGGCTGCCGGGTGAGCAGGAGCCGCCGGAGGCGATGTGGCGGGCGGCGGCCGAGCGCTAGCCTGCGCGGATGAGCACGAACCAGCCCGCGGTCGACCTGCTCGATGTCGGCGCGGCGATGGCAGGTCGGCACCTGGACCGCCATGCGGCGATCAGCCCGCTGGGGTGGTGGCTGCTGGCGGCTCTGATCGGCACCCCGAACGGGCTCGGCGGGTCGGACGATGAGCTCGGGATGCCCGGGGCGGATGCAGCAGCACTCGCTCGCCAGGTACTGGCACACCCACATCCGGGACTCGCCCGGGCGGTGGCGGTGTGGACCGGGACCGCGAGTGAGCCGGACGCGGTCGCCCGGCTCGCCGACGTCGCGGGTACTGGACCGATCCCGACCCAGGCACAGGCCGATGCCTGGGTGCGCGAGCACACCGACGGTCTGATCGAGGAGTTCCCGGTCGCCGTGGATCCCGGGCTGGCGATCCTGCTGGCGTCGGCGCTGTCCGTGCGGTCCGACTGGGACGACCCGTTCGAGCCGGCTGACGCGTTCACCGGGGAGTTCGCGGCAGCGACCGTGCTCGGCACACCGCCGACCGGGCACCGGATCGAGGTGGTGGACACCGTGGCTGCCGGGCTGGTCGGTGTGCACGCAGCGACGGCACCCGGACTCACGGTCTGGTCGGTGATCGCCGCTCCGAGGATCGGACCCGAGTCGACCCATCGGGCGGCGGCCGAGGTGGTCCGGCTGGCCGGTGGACTGTCGGGTTCGGCCCGTCGGATCCCGCGTTCGGAACTGACCCGAGGCGAGGGTCACGCCTGGACGGTGTCGAAGCCGCGCGGGCGACCGCCCCGGGACCGGGCCCGCCTCCCGCAGTGGTCGGCCGCGACCACGATCGACCTGAGCGCAGAACCGGTGCTCTCGCTGCTCGGCCCCGCCTTGGATGAATTCCTGGTCCCGGCTGCCCGCCCGGCCGAGGTGTCCGCGACGCAGACCACGGTGGCGGCGTTCCACGCCGCGGGGTTCGACGCGGCCTCGATCAGTGCAGTCTGGTTGCGCGCGGCGACCGTCCAGGGCGGCACCGGGGAACTGGCGCTGCGCTTCGACCGGCCCTACGCGGTGCTGGCGATCGCCGAGCATCTGCCGGTGCTGCTGCCCGCCTTCTGCGCCTGGGTCGCCGACGTCACTCCCCGGTGACCCCGTCCAGGAGCTCCCGCAGCACGTCGAGCTGTCCCGCGTGCCGCGCGGTCTCCTCGATCAGGTGCAGCAGCACCCAGCGCAGCTGCGCCGGTGGGCCGCCCGTGCACTGCTCGTCCAGGTCGCGGCCGGTCAGGATCGTCCGGCTCTCTGCGCAGGCCGCCTGGTAGTCGGCGATCGCCTCGGCCAGCGAGTCGTCGGCGGTGACCCGCCACTCGCCGTCCGGGTCCTCGTCGCTGCCGTGCCGGCGGTCGTAGGAGAGCCCGGCGAAGGCCTCGGTGATCCAGCTGCGTTCGACGTCCGCCAGGTGCCGGAGCATCCCGGTCACGGTGGTCGCGGAAGGCAGGAGTCGTCGTGCCGCGTCCTGGTCGGAGAGGCCCTCCGCCTTGAGCACGACGGTCGCGCGCTGGTAGTCGAGGAAGACGTCCAGCAGCTCGCGTTCGCCACCCCAGATGTGGGTATCGGGTCGATTCGTCATACCGGGGAGGGTAGAACCGGGGTGTGACATGGGTCACCTAGGATGGTGCGCGATGAACGAGATCCTGGACGGTGCCCGCCTGCTCGGACGAGGTTGGGGCTGGTGGCGGCGTCGGCCGGGCCTGATGCTGCTGGGGCTGGTACCCGCGGCGGTGGTGTCGCTCGCACTGCTGGCGGGCCTCCTCGTGCTGATCTGGCACCTCGACAGCCTGGGTGACGCCCTGACCCCGTTCGCCGACGACTGGAGCCCCGGCTGGGAGCGCGCGGCCGAGCTGACCGCGGGGGCGGTGGTGCTGGCAGCGGCCCTGGTGCTGATCGTGGTGACCTTCACCGGGCTGACGCTGGCGCTGGGGGAGCCCTGCTACGACCGGATCTGGCGGATGACCGAGCAGGACACCACCGGGGCAGTGCCGGAGGGGTCCACCGGGTTCTGGCGGGGTGCGGTCGACGGTGCGGCCCTGGTCGTGCGCGGGCTGGTGGTGGCGGTGCTCGCCGGGCTGCTCGGTCTGATCCCGGTGATCGGCACACCGCTCGGGTGGCTCGCGGGGGTGCTGCTGACCGGGTGGCTGCTGGCGGGCGAGCTCACCGCCCGGGCGCTGACCGCGCGCGGGATCGGCCGGGCGGAGCGGGTTCGCCTGCTGCGGGCCCATCGGAGCCGGGCGCTCGGATTCGGGGTGGCGACGCAGCTCTGCTTCCTGGTGCCCGGCGGCGCGGTGGCGACGATGCCCGCGGCGGTGGTCGGGTCGACCCTGCTGGCGCAGTCGATGGTGCCGCCGGTCAGGCAGCCGGGGACGGGGCGGCCGCCCGTGCCGTGAGCCGTCGTCGCAGCCGGGCCGCCGGTCGCTCCACCAGCCACCAGCTCGCGGTGGCAGCGGCGATCGTCAGCGCCGCACCGATCACGCCACCGAGCAGGGTGCGCGGGTCGCCGATCCAGCTCTGGATCGGCAGGTTCCACAGGTAGGCCGCGTAGGAGATGGTGCCGAGCCGGGCGAACAGCCGGATCGCCGGGTGGGTGCCGAGCGCCGGACCGGCGGTCCAGGCCAGCAGCACCAGGACGCCCGAGCCGGCGGCGACGACGGGCAGGGTGATCAGGTAGGTCCACGGGTGATCGCCCTGAGCGGGCAGGACGGCGCCCGCGAGCAGGAGGGCGACCAGGGCGCCGCCGAGCAGCAGTCGAGCGCGCGGTGCGGTGGGCAGCAGGGCGGTGACGCGATCCTGGGCCGCCCGGAGCCCGCAGCCGATCAGCAGGGCGCTGGCCCAAGAGGTCGGCAGCGCGTAGACCCGCGCGCTCTCCGCTCCCTGGTAGACGAGGGTGGCGGCGCAGGCCAGCAGCGCGAGGGCGATCCCGGTCACGATCACCCGGCCGACGGCGCGTCGTCGCCAGGCCAGGGCCAGCACCAGCGGCCAGACCAGGTAGAACTGCTCCTCGGTGGCCAGGGTCCACAGGTGGTACATCGACCCGGAACCGTGCGGCACGAACGGCAGGTTCATCGTGTAGGTCAGGCCGGTGAGCAGGGTGTCGCCGACGAGCGCCCGGCCTTCGCCGTGCTCGACGACGCCCTCGACCACGGCGTACCCGGCGAGCACCAGCAGCAGCGGGGGGAGCAGGCGCAGCAGACGGGCCAGGAAGAATCCGCCGTAGTGGACGCCGCCGGCGCGTTCCAGGTCGCGCAGCAGCAGCCCGGTGATCAGGAAGCCGGACAGGGTGAAGAACAGCGTGACGCCCAGCATGCCGCCGGCGCCGAAGACGCCGGGGTGGGCGTGGTTGAGCATCACCAGCAGCAGGGCCAGACCGCGCAGGGCGTCGAGCCCGGGCAGGCGGGCCGCACGGGCCGGGCCGGCCTCGCGGCCCGTCGGGGGTGTGTCGGCAACTCTCACGTCACGTAAGGTACGAGCAACTCGACCGTTACGGGAGGGTTTGTCCGGAATGTTCACCCGGTGGACCACGGCGGGCGCCGGGCCGATCGGTGCTGCCCGACCCGCATTTCGCCTGGCTATGCTGGCCGGCGGACCGCCGCCAGCGGCCGGTGCGGACGCGAGAGGTGGCACACGTATGGACGAACATCGGATGCAGATCGGCGAGCTCGCCGACCGGATCAAGCTGTCCCTGCGCACCATCCGCTACTACGAGGAGGTCGGCCTGGTCCGGCCCTCGGCGCGCACCCCCGGCGGATTCCGGCTGTACACCGAGGCCGACGCGCTCCGGTTCGAGACGATCAAGCGGATGAAGCCGCTCGACTTCTCGCTGGAGGAGATGGGTGACCTGCTGCACGTCCTCGACCGGCTCGGCGATCCGGCGCTGCCGGCCGAGGAGCGCGAGCAGCTGGTCGAGCGCCTGGAGATGTACCGGCTGGCGGTGGTGGAGCGGTCCCGGCGGTTGCAGGAGCAGCTCGCGGTGGCCGAGGACTTCCAGGCCACCCTGATCGCGGAGATCGGTCGGCACCGGCCCAGCCCGTCGGGCGCCCGCTGACCCGACCGTCGGCGGGGCCCGTCGGCACCGCGCACCTGGACTCTACCTACCAACCAGTAGGTAGACTTGCCGGGACCACCCCGGTGACGACGCCGGGACTCGCGCGATGAAGGGTGAACGATGGACAGGATGCTGTTCGGCGCGGCGTACTACGACGAGTACATGCCCACCGACCGGATCGACACCGACGTCCAGATGATGCTGGCCGCCGGGATCAACGTGGTGCGGATCGCCGAGTCGACCTGGAGCACCCTGGAGCCGCAGCCCGGCGTCTTCGACTTCCGTCATGTCGACCGGGCACTGGACGCGTTCGAGGCCGCCGGGATCAGCGTGATCGTCGGCACCCCGACCTACGCCGTCCCGTCCTGGCTGACCGCCTCGCACCCGGACGTGCTGGCCACCACCCGCCAGGGCGAGGGCCGGTACGGCGCACGGCAGATCATGGACATCACCCACCCCACCTACCTGTTCCACGCCGAGCGGGTGATCCGGGAGCTGATGGCGCACACCGCGCACCGCTCGGCCGTGATCGGCTTCCAGATCGACAACGAGACCAAGTTCCACGACACCGCCGGCCGGGGCGTGCAGCGTGCGTTCGTCAAGCACCTGCGCCAGGAGTTCGACGGCGACCTCACCGCCCTGAACGCCGCCTTCGGGCTGGACTACTGGTCCAACCGGATCGACGCCTGGGAGGACGTGCCGGACGTCCGCGGCACCATCAACGGCTCGCTCGGCGCCGCGTTCGACCGGTTCCGCCGCGGACTGGTCGAGGAGTTCCTCGGCTGGCAGGCCGGGATCGTGCGCGAGTACGCGCGGGACGACCAGTGGGTCACCCAGAACTTCGACTTCGACTGGACCCCCGGGTGGTCGTACGGCCTGCAGCCCTCGGTCGACCACTTCAAGGCCGCCCGCACGGTCGATCTGGCGGGAGTGGACATCTACCACCCCACCCAGTCCCACCTGACCGGCAAGGAGATCGCCTTCGGCGGCGACATGACGCGCTCGATCAAGGGCGGCGCCAACTACCTCGTGCTGGAGACGCAGGCGCAGGGGCAGCTGGGCTGGCTGCCCTACCCGGGTCAGCTCCGGCTGCAGGCCTACAGCCACGTGGCCAGCGGCGCGGACGGCGTCATGTACTGGCACTGGCACTCCACCCACAACGCCTTCGAGACCTACTGGAAGGGCCTGCTCTCCCACGACCTGGAGACCAACCCCACCTACGAGGAGGCCGGGGTCTTCGGTCGGGAGCTGGCCGCGCTGGGCGAGCGGTTCGGTCACCTGCGCAAGCAGAACCGGGTCGCGATCATGGTCAGCAACGAGGCGCTCACGGCGTTGCAGTGGTTCACCCTCGAGACCGGGTTCATCAACGGCGTCTTCGGCAGCTCGATCGGCTACAACGACGTGCTGCGCTGGGTCTACGACGCGCTGTTCGAGCTGAACGTGGAGGTGGACTTCGTGCCCGCCGACGACGCCGACCTGGCCCGCTACGACCTGGTGATCGCACCGGTGCTCTACACCGCGCCGCAGTCGACCGTCGACGCGCTGCGCGACTACGTCACCGGCGGCGGGCACCTGGTGACCACTTTCCGCAGCGTGGTGGCCGACGAGCACGTCCAGGTCTGGCACGACCGCGCGCCGCACGGGCTGGTGGACACCCTGGGGGTGACCTACAACCAGTTCACCCGGCCCGACGGCGTCGACCTGACCCTGCACGGCGATCTGGCCGGGGTCGAGCCGGCGGCACTCGACGCGCGGCACTTCATGGAACTGCTGGTCCCGCAGGGCGCGGAGGTGCTGGCGTCCTACCGGCACGACGCCTACCGCGACCACGCGGCGATCACCCGGCACCGCGTCGGCGAGGGGTCCGCGCTGCATCTGGGCACGATGACCTCGCCGGAGCTGCTGCGCGCGGTGCTCGCCCTGGCCGTCCGGGACGCCGGGGTCGGCGACTGGGCGCAGGAGCTGGCCGGGACCGTGTCCGTGCGCCGCGGGCGGAACGCGGCGGGGAACGACGTGACGTACCTGCTGAACTACTCCGGGACCGCGGTCGAGCTGGCCAGCCCGGTGTCCGGGCGGTCGGTGCTCGCCGACGACGCGGCGGTGACGCTGGGTGACACGGTGACCGTCGGCGCATGGGACCTGGTGGTGGTCGAGGGGGAGTGACCCCCGCACGACGTGGCCCGGCCCCCAGGGGCCGGGCCACGTGTATGGGACCGGCCACCTCCCATGCTCTCGGACCGCTCCGTCCGACGGCGACCCGATCCCGCTCCGGGCCCGGACGCACCGCGGCCCCGGTCCAGAGCCCGAACTCCGAACCGGGGCCGTCCCCGCGGTGGTGCCCCGCTACTTGACCGCCTTGATCCGGGTGATGAAGAAGGCGCCCAGGAGCGCCGCCACGATCGACACCGGGAAGACCAGCCCGTAGCCACCGGTCGCCACGACCAGGGCCGAGGTGATCAGCGGCCCCACGGTCTGACCGGCGGTGGTGGACAGGTTGAGGATGCCGAGGTCCTTGCCGGCCTCCTCCTCGTTCGGCAGCACGTCCACGTTCAGTGCCTGGTCGACCGAGGTGTAGACCCCGTAGCCGAAGCCGGCGATCCCGGCGAACAGGAACATGCCGGTCGGGGTCGGGTAGATCCACGGCATGGCGATGCCGACCGCGAACAGGACCGAGGAGATCACCACCGGCAGCTTGCGCCGCCCGATCAGGTCGGAGATCGGCCCGGAGAGCACCGAGCCGACCAGCGACACCACCAGGAGGATCACCGACATCGTCGCGATCGTCTTGCCGGACTCGGCGACGGACTGACCGATGTGGTCCTGCACGATGTACAGCTGGTACGCCATCACCATCTGGTAAGACACCAGCATGAACAGCCGGCCGGCGAACGCCCAGTAGAAGTCGGGCGCCTTGCGCGGCGGGCGGAACGACTTGAGCAGCTCCTTGAAGCCGCCGGCGGCCGGGGGCAGATCGACGGCGGAACGCTCCCGGGGCCAGACGATCAGCGCGATGATCGCGGACACGGCCATCAGCGCGCCGCCGAGCACGAAGCCCGGGAACGAGTTGACCAGGAACGCCGATCCGATCAGGGAACCGAGCGGCGCACCGGCGGCCAGGCCGCCGCCGTAGAAGGCGGACATGGTCCCGCGCAGTTTCATCGGCACCCGGTCGGCCAGCACGGCGACCGCCGGGGCGAGCATCATGTTCAGACCGACCATGCACAGGCAGTAGACCAGCGTGATCAGGGTGGCGTTGGTGAGCACCCCGATCGCGAACAGGGTGACGCCGCCCAGGACGCCACCGGCCAGGATCCACGGTGCCCGGCGGCCGAACCGGCTGCGGGTGCGGTCGGACAGATTGCCGAACAGCAGGTTGGACACCAGGGACACCACGGCGGTGACGGCGCTGATCGTGCCGAGCAGGGCGACCGGGTCGGCCACGCCGATGTCGCGCAGGCGCTGGGGGAGCAGCACCGCCGCGACGATCTGCAGACCGATGATCCAGGCGAGTCCGAAGACGAAGAATCCGGCACCGAACCGCAGGGTGCGGCCACGGGTGAAGGGCATACGGGTGTCGGGCGCGAGCGAGTCGGCTTGGCCGGCCAGTTCTGCCGACGGTGCGGCTTGCGTGTCCATGTCAACCTTCATTGGTCGTGGGAGACGGACGCTCCACAGTGAGTCGTCTGGTGGGTGCGCCCCCTCGCACACCGCCACTACCTACCGAGTGGTTGGTAGATAGCTGGAAGGTAGAACTCCCGCCCGCGGATGTCAATGCGATGCCCGGGACGGGTAGGTTGCGGGGGTGAGCAGCACCTCGGAGTCCGCTGAGAAGCCCCGCCGCGTCCGGCTGAGCCGGGAGGAGCGGATCGGTCAGATCCTGGCGGTGAGCGCCCGGCTGGTGAGCCAGCACGGGTTCTACGGTCTCTCGCTGCAGGAGGTCGCCCGGGAGGTCGGGATCACCCAGGCCGGGCTGCTGCACTACGTGCACACCAAGGAGGGTCTGCTCCAGCTCATCATCGAGCAGGGCTACGACCAGCGGTTCGACCCGGAGGACTTCGCGGCGACCGGCGACCCGTCGGCGGTGCACCCGGACGGGATGTCCTTCCCGGCCTACTGCCGGTACCTGGTGGCGAACAACGCGCGCGATCCGCAGCTGATCCGGCTGTACATGGTGCTGAGCGCGGAGTCCATCAGCCCTGCGCACCCGGCGCACGCGTACTTCGACGACCGGCCGGACCGGGTGTGGGAGCTCTATTCCGGCACCCGGTGGCGGATCCCGCCGGAGGTCGGCGACTGGTCGGACATGCGGCCGCTGGTCGAGCTGGCGATCGCGGCGATGGACGGGCTCCAGCTGCGGATGTTCCGGAGCCCGTCCCTCGACCTGCCGACCGCCTGGCGGACCGCCGAGCGGGTGCTGTTCCCGTCCCCGGTGTGGGACGACTTCCGCTGACGGTCAGCGCTGGGCGGGGAAGATCGCCCAGACGTGCTTGGTGTGTTCCGTGGCGTACCACCCGACCTGCTGCGAGAGCCGCCGGGCGATCTGCAGGCCGAAGCCGCCGGCACCGGGCGGGCGTTCCCCCGCGAGGAACGGCGTGCTGCCGATGTCGTGGTCGGCGACGTCCAGCAGGTAGTCGTCGCCGTCGGTGAACAGCCTCACCGTCGTCGGGGGCAGCCCGTGGGTCAGCGCGTTGGTGGCCAGCTCGGAGGCGACCAGGATCATCCGCTCCGGGACGTCGTCCAGCCGGCGCTGCGGACCGGCATCGCTGGCGGTGACCGCCTCCAGCAGCTCGCGTCGCACACCGCTCAGGTGGTCCACGTCGTGCAGCACCCACTCACGCACCAGCTCGAAGCGCTCGGGCGGCCGTGCGGTGACGAGTCCGTCGTCGGTGCGGGCGTTGTTCTCGCTCATCGGGCGAGGAAGTCGATCAGGACCGTGTTCCACTCGTCCGCGTGGCTCACGTTGACGCCGTGCGGGCCGCCCTGCACCACGTGCAGCGCCGAGCCGGGGATCGCCTCGTGCGTGCGCCGGCCGGACCCCTCGAAGGGCACGGTGGCGTCGGCGCTGCCGTGCAGGATCAGCGCCGGGACCTTGACCGCCGCCAGGTCGTCCCGGAAGTCGGTGTGGCCGAACGCGGCCATGCAGGCCAACGCTGCGCCCTTGCCGGCCTGGTGGCAGAGCGCCAACGCGTCCTGGCGCTGCTGCTCGGTGACCACGAGTTCTCCCTCGGCGGAGAAGAACTCGGTGGTGAACTCGTCGTAGAACGCCTCGGAGTTCGCGGTGAGCTTCGCCGCCATCGCGGTGGCCTGCGCCTCGGAGAGCGGGCCGTCCGGGTTGCCGGGCAGGTGCGCGAGGAACGGCGGCACCGCGGAGGCGAACACCACCGAGTGCAGCCGCTCCGCACCGTGCCGCGTGAAGTAGCGGGCGACCTCGCCGCCGCCCATCGAGAAACCGACCAGGGTGACGTCGTGCAGGTCGAGCTCGACCAGGAGGGTGTGCAGGTCGTCGGTGAGGGTGTCGTAGGTGTAGCCGGTCAGCGGCTTGTCACTGCGGCCGAACCCGCGCCGGTCGTAGGTGACCACCCGGTATCCCTCGGCGACCAGCGCCGGCACCTGGTACTCGAAGGACTCACCGGACAGCGGCCAGCCGTGGATCAGGACCACCGGACGGCCGGGGCCACCCGTGTCGTCGACGTGCAGCCGGGTGTCCTTGAACAGACCGTGGTGTGCGGTGATCTCCGTCATGCGGCCCTAGTCTTCGGTGCTCGGGCCGCCCGCGCATCTCAGTAGCGGAACCGGCTGACCCGGGCCTCCAGATCCGCGGACAACTGGGCCAACTCGACCACGGACTGCCCGACCTGCCCAAGCACGTCGGACTGCGCCGCGGCGGCCGAGGCCACCCCGGTGATGTTGGTGGCGATCTCGCCCGAACCGGTGGCCGCCTCGGCGACCGACCGGGACATCTCGTTCGTGGTGGCGGTCTGCTCCTCCACGGCCGACGCGATGGTCAGCTGGTAGTCGTTGATCGAGGCGATGATGGTCGAGATCTGCTCGATCGCCGAGACCGCGCCGGTGGTGTCGCCCTGGATGGCGTCCACCCGGCGGGCGATGTCCTCGGTCGCCTTGGCGGTCTCCTGCGCCAGCTCCTTGACCTCACCGGCGACGACGGCGAAGCCCTTGCCGGCCTCACCGGCACGAGCGGCCTCGATGGTGGCGTTCAGGGCCAGCAGGTTGGTCTGCTCCGCGATGGAGGTGATCACCTTCACCACGTTCCCGATCTCCTGGCTGGACACCCCGAGCCGTGCGACCTGGTCGTTGGTCACCGCGGCGGCGTCGGTCGCCTGCCCGGCGATCTTGGCGGCCTGCGAGGAGTTCTGCGCGATCTCCCGGATGGAGGCGCCCATCTGCTCGGCGCCCGCGGCGACGGTCTGCACGTTGCGGGAGACCTGCTCCGCGGCCGCGGCCACCACACCGGCCTGGGTGGAGGTCTCGTCGGCGCCCGCGGACACCTGCGACGAGGCGGCGGACAGCTGCTCGGCGGATGCGGCGACCGCCTGCGCGGAGTCCTTCACCCCGCCGACCGTGGCCCGCAGCGCCTCCTGGGCGGTGCCCAGGGCGGTGGCCATGTCGCCGATCTCGTCCAGGGAACCGGCGCGGGCACCGACGGTCAGGTCACCGTCCGCCATCGCGACCAGGGACCGGCGGACGCCGGCGGCGGCGGTCCGGATCCGGCGGGCGACCACGATCGCCACCCCGATGGCCAGCACCGCGCCGATGGACAGGCCGATCCAGGTGATCACGATGGAGCGCTCGGCGCGCGCGGAGACGTCGGCCGACTCCTGCGCGATGGTGTCCGCGATCTCCTCCTGCACGGTGGAGATGCTCGCCACCAGGGCACGGCCCTTCTCCCCGGCGCCGCCGTCGTCCCGGATCTGCATGAACGCGTCCTGGTCGTCCGCGAGGGCAGCGGGGATCAGCTCGTCGTCCAGCACCTGCCGGTACTCGTCCCAGGCGGTGCCGAACGCGTCCCAGGCCGCCGGGCTGCCGCCGAAGGCCGACTGGTAGGCCGCCTCCAGGCCGGTCGCGGCGTCGTCCACCGCGGTGTACCCGGCCTCGAGCGCGTCGACCTGGGACTGCTTGCCCTCACCCGCGGGGTACGCGCCGACCATGCCCGCGGTCATCCGCACCTGCCAGAGCGAGGCCTGGAAGGTGGACAGCGCGGCGTTGACGGAGGCGTCGGCCTCGGCCATGTCGGTCGTCTCGGTGCGGATGGCGGACATCTGTCCGGCGGCGAAGGCACCCACGCCGACCGAGAACACGGTGGCGACGGCGGCGACGCCGATGATCTGGGTGGCGAGCGGCAGGCGCAGTGCGCGCGTGCGGGTCACGGGCATGGCAGGTCTCCTGTGGCGGCGTCCTCCCCCCTGCGGCCCGCGGCGCGGACCACGTCATCAGGACGTGGTGCTCTCATCGGGTGACGGTCGGCGCTGCTGAGGCGGATCTGGGTCCCTGCACCCGGGTGAATCGCGGTCGATCACCGGTCAGCGCCGGGCGCGGAGCACCTGCCACAGCACGGCGTGGATCGCCACGTTCCACCAGGCCGCCCCCGCCGCGCACAGCACCAGCGTCTGCGAGGACCAGTCCGCCGGGGCCGCCGGCAGCAGGAAGGTCCACGGCACGCCGAAGGGCAGGCTCGCGAGGTAGGCGATCCCGCCGCCGATGTTCGCGTCCGCGGTCCGCTGGAGGCCGAGCGCGAGCAGCAGCACCGTGACCACCAGGACCACCGCGGCATGGGTGATCAGAGCGGCGGGCTGCCAGCTCCGGCGGCGGACACGGGACTCGGGTGCGGCCATGCGGGCCATCCTGGCAGCGGCTCAGCCGGTCGGCGCGGCCTCGCGGTCGATCGGCGCGGTCTGGCCGGACTGCCACCGCCGCCGGAGCGCGGCCACCGGCCGTTCGACCAGCCACCAGCTCGCGGTCGCCGCGGCCAGCGTCAGCGCCGCGCCGAGGAGTCCGCCGCCCAGGGTCATCGGGTCGCCGAGCCACTGCTGGATCGGCAGGTTCCACAGGTACGCCGCGTAAGAGACCGTGCCGAGCGCGACCAGCACGCGCGGCGGGCGCCGCCACTCCATCGCCAGCAGGATCAGCACCCCCGACGCCACCGCGACCGCCGGGATCGCCACCAGGTACATCCACGGGGACCCGGAGATCCCCGGCGTCGCGGTGACCGTCAGGAACACCAGGACGATCCCGCCGGCCAGGATGCGCCGTGCGGACGTCGAGCCGGGCAGGACGCGGCGTGCCCGGTCCAGCCCCAGCCGCAGGCCGCAGCCCAGGAACAGCGCGATCGACCAGGAGGTCGGCAGCGCGTAGACCCGGGCGGTGTCCGGCCACTCGTACCCGATGGAGAGCAGGCAGAGGGCCAGCGATCCCACGACCCCGGCGCCGACCGCGAGCCGGGTCCGGCCGCGTCGCCAGACGACGGCCAGCACCACCGGCCAGACCAGGTAGAACTGCTCCTCGGTGGCCAGGGTCCACAGGTGGAAGAACGAGCCGCTGCCGTGCGGGATCAGCGGCAGGTTCGAGGTGTAGGTCAGGGCCGCGGCGATGGTCAGACCGAGCATCGACGGTCCGCCGCGCAGCCCGATCACCCCCTCGACCACCGCGTAGGCCGCGAGCACCAGGACCAGCGGCGGGATCAGGCGCAGCGCACGGGAGCCGTAGAACCGGCCCCACCGCACCCGACCGAACCGTTCCAGGTCCCGGGTGAGCAGGCCGGTGATCAGGAACCCGCTGAGCACGAAGAACAGCGTCACGCCGATCATCCCGCCCGAGCCGAACCGCTCGGAGTGGGCGTGGGTCAGCATGACCAGGGCGATCGCCAGACCGCGGAGAGCGTCCAGGCCCGGAAGCCGGGTGCCGGTCGACGGGACGGCGCGGACGTCGGCGGGCCGGGTCTGGAGGGTCACCCGAGCGAGGGTAGGCGGAAGCTGTCCGATATGTGTGGCATGCACGACATGTCACCCGGCCGGCGCAGATCGCTCGGACGCCGGGTCGAACGCCACCCGGCCGCGCTCCGTAGGCTGCCGGCATGGACGACGGACAGAACCCGCTGCGGCCCGGCTTCGGCGACCCGCCGCGCCGGGAACCGCGGCCCACCCGGGCGATGCTGCTCGCCGTGGTGCCGGTGGTGGTCGCGGCACTGGTCGTCCTGGGCTTCGTCCTGATCTGAGCAGCGGAAGGGGGCGGCGCCTCCGGGAGTGCGGCGCCCGCCGGCGCGGGTTAGCGTTCCGGACGTCTCAAGCCATGGGGCCCACGTCGTGCCTCAGGAGAACCGTGCGCGCACCTGCCCCCCGCGGGCCACTCAGCCAGACCGTCCTCACCGCCCTCACCTCCGGCTCGATCGACGCCGATCTCCCGGACCTCGCCGCGGCGCGGATCGCGGCGGTCCCGGACCTCGCCGGCGACGAGGACATCCAACTCAGCCTCACCCTGCTCTACGAACTCCACCACCAGGGTCTCGACGGCGTGGACGACGCCCTGGAGTGGCACCCCGACCTGCTGCGCACCCGCGCGGTGATCGAGCGGGAGTACGAGGTCCAGCTCCGTGCCGCGGTCACCGTCCCCGCCGACCTGCGCCCTGAGCCGACCCCGCAGTCGGTGGCCGCGGCGCTGTTCGACCTCACCGGCCGCGACGACGGGCCGAGCCTGTCGGCGTACGTCGGGAAGAAGGCGACCGACGACCAGCTGCACGAGCTGCTCAAGCACCGGTCGGTGTACCAGCTCAAGGAAGCGGACCCGCACACCTGGGCCATCCCGCGGCTGCTCGGGGAGCCCAAGGCCGCGCTGGTCGAGATCCAGGCGGACGAGTACGGCGGCGGACGCCCGGAGCGCATGCATGCGGCCCTGTTCGCCCGGACCATGCGCGGCCTCGGCCTGGACGACACCTACGGCCGGTACGTCGACGAGGTGCCGGCGCTCACCCTGGCCTCGGTGAACATGATGAGCATGTTCGGCCTGCACCGGCGGCTGCGCGGCTGCATCGTCGGGCACCTGGCGGCCTTCGAGATGACCTCCTCCCAGCCCAACCGCCAGTACGGGAACGGCTTCCGTCGGCACGGCTACGACGCGGACGTGACCTGGTACTTCGACGAGCACGTCGAGGCGGACGCAGTGCACGAGCAGATCGCCGGGCGCGACCTCGCCGGCGGCCTCGTCGCCCAGCAGCCGGAGCTGCTGGACGACGTGCTGTTCGGCGCTGCCGCCTGTCTGCACGCCGACGGCCGGGTGGGCGGGTACCTGATCGACCGGTGGTCGGCGGGGGAGACGTCGCTGCGGACGGTCGCGGCATGACGGACGCCCCGGTGGTGCTGGTCGCGTGCCCGGACGGACCGATCCTGGTGCGCGGCGAGGTCGAGATCCGGGATGCCGACGGGGCGGTGGTGCCCCGTCGCCGGTCGACGGTCGCGCTGTGCCGGTGCGGGGCGTCGGCGATCAAGCCGTTCTGCGACGGCTCGCACAAGGCGATCGGCTTCCGGACGGACGACGAGGGGAGCCGGCCACCGGAGCCGCTCACCTAGGCTGAGCCGGTGATCGTCGCCTGGTGGGACCGCCATCAGGTCGCGCTGTACCTGGCCGCCATCGTGCTCGGTGCCGTCCTCGGGGGAGCACTGCCCGGCATCGCCCCGGCGCTCGAGCGCACGATCACCCCGGTGCTCGCGCTCCTGCTGTTCGCCACCTTCCTCGGCGTCCCGATCGTCCAGGTCGGCCGCGCGGTCCGCGACGTGCGGTTCCTGGCCGCGGCGCTGGCGGTGAACTTCCTGGCGGTGCCGGTGCTGGTCTGGGGGCTGTCCCGGTTCGTCGCCGACGACCGCGGACTGCTGCTCGGTCTGCTGCTGGTGCTGCTCACCCCGTGCGTGGACTACGTGATCGTCTTCACCGGTCTGGCCGGGGGAGCGGCCGACCGGTTGGTCGCCGTCGCGCCGGTGCTGATGCTGGTGCAGCTCCTGCTCCTGCCGGTGTTCCTGCCGCTGATCGCCGGGCCGGAGGTGGTCAGGGTGGTCGAGGCCGGGCCGTTCGCGCAGGCGTTCCTGGTGCTGATCGTGCTGCCGCTGACGGCCGCCTCGGTGCTGCAGCTGCTGTCCCGGCGGCACGGTGCGGCGCGCCGGGTCGAGTCCGTCACCTCGGCGGCGATGGTGCCGCTGATGATGCTCACGCTGGCGGTGGTGGTCGGGTCGCAGATCGCCGCGGTCGGGTCGCGGGCCGCCGACCTGGTGCGACTGGTGCCGCTCTACCTGGTGTTCGTGCTGGTCGCCGCACCACTGGGGCTGCTCGCTGGACGAGCGGCCCGGCTCGACGTCCCGGGAACCCGTGCGGTGCTGTTCTCCGCCAGCACCCGGAACTCGTTGGTGGTGCTGCCGCTGGCCCTGGCCCTGCCGACCGCCCTCGACCTCGCGCCCCTGGCGGTGGTCACCCAGACCCTGGTGGAGCTGGTCGCCCTGGTGCTGCTGGTCCGGGTGGTCAGCGCAGGGCGATCAGTCCCGCCGGTGCCGGCGTGAACCCGCACGCCTCCTGGTAGAACGCCCGGTCCGACTCCTCGAAGTCGACATGCAGCCACTCGCACCCGGCCGCGGCGGCGCGATCGCGGGCCAGTCGCACCAGCGCGGTGCCGACCCCGCGCCGCCGGGCCCGGGTCGCCACCATGGTGTCGAGCAGGAAGGCGTGCACCTGGCCGTCCCACGGCACGTTGACGAAGCCGATCAGCCCGTCGTCGTCCCGGGCGGTCACCCAGCCCAGGCTCCAGCGCTCCACCTGCGCCCGCCAGGTGTCGGTCACGACCCGGTGCCCGAAGGCCTCGGCGTGCAGGGCGTCGACCTCGGCGTCGTCGAACTCGCCGCGCCAGGTCACGGTCACAGGGGTGGGCATGCCGTCACTGTGGCAGGAGTCGGGGCGCCGCGCAGGCCTCGGCGTCGGCGCCGGGTCATCGCGGTGCGGGTGCGTGCGGCCGGGTCAGCGCTGCTCCTGCGCGCCGGCCCGTCGCACCAGGGCGCTGATCTGCTCCCACGCGTCCGCGGTCGGTCCGGTCAGCGCGTAGGAGGTCGGCCAGAAGCCGCTGGACTCGTCGAGCGCCGCCTGCGGGCTCACCCCGACGGTCGAGTAGCGCTGCTTGTCCGTCTGCCCGCTCCGGAAGAACACCACGACCTTCCCGCCTCGTGCGTATCCCGGCTGGCCGTAGTACAGCTTCGCGGTGAGCTCCGGCGCGACATCGGCGAGGATCGCGTGCAGCCGCTCAGCCATCTCGCGATCGCCGTCGGGCATCGCCGCGATCTTCGCCAGGACGTCCGCCTCCTCGGCGGCGACCTTGTCCGCGGTCGCGGCCCGCTTGACGTCCGCCCGCAGCTCGACGGCCCGGTCCTTGATCGCCGCCCGTTCCTGCCTCGAGAAACCGCCTGCCGTGTCGTCCTTGGTGGTCACTGCTCTGCTCCTCGGCGTGGAGAGTCGATGTGCCTCCACGCTACGGAGAAGCGCCACACCAGTGCTTCTCGATTCCTGATCCCTTGTCCGATGCACTGCACCGGGGTGAACGCGGGGGAGGCCTCGTGAAGACCGTCCGACGGTGTGCCCCGCCCGGCCTAGGGTCGGCGTCGGGAGCGAGGGGGTCCGCCATGCGCCGAAGTACTGCTGTGACACTCACCGTCGGACTGGTCGCGCTGATCGGCACGTTGCTGGTCGGGCAGACGGTGCTGCCGTCCTGGGGGCGGAGCGTCAGGGCGATGTACCCCGAGGCGCACCGGATCGTCACGCCCGCGGTGGTGTGGGGGATCGTCGTGCTGGCCTGCCTGCAGGCGGTGGCGGTGATCGCGCTGCGCCTGGTCGCGTCGGCCCGTGCCGGTCGGACCGCCACCGGCTCGGCCCGGGCCGGGCTCGTGTTGCTGGGCGCCGTACTGGTGCAGGTGGTGGTCGGGTTCGTCGGCCTGTCCTGGCTGGGGTTCGGCCAGCCGGGGGTCATGCTCGGACTGATCGCGATCGGGCTGGTGTGTGCGGTGGGGATCGCGGTGCCTCTGGGGCGGCGGTCACCGTGACGCCCTGACGCCCTGGCGGTGACCGGTCAGGGCACCACCCGCCGCGCGGCCCAGCCGTCGTCGCGGCGCATCAGGTGCCGTCGGTGACCCGGCACGCCCAGGTCCAGATGGTCGATCTCGTCCACCCGGATCCTCAGCCAGGCGAACCGGTCGAACAGGGTGGCGTCGTCGGTGTCCGGCGTGAGGTCGGTCGCCTCGTCGATCGGCGTCCCGGGGGCCAGCGGGGCGCTGAACAGCGCACGGGTCCCGGGGCCGAAGGAGTCCCAGGCCCGACGCCGGAGGACCGGGTCGTCGACCAGGTCGCCGACGCCGCGCAGCCGGACCTGGACACCGGCGTCGTCGTCCAGGACGGTGACGCCGATCCGTGGGTCCGCGGCCAGCTCCGCGCACTTGGCGGACCGGCGGTCGGTGGCGAGGAACAGCTCCGGGGCGTCGACCGCGCGCAGGATCATGGCGCGCGGGGCCGAGCCGGTGGCGACCCAGGCCAGCGTGAACGGGGTGCGTTGGTGGGTCGCGGCGGTGAGCTGGTCCCAGACGGTGCGGGCGAGGGTGGTCACCCGCACCAGGGTGCCTTCAGCCCTCCGCCATCGCCAGTGCCTGCTCGGCGCGCTCCGGGCTGCCGTCGGCCAGGCCACGGTCGATCCGGCGCCGGGAGCCCAGCCAGAGCACGACCCCGGCGACCAGCACCGCGACCTCGGTCACGGTCAGCGCCCAGATGATGCCGGGCAGCCCGAACCAGAGGTTGCCGAGCAGGACCACCGGCAGGAAGAGCACGCCTTGGGTGACCGACATGATCGTGGCCGCGAGCGCCTGCCCGGTGGCCTGGAACAGCGAGGTGAGCAGTCCGGTGAAGCCGTTGGCGATCATCGCGGTCAGCTGCGCGACCAGGATCGTGATCCCCACGGCCAGCACCGACCGGTCGGTGAGGAAGGCGGTCAGCACCTGGTGCCGGAAGAGGAACACCGCCGCGGAGAAAAGCAGCGCCACGGCGCCGACCGCCACCGCCGATCCCCGCAGCGCCGCGGACAGCCGGTCCCGGTCGCCCTTGCCGTAGGCGTAGGCGAACAGCGGCAGCACGCCGAGGGTCACCCCCATCACCAGGAACTCCGGCACCTGCGCGATCCGCACCGCCACCCCCATCGCGGCCAGCGGCCCGTCTCCGTAGGCCGCGGCCAGGTTGTTCAGGACCAGGGCGGTCACGATCAGGAAGGCCGACTGCAGCAGGGTGCTGACCCCGACGCCGAGCACCGGCTTCAGCACGGTGGGCGCCAGGGTGAACCAGCGCGGCGCCAGGCTCATCTGCTCGCTGTTCCGGGTCAGCCAGATCGCGAAGTAGGCCACCGTCACCAGATTGGCCAGCCCGACCGCGAGCGCGGCCCCGGCCACACCCCAACGCAGCACCAGGATGAAGAGGACGTCGAACAGGACGTTGGCTACCGTCGACGCGATCAGCCCGACCATCACCTGCCGTGCGGCACCCGCCGCGCGGACCAGCTGCTCCAGGCAGACCGCCGCGGCCAGCACCGGGACGAAGCCGAGCAGCACCCCGACGAACAGGGTGGTGGCGTGCCGCGCCGTGGCGTCCGCGCCGAGCAGCGACACCAGCGGGTGCAGCAGCATCAGTCCGATCCCGCCGACCACGACGCCGACCACGACAGTGCCCCAGAGCGCGAAGGAGGACACCCGGCGGATCTCGCCGGACCGCCCGGCGTCATGCTCGCTCGCGCCCAGCAGGCGGGACACCAGTGCGCCGCCGCCTACCCCGAACACGTTGCCGATCGCCATCACCAGGGCCAGCACCGGCGAGCCCAGGGTGACGGCTGCCAGCAGGGCGTTGTCGTGCAGGGAACCGATGAAGCCCGCGTTGATCACGTTGTAGAGCGCGCCGACGATCATCGCCGCGGCCATCGGCACGCACAGGTGCACCAGGGCGCTCACGATCGGGGCGGAGGACAGGAACCAGCGGTCGTCACGGACCGCGGTGGTGGTGGGGGAGCTCATGGCAGATCCGTTTCTGGGCAGGACGGAGCGCGCGGCGGATGCCGTGGAGGCCGGAGGGCAGGGGGTGCCGCCGCCGCGACCGGTCGGTCCGGCGGTGGGGAGGAGCGGAGCTCAGGTGCGGGTCGGCCGGGGGAGGGCCGCGGTCACCTTGGTCAGCAGGTGGTGCAGGGTCGCGCGCTCGTCGTCGTCGAGCGGCGCCAGGATCACGTCGTCGGCCGAGCTGATCGCCGTCTCGAAGCCGGAGATCAGCTCGGCGCCCTCGGAGGTGACGTACACCCGCTTGCTCCGTTCGTCGCCGAGTTCGGTGCGCCGCTCGACCAGTGCGCGGGCCTCGAGTCCCTTGAGCAGGCTGGAGACGCTGGCGGCACTCGTCCGGGTGATCGCGGCGATGTCGCGCTGGATCGCGCCGGGGCTCTGCACCAGATAGCCCAGCACGAAGGCCTGCTCGTGGCTGAGGCCGCGATCCCGCACCCAGTCCTCGCCGGCCTTGCGCTGCGCCCACCCGATCCAGCGGACCTGGTCGAGGGTGGAGGAGAGCTCTGGCGTGTCCATGCTGAGGACTCTAACCATTAGAGATCTAACTGGCAAGCGCAGTGCACGATGGGTCGATGACCAGCATGCGGTGGGCCGTCCTCGGCACCGGCCAGATCGCCCGGACCTTCCACGCCGCGCTCGACGGGGTGCCCGGCATGCACGTCCAGGCGGTCGCGAGCTCCGACCCGGGACGCGCCAGGTCGTTCGCCGATCAGCACGGCATCTCCGAGGCCGGGCACTACGACGACGTGCTCGGGGCCGTGGATGCGGTGTACGTGGCCACCGTGCACACCACGCACGCCGACCTCGCCGTGCGCGCGCTGCGAGCCGGGCGACCGGTGCTGGTCGAGAAGCCGCTGGCCCTCGACGCCGCGTCCACCGACCGGGTGCTCGCAGCGGCCGAGTCCGCCGGCCTGCCGGTCGTCGAGGCGTACAAGTACCGGTTCACCCCGTTCGCCGAGGCCCTGCACGCGGCGATCCGGTCCGGCGGGATCGGGGCGGTGCGCGGCCTGCGAGCCGGCTTCGGCTTCACCGCACCGACCCGCACCGGCCGGCTCTTCGACCCCGCCCTCGCCGGTGGCGCGGTCTACGACGTCGGTGGCTACCCGGCCTCGCTGGCGGTCGCCGTCGCGCGGTGGTCCGGCGTGCCGCTCGACGCGCTGCGGGTCGCCGAGGCCGACGGGTCCCTGGTCCGGCGCACCGGCCTCGACAAGCGGACCACCGCCACCCTCACCGCCGACGGCTTCACGGCGCGGATCGAGGCGGCCATCACGCGCACGCTGAGCCGGTCCGTCGTGATCGAGGGCGAGGACGGCAGCATCCACGCCGAGGACGGCTGGGGGTCGCGCGGGGTGTCGGCGCGGGCGGTCGAGATCCGGCGCGGATCGCAGGTCGAGCGGGTCGAGGTCCCGGTGGTCGACGCCTTCGCGGCCGAGGCGCAGGCACTGGTCGACCCCGCAGCGGCCGGACGCACCGAGGCCGACGCGATGCCGTGGCAGGACAGCCGGACGACGGCCCGACTGCTCGACGCATGGCGGTCTGCGCTGGGCGGGACGTCGCGATGACCTCCGGGCCCGCGAGCCGTCGACCGCGGGGGTAGCGTCGGGCCCGGCCGACCCGTCCCCGATCGGAGCGCCCGCGATGCCACTGCACCATCGTCCCGCCGTCCTGCACTTCGCCGGGAGGGCGGGGGACCGGAACGGCGGGGCGTCCCTCGCCGGCGCCCGGCTCGCCGCGGCGTGGGGTCCGGAGGTCACCACCGTCGGGACCCCGGGTCCGGCGCTCGGGCGCGGTTGGGCCGACGAGCTCGTCGCCGCGACGCCGGAGCTCCGGCTGCTGGCGGAACGACTGGGCGAGACGCTGAGCGCCGGACGGACACCGCTGATCGCGCTGAGCCGGTGCGCCGCGGCGCTCGCCACGCTGCCGGTCCTGGCCGATCGGTATCCCGGGGCGGCGATCGTCTGGTTCGACGCCCACGGCGATCTGCACACGCCGGACACCACCGGCAGCGGGTACCTGGGCGGCCTGACACTCGCCGGTGCGTTCGGCTGGTGGGACTCCGGGCTCGGCGCGGGCGTCGACCCGGCCGACGTGATCCTGGTCGGTGCCCGTGACCTGGATCCGGCGGAGCAGGACCTGATCGAGGCCGGGGTGATCACGCGTCTCCCGGTCTCGGCGTCCCTGGCGGCCGACCTCGGGGCCCGGGTCGCGGGCCGCCCGGTGGTGGTGCACGTCGACTGCGACGTGCTGGAGCCCGGGTCCGTGCCGGTGGAGCTCCCGGTGCCGGCCGGCCTGAGCCTGGACCAGCTGCACGACTGCGCGGTCGTCCTGGCGGCGGGTGACGTGGTGGCGGTGCAGGTGGCCGAACTCGAGTTGCAGGACCCGTCGGACGACGACGCCGACGCTGCGGTCCGGCGCCTGACCACGGCGTTGGCGCCACTGCTGGGGAACCCGGGATGAGCCGACGGTCGCCCGCCGTGCTCGGGCGACCTCAGCCCCGCCGCACCCCGTAGCGCAACCAGAGCGTCCCGTTGCCGAACCGGCGCTCGTCGAGCAGCTCCAGGTCCAGCCGCAGGTCCGCCGGCAGGAACCGTAGTCCGCCGCCCACCGACACCGGCGCCAGGTAGGACTGCACCTCGTCCACGATCCCGGCGCGCAGCGCATGGCCGGCCAGCGTCGGACCGTCGATCGTCACGTCGTGGTCGAGGCCGTCCACCCAGGCGCGCACCGCGACCGGGTCGAAGGATCGTTCCAGCCGGGTCCGCGCACTGCTGACCTGCTCCAGGGTCGTCGAGTAGACGACCTTGTCGGCCGCCTGCCACACCGCGGCGTAGGTGCGCACGAACTCCGGGGCGTCCGGCAGGTCGAGTGCCGTCTCCCAGAACGTCATCGTCTGGTACATCCGGCGCCCGTACAGATAGGTGCCGACCGTCCGGGTCTGCTCGGAAACGAAGTCGTGCAGCGCCGGATCGAGCGCGCCGCCCCAGTCGCTGCTGCCGGAGGTGTCCGACGCGTAGCCGTCGAGCGAGCTGAACATCGAATACACCAGGCGCCCCATCCGGTCACGCTAGAGCGACCGGGCGCGCTCGTCGAGGGCTGGGCCGGCGCACGTCCCGCTCCGGCGAGCGCCGGAAGTCCTCCTCCGCTGGCAGGATGAGCGCATGACCGGACCGGTGGATCGCCGCGACCTCGTCACCATCCGGCGGGTGCGCGACCGGATCGACCGGGAGTATGCGCAGCCGCTCGACGTCGAGGACCTGGCCCGTGGCGTGCACCTGTCCGCCGGACACCTGAGCCGCGAGTTCCGCCGGGTCTACGGTGAGTCGCCCTACGCCTACCTGATGACCCGACGGATCGAGCGTGCGATGACCCTGCTCCGCCGCGGCGACCTCTCGGTGACCGACATCTGCTTCGCCGTGGGCTTCAGCTCGCTGGGCACGTTCAGCTCCCGGTTCTCCGAGCTGGTCGGGGTGTCGCCCAGCGCCTACCGGGCCGACCCGTCCCGGTCGGTGGCCGGGATCCCTCCCTGCCTCGCCCGGCAGGTCACCAGACCGGTCAGGAATCGAGAAGCCACCGCCGGGACACGCGCCTAGCGTGATCGTCATGGACATCGACATTCATCACGCGTTCCTCCCGCACACCGGCGCCGAGGCAGCTCTCGGCTTCTACCGTGACCTGCTCGGCTTCGAGCTCCGGCAGGACGTCGGCTACCAGGACATGCGGTGGCTCACGGTCGCCCCGGCCGGTGGCTCCACCTCGATCGTGCTGCACCCGCCGGCCGTCGACCCGGGCATCACCGACACTGAGCGGCAGACCATCCTCGATCTGATCGCCAAGGGCGCCTACGGTGCGATCACCCTGTCCACCGACGACCTCGAAGCCCTGTTCGACCGGGTCCAGGCCGGTGGCGCCGACATCGTCCAGGAGCCCACCGACCAGGACTACGGCGTGCGGGACTGCGCGTTCCGCGACCCCGCCGGCAACCTGATCCGGGTCAACCAGCGGTGACGGCCGGCGTCGTCCTCGATCGCCTCGTCCGTGCCGTCGACGCCGAACGCCTGGGCGCCTACGGCGTGCACGTGCTGATCGGCGACGACGAGGCCGAGCACCGGTGGCGCAGTGATGACCGGGTCAACGTGTACTCGGCGTCCAAGGGCGTCAGCGCGCTGGCCGCGGGGATCGCGATCGACGCCGGGTTGCTGACCCTGGACTCCGCCGTGGGGGAGTCGCTGCCGGGCCTGCGCCTCGGTGACGGCGTGCCGGAGGTGACCCTGCGACACCTGCTCACCATGACCAGCGGCATCGACTTCGCCTGGTTCGGGCACGAGGAGGTGCCGTGGCCGGATCTCGCCCAGGAGATGCTCGGCCGGCCGACGCGTGGACCGGGGGAGGTGTTCCAGTACTCCGACGCCAGCACCTACGTCGCCCTGCGGATGATCGGCGCGGCGGTCGGCGACGTGCGCGACTGGCTGATGCCCCGACTGTTCGACCCGCTCGGCATCCACAACCCGCAGTGGCACCGCTGTCCGCAGGGCTGGATCGTCGGCGGCACCGGCCTGGAGCTGCGCACCGAGGAACTCGCCCGGATCGGGCGGGTGCTGCGTGATCGCGGACTCTGGCACGGTGACCGCATCGTCGATGCCGGATGGGTCGACCGGATGCACAGCGACTGGGTGACGACCGGCTGGGACGGCGATCTCGCGCGCTACGGCATCGCCGCGTGGGGCGGCCCCGGCGACGGCTGGCGACTCGACGGGCTCTACGGCCAGTACGTGTACGTCGACCGGGCACGGGACGCCGTGGTCACGATCACCGCCCACGAGGAGACCCGCGACCACCGGCTCGTCGAGCTCGCCGCGGAGGCGCTGACCGCCCCGGAGTGACCCCGACCAGCGGTCGGGCGGTCAGCCGCGATCGTGCAGCGTGATCCGGTAGCCGTCGGGATCGGCGAAGGTGAACGTCCGCCCGAAGGGTCCGTCGACGGGGGCGGCGACGATCGTGTGGCCGTCCGCCACCAGGGCGTCGTGGATCGCCTGCACCTCGGTCGCGTGCAACCAGATCGCGGTGCCGATCCCCGGCTGCGGCGCGGCGTCCAGATCGGTGCCCGGCACCAGGTCGCGCAGCGCGAAGGCGATCGGCGAGGTCTGGAACACCACGGCGTGCGGCGGGCCGGCAGGGGAGCGGACCAGGCCGAGATACCTCTCGTAGAACGTCTGGGACGCGTCGAGGTCACGGGTCTGCAACGAGACGAAATCGGGTCCGGTGACGGGCATGGTGCTCCTCCTGAGATTCGTGTCAGCTTCCTGACACACAACCTATGTCAGGATATTGACATGAGTCAAGACGGCATCGACCTCAGGACCTCGCTGGGTTACCTGCTCAAGGAGGCGTCCAGCGCGCTGCGCGCCGCCATGGAGGACGCGCTGCGGCCGCTCGGGATGACCGTGACGCATTATTCCTGCCTCGAACTGCTGGCCCAGCGACCCGGCCTGTCGGCGTCCGACCTGGCGCGCGGCACCTTCGTGACCCGGCAGTCGATGAACGTGCTGCTGCAGACGCTGGAACGCGACGGCTACGTGCTGCGCGACACCGACGCCGCGGTCGGCAAGACGCTGCCGACGCGCCTGACGCCGTACGGGCAGGACGAGCTGGCGAAGGCCACGGTGGCCGTGCGGTCCGTCGAGGTCCGGATGTTGAGCGGGATGACCGAGACACAGCAAGACGAGGTGTTCCGGGGGTTGCGGAGCATGGTGTGGGCGCTGCGGCACGGTCCGGAAGCTTCTGTCGGCGACTAGGGGCGTCACGCTGGTGGTGTGGCGCGGTCGCACTGGTGGACTACGTGCCGATAATGGACGTTGGCCCGCGAGTCGCTCTTGCACTTGCCCGTTTCCGGTCCCATGATGGTCATCAGGTGGCCTCCACTTCCTGTCTAGGTGGTGGTCGCTAGACGCCCCCGGTAGCCGTTGGCGCGGCCCGGGGGCGCAGCTCTATCTGCGCCGCGTAACTTCTGAACTGTCAGAACGGCGGAGCGTCCGGCGAGGCCGGAGCAGCGTGCGCGGCGACCGACGCCGACGCGGGGGAGTCGCCGGGCTCAGAGCGGAGCACCTTAGCGATGCGGAGCTGAGCGGATCGGGTGGACGCCGCGATCTCGCTGGCGGTCACCTCGACCCGGGACCGCTTGTCACCCTCCGGCGTCTCCCAGTTCGCCGTCCGCGTGCGACCCAGCACGATCACACGCGTGCCCTTGACGATGTTCGACTGAATAACATTCTCCGTCGAATCGCCCCAGAGCGTCACCGGCCAGAACGTGGCGTCATCCTCGACCCACTCGCCGGAATTGCGGTCCCGGTGGCCCTGGTTTTCTGCGACGGTCAGCCGAACGAAACGGCGACCGGAGGGCGTGACGCCCATTTCCGGGGCAGCTACCACATTGCCCACAACGGTGATCGCACTCATTGCGAAAGTCCCTGTCTATGGTGAATCGGCGTTGGCGCGCCGACGAACACGAGAACCATCTACCGCGAACGACACGCGTGTCAACGTGCGACACTACGCCGAACGGGTGAACTATCGAACAGATGTCCGATTTGACCGAGCGAAGTTCCTGCCGATGATGAAGGACATGAGCGCTGCCGCACCACGACGATCCCCGCACCACGGACTCACCGGGTCAGAAGTCCTAGAACTACAAGACGCCGAATCGACGCCCGAGCGACTGGCAATGACGCCCCTCGACCGATTCCGCGACGTGGCAGCCGAATACGCACACCGCACCGTGAACCTCCTCATCACCAACGACCTCATGGGCGCACTCCGCGCCGCGCAGATCGCCACCGCCGCCCTCAACTCCGCCCAGGCCGAAGAGGACTACCGCGAACGCGCCCGCCAGATGCGCGAGCAGTGGGCACGCGAAGGCGTATTCGTCCCGAAGGGACGCCGCCGCGCGATCACCCCACCGACACCGATCACCTCCGGCAGGAGATGAGCAGGTCAGCGCCTCCTACGCGCTGTGTGGAGCGCGTCGTTCTGAGTCAAGACGCGCTCCGCGCGAACGACCCGCCCGGCCACCGGAGCGATCATCGGACAGCCGACGCGCACCCGGATTGGACGACGAGGCCGGGGACGACCGGTGGGCGACGCCCACTACTGCGAGTCGCTCGCAGTAAGCGGCCGCAGCAGCCCGAAACCACCGTGCCTATTGCGTCGCCGTGACCGAAGCCGTTCGCGCGCGATTACAGCGGCCGGGGGCGCACACGCAGGGCGAGCGCCCCTTTGTGCGAATCGTCAAGACCCCGGGCGCTACCGATACGTCGCACGTGCCTGACCTGCACAAACAGGTCCGAGTTCCGCCGGCCGGCGCCGCGGCGCTCCCGCGTCGGCTTGTGGGAATCGGCAACCGGCTACACGCCGGCCATCACCTGAGAGAACTGCACCGCGAAGCCGATGACCCAGAGCGCCAGCACGATCCCGCCCGCGATGTTCGCGCGCAGAACGACGCGCTTCAGCTTCTTCACCTCCGCACGGGCCGCGCCCAGCTCCGAGGTCAGGAACGCGATGTGCTGATCACGCGGGTCGGGTACCTGCACCGGAGCACCGCCGTAAGAGCCGAACCGAGGATCGGGCGTGTAGCCCCCGTCGAACGCCATGCCAGAGCCATCGGCAACGTCGCGCGAGTACTTGACCGCACTTCGCCCGGACGGACTAGCAGTCGGGCCGGTCCGGCACCGACGCTCGACCCCAGCCCTCGACCGCCGAGCGCACCGCCGCCCAGCCCTCACCCTCGCGCATGCCCCAGATCGGCAGCGCCGCGACGACCAGCGTCCAGTGCTGCTGAGCGGCGAGCACGTCGCGCATGCGGTCGCCCCACGTCCAGGACGCGGCCCAAGTGCGGAACGTCGGCATCGACACCAGCGCGCGAGCAGCGGGGGAGACCAGTTCACCGGTCCGCGTATCGATCACCGAGCGCTCAGCGACCTGCCGCCCGGTTTCGTCGACGAACGGCACCCGCACCACCTTGTGCGCACGCAGCTTCGGCCGGACCCATCGTTCAGCCGACCAGGGCACGACCTTGCGGTCGTTGGACGACTTCGCGACGTACTTCGCGACGTACGTCGCGTGCCCGGGCTGCACCGCCTGGACGTCCACCGAGTGCCCGAACCCGTGCCGGATCGCCAGACGGCGGAAGTCGTGCACGGTGATCGCCAGCGGCGCGCCGTCCCGGCGACGCATCAGCACGTGGAAGTGCAGCGCACCACGGCGCTGGACCTCCACCGCGCGGAAGTAGACCAAACCCTGACGGCGATGCCGCTTGCCAGCGGCGTCGTAGGTCACCTGATCCGCGCCCACGAACCGCGACAACTCTTGCAGGAACCGGGACCACCGCCGCGACGCGTCCGCGTTCCACTTCCCGAGGTCCACACCGCCCTCCGGCGTGCACCGGCACCGATTGCCCCACTGGTCATGGTGAACCGCCCGACCGGGTGAAGTCAGGGTGACGAACAGCCCGTCACGTCCTAGCCGCAACCCTGACCCGGCCACACGGGCCACACGCTGGCGGTACTTCGCCGCACACGGCCCGCACCGGTCCGAGCGGGACGTGCCGCACGCAATCCGCCGCTCCTCGCCGCAGACCCCGCAAACGAGCCGCAGCGGAGCCTCGCAGCCCGGCCCGGACGGCCCGTCCCACAGCCCGACAACATGCCACTCATGAGCACACGACACACCCAGCCCCTTGCCTGTCTACGGCGTTGGCGCGCCGTCTGATCTGATCCGCTGAGCGGGGAACTTCTACGCGGTCGCGGCTCCGTCGCCGTCGACCGGGTGCAGCTCGAACCTGCGCCGACGCCCGCCCGTGGCCGTGATCGTCTCCACCACGCCAGGCGGCAGCCGGTCCGGGTCGGGCGGGCAGGTGCACGACGGCGCGGACCGACGCCCGCCGCACGACAGGCACATGCCGCCCTCCGCAGCCGCGCCGAGCTGAGTCACCGCCGCCGCCGTGTCGTAGACCTGCTGCGCGATGTGCCCAGGACGCCAGAACGTCTGCCGGGCCACCGGCACCAGGCGCTCACGACGACCGACCGTGAACCGGTCGAACTCCGACGCGTCGAACATCGTCCAGCGGAACAACCGAGCCTGAGCCCACACGCCCCGCTTCTCCACCGCGAACCGGCCCCGGCACAGCACCACACCACGGGTCACCGACCGGATACGCACATCCGCGTTGCCGTAGTCGGGCGTCGTCCAGAGCAGCCGCGCGTCCCGCCGCCTGAGCTGCTGCACCAGGTTTTCCACCTGGACCGGGAGCGACATGGATGACCGCGACGACGCGACACCGGTCACCTCGTCCATCAGCACGTCCGTGTGCTCGACCGCGAGCAACTGCACGAACGACCGCAGCCGGTCGTAGTACGGGCTGACCCGCAACGGGTCATCCACATCACGCAGCTCGACCGTCGACAGCACGCGCCGCCAGCCCGTGACGATGCCGCCGTCAGCGAGCTCGGTCACGACCCGCCCCTGCTCGGCCGTCTCCCACTGCGTAGGGCAGTCGCAGACCGCCGTGGGCTCGGTCGACAGCAGACGCCGGGCCGCGCAGTCCGTCCCGTGAGTGTGCAGGTGGTCCGGGTTCGCGCAGTCCCACCGCTGGCCCGCCAGGGTCGGGAGGACCGCGTACACCGCAGCGAGCGTCTTCCCTCCGCCGTTCCCGCCGACGAACGCGCAGATCGGTGTCCCAGCGATGACCGCGATGGCGTCGAGCGACTTGCGGCCGTCCACCCCAGCACGCCACACCCGCCAGCGATCCCGCCACCCGGTCGGCCGCTCGCACGGGAAGTCCGGCAGCTCCTTCACAGCAGCTCACCCGTCTCCGGGTCCCGCAGCCGAGACGGCAGCACCGCCGCGACCTCCACCACCGGGCCTGAGGCGGACTCACGCCGCCGCCGCCGCTTCACCACGGCCCGGGCAACACCGAGCGCGAACCCCACAGCGACCATCACCACGATGAACACCACGAACCTCCTACGGGTAGATCAGATTCCAGACGGTGAGGATCAGCCGGACCACCACGAACGCCACGACCGCGCTGAGCAGGCCGAGCATCACGACGACCGGACCCATGACCGGGATCAGCGAGTCGAACTGCCGCACCGCCGTCCACAGGCCATCGACAGGCCCCAACGACAAGGGCTCACCGGTCGGGAGCATGTCGACCACCCACTGCACGACTGCCAGGAGCGGAGCGAGGATCGCATCGGTCACCATGCGGGCCTCCTGATGGGGTAGGGGGTGGCCGCGCGGCGGCGCGCACCTGCGGTGCGTGCCACCACCCGACGCACCTCCTGCCCGCTCACGCGGTCCCCGTGGAGCCCGGGGCGTACGTCTTCCACGCCCACCACGCGAACGGCGCGAGGGTCATGACCCACATCGCGATGCTGAACAGAGGCCGGTAGTCACGCAGGAGCCGCGACACCGGGTCCGACCAGGTGCACGAGTCCAGCAACGGCTGGTCGTGCCCGATCACGAACGTCAACGGGAGGCTCAGCTGCAAGCACAGCGAGCCGCCCTGCGGGGGCGTCAGAACCCCAACGATCGACCCGAGCTGAGGCAGCGGCGTCTTGGTCTGCAACGTCGTCGTGATCTGCGTGATCTTGGCCTGCGTCTTAACCGGCACGAATGCCTCCTGCAACGCACACACGCTCGCCTTGTAGTAGTACCAGGGGTTGAATGCGGAGGTCCAGGAGAACGGGGGAGGGCAGCTATTGCTCTGCGTTCCCCCTCCGGGCTGCGGACTAGTGCCGGTGCCGGGGGTGGTGTCGATCTTGCCGTCAGGGTCCGCGTAGTCGATGGCCTCGCCTGCGCCGTTCGTCACACCCGGGTCGAAGGTCGGCCGGTACACGTTGCACTCCGCGAGGTCGACCACAGCGCCGCCGTAGGTGCACCGGTAGGTCTCGGTCTTGGCCGGATCGTTGAACCAGTCCGTGCAGAGCGTCGGATTGTCGAAGCACGAGTACCGGGCACCGGTTACTGCGTCGAGCCGTTCCAGCAGCAGCGTGCAGCCACCGCCGACGCACTGCGGGTACTGCGTGACGAAGTCCGTGAGCTGCTGATCGGCTTCCCAGGTGTAGATCGTCTCCCCGGCCGTCAGACCCTCCGTGATCTGCTCGACCAGCACCGACGTAACGACCGCCGACGCGTCGCACTGCGCCTGCGGGATCGCGGGCCACTGTTCATCGGCTTCGGTGAACGCGGCCGAGCGGGTGACCCCGCCCGGCGTCCCGGTCGAGCACTTCCAGGTGGTCTGCCACCATCGCTGCGGGTTCGCGAGCGTCCCGGGTGTGTAGCTCGGGTGCCCCTCTGGGACCCAGCGCATCGTGCCGACCGGAGTCTGAGTCCAGGTGGAGCTGGACGAAACGAGCCACTGAACACCGGCGAACACCCAGTCCGACCGGTACGAATTGCTAGGCGCGTCGATAGTCGCTGACGCGACGCCGCTGGCCCCACAGCTCGCCGGAGCCGTCGGGTAGAGCACCTTCGCGCTCACCGTGTTCGTCGGGTCCTTCGGGTCCTGAAAGAGCGCCGACAACTGGGGCTGCGGAGCCGCTGTGGTGGTCGAGCTGCCACGGGAGATGCACTGCCCGCTATAGGCCATCTGAACCGCGACCTGCTGCCCCACCGCCTGAGTCCAGGTCGTCGCGTAAGTCATCGACGTGTCGACCCGGTAGCTGATCGTCGCGGACTGCCAGTAGTTGTACGAAAACGTCGTGTTCGCCTGAAACGTCGTGGAGGAGACCCCGCCCTGCCAACCGCCCTGTAGCCCGCTGAAGCCCGCGTTCACCTCGTAGCCGGTCGCAGGACCCAGCGCACAATCCGACGTGGCCAGCGCCGTCCCGAGGTCACACCAGAAGTTCCCCGTAGTCGGCAGGCCCATCGCGGTCGAGACGCCTGTGCCGAGGTCGAGCGCCATGTTGAGCCCGGTCACCGCAGAGAAAGCGAAGTTGCCCGCGCTCATCCCGCCCGCGCCCAGCTTGGACGTGCCGGTCGAACTACCCGACGACGAAGCGACCGTGCCCGCGCCCGTGTTGCTGATGACCCGATTCGGGTTGCTGTTGAACGTGGCGTTCCACTGATTCGGCGTGAGCGTGTTGCTCTGCGTCGTCTGAGCAGGCATGTAACTCAGCGGGGGAGCGGGCACCGTCGTGTACGCCATCGCGGACGGCCCAGACGGATCGAGGACCACCAGGCCCAGACCGACGAGAACGACGGCGACGACAGCGGCAACGCGTCGCAGATGCACCAGCACAGTCCGGGCTCCTTTCGTACGGTAGAAGTCCTGCCGGGTGGCCCCGAGGTCGAGACGGGGCCACCCAGCAGGGGAGTAGGTCAGGAACCGATCTGGTTCGAGGCCTTCTTCGCGGCCTTGTTCGCGATGAAGATCGACCGGATCACCCAGGCCAGGCCCAGGATCACGGCGACGCCGCCGACGATGGCCGGGACCGCGACGTTCAGCTCGCCGCTGGCGGACGAGAACACCGAGTCGACGCCGGAACCGGGCTCGACCGCGGCGGCCAGAAGGTTGAACATGGCATTACCTCTCTGTTGAGTGACGGGGGAGCGGTTGCTCACCCGTGCGCGCCGGACCACTCGCGCACCTTGTACGCGAGGGCCACGGCAGTACCGACCGCGACAGCGACGGCAGTTCCAGTGACCATCTGGCCGAACAACTCGACCCCGGTCAGATCCATCGGGCAGCCCTCCCAGCCGCGTCAGCCGCCCAGACGACGGCGAGCGGAGCCACGAGGAACACACCCACGGCGACGACGAACTCAGCGATCACGACGGCACCACCCACGTCACCGCGTCAGCAGCCGGACGGCGATCACTGCGAGCAGCAGCACCGACACCACGCCCACCGTCGCGAACCCGAGCGCCAGCGCCATCGCGTCCGGGCTCAGCGACACGAAGCACGGCGACTCCTGCGTCCCGCAGACGGCGGCGGGCACGTCGTCCGAAGGCGACTGCGAGGCCTCCGGCGACGGCTCCGGCGACGAAGATTCGACCGGGACCGGTGAGAGCGTGGATTCCGGTTCCGACGACGCCGACGAGTCCGGCGAGACCGAGGCCGACCAGGCCCAGCCCGGCAACGAAGCGGGTCCCCATGTCACGCGTCACCCCCGACACGTGCGACCGCGAACCGGCCAGCGGCCTCGGCCCGGCCACCACCACGGCCGTGCCACAGCTCCCGACCGTGCACCGTGCACGCGGAATCCACGAACAGCGCCGGATCGATGAACCGAACAGCCACAGGGGACAGGCACCCGGTGCGGTAGCAGCGCCCGTCACGAGTCGCCGCCGCCGTCTGCTCCCGATGCTCAGCCAATGCCGACACCCGCGCCGTCACAGGACGCCCCTGAGCACGAGCCGGTAAATGACCGACACACGGGGACTCAGCACCTCATCCAGAGCGTGACCGCCGCCAAGCTCCAGCAGCTCCCGAGCGGCCTCGGCCGTCAGGTTGAACTCACCGGCGATCTGCCGAAGTGTCGCGGCGTCGGACGGCTCCGCGATGACCGTCGATTCGTGCTCACGCATGCTGCACCGCCGCGACTCCGGCGTCGGTCAGCAGGTACGGCACCGGCTCGTCCCACGCACGAGCGACCACGGCGGCGTCCGCCAGACGGACCCGCAGCAGCACGAGCACCGCATCCAGGAACGCCAGGCCGCCAGGCTCGATCACGCACCCGAGCGCCACACCGCGCCCGGACGCCGCGTCGTCGCGGTCCGTCTCGACCGCCGACACGGCCAGCAGAACGGCCCGAACATCGTCGCCGCCCGTGATCGCCTGGAAATTGCCGATCAGCCGGTCGCAATAGGCCCCGGCGTCGAACCAGGAATGCCGATCCGTGCAGTGCCGATAATGGACGTTATGTCAGACTGTCGCCTGCGCGCTGCTTTGATCAGTACCCCTGAGGCACCCAGGTTCGTTGAGCCACCCCTTCTCCATGCGCACGTGAGCGGCTTCGACCAAGGCAGACCATGGGGATCGCCGCCCTGCTGCCTCGACGCCCGGCTGCGGTGGGCCGCGAGCAGGCGCCGGTGCCGTAGCTCTGCCGTGCGGGTGTTTCCCCGATAGGCGCCGACCTTCCGACCTCACGCGTGACACCGTCTCGCGTGTGCAGCATCGCGGCGTCTACGGGATCTGGCTCGACAAAGGCGGCCGGATCCCCTTGATCCGGAAGTCCCGGGGACCGTACACAGGACTGCTCGATCTTCCGGGTGGCACTCCTGAGGTCGGTGAGACTCCGGAGCAGACGCTGCGGCGAGAGCTGATCGAGGAATGCGGAGTGACGGTGGCGCACGTGCCGTCGTGGCACGAGTTCGACCTCGTCGTCGTCCGCGACAGCTCGGGCGACCCGATCGGCTTCCGGCACTCCGGTCTCATCGCAGTCCTCGACGTATCGCAAGCCCCCTCCCCTGTCCATGACGTCGAAGACATCGCGATGGTCGAGCTGCATGGCCCGCGCTGGCTCGCTGCGGCGGAGTGCAGCGCACTGCTCGTCGAAGGTCTTACCCACCTGGGAGTGATGCTCGACGGCTGAAGTCCGACGGCAGTGCCTCCTAGGCGGTCGTTCCGGGCGGATGATGCAACGTCGCTGAAGACCCTCTCACGACGAAGCACGACCAACCCTGATATGCAAGAGGTGCCAGTAATGGTCTGGACGCTGCTCTGATCCGCGGTCGGCCGAGGAACGCGTCGTGCGGCTCCGGTACCTCGCGGGCGATGCCAGCGTCGAACCGATCCTGCATCCAGGAGGTCGGCGCTCCCCAGCCGACGGCCAGGTCCGTGCACAGCGGTGGCCCGCATTGCGGCGAGCACCGCCAACCTTGACTGGACCGGCTGGAGGATGAACGGTGCACGAGCACCGATCAGCCCGGCGGAGTGTCTGACGGGACGGGCGTCGCGAGGATGCCGTTGAGGATCACATTGATTCCCCACTCCGCACGCTCCTCATCGCCTCCGCTCAACAAGAGGTCCCGCATGCCGAGGATGGTCGGGTACACCGCCGGGTCCAGCGTGTCGTAGTACTCGTTGATCCGCTTGAGGTAGCCCGCCTCGACCTCGCCCCGGGCTGCGCGTTCGTCGTTGATGGTCTGCTCGGCGGCGGTCGCGCTCGTCCACACGCCGATGAGGTCCACTGCCCACGCCGCCGTGCGGCGGTCGATCCCGGACTCGAGCAGTGCGCTCAGCAGGTGTTCGGCCAGCCGGCTCACGTTCGTCGATATCGGGATGGCCCCGAGGGCCGCGACCGCGAGGCTTCGGTGACGGGTCAGCGCGGCGACCTGAGACCGGACCAGGGCGGTGACCTTCTCCTGCCAGCTGCCCTCCGTCGGGACGACAACGGCGGCGAGCTCGCTGTCGATCATGGCCGCGAGGAGGTCGTCCCGGTTGTCGACGTAGACGTACAGCGATGCGGCACCGGTGTCGAGCTCGCGCGCGACCCTGCGCATCGTGAGGGCGCTCAGGCCCTCGGAGTCGACGACACGGAGTCCCGCAGCCGCGATCGACTCCCTGCTCAGCGGCGGCTTGGCCGGCCGCCCACGACGGCTCACCGGTTGCGGTTCTCGACTGCGCATGACGCGAGTGTATCGAACGATGTTTGCCACGAACGACGTTCGACCGTATCGTCGACGAACATCGGTCGTGACGAACCGTGTTCGTTCCAGGTCAGGAGCCCTCATGCCCACCATCACTGCCACAACCCCGCGGGTCACCCCGCCGTTGCGGCGCACCCTCATCCTCATGGTCGTGCTCGTGGCCGACATCCTCGACCTCCTGGACGCCACGATCACGAACATCGCCGCCCCATCGATCTCCGCCGGACTCAGTGGCGGCCAGGGCCTGATCCAGTGGGCCGGCGCGAGCTACTCCCTGACGCTCGGAGTGCTCCTCGTCGTGGGTGGCCGGCTAGGTGACCGCTTCGGACGCCGTCGGATGTTCCTCATCGGCCTGATCGGCTTCACGGTGGCATCCGCGGCGTGCGGGCTCGCCTTCGGGCCGATGATGTTCATCGTCAGCCGGCTCCTCCAGGGGACGTTCGGTGCCCTCCTCATCCCCCAGGGGTTCGGGCTGCTGCTCGCGGCCTACTCCAAGGAGGAGGTCGGCAAAGCCTTCAGCGCCTTCGGCCCGGTCATGGGTGTGGCCGCAGTCGGCGGCCCGATCCTCGCCGGGTTCGTCATCCAGGCCGACCTGTTCGGGCTGGGCTGGCGCCCGATGTTCTTGATCAACATCGTCATCGGGCTGCTCACGGTCGCCCTCGCCCTGACAGTCCTCCCGCAGGACGCCGGGGAGCGGTCCGTCGTGATCGATGGCGTCGGCGCCGGTTTGCTCGGTGTCGCGATGCTCGGGCTGCTCGGTGGTCTGATCCAGGGCTCGTCCTCCGGCTGGGGTGCGATGCCGTTCGCGTCCCTGGGCCTCGGAGTGATCGGGGCATTCCTGTTCGTCTGGCGCCAGCGAGTGGCGAAGGCTCCGATCATCACTCCCTCACTGCTGAAGAACCGCGGCTTCGCCTCGGGTCTGCTCATGGGCGTGCTGTACTTCGCCGCTGTCTCGGGCGTGACCTACACGGTTTCCCTGTTCCTCCAAAGCGTGTTGCACTACGACGCCTTCAGGGCCTCGCTGGGGCTCGCGCCGGTCGCTATCGGTCTGATCATCGCGTCGATCGCCGGCGCTGTGGTCATGGCGAGGCTCGGTCGCACGCTGGTGCTGATCGGGCTCCTGCTCACACTGGCCGGAACAGCGTGGCTCGGCGTCCTCGTCCACCTGGCGGGCGCCGGCGTCGGCCTGTGGTCGCTCACCACTCCCCTGGTGGTCATCGGACTCGGCATGGGCGCGTGCTTCGGCACGATCTTCAGCTTCGCCCTCGGAGACGTCGACCCTCACGAGACGGGCAGTGCGAGCGGATCGCTCAACGCCGTGCAGCAACTCTCCAACGCCGGTGGGAGCGCTGCGATCACGACGGTGTTCTTCGCGGGCTCCGGCGCAGCTTCGATCGGCGGCATGTCGGCCAGCGTCGCGGTCGTCGGCGCCATCGTGTTGCTCTGCTGCCTCCTCGTCCCGTTGCTCCCGCGGACGGCTCGGCCTCAGGAGCACTGAATCGTCCCGGGTATCGGCCCGGCGGAGGATGCCGAGCAGGCTCCTCGAGGACGACCGGTGTCGATACCCGGCGACGCCGGTCGAACAGTGACCCGGGCAGGTCGGTGCGGTCCGAGACGAAAACGTCGACCGACGCCGACCCGTACACCACGACCTCGCCCATCAGGGATTCTCTCCTTCGGACGACTCCCGATCGGCCGTTCGATCAACCACGGTATTGGTCCGTCGACGGCATCACAGCGACGGCCGAGGTGGCCCTGCCGTGCTGAGCGGGGTCGGGGGGCCCGGCCCGTCTTGGTGCTGGCGATGAGCGATGAGCTGGCGCTCGGAGCGCGCTCAGCGGTGGGTCGTACCCAGGCGGAGGTGGCGCTCTCCGGGTGGGACGGGTCACGAGAGGCGACAGACTCAGGCGTCTGGTGGTGGCTCCGTTGCGCGACCAGGGCCGGGCGTGCGCGCGAGCGGCCGTGGCGGGTGAGTCCGGCGGACACCAGACCCCGTGGGTCGTGGTCGGACCCGAAAGACGGCTCTCGTGTACGGCCGACGGTGAGACGCATTCAGTGTGCGCCCCTGACCGGGCCGAAAACCCGGATCCGGAGTGTTTCAGCCCGGTCCGTCGCTCGTCGCCGCCAGCAGCGGCACGAGGACGTCGCTGATCGGGGTGGGGATGCCCAGGGCCCGGCCCCGCCGTTGCACGACACCGTTGCGGATGTCCCACTCGAGGGGCCGTCCCTGGTCGCGGTCTGCCAGGATCGACGTCCCTCGGTCGGGCGGGGAGGCGCGGAACGACTCGAGGATCCGCTGCGGCTCGTCGTCGTCCAGCCGGGCTCCGTCGGCCCGGGCGATCACCAGGCACTCGGCGAGGTAGTCGAGCGTGAGGTCGCCGATGTCGTCCCGCGCGAACATGCCCGAGCGCCGGCCGGTCACCGCCATGAGTCCCGCAGCCGCGTTCTGCAGCAGCTTCCGCCAGGCGACGGTCGGGAAATCGTTCGAGATCTCCACCCGGCAGCGGGTCCCCCGCAAGGCATTCTCCACCGTCGCTCCGCCGGGGGTGTCCGGCACCGTGAGACGCGGGTCGGCGAGCAGGCGGACCGCGTCGTCGGCCTCTCGCACCGCCGGGAACCAGACGACGGCCGGCACGACCTCGCCGGCGGGGACGAGCGGAGCGACCTGCTCGCGCTGCTCGACGCCGTTCTGCAGCACGCACACCACGGTGCCCGGTCCGCACAGTGCCGCCAGCCAGTCGCCGGCCGCCGCGGTCTGGGTCGCCTTGACCGCGAGGAAGACCAGATCGGACATCGGCTGCACTCCCCCGGCGTCCGTGGCGACGGGTCCGGGCACAGCCACGGTTCCCCGCTCGGACCGGAGCCGCAGCTCCGCCCGCGCCGATCGTCCGGCGATGAACGGGGTCCGGCCCGCATCGTGCAGCAGGGCTGCCACGGTCGTTCCGATCGCGCCGGGGCCGATGACGGCGATCCGCGGCTCCGGTAGGGGCGTCATGCTGCTGACCCGACCTTCCTGTCCTGGCTGTCGCGAGACCGTCCTGGCTGTCGCGAGGTCGTTGCGCGGGTCAGCGCACCGCCGGGAACGAGTTCGACGGGAGTCGCGCCGGTATGCGACTGGCCCGATCGGCAGCGTACCGACCGGGCGAGCGGTCCACGATCAGATCACCGCTCATTCACCAGGTGCGCGCGGCTCGACGTCGTCGGGATCCGGGCCCGGGCTCGACGTCGGATTCCGGGGCGTGTCACCGACTTCCTCGTCTTGGTCGTGCTCGTCGGACGTGTTGATGTCGTCGGGGTTCGCTCCCGGGTTACCCCCCGGTGTCGACGCCGGGTCCGGGGATCCTTCAGGACGGTGCGGGTGCGGTACGGGGCTGGATGCGGTCATGGCGATGGCTCCTCTCCGGCCGCTGGGGCCGGGACGGGTCGCGGATGGAGGAATGGACTGGATCACGTCACCGTGCCGAGCGGTACTCCGTGGCGAGAGGGCACTGGAAGGGATCGGTCGCGGAGAGTCCGACCGTGTTGAGGTGGCGGATGACGATCCCGTACGACGTGTGCAGGCTCGTCTCGGTGTAGGTGATCCCGTGCGCGGCGCAGAAGGCGCGCACGGTGGGCTGGATCTTGCGGAGGTTGGGGCGCGGCATGCTGGGGAACAGGTGGTGTTCGATCTGGTAGTTCAGGCCCCCCATGAACGTGTCGATCACACGGTTGCCCCGGACGTTGCGGCTCATGAGGACCTGTCGACGCAGGAAGTCGATCCGCGCGTCGCGCGGTACGAGCGGCATCCCCTTGTGGTTGGGGGCGAAGACGGCTCCCATGTACAGCCCGAACAGGCCGAGCTGGACGCCCAGGAACGCGGCGGCCATCCCGATCGGCAGGAGCCAGAACACCAGGGCGAGGTAGCCGCCGAGGCGCAATGTGATGAACGCGATCTCCACCGGCCGTCGCTTCACCGGCCCCCGCCCGAAGATCGTCTTGACACCCGAGACGTGCAGGTTGAGCCCTTCGAGCAGGAGGACGGGGAAGAACAGCCAGCCCTGACGGCGGGTGAGCCAGCCCTTCAGACCGGTGCGAGCGGCCGGGAGGTCCTCGGTGTGGAAGACGATGACGTCGGTGGCGATGTCGGGGTCGGCGCCGACCTGGTTCGGTTTGGCGTGGTGCCGGGAGTGCTTGTGCTGCCACCACCCGTAGCTCATCCCTGCGTAGAGGTTCGCGATCACCAGGCTGGACCAGTCGTTCCACCGACCGGACTCGAAGATCTGCCGATGGGCGGCGTCATGCCCCAGGAACATGACCTGACCGAGCAGCACCGCCAGCACCGCGGCCGTGAGCAGTTGCCACCAGGACGGCCCGAGGACGACGAACGCGGCGAACGTCCCTGCCAGCAGGGCGGTGAGCAGCACGAAACGGGTCCAGTAGTACCCGTAGCGGCGGCGCATCAGGCCGGACTGCTGCACGCTGTGGCTCAGTTCGGTGAACTCGCTGACCTGCCGCTCGCGTGCCGGTCGGCGCGACGCGGCGGCGGCTGACGTGGGGGGCTCCATGGTGGCCTAGTCGAATCTGATCGTGGCGACCGTCGCATGGACGGCGGCGGACCGCTGTTGCTCGTGGGCGGTTCGGGCCTCGGCGGCGACCTCACGCTCGGCGCTGGCTCGCCGCAGTTCGGTCCCGAGGTCGAGCAGCATGGTGGACAGGGCGTCGGCGAGTCCGTCGCGCAGTTCCTCCAGCGTGGTGGACTCCACGAGCAGCCGCCGGTCGGAGACCGAGAGCCGGAGGTCGGGGCCGGTGCGGCCGGTCTGCTCCGTCAGGCGACGCGCGGTGTCGGGGTCCTCGATCCTGAGTCGTTCGGCGGGCGACACCTGCCGGGAGAAGACCAGCGGGACCGTGTAGGCGGCCGGCTCCTCCGGAGTGCCCAGCCGGGCGGGCAGCCCGGATTCGAGGACCGACATGAGGCGCAGATCGGTGGTGCGGTCTTCCGCGGGAGTGCGTGCGGGCGTGCGAATGAGAGCGGACATAACGGTCAACCTCTGTCTGTGGGAGTCCGGCACCTGCGTATGCGGCGCCGGGGGGCGCTCAGAGCGTCGAGCGAGACGGCGCTGCGGTGGGCCGGCGGCCGGCGCGAAGGCGGCGCCGGAGCTGACCGATGCGCAAGGCGCCGACGACCAGAGCGACGACACCGACACCCAGACCGGCGACGAGCAGGACCAGAGCCAGGGGCGCGGTCCCGGTCATCCCGAGGAAGGTCACGTCGACCGGCTCGGTGTTCTGGAGCATGAACACCACGAGCGCGACCAGGACGAGCGCGCCGACGCAGATGCCGACCCACGCCGATCCGGTCCGCGTGCGGGCGGGTCGGTCGAGACGGTCCTGACGGCCGGTGCCGGCCGAACCGCCGGGAGATGCCACCTCGGCGATCGGGTCCGCCGGGTCGTACCCGGTCTGACCGGGTTGACGAGTGGTGCGCGATGGGACGGGCATGATGCCCTCCTCTGCCGTGCCGGGACGCAGGTCGTCAGGTGACGGCCGTTGATCTCGGGGCTGGGACGATCGTACGCCTGTTCGGGTGAAAGCGACCTCTGAGGACCATCAGGTCTGGAGGTCACGGCGTAGCCGCATCGCGAGCAGGGCGACGTCGTCCTCGCCCGCAGCGGCGGGCAGGTCCGTCAGGAGACGGTCGCACAGGTGATCGAGATCCTCCCGCCGGGCTCCGTCGAGGGCGGCACGGAGCAGGGCGAGCCCGTCGTGCAGGGAACGCGTGCGGTTCTCGATCAAGCCGTCGGTGTAGAGCAGGACGGTGGAGCCGCGGTCCAGCACCACCTCGTATTCCTCACGGCCCTTGTCCGGCAGAAGGCCCAGCAGTGTTCCGGGGACGCGACCGGTCAGTGTCCGCACCGATCCGCCGGATCCGACGACCAGAGGCGGAAGATGTCCGGCGTTCGACCACCGCAGACGGGCCTCTCCGCGCTGGTGTTCGTCGCGGGTCTGTTCCACGCGGGCGACCACCACGGTGGCCATGGTCGAGATCCGCAGAGTGCGCATGGCGCGGTCCAGCGCCTCGAGGATGCCGGCGGGCCCTGCCTCGGTGACCACGGCGATCGTGCGCAGCATCGAACGCAGCTGCGACATCACGGCAGCGGCCTCGAGGTCGTGCCCGGCGACGTCCCCGATGACCAGGATCGTCGCGCCGTCGGGTTGGACGAACGCGTCGTACCAGTCGCCGCCGACGCGCGCACCCTCGGAGGCGGGGCGGTAGCGCACCACGATCTGCACGTGGTCCGGCTCGACCGGAGGGGTGAGCAGTGCCTGTTGCAGCGTCGTCGCCACGTCACGCTGCCGCCGGAACCGGCGGGCATTGTCGAGGGCCAGCGCGGCCGCCCCGGTCACCTCACGCAGGGTGCGCAGTTCCGCCGGCGTCAGTGGGCTGCGGGCGGCGTCGCGGAACAGGCTCAGCGCGCCGATGGTGCGCTCGTCGCGGACCAGCGGCAGCACCGCCAGAGACTCGGGTGCCAGCTGCCCGACGAGTGCGTGCACCGGTCCTGGGTGCAGGACGGCCTGCAGGGCGTCACGCGCACCGTGGCGGACCTCGACGGTCTGGCCGTCGGCGATCGCCCGGCTGAGGAACGCCTGGGGGGTGAGCGCCGCGATCCGAGCATCGGCGTAGTCCTGCACGACGGGTCGCAGCTGCTCCTCGCGGTGCCAGGCGGCGATGTCCCGCAGTCGCCGACGCCCGGGGCGCGACTCGTCGTCGTCCACCAGTGTGACCACGCACCAGTCCGCGAGTGCCGGGACCAGGATCTGTGTCAGTCGTTCGGCGGCCACCTCGGCCACCATCGTGTCGGCCAACTGCGAGCCGACCTGTCCCAGCAAGCGAGCGCGCGACGCGCCCGCGTCCCCCTCCCGATCCGCATCGGCCAGGTGCGTGGCCGTGTCTCCTGGACTGTCCTGCGGCTTCACCGGAACAAGGTACGGCAGCGCGCGCTCCGCGACGTCGGCGTCGGTGACCTCGGCGGCACGACGTCCTTGATCGTCGGGCTACGCCCTGCTGGCCAGCACGGCGTCCCATCCCTCCGGCAGCGCCTGGCGCAGCCCGCCGACCAGCAGGGTCACCATGTGCCGGACGTCGTACTCCGGGTCGGTCGGCGCCCAGGCGACCAGGTCGCCGACGGCCCGCAGCAACTGGTACGGCGTCACGGGTGCGACCACCTCCCCGGCTGCGCGGGAGGCGTCCAGCAGCTCGCCGAGCACGGGAACCAGGCGCTCGACGAACAGGGTGTGCAGCGCGGTGAATCCGGCGGCGTCGCCTTCCCACACCCGGCCGAGTCCGTGTTTGGTGCCGAGGAAGTCGACGAACTGGTGCACCCAGGCCAGGGTCGCGGCGAACGGCGAGGACGCCGAGGCCAGCAGGTCCGGCCCGGCGGCGGCGCACGCGTCGATCTGGTGGCGGTACACGGCGACGACCAGCTCCGCACGGGTCGGGAAGTGCCGGTACAGCGTGGCCACTCCCACCCCGGCGGCGGCGGCGACCTCACGGACCGGTGCGTCCACGCCGGAGGTCGCGAACACCGCGCCCGCGGCGTCGAGGAGCGCGCGCTGGTTGCGCACCGCATCGCGCCGACGGCCCGGAGCGGCCCGGTGGAGGTCCTCGGAGGGCGTCACGTCCCGATGATGGCACAACCCACCGCCCTATCGGAACGACGTTCCGTATCGACTGGTAACCGGAGCACGGTTCCACTACGGTTCGGAACGTCGCTCCGTTTCGTTGCGGCAGCCCCTCTCCCGCTCGGAAGGTCCTCGATGTCGACTCCTCCCCTCGCCCCTCCCCGTATCCCCCAGGTGATCAGCGTGCGGCCCGTCACGCTCGACTCCCCGGGCCGCGGCGCCGACCTGGAGGTCCGGATCACCGCGCCGACCGCGGGCTCGGATCTCCCGGTGATCGTCTTCGCGCACGGCTTCGGCCAGTCGATGACCGCGGCCGATCCGCTGGTGGATCACTGGACCGCGCACGGCTTCGTCGTCGTGCAGCCCACCTTCCTGGACTCCGTGAGTCTGGGGCTGACACCGGACGATCCGCGCTACACCGACATCTGGCGGACCCGCGTCGACGACCTCGAACGCGTGATCGACGAGCTCGACACGCTCCTCGCGGCCGTCCCCGGACTCCCCGGCCGGGTGGCGGTCGACCGCCTGGCGGTGGCCGGTCACTCGTGGGGTGGTCAGTCCGTCGGGATGCTGCTCGGTGCGCGCGTCCTGGACGCCGACGGACGGCCCGGCGAGGACCGGACGGATCACCGGGTGAAGGCCGGCGTCCTGCTCTCGACCACCGGTCTCTCCCGCGGCGACCTCACGCCCTTCGCCCAGCAGAACTTCGCCTTCATGAACCCGGACTTCACCCGGCTGTCGACCCCCACGATCGTCGTCGCCGGGGATCACGACCAGTCGCTGCTGTCGACGCGCGGTCCGGACTGGTTCACCGACGTCTACCACCACAGCCCGGGCGCGCGGCACCTCGTGACGCTGTTCGGCGGGGAGCACACCCTCGGCGGGATCCAGGACTACGGCTCCACCGCCACCACGGACGAGAGCCCGGAGCGGGTGCAGCTGGTGCGCCGCACCACGACGGCGTTCCTGCAGACCGCTCTCGGTGTCGACCCGGACGCGTGGGCCGCGGTCGCCGCCTCCGCGACCGAACCTGTCGGGCGGGTCGACTCCCAGTAGCCCGGTCCACCGGCCGGAGGGGGTGCCGCTCACCACTCGTCGGCGCCGACTCCGGCCCCGCCGGGCTCCACACCCGGGTAGTACCCGACCAGCGTCAGCCGGTCGGCACCGTTGAGCGCCAGGTGGTGCTGGCGAATTCGCGGGGGCCGCACGCCCTGTCCGGCCTGATCGCCGAGCTGCGTCCGCAGGCCCGGGCCGCCATCCTCGCGCAGGCGGACGTCGTCTTCCTCGCCTTCCCGTACGCGCTGTCCCAGGTCCTGCCGGCCGAGGAACCCGCGGGATCGATCGTGCTGGACAACAACAAGGACATGCCCTGGCGAGACGGGCACTTGTCCGAGGCGGACGCCGGCGGCGTGACGATCCAGGAGCTACGGCAACGGCAGCTGCCCGCCTCCCTGCTCAGCCATATCCAGTTCCACGGACGGGTCCCGATGCACGTGCCCGGTGACGCGCTCCCCCGCCCTCCTGCGGCCGGCCCGACCGCGGGGCGCATCGGACCGTCAGGCGCTGGTGGTGTCCAGCGATGATCCGGTGGCGGTCGCGTTCGTGACCCGCCTGTACGACCAGCTGGGATTCGACCCGGTGAACAACGGGCCGCCGGCGGAGTCCTGGCGGAGTGCTCCGGGCACCCCGGTGTGGGCGGCGTCCGTCGACGGACAGAGCCGCGACCAGCTCATCCGGAACCTCGCCCTGGCACGGCGGCCCTGACGACCGGGACTACCGGTAGAACCCCTCCCGTAGCACGACGCCGTGCTCGAGCCATGCCTTCAACGCGTTGAGCATGCTCGTCCACCCCTCGCAGTTGCCGAAGGCGCTGGTCGCCCCCGACGGCGTGGCGCGCCAGGACGACTCGGAGATGGTCAGCAACGTACGGGTGCCGCCGTCCACCGGCTCGAACTCGAAGGTGGTCACGGTGTACCCGGAGCCGTCGGCGGCCTCCTCCGACCCCCAGCGCACGACGATCCGGTGCGGGGCGTCCGCCTCCACCACGTGCACCGGGACGTCACCGGGGAAGTCGTGGAAGGCCCAGGTCACCGTCTCCCCCGCCACGAGCCGGCCACGGGCGCCACCGGTGGTGAAGTACCGGGACAGCTGCGCCGGATCGGCGACCGCCTCGTACACCTGCTGGACGGGTCGGCCGATCCGCCCCGACACCGCGAAGGACAGTTCGGTGAGTGCCTGCGTCGCCTCGTCGCTCATGTGATAGTTTTACAACATGTCGGAGCCGGGCGTCAACGATCGCGACGACCTGGTGTTCAAAGCCCTCGCCTCGCCGGTCCGGCGCCGGATGCTCGACACCCTCAAGGCGGGGTCCTGCACCACGGGTGAGCTCTGCGCGGCCTTCCCGGACCTCGACCGCACCACGGTCCTGCAGCACCTGCGGGTGCTCGAACGGGCCGAGCTGGTGACCGGTCGGCGGATCGGCCGGGAGCGGCACCTCACCCTGGCCCCGCTCCCGATCAAGCGCCTGCACGACCGGTGGATCGGCGACTACGCGCGCGCCGCCGTCGACCTGCTCGACGAGCTGGACCGCGAGGGCTGACGCCGGCCGGCGCGGTCCGGCCCGCCACGCCGTTCACCCGACGCCGGACCGTCAGCGGGGCTCGGCGGGCACGGCGGCGCGCCGCATCCGGTCCGCGGTCTCCCGCATCAGGTCGCGCAGCTCGTCCGGGGTCTCGACCACCACCTCGCACCCGAGGGCCGCGATGACCGCGGGGATCCAGTCCAGGCGCTCGGCGTGGATCTCCGCGCGGTGCCAGCGCCGGTCCGGGTCGGGCTCCCCCGGCCCGGCCGCCAGCGGTTCGATCCGGGCCACGCTCGACGGGAGGTGGTCGCGCAGCCGGGCCGCACTCGCGTCGACGTGCAGCACGACCCGCCAGCGGTAGTCGGCGTCGGCGAAGCGATCGGTCAACCCGGCCTCCGAGACGGGCTCGGCGCGGGCGGGGAACGTCGTGCAGCGGGCGCGGGCCGTGCGGATCCGGTCCACCCGGAACGTCCGGTCCTCCCCCGCGTCCGCGTCCGTGGCCACCAGGTACCACCGGCCCACGTTCGCGGCCAGGCCGTGCGGGTGGATGTCACGTCGAGAGGGTGCGCCCCGACGGTCCTGGTAGCGCAGGTCCACCACCCGACGGGATTCGACCGCCTCGGCCAGGGTCAGCAGCACGCCGGGATCCGGCAGCCCGTCGCCCGTGCCTGGGCGAGCCCGAGGAACACCGCGACCGTCTCCTCCGCGGTGAACACGATCGGCAGCACCCGCGACCCCGTCGCGAGGCGATAGCCGCCGTACCTGCCCCGGTCGGACTCCACCCGCACACCGGCCGCGGTCAGCCGCTGGACGTCGCGCCGGATCGTGCGTTCGTCGACGCCCAGCCGCTCCGCCCGCTCGGCGACACCACGCCGCTCGGCGGACTGCAGCAGATCGAGCAGGCGCAACGTCCGTGCGGTCGGATCGGCCATGACCACCATGATCCTCCTCTACCGGACGGATTCCGCCCGGTATCCGCCCTAGCGTCCGCGACGACCGCCCCCGCGACCAGCGCGGGAGGTGACCAGCGGAGGAGACACACCATGCAGCTGTCGGCCACCCGGCTCTTCACCGACGACGTCGACGCCCTCGTCGCGTTCTACGAGGCCACCACCGGCCTGCGAGCCACCCGGCTGCACCCGATGTTCGCCGAGCTGCGCACCCCGGCCGGCACCCTCGCGATCGCGAGCACCGCGACGGTGCCCGCGCTCGGTGCCGGGGTCGCGCAGGCCCGGGCGAATCGCAGCGTCGTCCTCGACTTCCTGGTCGACGACGTCGACGCGACCTTCGCCGTGCTCCGCGAGATCGTCCACACCGTCGTGGGCGAGCCGGCCGACATGCCGTGGGGCAATCGCTCCTTGCTGATCCGGGACCCGGACGGCACCCTGGTCAACTTCTTCACGCCCCTGCACCACGACGCCTGACGCGCGTCGCCAGCGCACCGCGTCCCACGGAGTACAGTGCTCGGCGAAGGCAAAACGCCGGATCCGTCCGGCGCGCACACGCGCACTCGAGGGAGTCGCCACTTCTTCCCCCGGAGGAGTGCCCCTCGTGCGCCACGCCTGGATCGCCCTGACCGGCCTGTCCGCTGTCTTCCTGGTCGAGATGCTGGACAACTCGATCCTCACGGTCGCCCTGCCGACCATCGGGCGGGACCTCGACGCGTCGGCCGACCAGCTCCAGCTGGTCACCAGTGCCTATGCCGTGCTGTTCGGCGGCCTGATGCTGACCCTGAGCGCCCTCGCCGACCGGGTCGGCCGCCGGCGGATCATGCTGGTCGGACTGGTGCTGCTCGGCGTGGCCGGTCTCGCGACCGCGTTCGTGCGGTCGGCGGACCAGCTGATCGGGGTCCGGGCGCTGATGGGGGTGGCGGCCGCGATGACCACGCCGGGATCGATGGCGCTGGCGTTCCGGCTGTTCGACGACGACGAGCGACGGGTGCGGGCCACCACGCTGATCTCCACCGTCGGCCTGGTGGGGCTGGCGATCGGCCCGACCGCCGGTGGATTCGTGCTCTCCTTCGCGCCCTGGCAGGTGCTGCTGCTGGTGAACGTACCGGTGGCGGCGCTGGCCTTCGGCTGCATCCGGCGCGGGGTCGCGGTCGACGACCCGGAGCAGCTGCACCGCGATCCGGTGGACGTGCCCGGCGGCCTGCTCGGCACCGTGGCGGTCGTGCTGGCGCTGGTCGCGCCCGCCCGCGGATCGTGGTGGTGGGCCGGGGCCGCGGGGCTGGCCGTGATCGCCTTCGTCCTGCGGGAACGGACCGCGCGGCACCCGCTGCTGGACCTCGGTCTGGTGCTCCGTCCTCTGGTCGCCAGCGGGCTGGCCTACAAGGCGGCGACCGGACTGGTGACCGCGGGGATGGGCTACCTGGTCACGCTCCAGTTCCAGCTCGCCTGGGGGTGGAGTCCCGCGCGGTCGGCGCTCGGGATGCTGCCCCAGGTCGCCGTGCTGATCGCGGGGGGCTCGCTGATCGGGCCGCTGATGCGCCGACTCGGTCTGGAGCGCGCCGCCTGGCTCAGCGCGCTGACGGTGGTGCTCGGGATCGCCGTCTACACGGTGCGCGGCTCCACGGGCTACGGCTGGGTCGTGGCGGCGCTGGTGCTGGTCGCCGCCGGGATGCGGGTCAACGGCGTGGTCGCGGGCACCAACGTGCTGCGGGGACTGCCCGCCGACCGGACCACCATCGGCGCGGCCCTGGTGGACACCTCCGCCGAGGTCGCGACCGCGGTGGGTATCGCGATCGCCGGGACGGCACTGGCCCGGCGGTTCCCCGGCGAGCTCGCCGACTGGGGCCCGGCTCAGGTGGACGCTTTCGGCCGGGTGGTGACCGTCGCCGGGTCGGTGCTCACGGCCCTGGCCGGCGTCCTCGTGCTGGTGGGCCTTCTCCGGGCACGGCACCGGACCGCCTAGGCTGCGAGCCATGTCCACCGCAGCCCAGCCGGTCTCCACGCGCAACGCGCGCTTCCAGCAGTGGCAGGCGCTGCTCACCAACCGCACCAAGCGCCAGCGACTCGGCGCGTTCCTGGTCCAGGGCGTCCGGCCGATCACCCTCGCACTGGAACAGGGCTGGACGGTCCGGTCCCTGCTGTTCGACGGCGACCGTGAGCTCTCCGGCTGGGCGCGGGACGTGCTCGGGTCGGTCGACGCGCACCGGTACGCGCTGACCCGGGAACTGATGGCGGAGCTGGGCGAGAAGAACACGGACGCACCGGAACTGATCGCCGAACTGGCCCTGCCGGACGACGACCTGGCACGGATCCCGGTGCCGGCGGACTTCCTCGGGGTGGTCTTCGACCGGCCGACCAGCCCGGGCAACCTCGGCTCGATCATCCGCTCCGCCGACGCGTTCGGCGCGCACGCGGTGATCGTGACCGGCCATGCCGCCGACCCCTACGACAGCGCGGCCGTCCGGGCCTCCACCGGATCGCTGTTCGCCCTGCCCACCGTGCGCCGGTCCTCCCCCGCGGACGTGCTCGACTGGCTGCGGGACCAGGACGTCCCGGTCCGGGTGCTCGGCACCGACGAGCGAGGCGACGCCGACGTCTTCGACACCGATCTCACCGGACCCACGCTGCTGCTGGTCGGCAACGAGACCACCGGCCTCAGCGCGGGCTGGCGAGAGGCGGTGGACCGGATGGTCAGCATCCCGATCACCGGATCGGCCAGCTCGCTCAACGCCGCCAACGCGGCGAGCGTGGTGCTGTACGAGGCCGCGCGTCAGCGGCTGCGGGCCGCCACCCGCGGCTGAACGCAGCGCTCAGGCCGGCACCATCGCGGCACGGACCTGGTCGACCAGGGCGTCCGGCACCTCGACCAGACCGTGGTCCTGCCGTGCGTGCTGGTCCACCTGGGCCAGGATCTCGTCCTCGGTGCCGGTGAACGCGCGCGCGCAGCCGGGAACGACGTCGCCGCAACGGAATGCCTTCATCAGTCTGTCCTCTCGTCGGTGTCCACGACCCGGACCGGGTCGTTCCTAGCTCCCCGCTGCGTCGCAGAGTGCGAGCATCAGGACGTCCATCGCCACGGTGCCCACCACGGAGCCGTTCATGTCGGTGCAGACCAGGGGGTCCCAGCGGCGCTGCTCGGGGCGGAGCATCGCCCGGCGTGCCACCTCGGTCAGCGACGAGCTGGGCGCCACCGTCATCGCGGGCACCCACCGTCCGGCACCGTCCCGCACCTCGACGGCCTTCCCGTTGTCCGCCAGCAGCACCTCGCACCCGTCGCGGTGGCGCCCGGCCCGCGCCGGCCGGACCACGCTGGCGATGTTGCCGGTCAGGGAGGTGCGCAAGGCCGTGGCACGGATGTGTGCGGCGTCCTCGGCGGGCAGCGCGGTGAGCATCTGCGCCTGCGGCCGGCCCAGCGCCCAGCCCTGTCCGAGCGGGACACCCATGGAGATCAGCGCCTCCAGCTCGGGCCGGGTCTCGATGCCCTCGGCGAGCAGCCACCCGTCCATCCGGCCGACCAGATCGCCGAAGACCTCGACCAGGGTGCGCTTGACCGGGTCGGTGTCGATCCCGGTGACCAGGGCACGGTCCAGCTTGACGATGTCCGGCCGCAGATCCAGCAGCAGCTGGAGCCCGGCGTACCCGGTGCCCGCGTCGTCCATCGCGATCAACGCCCCGGCGGACCGGACGCGGTCCAGCACCGCCAACGCACGGCCCGCCTCGTCCACCCGGGTGTGCTCGGTGAGCTCCAGGACCAGCCGGGACAGATCACCGGTGGACAGCAGCGCCTCCGCGACGACGTCGTCCGCCAGCAGATGCGGGTCGACGTTGACGGTCAGGAAGGTGTTCGGCGGCAGGGTGTCCCGGGTCGCGATCGCCTTGTGCAGCACCCGGGCCTGCAACGACGGGTTGTGCCCCCACCGGTGCGCCGCGGCGAACCAGACGTCCGGCGCGGCCCGCCACGGACCGGCGAACCGGGACAGCAGCTCGTAGCCGGTGACGAATCCCGTGACCAGCTCGACGATCGGCTGGGCGTGCAGCGTGTGCGTCGAGGGGTCGTCGAGCGCGCCCCGCAGCACGGCCTCCCAGCGAGGGTCGTCCACCGGGGGCGCCTGCAGCTCGACGTCGATGGTTCCCCCTCGGCTCTCCGGACGCCCGGGTGCTCCCGGGCATCCACCCCATCGACCGGCACCCCGGTCGTCTGTAGCGAAACAGGGCGAATCGCCCAGCCTTTCACCCGGCTCCGGGCTCCTCGGCCTGCCACAGCTCGATCCGGCGGCCCTCCGGGTCCAGCACCCAGCCGAACCGCCCGATGCCCGGCAGGTCCTGGACCCCGGGCAGCACCCGGGTCCCCGCGGCACGCAGCTGCGCCAGCATGGCGTCCAGGTCCCGCACCCGGAAGTTCAGCATCACCTGTTGGTCCGCGGAGCCGAAGTAGTCGGTGTCCTGGTCGAAGCCCGCGACCACCGTGGGCCCGGCCGCCTGCGGCCAGGCCGGGTCGCCGTCGACGCCGAGCGCCTCGCGGTACCAGGCGGTCAGTGCCGTGGGGTCGGCCGAGCGGACGAAGTAGCCCCCGATGCCCTCGACCCGCTCGGTCATGCCTGCGCCGACCGGTCGAGCCGGGTCCGGAGCAGGCAGAACGCGTTGCCCTCCGGATCCTGCAGGACGTGCCAGGACTCGTCGCCGGTCTGGCCCACGTCGGCGTGCCGGGCACCGAGCGCCAGCAGCCGGTCGAGCTCCTGGTCGTGGTCGCGGTCGGTGGGACTGAGATCCAGGTGCAGGCGGCCCTTCCCCGGCTGCGGGGCGTCGTGCCGGCTCAGGATGATCGTGGGTTGCAGTCCGCCGAAGCCCGTCCGCGGGCCGATCTCCAGGGTGCCGTCGTCCTCCCGGTCGAGGACCACGAAGTCGAGCACCGCGCACCAGAACTCGGCGAGGGCGGCGGGGTCACGGGTCTCCAGCACGAGCTCGCTCAGTCGACTGGCCATCGGGACGCACCTCCGGGTCGGGAGTCCGACGGTACCCGCGCGCGCCCTGGGCGCACGTCGGGTTGACTCGGGCCGTCCCCGACCGGAAGTGAGCAGATGCGCCTCGACGGATCCGACCCGTCCCTGATCGACGACGTCCGTGCCCGGGCCGCCCGGGACGACCCGCCGCGGTCCTACCCCTACGACCTGGCCGCCGTCGGCGCCCTGGGGCGGGCCGGGCTGCGTGCGATCGGGGCGATCGCGGCGATCGACCTGGTGCTGATCGCCCTGATCGTCTGGCGTCGCAGCCTGTTCGTGTCGATCGTCGGCGGGCTGGCCCTGCTGGTCGGGGTGGTCTACCTGGTGCTGATGGTCCGGCTCCGCGCCGCCACGCTCCGCCAGGTGGACCCGCACCGGCCCGTGGTCGCCGTCGGTCCGGTGGCGCTGGAGGCCCACGGCGTCGGCGCGGTGCCCTGGTCGTCGGTGGTCGGCGTGTTCGTCACCGACGTGACCGAGCGCGAGCTCGAGACGACCGCCCGGACCCGGGGCGTGGCCGCGCTCGGGCGCCGATTGACCCGCTCCGGGTCGAACGGCTGGGTCGGGATCCATCTGTTCTTCCGCGAGCACCCGGTCCGGAGCGCACCTGCGGTGAGCAGCCTTCCCCGCTGGACGCCGGGCGGCAAGGACCGCAAGGAGCGCCCGGTCGAGCACTGGGGCACCGCGGTGCTGCAGATCGACCGGATCATGGCGCCGGAGCACCAGCGCGACCTGGCCCGCGACCTGGAGGCCCGAGCCCACCGGCACGGCGTCGCATGGGCGGAGCTGCCGGAGTACGGGCCGGTCGCGGACTGGTTGCAGTCGAACGGCCTGGAGGCGCTGAACCCGGCCCGGATGGGTGCGTGGATCGCCGACGAGTACGTGCCGCCCGCCCCGACCGTCCCGTTCCCGACCGGGGTGACCGTTCCGTCCTGGGCAGAGGTGATCGCCGGTCGGCGCGAGCGCGCGGGCAAGCCGCCGCTGTGACTCACCAGTCGTGCACGCTCCCGTCCAGCAGCCGGTTCACCGGCAGATAGGCGGGTGCGTAGGGGTGCGCGGCGGCCAGCTCCTCGTCCAGCTCCACCCCCAGACCGGGCTGCTCCCCCGGGTGCAGGTGGCCGTCGGTGAAGGTGTACGCGTGCCGGAACACCCGGTCGGTCAGCGCGGTGTGCCCGCTGAACTCCTGGATGCCGAAGTTGTGGATCGCCAGGTCCAGGTGCACGGCGGCGGCCATCCCCACCGGGGAGATGTCCTCCGGTCCGTGGATGGCGCTGCGGATCTGGTGCTGGGCGGCGTAGTCGAACAGCTTGCGCAGCGGTGACACCCCGCCGAAGTGCGTCACCGCGGAGCGCACGTAGTCGATCAGGTGCTCGTCGATCAGGGTCTGGTAGTCGAAGACCGTGTTGAAGACCTCGCCGATCGCCAGGGGGGTGGTGCTGTGCTGACGGACCAGACGCAGCGCGGCCTGGTTCTCCGCCGGCGTGACGTCCTCCAGCCAGAACAGGTCGTAGGGCTCGACGGTCGCGGCCAGGCGCGCGGCCTCCTGCGGGCTCAGCCGGTGGTGCGCGTCGTGCAGCAGCGGCAGCTCGGGTCCGAACTCCGAGCGGACCGCCTCCAGCACGGTCGGCACGTGCCGGAGGTAGGCGGCGGTGTCCCAGTCCTCCTCGACCGGCAGCGCACGCTGGTCGAGCCGCACGCCGCCGTCCTCGGCGGCGATGGCGGTGCCCTGGTGCACGCCGTACACCCGCTGGAGCCCGGGCACGCCGGTCTGCACCCGGATCGCGGTGTAGCCCTCCGCCAGCCGGGCGCGCACCGAGTCGAGCAGCTCCGGGATGTCCGCGCCGTTCGCGTGCCCGTAGGTCCGCACCCGGTCGCGGGAGGCCCCGCCGAGCAGCTGGTAGAGCGGCAGCCCGGCGGTCTTCGCCTTGATGTCCCAGAGCGCGACGTCGACCGCGGCGATCGCGGCCATGGTCACCGGACCCCGCCGCCAGTACGCGCCGCGGTAGAGCGACTGCCAGGTGTGCTCGATCCGCTGCGGGTCGGTGCCGATCAGCAGCGGCACCACGTGGTCGCGCAGGTAGGAGACCACGGCGAGCTCCCGGCCGTTCAGCGTGGCGTCGCCGAGCCCGGTCACCCCCTCGTCGGTGGTGAGCTTCAGGGTGACGAAGTTGCGGCCGGGGCTGGTGACGACGACATCGGCGCTGACGATCCTCATGGCGTCATCATGTCAGCGCGCCGGGGTCCTCTCTCAGTCGTTCACCGCGGCCAGCAGCGCGTGCAGTTCGACCGACGTCGGCACCGCCTTGAGCCGTTCGACGTCGTCCTGGTCGGAGAACAGCACGGCGATCCGGGCCAGCAGGCCCAGGTGGTCGTCACCTCTCCCGGCGATGCCGACCACGAACCGCACCGTCTCGCCGCCCCAGTCCACCCCGCCGTCGTAGCGGTGCACCACCAACGCGGACCGCTGCACCGTCCCCTTCGCCGCCGTGGTGCCGTGCGGGATGGCCAGCTCGTTGCCCATGTAGGTGGACACCGTCCGCTCGCGCTCCAGCATCGCCGCGAGGTAGTCCCCGGTCACCGCACCCACGGACTCCAACAGGGCGGCGGCCTCGGCGATCGCCTCCCCCTGCGTGACGGATCCCGGACGGATCCGGACCTGGTCCGGGCCCAGCACATCGGCGGTCATCGGCTCTCCTCGGGAGGGATTGGTATGTACCACCAGTCAATCGGGTCTGGTGCTCGCTCGCAAGTGGGCTATACCATTCTGCCTACTCTCCCGCTCCGATCCCGTGAGGTGCGTGCATGTCATCCTTCGAGAGCTTGATCGAGCTCATCACGAACAACCTGTTCAGCCAGGTCGCCGTCCTGATCGGCATCATCGCCATCGTCGGCCTGGCCCTGCAGCGCAAACCTTTCGAGCAGGTCGTGGCGGGAGGGCTGCGCGCCACCATCGGCGTGGTGGTGCTGAACATCGGCGTCGAGATCTTCGTCGGCGGCCTGGTCAGCTTCCAGACCATCGTGGCCAGCGCCCTCGGTCTGGACCCGCCCACCTCCGACGCCACCCTGGCGGACTTCGGCTCCGGCAGCGGGTCGGTCGTGCCGCTGATCATCGCCGGTGGATTCGTGATCCACCTGATCATGGTCCGGCTGTTCACGGCCGCCCGCTTCGTCTACCTCACCGGCCACCTGATGTACTGGATGAGCGTCGTGATCGCCGCCAGCCTGGTCGAGGCGTTCGGCGACGTGAACCGCTGGGTGCTCGCCGCGGTCGGCTCCCTGCTGATTGCCTGCTACTGGGTGCTGCAGCCGCTGTGGACCGCGCCGCTCATGCGCAAGGTGATGGGCGACGACGAGGTCGGCTTGGCGCACACCGATTCGACGATCGCGATCGCCGCGGGCTACGGGGCGAAGGCGCTCAAGCTCGGCGACCCGGAGAAGCACGATTCCGAGCACCTCAAGCTGCCCCGCGCGCTGTCGTTCTTCAAGGACATCAACGTGTCCACCGCCTTCGTGATCGGCGTGATCATGCTCATCGCGGTGCTCTTCGCCGATGCAGGGGTGGTCGAGGCACAGATGGCCGACGCCACCGTGCTGCCCTGGGTCTGGGCGCTCCTGCAAGCACTGCGCTTCGCCGCCGGGATCGCGATCCTGCTGTTCGGTGTCCGGATGTTCCTGGCGGAGATCGTCCCCGCGTTCAAGGGGCTGTCCGAGCGGGCGCTCCCCGGGTCGAAGCCGGCGCTGGATCTGCCGGTGACCTTCACCCGCGCGCCCACCGCGGTGATGATCGGATTCCTCACCTCCACCGTGGTGTTCCTGGTGCTGATGGGCGTGTTCGCGGCCACCGGCTGGTTCGTGCTGGTGCCGCCGATGATCATGCTCTTCTTCGGCGGTGGTGCCGGTGGAGTCTTCGGCAACGCGGTCGCGGGGTGGCGTGGGGCGGTTTTCGGAGGCGTCGTGAACGGCGTGGTCCTCGCCTTCGGCCAGTGGATCGGCTGGAGTGTCTGGGGGCACACCGCGCCGGAGCTGGCGACACTGGCCGACTCCGACTGGTTCGCCGTGGGCTGGGCCCTGCGCTGGGTCGGCGAGCCGCTCTCCGCCCTCGGGGAGGGTGGTCTCTGGGTGCTGGCCGCCGTGGTGGTGTCGATGACGGCCGCGATCCTGATCCTGGTCGGGCGGCGACAGCCGGCCGTCCCCGTCCGGGAGACCGCGATCGTCGACGACGAGCCGGTCGCCGCCCCTCGCTCCGCCACCGCGACCCTGACCCGCCCGGCCACCCTCTCAGTGCTGGCGGTGTGCGGTGCCGGGATGGGGTCCAGCCTGATCCTGCGGACCACCGCCGAACGCGCACTGGTCCAGCTCGGCGTCCCCGCGGAGCTCGACCACGCCGACGTGGGCTCTGCTCGCGGCCAGCACCCGGATGTGGTGATCGGCCAGCCGACCTACCTGGCCGAACTCGGCGACATCGCCCCGCTCGTCGTGCCGATCACCAGCTTCGTCGATGTCACGCACGTCCGCGAACGGCTCGAGGCCGCGCTGACCGAGCGGGGCTGGCTGTGAGGGACAGCCTCGGCGGCTACGTCGACCGGGTGGCGGAGCGGAACCAGGCCGCGATCGAGGACGCAGCGGCCGCGATCGCGCGGAGTGCAGCCGACGGCGGGCTGGTGCGGCCGGCCGGAGCCGGGCATTCGCTGGCCGCCGTGCTCGAGACGTTCTTCCGGGCCGGTGGACTGGCCTTCGTCCGACCGATCTGGCACCCGGCGGTGCTGCCGTTCCACGGGGCCCGGGCCGCCACCGACGCCGAACGGGAGCCCGGACTGGGTGCGGCAGCCGCCGCGGAGGCCGGGATCGAGGCGGTGGACACCGTGGTGGTGTTCTCGAACTCGGGGGCGAACCCGTTCCCGGTCGAGATCGCGCAGGCCGGTGCCGCGGCAGGTGCCACCGTGATCGCGGTGACCTCGCGTGCGGCCAGCCGCTCGGCACCCCGCCGGGCCACGGCGTCGCTGGTCGAGGTGGCGGGAGTGGTGATCGACACCGACGTCCCGCCGGGCGACGTCACCTGGCCGCCGGACGATCCGGTCACCGCACCGGTGTCCAGCCTTGCCACGAACACGATCTGGACCCTGATCCTGCGTCGGGTGCACGACCTGGCGCCGGACGCGCCTCGGTGGCGCAGCGCGAACGTCGCCGGCAACGACGACTTCAATCGCGCACTCGTAGCGCGCTTCGCAGGACGGATCCCTGAACTGTGATCGGCTGGATCTGCGCCGACAGCTCGAAGCGCGACGCCGGATAGGTGGAGATCGTCCACTCCACCACCGACCCCTGCGAGGCGGTGGTGCGCACCAGTTCGAGGACGGGGACGCCGGTCGGCACACTCAGGGTGACGGCGTCCTCGTCCCGGACGATCCCGGCCCGGATCACCTGCTCGCCTGCGTCGAAGCGCACCCCGTAGTCCTCGCCGAGCACCCGGTACAGGGATTCCCGCTCGAAATCGTGTGCCTCGAGTCCCGGGAACACTGCGGTGCGCAGATGACTGCGTTCGATCGCCATCGGCGCTCCGTCGGCGAGCCGCAGCCGGGACAGCAGCGTGATCGGCTCGCCCGGATCCATCCCGAACAGCCGGGCGAGGTGGTCGCTCGCCGGGATCACCTCGAGCCCGAGGACACGGCTGGTCGCGACCAGCCCGCGCGCCGCCATGTCCTCGGTGAAGCTGGACAGTTGCAGCGGCACGCTCATCGTCGGCCGGGCCACGAAGGTGCCCCGGCCCACCTCGCGGGTGAGCTGCCCGGAACGGACCAGCTCGTCGATCGCCCGCCGCGCGGTCATCCGGGACACGCCGGTCCGGTCGGCCAGTTGCCGCTCGCTCTCGGTCGGGGTGCCGATCGAGGCGTCCGCGATCTGTCGTCTGAGCTCGTCGGCGAGCTCCTGGTACTTCGGCGTGGTCACCGCTCGATCATCCCATCGAACGCTCACCGTCCGCAGTCGCCCATCCGCTGGCCCGGACCATGTCGGCGGCGATCTCCGGCACGCGGCGCCCGTCGGTGGCGATCCGCACCGTCCGGGCGGGCGCTCCGTCGGCGAGCAGCCGGGCCACCCGCGCACTGCTCACCAGGTGCCCGTCGAGTCCGCCGCCGATCTCCCGGGCACCGAGGCGCGCCGCCACCGTGGCGTCCTCCCCGGTGAGCTCGACCAGACAGCCGCCGGGCGCGGTGGCCAGGGGTTTTCGGGCAGGATCGGGCCATGCCGATCGACGACGCGACGCAGACCACGGTGCGCGAGCTCTGGGCCGCCGGACAGGCGGTGGACCGCGCTCCGGCACCGGTGCCGGAGTCCGACCCGTGGCGCGAGGCCGATCAGGGCGCACCGCCGGACGAGACGGTGGTGTCCTTCCCCGGCACCCCGGAGGTCGAGGTCCGGCTGCACGCCGACGGCCGGGACACCGTGCTGGTGGAGACCACCGCCGACTTCGACGTCCCGCGCACGGACGTCGTGGCCCTGGTCACCGAGGTGCTCGCCGGGCGGGTGCTCCGGCGCCCCCGGGTCCGGGGGTTCCTGGGGAACATGGCGTCCGCGCTGCTGGGCAGTCCGGCACCGGCGGACGCGGAGATCCGGGTCGGCGACCGGGTGTACGCCACGCCGATCACCGCCCAGCAGCCGTTGTCCACCTGGCTGATGGCCAGGCCGCTCACCGAGGACTAGGGCGCCGTCGGCGACGGTGCCGTCGGCGGGCTCGGTCAGGGGGCCTGGTCCGGCCAGGCGGGCGCGGCCTCCGGGCACCCGGGTCCGGACAGGGAGGAGACGTCGGCCGGGCCGGGCGACGTGTACGGCGCGTCGGCGTCGACCGGCAGCCCCACCGACCCGGCCCGCGCCCCGTTCGCGTAGATGTCGACCATGCCGACCGGGACCTCGACCGTCACGGCCGTCCCCGTGGACAGGGTGGCGGCGCCGACCACCTCGTCGCCCTGGCGGCACTCGACCTGCACCGGGTCCCCGGTCGTCGAGGTCCCGGGGCAGAACGCGACGTGCTGGACCCGCGGCTGGTCCGCACCCCCGCAGGCCGCCAGTCCGAGGACCAGCACCGGCAGCAGGAGCCGGCGCCTCACGGCTGGGGCGGCTGCTGCTGACCCGGGTATCCCGGATAGCCACCGGTGGGGTAGCCGCCGGTGGGACGGCCGTAGCCCGGGTGCTGGCCCGGCTGCTGCTGGGCCGGCTGCGCGGCGGTGGGCTGGGTCGCCGGGTACCCGCTCGGCGCCTGGTACCCGGGGTAGGGCTGACTCGGCGCGGCGGCCGGTGACAGGGACTTGACCACCAGTCCGCCGGCCAGGATCGCGCCGCCGGTGAACCCCGCCATCGTGATGATCGTGCTGAACAGGCTCAGCGCGCTCCAGCCGAAGGTGTTGCCGCCGTAGTAGCTGCCCAGGGCGACGCCCTGCACCAGCAGGTAGACGAGTTGCAGCACCAGAGAGCCGCCCAGCAGGCAGAGCCCGGTGGTGATCAGTGCCTTGGCGGACGGACGTCCGGACATGCCGACTCCTCAGGGCTCGGTGAGACCGGGGTGAGGCCGGTCCGCGGTCACCGTAGCGCGCGGGTCAGCCCAGGTCGAAAGACTCGCCCACCGCCAGCCGCCGGTACTCCGCCGCCCCGCCGAGCCCGCCGACCATCCGGTCCGAGAGCCCCTTGCCCGCGTCGGACAGGATCGCGTCGTGGATCGGCACCGCGATCCGCGGCCGGACCGCCCGCACGTAGTCGATCGCCTCGCCGAGCTTCAGCCAGGGCGCGGACACCGGCACGAACAGCACCTCCACCGGGACACCGGGCTCGGTCAGCGCGTCGCCGGGATGGAAGACGACGTCGTCGACCAGGTACCCGACGTTCTCCGGTCGCGGCACGTCGCTGTGGATCAGCAGGTGCTCACGCCCGATCGTGCGCACCGCGAACCCTGCGGCGGACAGCACCTCGCCCTCGGTGACGGCGTGCACCCGGTCGAACGGCGCCCCGGCGTCGACCAGCTGGGTCGCCACCGACTCCGGGCCCCAGACCTGCAGGCCGTCCCGCTCGGTCACGGCGGCGGCCAGCGGGTCGACGGCGAGGTGGTCGACGTGGTCGTGCGTGACCAGGATCGCGTCGGCGGCGTCGAGCACGGAGAGGTCGGAGAAGGTGCCCGGGTCGATCACCAGTCGTCGTCCGTCGCGGTCGAAGGACAGGCAGGCGTGGCCCCAGGAGGTGATGGTCGTCATGCCCCCAGCATCGCCCCGTGCGGTCCACCCGTCGAATGCTCCGCACACTCCCCCGGCCAGGGCCGATACGGTACGGGGGTGCTGGTGCTCGGAGTGTGTTCACTGAAGGGCGGCGTCGGGAAGACGTCCGTGACGCTCGGACTGGCGTCCGCCGCGCTGGAGCGCGGGCTGCGGACCCTGGTGGTCGACCTCGATCCGCAGGGCGACTCGACGCTGGCGCTCGCCCCCGCACCCGCCGCGGGCACGGTGTCCGAGGTGCTGGACTCCCCCGGTCTGGAGACCCTGACCCAGGCGATCGCGGCCAGTTCCTGGGCCGACGAGGGCCTGGACGTCCTGGTCGGTTCCGCTGACTCCGCCCGGCACGACGGCTACGGCCACGACGGCAGCACCCGCGAGCTGGATCGGCTCCGGTTCGCACTCGCCTGGCTGCACTCCTACGACCTGGTGCTGGTGGACTGCCCGCCGTCGCTCGGCGGTCTGACCCGCACCGGGCTGACCGCGTGTGACCGCGCCGTGGTGGTCACCGAGCCCGGACTGTTCGCGGTCACCGCCGTGGGCCGCGCGATGCGGACCATCGACGAGCTGCGCCGCGGTCCCGCCGGACAGCTCCAGCCCCTGGGCGTGGTGGTGAACCGGGTGAAGGCGCGCTCGGTGGAGCAGGCCTTCCGGCTGGAGGAGCTGAGCGGTCTCTACGGGCCGCTGGTGCTGACCCCGTTCGTGCCGGAACGCGCCGCGTTGCAGCAGGCACAGGGTGCCGCACAGCCGGTGCACGCCTGGCCGGGTCAGGGCGCCCGGGAGCTGGCGGCCACCTTCGAGCACCTGCTGGACCGGGCGCTGCGGGCGCCGAGGGCCTAGGACCCGACCAGGACATACCCGAGGCCGAGGGCGACCGCGGGGATCAGCCAGCCCGCCGACACCATCCCGGTGAGCATGCCGGTGAGCACCAGGCGGCGTTCGGACCGCCGGGAGGCCGGCTGGTGCGCCCGCTGGACCCGTTGCCGCCGGGCCCGCCGTCGCACGCGGCGCCACCACCACCCGCCGCAGGCCAGCGCACCCACGCCCGCCAGGACCCCGGCGGTGACCAGGGTGACCGCCACCCCGTAGCGGGCCTGCCCCCGGACGACCTCGATCAGCCCGAGCGCGATCAGCTGCACACCGATCCCGCCCACGCCGAGAGTGGCGGACCAGCGGGCGGACCGGGGGGCGCGCAGCGGCGCGAGATCGGGGGCGGTGGCGACGGACATCGGCGGTTCCAGGACGGAGGGGACGAGCGGATGCCGGCGACGCTAGGTCCGGAGTCTGGGAGTCCGCCCGGAACGCGCTGTCCGTCACGGAGCGTGCACCAGGTCCGCACACGACGGAGGACCCGCCCCCACACAGGGACAGGTCCTCCGGTTCGTCGTGTTCAGCCCGCGTTGCGGCGGGCGGCGCGGCGCGCGGCCAGCTCGTCCTGCGGCGAGTCCATCACCGGCTCGTCCTCGACCCGCTCGGTGGGCAGCTCGGCCAGCGAGCCCTCGACCTCGCGCCAGACCCGGCCGACCGCGATGCCGAACACGCCCTGACCGCCCTGCACCAGGTCGATGACCTCGTCCGCGGAGGTGCACTCGTAGACCGAGGCGCCGTCGGACATCAGGGTGATCTGGGCCAGGTCGTCGACGCCCCGCTCGCGCAGGTGGCCGACCGCGGCCCGGATCTGCTGCAGGGACACCCCGGTGTCGAGCAGGCGCTTGACCACCTTGAGCACCAGGATGTCCCGGAAGGAGTAGAGCCGCTGGGTGCCGGAGCCGTGGGCGGGGCGGACCGTGGGCTCGACCAGTCCGGTGCGGGCCCAGTAGTCCAGCTGGCGGTAGGTGATCCCGGCGGCACGGCAGGCGGTCGGCCCGCGGTAGCCGGAGGCGGTGTCCAGGTCCGGCAGCTCGTCGCCGAACAGGAGGCCCTGCGCCCGCTGCGGGATGCTGCCGGCGGCGTCGGCCGTCTGTTCGGTGCCGGTCACGGGTGCCTCCGAGGTGTGCGAACCGCGGCTGTCGCGGTGCGGGGATCTGATGTCAACGCTAGGCCGGTGGACTGACACGGTCAACGACCGCCGACCTCCCGGCCGAAAGCGTGTCGCGGTCGGCGTGTCTTACCTTCGACCTGAGGTTGAAGCTAGCGGTTCTCGGCGCCGGATGCAGGCGACGCGCCGCCGTCACCGAAATCTTCCGGCTCGACCTGGTCCAGGAACTCCCGGAACCGTTCGACCTCGTCCTCCGACTCGGTCCCGTCGGTGCCGGGACCGTCGGTGACCTGGGCCTCCACCCCCACCTGGGCCAGGACGTCGACCGCGCACCACACCGGGCAGTCCATCCGCACCGCCAGCGCCAGCGCGTCGGAGGCCCGCGCGTCCACCCGCTCCTCCTCCCCCAGCACCAGCGCGGCGTGGAAGATCCCGCCGGTCAGCTCCGTGATCTCCACCCGGGTGAGCCGGGTGCCAAGGGTGTCCAGCACCGAGCGGAGCAGGTCGTGCGTCATGGGCCGCGGCGGCACGATCCCGGCCTGCGCGGTGGCGATGGCGGCGGCCTCCACCGGTCCGATCGAGATCGGCACGACGAGTTCTCCGATCGGCTCCAGCAGGAGGACGACCAGCTCCTCGTCATCAGGGTGCCGGCGGACACCGAGCACCTCCACCTCGACCAGATCGTCGTGCATGACGCCACGCTACGGCCGGGGCGGCCCGGACGCGCGACGCGAACCGCTCAGTCGGTCAGGCCGGCGACGCCGCCGCGGACCAGCGCGGTGTGCAGCCGGGTGCACAGCTCGCCCACCTCGGCGGCCGTGGTGCTGGCGCGGCCCTGGGCGGAGGGCGAGTTCTGGCCGCGCCACGGGGCGACCACGGTCTCCACCAGATCGATCTGCCGGTCCGCGGCCGTCCGGAACGTCCTCAGGTGCCGGGCCTGCACGCCGTGCTCGGCCAGGGCGGCGGCCGCGATCACGACCTCCTTGGCCCAGGCGTCCAGATGGCCCGAACCGGAGGGCCGCAGCACGCCGGCGGTCACCAGCTCGGCGACCACCGACGGGTCGACGCCCGCCTCGGCCGCCAGCTCGGCCGGGGTGTACCGGCCGTCGCCGGGACCCTGGCGGACCACGCCGTCCTCTGCCACCACCCGGGCCGCGGGGGCGGGCTCGGTCGCGGTCCCGGCGTCCAGCTCGGCCAGCCGCTCACCGATCACCTTCAGCGGCACGTACCGGTCCCGCTGCTCGCGCAGCACGAACCGCAGTCGCTCCAGATCCGCCGGGCTGTACTGGCGGTACCCCGCGGGCGTGCGCACCGGGTCGACCAGACCCTGTTCCTCCAGGAAGCGCAGCTTGGAGTTGGTCACCGCGGGGAACTCGACCCGCAGCGCCGACAACACGTCGGAGATCCGCATCGTGGCCGCGCGGGAGAGCCCCCGCGGCCAGGCACCCGTGACCGCGACGGCGGGCTCGACCGCGGACTCGGGCTCCGACTCCGGGACCCGGATCGGGCGTGCCGCCATCAGGCGTCGGCCGTAGGCGTACCGCGGTGCGCCGACGGGCTCGGGTGGAAGGTCATCCGGAACTTGCCGATCTGGACCTCGTCACCGGAGCGCAGCACGACCGAGTCGATCCGCTCCCGGTTCACGTAGGTGCCGTTCAACGAGCCGATGTCCCGCACCACGAAGTCGTCCAGCTCGCGCACGAACTCGGCGTGCTTGCGGGAGACGGTCACGTCGTCCAGGAAGATGTCGGCGTCCGTGCTGCGACCGGCCACGGTCCGCTCGTCGTCGAGCAGGAAACGCGCCCCGGATCCCGGGCCGCCCCGCTGCATGACCAGGAGCGCGGAGGTCCGCGGCAACGCCTGGACCGCGGCGGCCTGCTCGGCGCTCAGACCCGCGGGGGCGACCGGGTCGCCGTCCAGCGGGCCGAGGTGGCCAAACGCGAGCGTGGTGTCCTCGGGCCGGGGCCCGCCCTGTGCGCCGGACCCGGATGCCCCGGGCACCTGCTGCTCCTCGCTCATGCCACCTCCCAGCGTGGATGCGTCCCGCCGGTCCGCCGGACCGTGGGACGTCGCTTCCCTGCCCCGACCTGCGCCGGGGTCCTCCCGACAGCCTATGCGGCGCGGACCGGTTCAGCACACCCCGTCGGCCGGATTCAGCCCTGTGAATCGGGCTCCGGCGTGGCGAACTGCGGCGTCGTGAGCTCACGCAACGCCGTGATCTCGACCAGGTCCTGCGTGTCCACCTGGGCGGTCCCGCCGTCGATCTGTACCTTGGCGACCGCGCCGCCGGGGATCGCCATCGCGGTGGCCATCGTGTCCGGATCGCCGATCGCCAGCCAGTGGTACGGCGGGCTCTGCGCGACGCCGTTCACCGCGATCCCGGCGTCGGTCGCCACGATCGAGCTGGTCGCGGTGAGCCGCTGGTCGTTGAACTGCACGGCCTCCGCCCCGGCGTTGCGCAGCTCCTCCAGCAGGTTGAGCAGCGTCAGCGCCGACACCGAGCGGCTCGGGTCGTTCACGGTGATCGCCACCCCGGGGCCCTGGGCCGGCAGCCGGCCGGACAGGATGCCCTGCGCGACGGCGGACCGGGTCGCGCTCTCCAGCGCCGCCTCCCGGCTGGTCGACCCGGAGCGCAGGTCCTGTCGGGTCCGTTCCAGATCGGCCACCTGGTCGGCGAGCTGGTCGGCCTGCCGGGTGGTCTGGTCGAGCAGGCTGACCAGCTCGGACTGGCGCATGGTGGACAGCGAGTCCTCGCCGGTGGAGCGCACCTGCAACGCGATCGCGAACCCGAGCAGGGCGCACAGCAGTCCGGTGATCACCTGGGCCCGGGTGGCACGGGGGCGCAGCGCGTGCGCCAGGGTGCGCCATCCGTCCCCGGCCGACCGGGTCGCGACCTCCGGGGCGGGCTGCGGCGGAGTGTCCTGGTCCGGGGTGCTCATGCCTTGAACAGGTGCCGCCGGATCGCGGCCACGTTGGAGAAGATCCGGATACCGAGGACGACCACCACACCGGTCGACAGCTGCGAACCGACGCCGAGCTGGTCGCCGAGGAACACGATCAGCGCCGCGACCACCACGTTCGACAGGAAGGACACCAGGAACACCCGGTCGTCGAAGATCCCGTCCAGCACCGCGCGCAACCCGCCGAACAGCGCGTCCAGGGCGGCCACCACGGCGATCGGCAGATACGGCTGCAGCTCGGTGGGGATGGTGGGCTCGAAGACCAGGCCGGCGATCACGCCGAGGGCCAGGCCGATGACCGCGATCACTCAGCTCTCCTCCGGGTCGGGGGTGTCCAGTGTGGCAGCCGGGTCGTCGATCACGGGGACGCCCCCCGGCAGCGTCGCCGACCGGAGGGTGGGCGTCGCGGCACCGGGCAGGTGCAGGTCCTGCTGCGCCCCGAGGTGCACGCCGATGCCGTAGGTCGACTGCAGCACCGCCATCAGCTGACCGGCGGTGGTCCGGGCCAGCGCGGTCTGCATGCCCTGCGGGTCACCGACCGCCTCGACCGTGTACGGCCCGACCAGTGGCACGACGTCCACCAGGATCGCGTCGCCGGCGGTCCGGATGGCGGTGGTGGTGGTCAGGCGCTGGCCGTTGACCGCGATCGCCTCGGCGCCGGCCGCCCACAGTCCGTTCACCACGCTCTGCAGATCGGAGTCGCGCACCCGGGAGTCCGGGTCGGCGTCGGCGGCGTCGACCTCGGCGTCGCTCAGGGTGATCCGCAGACCCTCACCGGTGACCGCGACCGCGCCGGTCGCCAGCTGGTCGGCGGCGAGCTGGTCCAGCAGCGGCGAGTCCGACGCCGACAGCGCCGCGGACTGCAGGCCGTCGATCTCGGACTGCAGGGTCGTGCTCGCGGTGCGCAGTCGGTCCAGCTCGGCGGTGCGCTCGGTGATCTGCTGAGCGAGCACCTCCCGGGCCGCCAGGGCACCGGGCTGCGGAGCACGCAGGGCGCCGACCGACCACGTGAACGCCGCACCGAGCACCACGGCCAGCAGGGTGACGGCGGCGGTGCCCCACCGGGTGTGCCGGGTCGGATGACCCTCCCGGGCGCGACGGTCCGCGGCGACCCGGTAGCCGGGGTCCAGCGGATTGCGCATGACGTCGGTGAGCACCGACATCGAGGCATCCCTGCGTCGCTGCGCCGCCACGATCAGACGGTCGCCGGGTGCGCGTCGTCCCGCATGATCAGCGGCCATGCCTGCCGGACGTACAGCAGCCCCGCGAACCAGTAGAGGACGATCCCCCACCAGGCGAACGCCCAGCCGAAGACCGACGCCAGGTCGCCGACCACACCGCCCCAGTGCGCCAGCAGCAGCAACGGGAAGGCGTAGAGCAGCGCGAAGGTCCCTGCCTTGCCCGCCAGGTGCACCTGCAGCGGGCCGTAGCCGCGCCGCGCCAGCAGGAGCAGCAGCACGAACAGCATCAGCTCACGGGCCAACAGCACGCCGACCATCCACCACGGCACCACGCCGCGCACGGCCAGGCCGAGCAGCGTCACCAGGATGAACAGCCGGTCGGCGGCCGGGTCGAGCACCTGCCCGAGCCGGGAGACCTGGCCCAGCCGACGCGCCAGCACCCCGTCCAGCCAGTCGCTGGCACCGGAGCCGGCCAGGACGATCAGCGCCCACCCGTCGTGTCCCCGGAAGATCAACACGGCGAACACCGGCACCATCAGCAACCGGATGAAGCTGATCACGTTGGGGATCGTCCACACGCGGTCGCTGATCTCGGGCTGCGACACGGACACCTCCCCTTGTCTGCTCCGGCGTGACCAGCACCCATCCTATGCGGGCTCAGAGCCTGTTCCGGGACCTCCGGGGGGCACGATCGGTGCGTGGCGTGCTTCTCTGGTCCGATGCGCAACGACCCGGCGATCATCCAGCGGCTGCTGACCACCACCGGCACCTGGGCCGTGGTCGGACTGTCCACGAACACGGCGCGCGCCGCGTACGGGGTCTCCGCGGTGCTGCAGGGCCTCGGGCAGCGGATCGTGCCGGTGCACCCGCGGGCCGAGACGGTGCACGGCTCCCCCGGCGTCCGGGCCCTGGCCGAGATCGACACGCCGGTCGACGTCGTCGACGTGTTCGTCAACGCGCGCCTGGCGGGCGACGTGGTCGACCAGGCGATCGCGATCGGCGCCCGCGCGGTCTGGCTGCAGCTCGGCGTGGTGGACGAGGCCGCGGCGACCCGGGCCGAGGCCGCCGGACTGGACGTCGTGATGGATCGGTGCCCGGCCATCGAGGCGCGCCGCCTGGGCCTGGGTGGCTGACGTCACGCTCGCTCGACGGCCCGACGGGAGTAGACTGGTGGCTCCTGACGGAGTCCGTCGCAAATCCCGTGTACGTGTGCTGAGGCCGGATGTGCCTCGATGTGGGTGTGGGGAAGACGCGACTGTGCCCGGCCGAACCCGGCCGCGCTGACGACGTCTCCCCCCATGAAGGCGTGATGCATGACTGTCATTGACCCTGCCCTGCCCACCGACTCCGACGTCGCCGTCGAGGCCCCCGTCACCTTCGCCGACCTCGGTCTGCCCGCCGCCCTGCTGGGCGCGGTGACCGACCTCGGCTTCACCACCCCCACGGCCATCCAGGCCGAGGCCATCCCGGCCCTGCTGTCCGGTCGCGACATCACCGGCGTCGCCCAGACCGGCACCGGCAAGACCGCCGCCTTCGGCCTGCCGCTGCTGGCCGCCGTCGACCCGGAGCTGCGCGAGGTGCAGGCCATCGTGCTGGCGCCGACCCGCGAGCTGGCCCAGCAGGTCGCCGACGCGCTGAGCTCCTTCGCCGAGGGCATCGACGGCCTGGAGGTCGTCGCGGTCTACGGCGGGTCGCCGTTCCTGCCGCAGGCCCGTGCGCTCAAGCAGGGCGCGCAGGTCGTGGTCGGCACCCCCGGCCGCGTGATCGACCACCTGGACCGCCGCACCCTCTCCCTGGACGGCGTGCGCTTCCTGGTGCTCGACGAGGCCGACGAGATGCTCCGAATGGGCTTCGCCGAGGACGTGGACCGGATCGCCTCCGCCGCGCCCCAGCAGCGCCAGGTCGCCCTGTTCTCCGCGACCATGCCGCCGCAGATCCGCCGGGTCGCCAACGATCACCTCACCGATCCGGTCGCGATCCAGGTCGACCGGCAGTCGTCCACCGTGGCCTCGGTCCGGCAGACCTACGCCGTCGTGCCCTTCCGGCACAAGGCGGGTGCGCTGGCCCGGGTGCTGGCGATCACCGAGGCCGACGCCGCGATCGTGTTCGTCCGGACCCGGTCCGCCGCCGAGGACGTGGCGGTGTCGCTGGTGGAGCGCGGGATCGCCGCCGCGTACATCTCCGGCGACGTGGCCCAGGGCGACCGGGAGAAGATCGTCGAGCGGGTGCGCTCCGGCGCGATCTCGGTGCTGGTCGCCACCGACGTGGCTGCCCGCGGTCTGGACATCGACCGGATCGGCCTGGTCGTGAACTTCGACGTGCCGGGTGAGCCCGAGGCCTACGTGCACCGCATCGGCCGCACCGGTCGTGCCGGGCGCACCGGCGAGGCGCTGACCTTCGTCACCCCGAACGAGAACGGCAAGCTGCGCGCGATCGAGCGCACCACCCGCCAGACCCTGGAGCAGGTGCAGATCCCCTCCCCCGCGGACGTCTCCGCGCACCGGGTGTCCCAGCTGCTGGAGCGCATCCCGGCCCGCCACGAGAAGGGCCGGCTGGAGCTGTACCGCACCGCCGCCGACCAGTTCCTGGCCGCGAACCCCGGCCTGGACGCGACCGCGCTGATCGCGACCCTGGCCGCACTGGCCGTCGGTGACGAGGGCCCGGCCCCCCGCGCCGAGCAGGGCGACGACCTGGACGACGCACTGTCCCGCGCCAGCCTGCGCGACACCGGTCGCAGCGAGCACTCCGACCGCCCCAAGGGCCGGAGCAACGCCTCGCGCCCGGCCAGCAACAGCGCGCGCTACCGGGTCTCCGTCGGTCGCAACCACGGTGTGCAGCCGGGGGCGATCGTCGGTGCGCTCACCAACGAGGGCGGCCTGACCGGCCAGGACCTCGGCAAGATCGACATCTTCAGCAGCTTCTCGCTGGTGGAGATCCCCGGTGGGCTCAGCCCGGAGGCATTCGACCGGATCGGCCGTGCCCGGGTCGCCGGCCGCCCGCTGCGCATCCAGGCCGACCAGGGCCCGCGTCCGAGCCGGGCCGGTGCGGGCGCCGGGTCCCGCGGCGGTGACGGTCCCCGTCGCGAGTACCGCGAGGGCGGTGCCCGTCGGCACGAGAGCGGCCCGCGCCGTTCCAACGACGACCGTCGTCCCGGCGGCAGCCGCGACCGGGTGCCCAGCCACCGCGACCGCTACTGATCGCACGCGGGAAGGGCCGCTACCCCACCGGGGCAGCGGCCCTTCCCGCGTTCACGGACCCTTCAGGCACCTGGTCCTCAAACCCGAGTGCGAAGAAGTTGGCGCCTGATGGGCGGTTTGGGCGACAAGTTCTCCGCACTCGGGCACGGAGCTGGCCCGGACCGGGTGCGGAGCAAGCGCGGGACAGGTCCGGCTAGCGCGCGGAGCGGGCTCGGAGCGGGGTCAGACCGCGGCGCGGACGGCGGCGGCGAAGGCGTCGACGTCCTGCTCGGTGGTGTCGAAGGCGCACATCCAGCGCACCTCCCCGGTGGCACGGTTCCAGTCGTAGAAGAACGCGGCCCGCTCGCGCAGCCGGTCCGCGACCCCCGCGGGCAGCGCGGCGAACACACCGTTGGACTGGGTGGGCTGGGTGATCCGGACGCCGGGGATGTCGGCCACCGACGCGGACAGCCGGGCGGCCATCGCGTTCGCGTGCCGTGCGGAGCGCAGCCACAGGTCGCCGTCGAACAGGGCCAGCAGCTGCGCGGAGACGAACCGCATCTTGGAGGCCAACTGCATGTCGACCTTGCGCTGGAAGTCGATGCCGGGGGTGGCCTCGGGGTCGAGGACCACGACGATCTCGCCGAACAGCGCTCCGTTCTTGGTGCCGCCCAGGCTGACGGTGTCCACACCGACGTCCGTGGTGAAGGCGCGCATCGGCAGGTCGAGGGCCGCGGCGGCGTTGGCCAGCCGGGCACCGTCCACGTGGACACGTAGGCCCAGGCCGTGCGCGTGGTCGGTGATCGCGGCGATCTCCACCGGGGTGTAGAGCGTGCCGACCTCGGTGGTCTGGGTGATCGAGACCACGCCGGGCTGGGCGCGGTGCTGGTCGCCGAACCCGTAGGCCTGGCGGTCGATCAGGTCGGGAGTGAGCTTGCCGTCCGGCGTGGGCACGGTCAGCAGCTTGAGGCCGCCGATCCGTTCGGGGGCGGCGTTCTCGTCGGTGTTGATGTGCGCGGTCTCGGCGCAGATCACCGCGCCCCAGCGCGGCAGCATGGTCTGCAGGGCGAGCACGTTCGCGCCGGTGCCGTTGAACACCGGGTAGCCTGCCGCCGCGGCACCGAAGTGCCCGCGCAGGACGTCCTGCAGCCGCTCGGTGTACACGTCCGCGCCGTAGGCCCGCTGGTGGCCGCCGTTCGCGGCGGCCAGCGCGGCGAGGATCTCCGGGTGCGCCCCGGCGTAGTTGTCGGAGGCGAAGCTACGGGCGTCGGGATCGTGCAGGGTGTCCACCCCGCCATTCTGCCGTCGCCGCCCGGGTGCTGACGACCAGCGTGCCAGCGGCGCCTCAGACGGTCGGGTCGATCCCGGCCGCGAGCTTGGCGCGGCAGTCGGCGCAGGTGCCGACCAGCTCGATGGTGTGCGCGACGTCGCTGAAGCCGTGGGTGGCCCCGACCTGGTCCGCCCAGGACTCGGCACCCGGGCCGTCGATCTCCACGGCGGTGCCGCAGTACCGGCACATCAGGTGGTGGTGATGGGTGCGTCGCGCACAGCGGCGGTAGACCGATTCGCCCTCCGGGGAGCGCAGGACGTCGACCTCACCCTGTTCGGCCAGGGTCTGCACGGCGCGGTAGACGGTGGCCAGACCGGTGCTGGAGCCCCCCGCACGGAGCAGGTCGTGCAGCTGCTGGGCGGAGCGGAACTCGTCCAGGTCGTCGAGCAGGGACAGGATCTCCGTCCGCTGACGGGTGTTGCGCTGCACGACAGCCATCGGGTTCCTCTCTCCTGCCACTGGAACGACCAGTCAGCATAGGCCACGAGCCGGGGACCCCGTGGGGTCCCCGGCTCGTGAACCGTGCGATCACGCCCGGGATTCCGGGCGCTGGATCACTTGGCGACGGCGCGCTTCAGGGCGGAGCCGGCGGTGATCTTCACCCGGAAGCCGGCCGGGATGTCCAGCGGCTCGCCGGTCTGCGGGTTGATGCCGGTACGGGCGGCACGCTCGGCGCGGGAGACCGCGAACAGACCCGGGATGGTCACCGACTCACCCGCGGAGAGCTGCTCGACCAGGACCTCCTGGAAGGCCTTGAGGGCCGCGTCGGCGGCGGTGTTGGTCAGACCGGCCTTGCCGGCGATGGCCTGGACGAGCTCAGTGCGGTTCACGCTCACGGATGTGCTCCTTGTGGATCGGACGAGGTGATCGGTGTCCGTCGTGGCCTGCGAGGCAGGATTCCGGCGGACCGACGGCCAAGACCATAACGGGAGCAGCCCCCTGCCGTGCAATGACGCGGATCGGCGTGTCTAGCTCCGGTCGGTCAGATGGGCGGTCAGCGCGTCCACCGGCCAGGTGTCCAGCACCCGGTCCGGACCGATCCCGTGCCCGGCCGCCCGCTCGCAGCCGACGCCCTGCCATGCCAGTTGTCCGGGGGCGTGCGCGTCGGTGTCGATGGTGAACAGGCAGCCCGCGTCGACCGCCAGGGCCAGCAGCTCGTGCGGCGGGTCGAGCCGGTCCGGGCGGCAGTTGATCTCCACCGCGACGCCGTGTTCCGCACAGTCCGCGAACACCGCATCGGCATCGAAAGCGCTGGCAGGACGCTTGCGCGAGCCGGTGAGCTGGCGTCCCGTGCAGTGCCCGAGCACGTCGACCCGGGGGTTCGCGACGGCGGCGCGCATCCGCCGGGTCATGGCCGGGGAGTCCATCCGGAGCTTGGAGTGCACCGAGGCGACGACGACGTCCAACCGGTCCAGCAGTGCGGGCTCCTGGTCCAGCGAGCCGTCGTCGAGGATGTCGACCTCGATCCCGGTCAGCACCCGGAACGGCGCGATCGCGGTGTTGAGGGCCTCGATCTGGTTCAGCTGAGCGCGCAATCGTGCCGGGGACAGTCCGGAGGCGATGGTGAGCCGGGGTGAGTGGTCGGTGATCGCCAGATAGGTGTGGCCCAGCTCCATCGCGGCCAGGACCATCTCCTGGATCGGGGTGGCACCGTCGGACGCCTCGGAGTGCGCGTGCAGGTCCCCGGTGAGTGCGGCGCGCAGGGCGGCGGCCGCCGGGGACAGCTCGGGGTCCGGGTAGGTGTCCGCCAGGCCGTCCAGGTACGGCTGGGGTCCTCCCGACGCTGCGGCGGTGGCGACCTCGGCGGTGCGGGCCCCGACCCCGGGCAGGTCGGTGAGCGTGCCCGCGTGCAGACGCCGGGCGAGCTCGTCCGCGGGCAGGGGCTCGAGCGCGGCCACGGCGGCACGGAACGCCTCCGAGCGGTACGAGGTCGCTCCACCGCGTTCCAGGAGGAAGGCTGCGCGGCGCAGGGCTGCGGCGACGGTGGCGGGCAGGCCGGGATCGGTGCGCGATGATCCGGTCACGGGTCAGGACGCGCGCTTGGCGGCGGGCTTGCGCGCGGCGGGCTTCTTCGCGGCGGATCCGGCCTTGGTCGTCGCGGCGGTCGTGGTCGCGGTCTTCGTTGCCCTGGACTTCGTGCCGGTCTTCGCTGCGGTTCCCGACTTCGCGGCGGTCCCGGTCTTCGTCGTGGTGCGGGACTTTGATGTGGTCCCGGACTTCCCGGTCGACGCCGCGGGATTGTCGTCCGTCGTCGTGCGGCGGCGGGTGCTCCGCCCGGGCGCCGGCTCCTCCTCCCCGCGTGCCGACCGTGCCTTCTCCACACTGCGCTGCAGGGCGGCCAGCAGGTCGACGACCTCCCCGGTGCGACCGCCCTCGCCGACCTCCTCCTCGCTGGGCTTCTCCTGCACGGTCCCGGAGCTCAGCTTGGCCTCGATCACGGACTCCAGCGCCGTGACGTACCGGTCCTCGAACCCGCTCGGGTCGAAGTCGCCGGCCAGCTGCTCCACCAGCGAGGACGCCATGGCGAGCTCCTGCGGCCGCACCTGCACGTCCCCGTCCAGGATCGGGAAGTCCGCGGCCCGGACCTCGTCCGGCCAGAGCAGGGTCTGCAGGCAGATCACGTCCTCCCGGACCCGGAGCACCGCCATCGACTCGCGCTGACGCAGGGCGACCTTCACCACCGCCATCCGGTCGGTCGCGGCCAGCGCCTCCCGCAGCAGGGCGTAGGGCTTGGCGGCGGTACGGTCGGGCTCCAGGTAGTAGGTCTTGGCCAGCAGGATCGGGTCGACCTGGTCGGCCGGGACGAACTCCAGCACCTCGATCTCCCGCTCGGTGGCCAGCGGCAGCTGGGCCAGGTCCTCGTCGGTGAGCACCACCAGCCGGCCGTCGTCGGTCTCGTAACCCTTGGCGATCTCGGACATCTCGACCGTCTCGTCCTCGATCGAGCACACCCGGCGGTAGCGGATCCGACCGCCGTCGGTGCGGTGCACCTGGTGCAGCGGCACCTCGTGCTCGCCGGTGGCGGCGTACAGCTTCACGGGGACGTTGACCAGACCGAAGGCCACCGCACCCTTCCAGATCGCGCGCATCGTCGTCTCCCTCCGGTGCGTGGTCGTCCACCGCGACGGATCACGGCGGTGTCGGCAGGATGGACCCGTGCAGCCCATGCTCGCCACCGCAACGACGACCGCCCGGCCACCGGTGGGCCCGGACTGGCGGTACGAGGTGAAGTGGGACGGCGTGCGGATCCTCGCGGACACCACCGCGGGACGCCTGCGCCTGCTGGGCCGCAACGGCCGGGACGCGGGACCGGCCTACCCCGAGCTGGACGCGCTGGACGCGTTGCCCGGGGCGGTGCTGGACGGTGAGGTGGTCGCGATGCGGGACGGTGTGCCGTCGTTCGCCGCCCTGGCGGAGCGGATGCACGTCCGGGACCGGGACCGCGCGTCGTGGCTGAGCACCCGGGTGCCGATCAGCTACGTGGTCTTCGACGTGCTGAGCCTGTACGGGGTGGACCTGACCCGCAGCCCGCTGGACGAGCGCCGCGCCACGTTGGAACGACTGGACCTCCCGGTGCCGGTCACCCTGTCGCCGGTGTACGACGACGGCACGCTGCTCTGGGACGCCACCCGGGAGCAGGGGCTCGAGGGCGTGGTCGCCAAGCGCGGCGGATCGACCTACCAGGCCGGGCACCGCTCGGCGGACTGGGTGAAAGCGGTGCACCGGGCCACCCGCACCGCCCTGGTCTGCGGTTGGCGACCGGAGAGCACCGGGTCGGGCCGACTGGGGTCGCTGCTGCTGGCCGCGCCCGGACCGGACGGCGGACTGCGGTACCTCGGTCGCGCCGGATCCGGCCTGACCGACGCGATGGGGCTGTCCGCACTGCTGGCCCCCCTGACCCGGCCGGACTCCCCGCTGGCCGAGGCCGTGCCGCCGGAGGATGCTCGCGGTGCCGTCTGGGTGGAGCCCGAGCTGCTGGTCGACGTGCGGTACCTGGCTCGCACCCCGACCGGTCGGCTCCGCCAGCCGGTGATCCGCGGACGACGCGAGGACACCACCGTCGACCCCTGGGAGCAGCGATGACCGAACAGCCGCAGGTGGTCGCGGTCGGCGGGCGGGAAGTCAGGCTGACCCACCTGGACAAGGTGCTGTACCCCGGCGGCTTCACCAAGGCCGAGGCGGTCGACTACGTGGTCCGGGTGGCGGAACCGCTGCTGGCCCAGCTGCGGGACCGACCGGTGACCCGGATCCGGTTCCCGCACGGCGTGACCGGACAGCAGTTCTTCGAGAAGAACACCCCGCGCGGTGCGCCGTCCTGGCTGCGCCGGCAGACCCTGCACGCCGCCCCGGGATCGGACGACGAGGGCAAGGAGTTGGACCTGCCGTTCCTGGACGACGTGGCCGGGCTGGTCTGGGCGACCAACGCCGGGGCGCTCGAGCTGCACACCCCGCAGTGGCGGGTCGGTCCGCGTGGCGGGCTGCGGAACCCGGACCGGCTGGTGATCGACCTCGATCCCGGCGCCCCGGCCGGGCTGGACGAGTGCGCCCGGGTGGCCCACCTGGTCGCCGACCGGCTGGCCGAGGACGGCCTGTCCGACACCGTGCCGGTCACCTCCGGGTCCAAGGGCCTTCAGCTGTACGCGGCCCTGGACGGCAAGCGGGACGTGCTGAGCATCCGCCAGTACGCCCGTGACCTGGCCCACGAGCTGGCCGCCGCGCATCCCGGCCAGGTGGTCGCCAGCCAGAAGAAGGACCTGCGCGGCGGGAAGGTGCTGCTGGACTGGTCGCAGAACCACCCGGCCAAGACCACCATCACGCCGTACTCGCTGCGGGGCCGGGAACGCCTGGCCGCCGCCGCCCCGCGCTGGTGGCCGGAGATCGAGCCGGGGCTGACCCAGCTCACCCCCGCCGAGGTGATCGCCCGGCTGAACGACCGGGGGGACCCGTTCGACCACGGATGACATGTCATCTACCATCGCGGGGCGTCCGGTCACCAGGGGTGGACCGCCAGCCGTGGCAGGGCCGAACCGGGCGCGACTCGTGTCGGAGGTTCCAGCCCCGTGATCCGGATCGGCATCGTCGAGGACGACCCGGCCAGTGCCCAGCTCCTGGTGGGCTACCTCCGGCGCTACCAGGACGAGCACGCCGACGAGTTCCAGGTGACCGTCTTCCACGACGGCGCGCAGGTGGTCCGGCACTACCGCCCCGACTTCGACATCCTGCTGCTGGACGTGCAGATGGCCGAGCTGGACGGCTTCGCCACCGCTGAGCGGATCCGGGCGGTGGACCGGGACGTGGTGATCGTGTTCATCACCAACATGGCGCAGTACGCGATCCGCGGCTACGAGGTGGACGCGCTGTCCTATCTGCTCAAGCCGGTCGCGTACTTCCCGTTCTCCCAGGAGATCGCCCGCTCGCTGGAGCGGATCCGGCGGCGCAGCTCGCAGTACCTGCTGCTGCCGGTCGACGGCGGAGTGGCCCGGGTCGACGTCGCGGACGTGGTCTTCGCCGAGAGCGTCAAGCACCGGATCGTGGTGCACACCACCCACGGCACGTACGGCCTGACCGGGGCGCTGAAGACGATGGAGGCGCAGCTGGCCGACCAGGGGTTCTTCCGGTCGAACTCCTGCTATCTGGTGAACCTGCGACACGTCCAGGGCGTCCGGCAGAGCAGCTGCCAGCTGGTCGGCGGACACGACCTGGTGATCAGCCGTCCGCGCAAGAAGGCGTTCCTGACCGCGTTGACCGACTACCTGGGCGGGCGGCCGCTGTGATCACCCAGCTGCTGCCGGACATCCCGCGCGAGCTGACCGGGATCGCGGAGTGGGCCGCCTGCCTGATCTACGTGCTGCTCCAGCGCAAGCGACTGCGGTGGCGCCGGCTGGTGCCGGTGCTGGCCCTGGCTCTGGGCGCCCAGGTCGGCGTGCAGATGCTGGCCGGGACCTTCCCGCTGACGCTGTGGTCGTTCGGGATGGCGCTCGCGGTCGGCGTCATGTTCGTGACGATCTGGTCCGCGGCCCGGATCACCGTGCGCGAGGCCGGGTACTTCTGCGCCCGGGCCCTGGTGCTGGCCGAGCTGGTGGCGGCCCTGCACTGGCAGCTGCACTGCTACTTCTTCGCCGACGGGGAGCACCCCCTGGTGCTGCGCGGCCTGGTGTTCGGTCTGGTCTACGTCGGGGCGTTCACCGTGGCGTGGCTGATCGAGTCCCGGCACTTCCGCCCGGACACGCAGCTGGACATCACCCGGCGCGACCTGGCGTCCGCCGCCGCGATCGCCGGAGTGACGTTCCTGGTCAGCAACCTGAGCTTCCTCACCGCCAACAGCCCGTTCAGCGGCCGGCTGGGGCTGGAGATCTTCTACATCCGCACGCTGGTGGACCTGTGCGGGTTCGTCGCGCTGTACGCCCAGCAGGGCCAGCACCTGCAGCAGCGGGCAGCGGCGGAGCTGCGGGCGATCGACGACATCCTGCGCACCCAGCACGAGCAGTACCTGGTCTCCAAGCGCAGCATGGACCGGATCAACCGCAAATACCACGACCTCAAGCACCAGATCGGCGTGATCCGGTCCGAGTCGGACCCCGGGCGCAAGGCCGAGTACCTGGACGAGCTGGAGGCCAGCGTCCAGACCTACGAGCAGCAGGCCCGGACCGGCAACGGCGTGCTGGACGTGCTCCTGACCACCAAGTCGATGGCGGCGGCGGAACGGGACATCGACCTGACCTGCGTCGCCGACGGCCAGGCGCTGGACTTCCTGTCCGTGATGGACATCTGCACCGTGGTCGGCAACGCGCTGGACAACGCGATCGAGGGCGCCCAGGCGGTGCCGGACCCGGAGAAGCGGCTGGTCAAGCTGGCGCTGCACAGCCGGAACGGGCTGACCGTCTTCACGGTGGAGAACTACTTCACCGGGGAGCTCAGCACCGAGGACGGCCGGATCGTCACCCGGCACGCGGACCGGGACAGCCACGGCTACGGGCTCAAGAGCATCCGGTACACGGCGGAGAAGTACGGCGGCTCGATGACCGTGCACGCCGCGGACCACTGGTTCGCGCTCCGGGTGCTGCTCCCGGCGCCCGACGGACGTCAGCGCTGAGCGCTCATCCGGTCCCACAGGCCCAGCGCGGACGCGATCGCCATGTGCATGTCCAGGTAGAGGTAGCTGCCCAGCCGCCCGCCGAAGTGCACCTCCGGCTCGTCCGCGGTGAGCGCGCGGTACGCCGTCAGCCGCTCCCGGTCCTGTGCGGTGCCCACCGGGTAGTACGGCTCGTCGTCCGCCCCGGCGGTGTGCGAGTACTCCCGCATGATCACCGTGCGCTCCTGGCTGTGCCGGTCCTCGCGCTCGGGGTGGAAGTGCCGGAACTCGTGGATCCGGGTCCACGGCACGTCCGGGTCGGCGTAGTTCATCACGCTGGTGCCCTGGAAGTCCCGGGTGTCGACCACCTCGGTCTCCAGCCGCAGTCCGCGCCAGCCGAGCACCCCCGCGCTGTGGTCGAAGTACCGGTCCAGCGGCCCGGTGTAGACGATCGGCAGCTGACCGCGGGCGGCGGCCTTGCTCAGCGGCTGCGCGGGGTCGAAGAAGTCCACGCCGAGCGTCACGTCGATCCGCGGGTGCGAGGCCATCGCCTCGAACCAGGCCGGGTAGCCGTGGGCCGGCAGTCCCTCGTAGGTGTCGGAGAAGTACCGGTTGTCGTACGCGTAGCGGACCGGCAGCCGGGTGATCACCGAGGCGGGCAGCTCCCGCGGGTCGGTCTGCCACTGCTTGGCGGTGTAGCCCTTGATGAACGCCTCGTACAGCGGGCGCCCGATCAGCGAGATCGCCTTCTCCTCCAGGTTCGCCGCACGCGCGCCGTCGACCTCCGCCGCCTGCTCGGCCACCAGTGCCCTGGCGGCGTCGGGGCCGAGCGCGGTGCCGAAGAACTGGTTCAGGGTGCCGAGGTTGATCGGCAGCGGGAACACCGTGCCGCGGTGGGTGGAGTACACCCGGTGCCGGTAGTCGGTGAAGGCGGTGAACCGGCTGACGTACTCCCAGACCCGCTCGTTCGAGGTGTGGAAGATGTGCGAGCCGTAGCGGTGCACCTCGATGCCGGTGCTCGGCTCGACCTCGGTGTACGCGTTGCCGCCCAGGTGGTCCCGCCGGTCGATCACCTGCACCCGCAGCCCGGCCTGCGCGGCACGCTCCGCCACCGTGAGCCCGAACAGCCCGGCGCCGACGACGAGCAGATCCATGCGAGCAGGGCCTTTCGAACCGGGGACCAGGGAGTCCGGGCGAGTGTAGCCAGTGCTGCCGGGCCGACAGATCGTGCACCGGAACCGACAGATCGTGCGCCGGGCCCGGCCCCGGTTCGCGGCCTCGGGTGTGCTGTGCCCGAGCCGTCACGCACCCCTGTCCTGACGGCGCGCAGACCGACGACGCCCGGTGACGACCGCCGTGCGCGCCCACTCGAAGGAGAGCTGTGACGGAAGCGGCGGCAAAGAAGCCGATGAGCAACAAGAAGTTCCTGGCGATCTGGGTGCCCGTGCTCAGCGTCGTCCTGGTCCTGGTGGTCGGCGCCAACATCGCGCTCGGCGTCTTCTCCAACTGGGTCAGCTCCCAGCTGGGCACCGGCACCTACACGATCACCAATGCCGACGGCACCGAGGACTGGGACACCGCGTACTCGACCGCCGACTACGCCACGGCCGACGAGGCCGAGGACGCGGCCGACGCGCTGGTCCGGGAGATCGCCGCCGAGGGCATCGTCCTGCTGAAGAACGAGGGCGACGCGCTCCCCCTGGGCGACGGCGACCTCGAGGTGACCCTGCTCGGCCGTGCCGCCGCCGACCCGATCTACGGCGGATCCGGCTCCGGCTCCACCGACACCAGCTCCGCGGTGGACGTGCGCCGGGGCCTGGAGGAGTCCGGCATCGCGGTGAACGACACCGTCTACTCCGAGCTGAGCGACTTCGCCGCGGCCACCCCGCGGACGAACATCGTGATGGACCTGCCCGCCGACTCGGTCTACGACATCGGCGAGATGCCGGCCGCCGACTACTCCGACGAGGCCGTCGCCTCGTTCAGCGACTACGGCGACGCCGCGGTGGTCGTGCTGGGCCGTGCCGGTGGCGAGGGCGGCGACCTGGCCACCAGCATGGAGGGCTGGGACGCGAACTACGTCCCCGGTCAGCACCAGCTGGAGCTGAACCAGGACGAGAAGGACACCCTCGCGCTCGCCGAGGCGCACTTCGACACCGTCGTGGTCGTGATCAACGCCTCCACCAGCATGGAGCTCGGCACCGTCCAGGAGGACGCGGGCGTCGACGCCGTGCTGCAGGTCGGCTCCCCCGGCCAGAGCGGATTCGCCGCGCTCGGTCAGGTGCTGACCGGTGCGGTGAACCCCTCCGGGCGGACCGTGGACCTGTACGCCGCGGACTTCGCCCAGGACCCGACCTTCCAGAACGTCGGCTCCTACCAGTACTCCAACATCTCCGGCCTGCCGACCGACGCGGCCAAGGGCGTGGACGGCGGTGCCTACTTCGTGCAGTACGAGGAGGGCATCTACGTCGGCTACCGGTACTACGAGACCGCGGCCGAGGAGGGCTTCCTCGACTACGACCAGGCCGTCGTCTACCCGTTCGGCTACGGCCTGAGCTACACCGACTTCCGCTGGGAGATGCTGGGCTCCACCGAGTCCGAGGGCACGCTGAGCACCCAGGTCCGGGTGACCAACACCGGCGACGTCGCGGGCAAGGACGTGGTGCAGCTGTACTACTCCGCCCCGTACACGCCCGGCGGCATCGAGAAGTCGTCCGTCGTGCTGGGGGCCTTCGACAAGACCGACCTGCTGGCCCCCGGCGAGTCCCAGACCCTGACCCTGGACCTCGCGGTCGAGGACATGGCGTCCTACGACGAGGCCGGCGCGCAGGCCTACGTGCTGGACGCCGGCGACTACCGGCTCACGGTGCGCTCCGACTCGCACACCGTGGTCGCCGACGCGCTGACCTACACCGTGGACAAGACGATCGTCTACGACGGCGACGACCACCGGGCCTCGGACCAGGCCGCGGTCACCAACCGGTTCGACGACGTCACCGCCGCGTTCACCGGCGAGGAGGGCGCGCCGCACACCATGAGCCGGGCCGACTTCGCCGGGACGTTCCCGACCGCACCGACCGACGCCGACCTGGTGGCCTCCGAGGAGACCGTCGCCGCCTTCGGCGGGTACGACGCGGCAGCTGCGGCCGAGGCGTCCGACGCCGAGATGCCGACCACCGGTGCCGAGGGCGACCTGACCCTGATCGACGTGCGCGGTCTCGACTACGACGACGAGCAGTGGCAGTCGCTGCTGGACCAGCTGACCGTCCCGGAGATGACCTCGGTCATCCTGAACGGCGCGTACAACACCGGGGCGATCGACTCGATCGTCAAGGAGGTCACCGGCGACTACGACGGTCCGGCCGGGTTCAGCTCCTTCATCAACGACGCGATCTCCGGGGTCAGCTACCCGTCCGAGGTGCTGCTCGGCCAGACCTGGAACGTCGACCTGGCCGAGAAGATGGGCGTGTCGATCGGCAACGAGGGCCTGACCCTGGGCGCCAACGGCTGGTACGCCCCCGCGGTGAACCTGCACCGCTCGCCGTTCGCGGGCCGGAACTTCGAGTACTACTCCGAGGACCCGCTGCTGTCCGGCACGCTGGCCACCGGGGTGGTGAACGGGGCGGCGTCGAAGGGCGTGTACTCCTACCTCAAGCACTTCGCGATGAACGACCAGGAGACCAACCGGGTCAACAACGGCATCGCGACCTGGGCCAACGAGCAGACCATCCGGGAGATCTACCTCAAGGCCTTCGAGATCCCGGTCAAGCAGGCCTCCGCCGAGATGTCGTACCTCGCCGACGACCAGGGCACCGTCGCCACCCGGGAGATCGGCGCCACCGCGGTGATGAGCTCCTTCAACCGGATCGGCGCCACCTGGGCCGGTGGCTCGCACGCCCTGATGACCGACGTGCTCCGCGAGGAGTGGGGCTTCGACGGCATCGCGATCACCGACTTCAACCTGTACGACTTCATGGACCCGGACCAGGCGATCATGGCCGGCACCGACCTGATGCTGACCTTCCAGCCGATGAAGTCCCTGGCCGACATCAGCTCGGCCGAAGCGGTGCAGAACATCCGGACGTCGACCCACGACATCCTGTTCGCCGTCGCCAACTCCAACGCCATGAACGGCGTGGCCACCGGTGCGGAGCTCAGCTACACCCCGCCGGCCTGGCGCTACTGGCAGATCGCCATCAGCTCGGTGCTCGGACTCGGCCTGCTGGCCGCTGTCTGGGGTGTGACCCGACGGGTCCGCACCCACCAGGTCGCGGCCGCCCAGGACTGATCCCGCTCACCCCGGCCGGTCGACCCGACGTCGACCGGCCGGGCTGGTGCATGCCCGGACGTCCCGACCGCGACGGTCGGCCGCGCGCTATCGTTCGAGGCCTCATCCCCCTCCACACAGTCCCTGTCCGCCAGCAGCCCGGAACCCGGGCCGACGACTCACAGGAGCCGGTCGACGTATGAGCACGCCCGTGCTGGGCGGCGCCCTCACCGCCACCGCCACAGCCGTCACCGGTGACCCGGTCCTCACGGTGGTGGTCCCGGCCTACAACGCCGCCGACTACCTGGGCCGGGCGCTCGACTCCCTGCTCGGCCACGGCGCCGTGGTGGAGATCCTGGTGGTCGACGACGGATCGACCGACGGCACCGCCGCACTCGCCCGGCGCTACGTCGACCGGGGTCTGGTCCGGCTGATCCGCCAGCCCAACGGGGGCCACGGCGCCGCGATCAACACCGGGCTGCGGCACGCCACCGGCCGCTACCTGAAGGTGGTGGACGCCGACGATTGGCTGGACCGCGACGCCTTCGCCACCACGCTCGACCGGCTGGCCACCATCGGAGACGTCGACCTGCTGGTGGCGAACTTCGTGTACGAGAAGACCGGCAAGCGACGCAAGCACGTGATCCGCTACGGCAACGTGCTCCCTCGCGACCGGGTCTTCACCTGGCGGCAGACCGGGCGGATGCGGTCCCGGCAGTACCTGATGATGCACGCGCTGATCTACCGCACCGCCCTGCTGCGCGAGGTCGGGCTGCGGCTGCCCGAGCACACCTTCTACGTGGACAGCCTCTACGCCTGCGTCCCGCTGGCCCGGGTGCGTAGCGCCTACTACCTGGACGTCGACCTGTATCGCTACTACATCGGGCGGCCCGGCCAGTCGGTGCAGGAGTCGGTGATGGTCCGCCGGCTCGACCAGCAGCTGCGGGTGAACGGGCTGCTCCAGGACCACCTGACCCGCGCGGACGTCGCCCACGCCGACCCGCACCTGCGCCGGCACCTGGTGCACTACTTCCGGGCGATCTGCGTGGTCTCCTCGATCATCGCGCTCAGCGCCGGGACCCCCGAGGCGCTGGCGCACCGCGACCGGCTGTGGTCGACCCTGCGGGCCGAGGACCCGGCGCTCTACCGGCAGGTCCGGTTCAGCACGATCGGGATGACCGCGACCCTGCCGGGTGCGGTCGGCCGACGGCTCTCCCTGCTCGCCTACCGGGCGGCCCGCGGCGTCATCGGATTCAACTGACCTGCGGTTGCGGGGTGTGCGCGGGAGCGGCACGGTGGGACTTGAACAGTTCCAGATCCTCAGGAGGATGACCATGGCCCGTGCCGAACTTCCGAAGTACACCGTTCCGTCCCTCACCGTCGAGGACGGCGCGAAGGTCGCCGCCATCCTGCAGCAGCGGCTGAACGCCCTCAACGATCTGCAGCTGACCCTCAAGCACATCCACTGGAACGTCACCGGTCCGCACTTCATCGCGGTGCACGAGATGATCGACCCCCAGGTGGACCAGGTCCGGGAGATGGTCGACGCCATCGCCGAGCGGATCGCCACCCTGGGCGTCGCCCCGGTCGGGACCCCCGGCGCGCTGGTCAAGGCGCGGAGCTGGGACGATTACTCGATCGGCCGTGCGGGTGCGATCGAGCACCTCGGCGCGCTGAACGAGGTCTACGTCGGCGTGATCGGCGACCACCGCCAGGCGGCCGCCGACACCGAGGAGCTGGACACCGTCACCAACGACCTGCTGGTCGGGCACCTGCACGAGCTGGAGCTGTTCCACTGGTTCGTCCGGGCCCACCTGGAGTCCGCGGGCGGCGCGCTCAGCACCGAGGGCGCCGACACCGAGAAGGAAGCCGCCTCGGCCGCCTCGCACGGCTGACGGCTCGCACGCAGAAGCCCCCGGGACCAGGTGTCCCGGGGGCTTTCGCCTGCTCAGAGCCGCTCGGGCTCGTCCCAGTCGTCGGTGGCGGCGATCTCCTCGTCGTCCGGCAGCAGCTCGGCGTCCTGGAGCGAACGCGGACCGCGCTGCGGGTCGCCGCCGCTGCGGGCGTCCCGGGTGCGCAGCTCCGCCTCGGACAGGCGGTGGTCGGCCAGGTGCTCGGCGGCCGGGTCGGAGGTGAGGTCGCGGGGGTTGGTGCTCATGGCACGGTTCTACCCTCCCCCGGTCCGCGGGACCACTTCACAGCCCCGTGACCACCCGCAGCCAGTCGTAGATCGGGGAGTCGGCGATCAGCAGCAGGATTCCCCAGCCGAGCGCGATCTGCAGCAGCGCCGACGCGAGGATGATCCGGCGACGGGTCCGGCTCGGGCGCCGGGCCACCAGCAGCAGCACGTACAGCGCGGTGAGCAGCACATAGGTCTGCCCGCCGGCCTGGCGCAGCCCGGCCCACAGGGACAGGTACAGACCGGCGATCGCGATGATCGGCGCGATCAGCGACCAGCGGTCCCGGACCAGACGGAAGCCGAAGGCCACCAGGAACAGCGGCACCGCGAGCATCCCCTGCGCGATCAAGGCCGCGGCCGCGTCGGCCCCGATCGGGAACCATCCCTGGGACGCCGTCGACTCCAGGCCGCCCCACGGGTCGGAGGAGAACCACCAGGACGCGTAGAGCCAGAACGCGATCGCCCCCACCGCCGGGAAGATCAGCACCGTGATGGTCGCGCGGTTCGACGCCCGGCCGCGCTGTCCGGCCCGGCTGGCGAAGAACGGCGCGAGGGCGCCGAGCACGATCGCGTAGAACCACGCCCCGGGGTCGACCATCACGGCCACCCCGAGGGAGATCCCGGCCCGGAAGCCCGCCTCGGTGTTCTGCTCCTCCACGAAGGACGCGATCCCGTCCAGCGCCACGACCACCAGGGCCAGGCCCAGCAACGACTGCAGGTCCGACGCCGCGAGGTAGTACAGCGGCGGGGTCAGCACCAGGGTGCCGAGCACCGCGGCAGTCCCCCACAACCCGACGCCACGGCGGGCCAGCACCCCGGCCAGCCGTTGCAGCACGAACCCCAGCACCACCGCCGCGACCAGGTTCAGCGCCAGATCGCTGCCGCCGACGATCGAGGACAGCGCGGCGGACAACGGCGGGAAGATCTCCGCCATCCAGCCCAGGCTCGTGTCGCCCCACTGGATCAGGTCACCGCGCGCGGACAACGCCCGGTTCGCGGTCGGCACGAATCCGCTGCCCTGGGTCAGCAACGCCACCAGGGCGAACGGGAACGCCAGAGTCAGCCGGAGCAGCCAGCGCTGCGACGGCTGGATCGGCCAGGTGTCAGGCGCCAGCCCCTTGGATCCGAAGCGCGGGCTGGGGCGCGGGATGGGCGGTGACGCCGGTGAGGCCATGGGCGGTCTTCTCCCAGTAGTGCGGCTTGGTGATCAACTGCCACAGCGCCTTGTACGCGGCGACCGAGTGCAACAGCCAGTAGAACGGATTGACCAGCCCCCACAGGACCAGGCTGTACCGGCGCCGTTTGAAGGCGCCCATCATCGACACGTAGATCATCAGGGCGGAGCCGACACCCAGGTTGAACAGCGACAGCCAGAGCACCCACCCCGGGAACAGGAAGTCGAGCTGGTCCGGCTCCAGCAGCAGCGAGGCCAGGAACACCGCGTACAGGACCGGCACCGCCAGGAACGTCGCGGGGGTGCCGCCCACCAGGAACAGGAAGGACAGGGTCTGGCGCAGCCCCGCCACCCGGACCAGCCGGAACGGCTGCCGCAGGTGCACCAGGGTCGTCTGCATGTAGCCCTTGATCCAGCGCGACCGCTGCCGGATGAAGTTCGGGTACGAGGTGTTCGCCTCCTCGTAGGTGGTGGAGTCGATCACCCCGACCCGCAGCCCCTCGGCCGACGCCCGGATGCCCAGGTCCGCGTCCTCGGTGACGTTGAACGGGTCCCAGCCGCCGAGCCGGCGCAGACCGGAGATCCGGAAGTGGTTGGACGTGCCGCCGAGCGGGATCGCCAGCCGGTTGTACTCCAGGCCGGGCAGCATGTAGTCGAACCAGAACGAGTACTCCAGCGTGAACATCCTGGTGAGCGGGTTCTCCTCCGCGTTGAAGTAGTTCAGCGCGGCCTGCACGCAGACCAGGTCCTCGCCGGCCTCGCGGAAGGCCAGGACGGCCTTCTTCAGCTGGTCCGGCTCCGGCTTGTCCTCCGCGTCGTAGATCACCAGCAGCTCACCGGTGGCGAACTCCAGGCCGACGTTGCACGCCTTGGGCTTGGTCTGCGGCGCACCGGCCGGCACGGTGATGAACCGGAAGTGGCTCGGCGGATGCGCCGCCTCGGCGGCGGCCCGGGTCTCGGTGTCGTCCTCCTCGACCAGGATCAGCACCTCCAGCTTGTGCGCCGGGTAGTCGATCGCGCCGAGGTTCTCGATCAGGTTGGCGACGATGTTCGCCTCCTTGTACACCGGCACCAGCACGGTGTACCGCGGCAGCTCGTCGTCGCGCAGCGCCGCCAGCCGACCCGGGTCGGTGCGCGCCACCCGTTCCATCCGGGCACCCCGGATCGAGGCCCAGAACTTGAATCCGGTGCCGATCAGGAAGGCCAGTCCGACCAGCACCGACAGGGTCACCACCACGAGCCGCGGGCTGGCCCAGAACGCCAGCGCGACCAGCACCAGCGCGATCACCAGCGCCACCTGCTGCCAGCGCACCAGCACGGTCCGTGCCGACTGGGCCGGCGACCGGCCCCACAGCCCCAGGCTCGCCTTGTCCCGCAGCTGCGGGCCGTAGCGGTCGAGCACGGCCTGCTGGAACTCCCATCGGTCCGCGAGCACCAGGTACGGCTCCTCGCCCAGCGCGGCCGCGATGGTGTCGCGCTCCGCCTCGCCGGGCTCGTCGATCACCGCCACCACCCGCGACCCGTCCGCTCGGCGCTCCATCGGCAGCCAGCCCTGCTGCAGCACGGTGTCGACGTCCGCGGCCGCCAGCTCCGCACTGGTCAGGACCCCGGTGGTCCGAGAGGGGTCGACGAAGGGCATTCCCCACAGGTCGGCCAGCGCCCGGGTCAGCGACTGCGAGTCCACCGCACCGATCGCGACCAGGACGCCGCCGATCTGGGTTCCGGAGCTGCGCGCCACCTCGGCGGCCGAGTCCAGGACCTGACGGTCGACCAGCCCCCGCTCCACCAGGTAGTCCCCGACCCGGAGGGCGTTCTCGTGTCGTCCCACGTTCTGGCTCGCCTTCGTGCCGAGTGCCTGACACACCGGCGGACCCTGCTCCCGCCCGGCATTCGGACGGCGATACAGGACCAGGCCCGCGCCGTCCCGTCCACCCTAAGCGACAGGTCACCCACTGTCGCCGCTCAGCCGGAGAACAGCCCAGATCACGGCTCCAGCGACCGCGCCTGACCCTCGGCGAACGCCGCCTGCGCCGCCCGGGTCACCGGGCCCGGGCCTCCCCCGCCCACCGGACGGCCGTCCACCGCGACCACTGGCTGCACGTCCCGCGCGGACGACGTCAGGAACACCTCGTCCGAGTCCACCAGCGCGTCGTAGGGCAGATCGACCTCCCGCGCGCCGATCCACTCCAGCACCAGCGCCCGGGTGATCCCGGCCAGGCAACCGGAGGACAACGGCGGGGTCAGCAGCTCGCCGTCCCGGACCACGAACACGTTGGTTCCGGTGCCCTCGCACAGCTCGCCCCGGGTGTTCGCGAACACGGCCTCGCTCGCACCGGCTGCGTGCGCCTGCGACAGGGCGAGCACATTCTCCCCGTAGGACGTGGTCTTCAGACCGGTCAGCGCGCCCACCTCGTTCCGGCGGTACGGCACCGTGATCACCCCCACCTCCGGGTCGGGGTCGTGCCCCGGCGTGAGACCGAGGATCAGCGTCGGTGTGCTCGCGCCCGGGTCCAGACGCCCGGAGCCCAGCACGCCCGGCCCCGCGGTGAACGTGATCCGGAGCAGGTCGTAGGCGCTGGTCAGGAGACCACGGTTCGCCTCGATCACCGCGTGCGCCGCCGCGCGGACCGCCGCCGGGTCGAAGCCGGACAGTCCCATCCCCGCCGCCGACCGGGTCATCCGCTCCAGGTGCCGGTGCAGCGCGAAGGTCTCGCCCTGCACCACCTTGACGGCCTCGAACACCCCGTCACCGACCACCAGCCCGTGGTCCCGCGCCGACGCGGTCGCCCGCTCCGCCGGCACCAGATCGCCGTTGACCCAGAACACCGTCCCGCTCACGTCCATGCCCCGCACGC
>NZ_JANZKP010000070.1 GCF_025642745.1 Cellulomonas sp. RIT-PI-Y
GCAACCTGGCCGCCCTGCTCGCCGCGCAGCAGGACCCGGCGTATCCGGCCCGGGTGGTCGGCGTGGTCAGCGACCGGGCGGACGCGGGGGGTCTGGACATCGCCCGGGCGGCCGGGGTGCCGACCGCCGTGGTCGCACCCGGCGACTTCCCCGACCGGGAGGCGTGGAACGCCGGCACCGCGGAGGCGATCGCGGTGTTCGGTCCCGACCTGGTGGTCTCGGCCGGGTTCATGCGGATCCTGGGTGCGCCGGTGCTGAGCCGGTGGCCGGACCGGGTGGTCAACACCCATCCCGCGCTGCTGCCGTCGTTCCCCGGGGCGCACGCGGTGCGGGACGCGCTGGCCTACGGGGCGAAGGTCACCGGGTCGACCCTGCACGTGGTGGACGCCGGCACCGACACCGGACCGGTGATCGCCCAGGTCGCGGTGGACATCCGGCCGGGGGAGGACGAGTCGGCGCTGCACGAGCGGATCAAGGTCGCCGAGCGGGCGATGCTGGTCGACTGGGTGGGCCGGATCGCGGCGGGCGGGCTGACCGTCGAGGGGCGCACCGTCACCGTCGGTTAGGCTCGTCCCGGTCGTGACTGGCGAGAGGTGGAACCAACCACCGGGGAGCGACCGGAGACACCTCCACCGCCGCGTCGATCGCCTGGGCGCCCGGGGACCCGCTGCATCCGCAGACCGACCCGGAGGAGACCATGTCCCACGCCCTGCCCGCGCTGCCCGCCGTCACCGACCGTGAGGGCGACGACACCCGCCGCCCCCTCCGCCGGGCCCTGGTCTCGGTCTACGACAAGACCGGTCTGGCCGAGCTGGCCACCGCCCTGCACGCCGCGGGGGTGGAGCTGGTGTCGACCGGCTCCACCGCGAGCACCATCGCCGCGGCCGGGGTGCCGGTGACCCGGGTGGAGGAGCTGACCGGCTTCCCGGAGTGCCTGGACGGCCGGGTCAAGACCCTGCACCCGCGGGTGCACGCCGGGATCCTGGCCGACACCCGCCGCCCCGAGCACCTGGCGCAGCTGGACGAGCTCGGCGTGGCGCCGTTCGAGCTGGTGGTGGTGAACCTCTACCCGTTCACCGCGACCGTGGCCTCCGGCGCGACGCCGGACGAGTGCGTGGAGCAGATCGACATCGGCGGGCCGTCGATGGTCCGGGCCGCCGCCAAGAACCACCCGAGCGTCGCCGTCGTGGTCGACCCGGCCGGTTACGACCGGGTGATCGAGGCGGTGCGAGCGGGCGGCTTCACGCTGGGCGAGCGCGGTCGACTGGCCGCGGCGGCGTTCGCGCACACCGCCGCCTACGACGTGGCGGTGGCGTCCTGGCTGGGTTCGGTCGGCGCCCCGACCGACGGGGACTCCGGCTTCCCGGTGTTCGCGGGGGCGACCTGGGAGCGGGCCGACGTGCTGCGCTACGGCGAGAACCCGCACCAGCGCGCCGCGGTCTACACCACCGCCGGGGCGAGCGGCCTGGCCACCGCCACCCAGCTGCACGGCAAGGCGATGAGCTACAACAACTACGTCGACGCCGATGCCGCCTGGCGGGCCGCGCACGACCACGACGGTCCCGCGGTGGCGATCATCAAGCACGCCAACCCCTGCGGCATCGCGGTCGGCACCGACATCGCGGACGCGCACGCCAAGGCGCACGCCTGCGACCCGGTGTCGGCCTACGGGGGCGTGATCGCGGCCAACCAGCCGGTCACGGCCGCGCTGGCCGAGCAGATCGCGCCGGTGTTCACCGAGGTGGTCGTCGCGCCCGGCTACGACCCGGAGGCGCTGGAGATCCTGTCCCGGAAGAAGAACCTGCGCCTGCTGGTGGTGGACGGCGTCCCCGGTGCCGGGATCGAGCTGCGGCCGATCAGCGGCGGCGCCCTGGTGCAGGAGTCCGACCGGATCGACGCCCCCGGTGACGACCCGGCCTCCTGGACCCTGGCCACCGGTGAGGCCGCGGATGCGGCGACCCTGGCCGATCTGGCCTTCGCGTGGCGGGCGGTGCGCGCGGTGAAGTCGAACGCCATCCTGCTGGCCGCCGACGGCGCCTCGGTCGGGGTCGGGATGGGCCAGGTCAACCGGGTCGACTCCTGCCGCCTGGCGGTGGAGCGGGCCAACACCGGCGACGCCGAGCGGGCCCGGGGTGCGGTCGCCGCCTCGGACGCGTTCTTCCCGTTCGCGGACGGTCTGCAGGTGCTGCTGGACGCCGGGGTGCGCGCGGTGGTGCAGCCGGGCGGCTCGGTCCGGGACGAGGAGGTCGTCGCCGCCGCCGAGGCCGCCGGGATCACGCTGTACCTGACCGGGACCCGGCACTTCGCGCACTGATCACCCGGTGCCGCCCCGGGTCTCGGTGATAATGCACCCACGAGACCCGGGGCGCCGCTGCGCCGGGTCGTGACGGGAGACGGCGATGCGGCGCGGGACCAATCTGCCCCGGATGGGTGACTTCAACCAGACCGTGGTCCTGGACGTGATCCGCCGTGCGGGGGGTGGCCTGGCCCGCGCCGACGTCGCCCGTCGCACCGGACTGTCCGCGCAGACCGTGACGAACGTGGCCCGCCGTCTGCTGGACCTGGGCCTGGTGGTGGAGGAGGGGGCGACCGCCCGCAGCGGTCCGGGCCGACCGGGCACGCTCCTCCGGCTGAACCCGTGGGGGCGGTACGCGGTCGGGGTGCACCTGGACCCCGCGACCATGACCTTCGTGCTGCTGGACCTGTCCGGGGAGGTCGTGGCGCGGGCGCAGCGGCCGACCCCGGTGCCGGAGGACCCGGAGGTGGTGCTGGACGGTCTGGTCGAGGAGATCGAGGGACTGCTCTCCGGTGCCGACGTGGCCCGCGACCGGGTGCTGGGCGTCGGGATCGCCACCCCGGGGCCGATCGACCGCGAGCGTGGCGTGGTGCTGGACCCGCCGCACCTGCCGGGGTGGCACGACGTGCCGCTGCGGGACGCGGTGGCCGAGCGCACCGGACTGCGGGTGCTGCTGGACAAGGACGTGATCGCGGCGGCCTCCGCCCATCTGTGGGACCCGCGCGAGCACGCGTCGGACTTCGTGTTCTTCTACCTGGGCACCGGGGTCGCGGTGTCGCTCGCGGTCCGTGGCGAGGTGGTGCGCGGGGAGTCCGGGAACGCGGGCGAGTCCGGCCACCTGGTGGTCGACCCCGGCGGGGCGCCGTGCTGGTGCGGCAAGCGCGGCTGTCTGGGTGCGGTCCTGCGCGCCGAGGCGCTGGTGCAGCAGGGCCTGGCCGCAGGGGTGGCGCTGCCGCCGTGGGGCGACGGCTCGGACCCGCGGGCGGTGGACGACGCGGTGGTGGCGCTGTGCGCGGCGGCGGACGGCGGGCACCCGGGTGCGGCGGCGGTGCTGCGGACCGCGGGCCGGCGGGTGGCGATGGCCGCCGGGGTGCTGACCGATCTGTTGGACGTCGGCACGGTGCTGGTCGGCGGGCCGTTGTGGGAGCAGGTCGCGAAGCACGCCGAGCCGGCGCTGATCGGCGCGATGGCGGTGCACGAGGTGCCCGGGGGAGCGCACCCGGTGCGGGCGTCGTCGTCGGTGTTCGGGCCCCGGGTGGGCGCGGTGGGGGCGGGCTGCCTGGTGCTGGCCCGGGCCTTCACCCCGCGGCCGGCGGACCTGCTGCTGGTCAGCTGACCTCGGGCGCTTCGTCCGATTCATCACGGTTGGGCATCGACCGTGACGAGGTCTTGACAGCAATTCATCGATTCGATGTAGTTATCGGGCCTCGCCGCAGCGGTTCCCCGCGGGGCCCCGGGCAACGACGCCCGGATCGTGCACGTGGAGCAAAGGAGCATCCATGCGTCTGCAGACCGCCCTCGCCTCGGCCGGAGTGCTCGTCCTCGGCCTCGCCGCCTGCTCGTCCGGCGGTGGGGGATCGAGCGACGACGACTCGACCATCACCGTGGCATACCAGAAGACCGCGCAGTTCCATCAGCTCGACGACCTCCTGCAGAAGGCCAAGACCGAGTACGAGGCCGCGAACGAGGGGCGCACCATCGAGCTGGTGCCGATCGAGGCCGAGCAGGACCAGTACTTCACCAAGCTCGCCCTGATGAACGGATCGCCGGACACCGCACCGGACGTGATCTACGAGGACACCTTCCAGATCCGCTCCGACGCCGCGGCGGGCTACCTGCTGCCGATCGACGACTACCTGGCCGACTGGGACGACTGGGACCAGTTCCTGGACACCGCCAAGCAGGCCGGCCTCGGCGACGACGGCAAGACCTACGGCGTCTCGATGGGCACCGACACCCGCGGGCTCTACTACAACAAGGACCTGTTCGCGCAGGCCGGGCTGCCGACCGACTGGCAGCCGGAGAGCTGGGACGACGTCCTCGACGCCGCCCGGACCCTCAAGGAGAAGCTGCCCGACGTCACCCCGCTGAACGTCTACGCGGGCAAGGCCGGCGGCGAGCAGACCACGATGCAGGGCTTCGAGATGCTGCTCTACGGCACCGACGACGAGCTCTACGACGCCGACAGCCAGAAGTGGATCACCGGATCGACCGGGTTCGAGGACTCGCTCGGCTTCCTGGAGACGATCTACACCGAGGGACTGGCCCCGTCGCTGGACGTCGCGCTGGACGCGTCGGTCGGCGCCCGGGTGGCCAGCGAGCTGCTGCCGCAGGGCAAGCTCGCGATGGCCGTCGACGGGTCCTGGCTGCCCGGCGGCTGGATCTCCGGCGACAACGCGTGGCCGGAGTGGGAGGACACCATGGGGATGGCGGCCATGCCGACCCAGGACGGTCAGGACCCCGGCTTCACCTCGATGTCCGGCGGCTGGACGCTGGCGGTCGGCAGCCAGGCGAGCGACCCGCAGGCCGCGTTCGACTTCATCGCCCTGGCGCTCAACCAGGAGAACTCGCTGAAGTACGACACCGAGAACAGCCAGATCGCGGTGCGCAGCGACGTGGCCGAGGATCCGGAGTACCTGGGCTACAACCCGTCCTTCGAGTTCTTCTCCTCGCTGGTGGAGTACACCCACTTCCGGCCCGCGACCCCGGACTACTCGCAGATCTCGTCCACCATCCAGGTCGCGGCGGAGTCGGTGGCGACCGGGCAGGCCGACGCCGCACAGGCGGCGCGGACCTACGACGACGGCCTGGTCGGCATCGTCGGCGCGGACGCCACGCAGGCCGCGGGCTGATGACGTCCCTCGTGCTGGGCGCCCGGACGCCCGGCGGGGTCAGGCGACCCCGTCGGCGTCCGGGCCGGGCGGCCCTGCGACTGCTCCCGCTGCTGCCCGCCGTCGTGTTGATGGCGGTGTTCCTGGCCGGCCCGGTGCTGTGGTCGTTCTACGGCTCGCTGACCAACCAGGCGCTGACCGGCTACCGGGCCGCCGCGCCGGAGTTCGTCGGGCTGGACAACTACACCGCGCTGTTCGGCGACGGGCAGTTCTGGAAGGCCGTGGTCCTGACCGTGGTGTTCGTCGGGGCGTCCGCGGTGGTCGGGCAGAACGTGCTCGGCATGGCACTCGCCCTGATGCTGCGGGCCACCGGCCGGGTGCTGCGCTCGGTGGTCAGCGCGATCGTCGTGGTGGCCTGGGTGCTGCCGGAGATCGTGGCGGCCTTCGCCCTGTACGCGTTCTTCGCCACCGACGGCACGCTGAACAACGTGCTCGGCTGGTTCGAGCTGACCGGTCCGACCTGGCTGATCACCTTCCCGATGCTCGCGGTGATCCTGGCCAACATCTGGCGCGGCACGGCGTTCTCGATGATGGTCTACGATGCCGCCCTGGCCGAGGTCCCGCCGGAGATCACCGAGGCCGCCTCGATCGACGGCGCGACCGGGGCGCAGCGGTTCCTCCGGATCACGGTGCCGATGATCCGGCGCGCGATCTCGACCAACCTGATGCTGACCACGCTGCAGACCCTGGCGGTGTTCACCCTGATCTGGGTGATGACCGGCGGCGGCCCCGGCACCAGCAGCTCCACGCTGCCGGTGCTGGCGTACCAGGAGGCGTTCAAGTTCGCCCAGGTCGGCTACGGCACCGCCATCGCCACGGTGACCCTGCTGGTCGGCGCGGTGTTCTCGATCGTGTACATCCGCGTGCTCAAGCCGGAGGTGGACTGATGACCGCGATGACGCCCACCACGACGTCCGTGGTGACCACGCCCCGCCGCACCCCGTCGGTGGCCTCTCCGCGCCGGCGCACCGGCCGCGCGTTCGTGGCGGTGGTCCTGATCGGCGTGGGGGTCGCGTTCCTGGTCCCGCTGGCCTGGATCGTGCTGGCCGCGCTCGACCCCGCCGCGACCGTGTCGGTGAAGCTGCCGGAGTCGTTCACCCTGGACAATTTCAGCCAGATCATGACCTGGGACCAGACCTTCCGGCCGCTGTGGAACTCCGCGGTGATCTCCGGCGGGACGGCGATCCTCACCGTGCTCGCCTCGGTGCTCGCGGCCTACCCGCTGTCCCGGTACCAGATGCGGTTCCGGAAGCCGTTCCTCTACGCGATCCTGTTCGGCACCTGCCTGCCCATCACCGCGATGATGGTCCCGGTCTACGCGCTGTTCGTGAACCTCGGCCTGCTGGACAACGTGCCGGGGACGGTCTTCTTCCTCACCGCGACGTCGTTGCCGATGGCGATCTGGATGACCAAGAACTTCATGGACTCGGTCCCGGTCTCCCTGGAGGAGGCCGCCTGGGTGGACGGCGCCGGGTCGATGACCGCGCTGGCCCGGGTCGTCGTCCCGCTGATGCGCCCCGGGATCGCGGTGGTGTTCATCTTCGTGTTCACCCAGGCGTGGGGGAACTTCTTCGTCCCGTTCGTGCTGCTGTTCTCGCCCGGGAACCAGCCCGCCGCCGTCGCGATCTACAACTTCTTCGGCACCTACGGGACGATCGCCTACGGCCGGCTCGCCGCGTTCTCCCTGCTCTACTCCGTCCCCGTCCTGGTGCTGTACCTGCTGGTGCAGCGGTTCTCCGGGGGCTCGTTCGCGATGTCGGGCGCCGTCAAGGGCTGACCCGTCCCCTCTCTCCCCGACCCGGAAGGTCGTGTCCATGCCCATCGATGCCGCCCGTGTCCTCCAGCGCCTCGACCGCTTCACCCATGAGCGCGTGCTGCCCGCCGTCCACGCCGAGCACGTCCCGCTGACCGTCACCGCCTGGCACGCGCCGGGCGAGCCGGTGCCGTTCGCCGAGGCGGTGGGGCAGGAGTACCGACCGGTGCCGCTCGGCACGCCGTGGGGCGCGCCGTGGAGCACCACCTGGTTCCGGATGACCGGGGAGGTCCCGGCGTCCTGGATCCCGGACGACCGGCACACGCTGGAGCTCGCGATCGACCTGGGGTTCACCACGTCGCAGACCGGGTTCCAGGCGGAGGGCCTGGTGTTCCGCCCGGACGGCACCGCGATCAAGGGGCTCTCCCCGTTCAACCAAGCGGTGCCGTGGTCCGGTGCTGCCGTGGACGTGCTGGTCGAGGCGGCGGGGAACCCGGACATCGGCAGCGGATCCTGGTACGCCCCGACCCCGCTCGGCGACCCGCGGACCGCCGGGGACGACCCGCTGTACGCCCTGCGGTCCGCCGACGTGGTGCTCCGGGACGTCGAGGTGTGGGACCTGTGGCAGGACGTCGTCGCGGTCCGCGGCCTGGTCGGGGTGCTGGACGCCGGGACCACCCGCTACGCCCGGGCCCTGCGCGCGCTGGACCTGGTGGTCGACGCGGTGGACCCCCGTGACGTCGCCGGCACCGCTGCCGCCGGCCGGGCCGTGCTGGCCCCGGTGCTGGCGGTGCGGGCGGGGGAGTCCGGGCACCGGGTGCTGGCCGCCGGTCACGCGCACATCGACTCCGCCTGGCTGTGGCCGGTCCGGGAGACCCGGCGCAAGTGCGCCCGCACCTTCTCCAGCGCGATAACCCTGATGGACCAGCGGCCGGATTTCGTGTTCGCCTGCTCCTCCGCCCAGCAGTACGCCTGGGTGCAGGAGGGCCACCCGGAGCTGTTCGAGCGGATCCGGGCCAAGGTCGCCGCCGGTCAGTTCGTGCCGGTCGGCGGCATGTGGGTGGAGTCCGACACCAACCTGCCCGGCGGTGAGGCGCTGGCCCGGCAGATGATCGAGGGCAAGCGGTTCTTCCTGGACGAGTTCGGGGTGGAGACCCAGGACGTCTGGCTGCCGGACTCCTTCGGCTACACCGGTGCGCTGCCGCAGATCGTCCGGGCCGCCGGCTCGCGGTGGTTCCTGTCCCAGAAGCTGTCCTGGAACGACACCAACCGGATGCCGCACCACTCCTTCCACTGGGAGGGCATCGACGGCTCCCGGGTGCTCGCGCACTTTCCGCCGGTGGACACCTACAACTCCGACCTGTCGGCCGGGGAACTGGCGCACGCCGAGCGCACCTTCGCGGACAAGGCGGTGGCGGACAGCTCGCTGGTGCCGTTCGGCTGGGGGGACGGCGGCGGCGGCCCGACCCGGGAGATGCTGGCGGCGGCCGACCGGTTCGCGGACCTGGACGGGGTGCCCCGGGTCGAACTCGGGTCGCCGAACACCTTCTTCGCCCGGACCGAGAACGAGCTCACTGCGCTGGCCGAATCGGGCGAGAGCCCGGCGGTCTGGTCCGGGGAGATGTACCTGGAGTATCACCGCGGCACCTACACCTCCCAGGCCAGGACCAAGCGCGGCAACCGGCGCAGCGAGCACCTGCTGCGCGAGGCCGAGCTGTGGTCCGCCACCGCCACGGTCCGCACCGGCGCCGACTACCCGGCCGCCGAGCTGCGCTCCCTCTGGCGGGAGGTGCTGCTGCTGCAGTTCCACGACATCCTGCCCGGCTCCTCGATCGGCTGGGTGTACCGCCAGGCCGAGGAGTCCTACGCCCGGATCGAGTCGGACGCCGAACGGATCATCGGGTCGGCGCTCGCCGTCCTGGTCGGCTCCGGCGACCGCACCGTGCGCCTCAACGCCGCTCCGCACGACCGGGACGGCGTCCCCGCGCTCGGCGGGTCGCCGGACGACCCCGGACCGGCCGCAGGCACCGTCGAGCTGCGCACCGAGCCGGACGGCACCTATCGGGTGCTCAGCGACCAGCTCGACCTGCACCTGACCGCGGGGGGCCAGATCGACTCGCTCCGCGATCGGGTCGCCGACCGGGAACTGGTGCCCGCCGGGTCGCTGGCCAACCTGCTGCAGCTGCACCGGGATGTGCCGCGGCAGTGGGACGCCTGGGACATCGACGCCGAGTACCGGCGCACCGTGGACGACCTGCTGGACGCGGACTCGGTCGAGGTCGTGACGCAGGAGCCGGACCGGGTGGAACTGCGCAGCGTGCGCCGGGTCGGGGAGTCGACGATCACGCAGGACCTGACCCTCCGCGCCGGGACCCGCGCGGTGCAGGTGCGGACCGAGGTGGACTGGCACGAGCGGCAGCGGCTGCTCAAGCTCGCGTTCCCGGTGGACGTGCACGCGGACCGCTCGGCGGCGGAGACCCAGTTCGGGCACGTGTACCGGCCGACCCACACCAACACCTCCTGGGACGAGGCCCGGTACGAGATCTGCGCGCACCGCTGGCTGCACGTCGGTGAGCCCGGCTACGGCGTGGCGCTGGCCAACGACGCCACCTACGGCCACGACGTCACCCGGACCGTGGACGGTGACGGCCGCACCGCCACCGTGCTGCGGCAGTCGCTGCTGCGGGCGCCGCTGTTCCCGGACCCCGAGGCGGACCAGGGCACGCACGTCTTCCACACGGTGCTGCACGTCGGCGCGGGGATCGCCGAGGCGGTGGTCGACGGGTACCGGACCAACCTGCCGGTCCGGGAGGTCACCGGGGCGCACGGGGTCGACCCCCTGGTCACCGTGTCGGACCCCGGGGTGGTGGTCGAGGCGGTGAAGCTGGCCGACGACGGCTCCGGCGACGTCGTGGTCCGGCTGTACGAGGCGCTCGGCCGACGGACGCGGGCCACCGTGCGGACCGGCTTCCCGAGCGGCACGAGCACGGAGGTCGACCTGCTGGAACGCCCGGTCGATCCGCGGGCGCTGTCCGGCGACCAGCTGGACCTGCGCCCGTTCCAGTTGGTCACGGTGCGGATCGCCCGCGCCTGATCCGGGTGGTGCTCACAGCCACGCCCCAGGCACACGGAGCATGATGGCGACGCCAGTGTCGACAGTGAGCCCAGGAGCACAGTGTGAGCACCACCCCCCGCCGGTCCGACCTGAAGAAGCTGCCCAAGAAGGACCGCCGGGCGATCGCCCGGGAGATGGCCCGGATCGAGCGCGAGCGCGAGCTGGCCCGGCGCAAGCGGAACCGGCGGCTGGGCTGGAGCGGCGCGGGCCTGGGCGTCGTCGCCGCGGGGGTGATCGCGGTGCTGGTGGTCCAGTCGAACGCGCAGGCCGCACACCTGGGCCCGAAGAACATGCTCAGCGACGGCGTGGTGCTCACCGGTGACGGCACCACGGTGACCGCCTCCCGGACCAGCGCGCTCGACCCGGGCAAGGAACCGACCCCGACGGTGGTCGACCGGACCTCCGGCGTGCTGGACCTGGTGCTGTACCTGGACTACCGCTCGCCGCAGGCGCAGAGCTTCTGGGCCGCCAACGGTGAGGCGATCGACTCCTGGGTGACCCAGGGCTACGCCACGCTGGAGCTGCACCCGCTGGCCCTGCTGGACGACGCCTCGGTGGCCGCCCCGACCCCGACCGCCTCGGCGACGGCCGACGCCGCGGACACCAGCACCGCCGCCGCGACGATCGCCACCACCGGCGACTACTCGCTGCGCGCCGCCAACACGCTGGCCTGCGTGGCGGACACCCTGCCGGACAACGCGCTGAGCGTGCACGAGGCGCTGATCGCCGCCCAGCCCGACCTGGGCGAGACGGGCCTGACCGACGACGAGCTGGTCACGCTGGTGCAGAACGCCGGGATCACCGACACCACGGTCACCGACTGCGTGAGCGACCACGGCTTCTTCCCCTGGGTGCAGGACGCCACCGACCGGGCCGCGGACAGCGTCGGCGCGACGGACGCGACGCCGGTCCTGATGGTCGCGGGCGAGGAGTACACCGGGGCGCTGGACGACAACGAGGCGCTGATCGCGTTCATCACCGAGGTCGGGGAGAAGCTCGCCGCCGAGGCGGAGGCCACCGCGACCGCCGAGCCCACGACCGACCCGAGCGCGGAGGCCACGACAGATCCGACCGACGCCCCGACGGCCGAGTAGCAGCGCCCGGCCCGGGGACTGCGACCACGGTCGGACCCGGTCGCGCCGGGTGCGACCTGCGGAGGACGACCGGACCGGACCGGCGCCGGACGCGCCCGGCCCGGTCCGGTCCCTACCGTGACGGACATGGTGAGCTGGACGTGGCCGGCCTGGGTCGGCGTGATCGGTGGACTGGCGCTGTTCGCCGGGCTGTTCCTCCCCGCGGTGGTGTGGCAGAGCCGGCGGTTCGGACGGTTGAGCGCGCTGCGGCTGTTCGGCACCGCGGCGCTCGCGGTCTACGGCGTGGCGCTGATCGCGTACACCCTGCTGCCGCTGCCCTCCGGCGACCTGGCCCTGTGGTGCGCGCAGCACGGCGTCGACGGCGCCCAGCTGCGCCCCTTCCAGTTCCTCGCCGACATCCGCCGGGAGACCGCCGGGATGAGCCTGGTCGCGGCGGCGAAGAGCATCGTGGTGCTGCAGGTGGTGTTCAACGTCCTGCTGTTCCTGCCGTGGGGGATCTTCGCCCGGGGCTTCGCCGGGTGGGGCGTGGTCCGGTCCACCGTCACCGCGGCCCTGGCGTCGCTGCTGATCGAGGGCACCCAGTACACCGGGGTGTTCGGCCTGATCGGCTGCTCGTACCGGATCGGCGACGTCGACGACCTGATGACGAACACCCTGGGCGGGCTGCTCGGCGCCCTGGTCGCGCCGCTGGTCATGCGGTGGATGCCCCGGCCGGCCGACCTGAGACGGGGCCGGGGGACCCCACGCCCGGTCACCACCCTCCGTCGCTGGCTCGGCATGCTGGTCGACGTGGTATCGGTGCTGCTGCTCGGCACCGCGCTCGGCATCGGCTGGGCGCTGATCGGCTATCTGGCCGGCGACCGCACCCTCACCGCACCGGATCTGGCCACCACCTGGTTCCCCGCAGCCGTCCTGCTCTGGCTGCCGCCGCTGATCGGTTCCGGCGCGTCCCTCGGCCAGCGGGCGATGTGGCTGGAGCCCCGCTGGCGGTCGGCGACCGGGGAGCTGGTGCACGGCACTCTGCCCCGGCGGCTGCTGCGCGGCGCGTGCGGTGCCGCCGGATGGGGCGTGCTCGGCGTCCTGGACGGCTGGGGGCTGGTCCTGGTGCTGTTCGTGATCACGACCGTGGTCGCGGTGCCGTTCAGCCGGGGCCACCGTGGGCTGAGCTACGCCGTGAGCGGTGCGGAGCTCGTGGACGCCCGGACCCCGCTGCGTGCCGGAGCGCCGGACGCGATGCCTGCGGTCGCCCGCTGAGCCGGTCGCCCGTGTCCGGACGGGCGACACCTCCTCGACCGGTCGACCGGGACCGGTCAGCCGCGCAGCGCCGACCGCAACGGGACCGCCGGGTCGGCCGCCGCCGTCCGGTCGAGCTCCGGCAGCGATTCCCCGGTGAACAACCGTCGCGCCGCCGCCACGTCCCGGGGCCGGTCCACGGTGAACACCGCGGTCAGCCGGTCGTTCCCCGGCTCGAACCACAGCGCCGCCCATCCGTCGTCGGTCGCAGGGTCGCCGCGCAGCACCAGGTCGTCGCCCCGGCCGGGATCGCCGTACAGCGCGAGCTCGTGCCCGAACTGGGTGGAGAACACGTAGGGCGCCGGGTCCTCCGGTGCGGGGGAGCCGAGCAGCCCGGCCACCGCCACCGCGGGACCGCGCAGCGCCGCGTCCCAGTGCCCGCCGGCGACCCAGCCGTGCCGCGCGGACCGTCGCCGTGCGGCGTCCCCGACCACGCGCACCCGAGAGCGCGTCGCGGCCCGGTGGCCGGTGGGCTCCTCCGCCGGGACGGTGCCGGCCGCGATCGGCGCCAGGTGCTCGTCCACCCGGATCGAGCCGTCCGGATCGCGCGTCACCGCTCCGTCGAGCCAGCCCGTCGCCGGACGCGCCCCCACCGCGGCGAGGACCAGATCCGCGTCGACCCGCTCCCCGTCGGTCAGGGTCACCCCGGTGGCATCGACCGAGGCGACCCGCACCCCGGTGCGCAGATCCACCCCCGCGTCCCGCCACCACGCCCGGGTCAGCTCGCCCACCGCGCCGAGCACCGGCAGCGGCCCGGCCAGCGCCTCCAGCACGATCACCTCGACCCCGGCCGCGGCGGCCACCGTCGCGACCTCGGCCCCGATCCATCCCGCCCCGACGATCACCAGCCGGCGCGCCGCGGCCAGTGCGGTGCGCAGCGCCTCGGCGTCGGCGGCGGTGTGCAGCACCCGGGCGGCGGGCCACGGGTTCACCGGGGCGGAGCCGGTGGCGACCACCAGGGCGTCGGCGGTCAGCTCGGCCCCGGCCGCCGCGTCCGGACCGTCGACCCGCACCCGGACCCCGTCCCGGTCCACCCGCACGCCGGTCGCGTGCGTCCCCAGCCACACCCGGTCCGCCGCGGCCAGGGCGTCGGCGTCCAGCTCGTCCGACAACCAGGCGGGCGCGGGCCGGTCCAGCAGGTGCTTGGACAGCGGCGGCCGGTCGTAGGGCGGCACCGGCTCTGCGCCGACCAGCCCGATCCAGCCGTCGAACCCCTGCCGCCGCAGCTCCAGCACGGTCCGTGCCCCGGCCAGTCCGGCGCCGACCACCAGGACCCGTCCGGGATGCTCGCCGAGGACCGGTGCGGGCGGGCGGGCTGCGGTGTCGTCGGCTGCGCTCACCCCGGTCACGGTAGTCTCGGCGTCGGCTCGAACCGAAGGGAGCAGCCCCGTGACCCCGACCACCCCCGGTGAGTCCGCGGCGGATCCGCTGGCGGATCCGGACGCCCGCTTCGGCCCGGACGGCCAGCCGCTCGACCCGCGGGAGATCGCCCGCACCTCCCTGGAGGCGGGCCGCAACGCCTCGCTCTGGATCGTCGCCGGTGCCGTCCTGGCGTGTGTCGCCACGGCGCTGGTCTGGGGACCGTCCTTCGGTGCCACCCTGTTCGCCGCCCTGCTGACGGTGTGCGCGGTGATCCGGGCCGTGGTGCGCGGGCCGGGCCCGGCGGTGCTCGTGGTGCGCAAGCGGGTGGTCGACGTGCTCACCCTCGCGTTCCTGGCGCTGACCATCGGGGCGCTGGCCCAGATCCTGCCCTGAGCACGCCGAAGGGCGGCCCTGCCGGAGCAGGACCGCCCTTCGCGCTCGGGGAGCCGGAGGTCAGCGGACCTCGGCCACAACCTCGTCCTCGATCAGCACGTCGTCGGCGAGCTCCTCGTCCAGCTCGTCCGCCTCGTCGCCGCCGCCGAAGCCGCGGTAGAGCAGCGCG
>NZ_JANZKP010000071.1 GCF_025642745.1 Cellulomonas sp. RIT-PI-Y
CCCGGGCGGCGTCGATCGTCTCGGTGAGCTGCTGGGCGACGGACGGCTCGGACGGCCGCGCGTGCCGCATGCCCCACCAGGCGCCGAGCACGGCGAGCAGCAGACCGACCGACACGGTGACGACCGCGGTGACACGTGGGCTCATGCTGGCCAGCCTCGCCGCGGAGGTGGTGCCCGGTCGTCGCCGCCGGGGTGGAACCCGGGGTCCGCCCGTGGTCGTGGACCGGTGCCTGCTCCTACCCTCAGGGGATGACCACGACGCCCTGGCCGCCGCGACGGGTCCGGGTGGTCGGCACCTCCGGCTCCGGCAAGACCACCTACGCCCGGGCGCTGGCCCGCACCCTGGACCTGCCGTACCGGGAGCTGGACGAGGTGTTCTGGGCCGCCGACTGGACCTACCGCGAGGTCGAGGAGGCCCGGGCCGAGCTGCGGGAGTTCGCCGCCGGGCCGGGCTGGGTGGTCGACGGGAACTGGGAGACGGCACGTGGCGGCCTGCTGGAGGACGTCGACGTCCTGGTCTGGCTGGACTATCCGCGCCGCCTGGTGATGTCCCGGGTGATCCGCCGCACGCTGCGCCGCACCCTCACCCGGCAGGAGCTGTGGCACGGCAACCGGGAGGACTGGCGGTTCATGTTCCGCCGTGACCCGGACGAGAACGTCATCCTCTGGGCCTGGCAGAGCCACACGGTGAACCGGGCGCGCTACCGGGACCGGCAGGCGAGCGGTCCGGTGCCGGTGGTCCGGCTGCGCAGTCCTCGTGCGGCGCGGGCCTGGCTGCGGGAGCTGAGCCGAGTATGACGGAGGCCGGCACCCCAGGGGGATGCCGGCCTCCGCTCAGCGTGACTCAGGCGTGGTACTGCGCGTCCGCCCGCTGGGCGGCCAGCGCCCGGGCCACCCCGTCCCGGCTCTCCGCGACCAGGCGGCGCAGCGCGGGCGCGGCGTCCGGGTGCGCGGCCAGCCACGCGTCGGTGGCGCCCAGGACGTCGGCCTCCGGGTCGTCGGCCAGTTCGGTCGGGAACAGGCCGACCACGATGTTCTGCGCCATCTCGTTGGTGCGGTCGGCCCACACCGACTCCAGGGAGTCGAAGTACGGCGTCAGGTACGGCCGCAGCAGGGCCCGGTCGTGCACCCGGCCGAAGCCCGCGATGGTGGCGGCCTGCAGCGCGTTCGGCAGGGTGTCCGCATCCACCACCGCGGCCCAGGCGGCTGCCTTGGCCTCCGCGGTGGGCAGCGCAGCCCGGGCATTCGCGGCCGCACGCTGACCGGTGGCGGTCGGGTCGTCGGCCAGCTGGGCGTCGATCTCCTCCGTACCGGCCCGGCCACCGGCGACCAGGCTGACCAGCAGCTCCCAGCGCAGATCGGTGTCGATGCTCAGGCCGTCCAGCCTGGTGTCGCCGGCCAGCAGCGCGGCGACGGTGTCCAGCTGCTCCGGCGTGCCGGCCCGGCCCGCGAACGCCTTGACCAGCTGGAGCTGGCTGTCCGACCCGGCGGGGGCGTCGGCGGCGAGCGCCCAGAGGGTGTCCGCCGCGGCGCGCTCGGTGGCCGGGCGGTGGTCGGCGGCGACGTACAGGTCCAGCGCGGTGGCCAGCTGGCGGAGCAGCACCAGCACGACGGTGGAGTCGGTCTCGTGCGCCAGATTGCCCAGCACCAGGTCGACGTAGTCGCGGGCCGGGGTCTCGGCGTCCCGGGTGGCGTCCCAGACCGCGGCCCAGACCAGCGTCCGGGGCAGCGACTCGGTGAACGCGTCCAGGTGCGCCAGCGCGGTGGCCAGCGAGCGCTCGTCCAGCCGGATCTTGGCGTAGGCCAGGTCGTCGTCGTTCAGCAGCAGCAGGTCCGGTCGACGCTGACCGACCAGGGCGGGGACCTCGGTGCGCTCGCCGTCGACGTCCAGCTCGGTGCGGCTGGTGCGGACCAGGGTGCCGTCCACCAGGTCGTAGCCGCCGATCACCAGGCGGTGCGGACGCTGCACGGGGTGCGCCGCCGGGACCTCCTGGGTGATCGCCAGCGCGGTGATCGTGCCGGACTCGTCCGACTGGATCTCCGGGCGCAGCAGCGTCACGCCGGACTTCTCCAGCCAGAGACCGGACCAGGCGGACAGGTCGCGGCCGCTGGTGGCCTCCAGCTCGGTGAGCAGGTCGCGCAGCTCGGTGTTCGAGAACTGGTGCTTCTGGAAGTAGGTGCGGACCCCCGCGAAGAACTCCTCCTGACCGACCCAGGCCACCAGCTGCTTCAGGACGCTGGCGCCCTTGGCGTAGGTGATCCCGTCGAAGTTGACCTCGACGTCCTCCAGGTCGCGGATGTCCGCGGCGATCGGGTGCGTGCTCGGCAGCTGGTCCTGCTTGTAGGCCCAGGACTTCTCCAGCGAGGAGAACGTGGTCCAGGCGCTGGTCCACTCGGTGGCCCCCGCGGTCGCCAGGTGCGAGGCGTACTCCGCGAAGGACTCGTTCAGCCAGAGGTCGTCCCACCAGCGCATGGTGACCAGGTCGCCGAACCACATGTGCGCCAGCTCGTGCAGGATCGTCACCGCACGACGCTCGACCGTGGCCTCGGGCACCTTGGACCGGAAGACGTAGTTCTCCAGGAAGGTGACCGCCCCGGCGTTCTCCATCGCCCCGGCGTTGAACTCCGGCACGAACAGCTGGTCGTACTTGGCGAACGGGTACGGGAAGCCGAACAGCTCCTCGTAGAACGCGAAACCGGCCCGGGTGATGTCCAGGATGTTCTCGGTGTCCAGGTGCGCGGCCAGCGACCCGCGGCAGAACACGCCCAGCGGGATCTCGCGGCCGTCGGCCGAGATCAGCTCGCCGTGCTCGTGGTGGTACGGGCCGGCCACGATCGCGGTGATGTAGGACGAGATCCGCGGCGTGGGCTCGAAGTGCCAGGTCGCGGTGCCCTCGTCGGCGCCGCCGTTGCGGTTCACGCCGCCCTCGACGGTGACCGGGTCGCCGGTCTCCGGGGAGTTCGACACCACGACCCAATGGGCGGGCGCGGTCACGGTGAAGGTGAACACCGCCTTGAGGTCGGGCTGCTCGAACACCGCGAACACCCGGCGGGAGTCGGCGACCTCGAACTGGCTGTAGAGGTAGACCTCGTCGTCGACCGGGTCGACGAACCGGTGCAGGCCCTCGCCGGTGTTCATGTAGGCGCAGTCGGCCTCGACCACGACCTCGTTCTCCGCGGCGAGGCCGTCCAGGCGGATGCGCGAGTCGGCGACCACGTCGGCCACGTCCAGCTCCACGCCGTTCAGCACCACGCGGCGCACCGCGGGGGCGATCAGGTCGAGGAAGGTCGCGGCGCCGGGCTCCGGGCTGGTGAACCGGACGACGGTGGTCGAACCGAAGGTCTCCGGGCCGGTGGTCAGATCGAGGGTGACGTCGTAGGACTCGACGTCGACCACGGCGGCGCGGGCGCGGGCCTCGTCGCGGGTCAGGTTCTCAGCGGGCACGCTGTCCTCCTGTCGGTGTTGCGATGCAGCGGGCATCTTCCCACGACGTGACACGGGCCGGGGCCGGGAGTGCATGATGGTCCGCGGCTCACCCACCCGGGTGAGTCCCGTCCGCACGCTCCCGGAGGCGCCCCGTGACCTCGACCCCGACCGCACCCGTCGTCGACTTCTGGTTCGACCCCGCCTGCCCCTGGGCCTGGATGACGTCGCGCTGGATCGACGAGGTGCAGGCCGAGCGCGGCATCGAGGTGCGCTGGCACGTGATGAGCCTGTCCGTGCTGAACGAGGGCCGGGACCTGCCGGAGGACTACCGCGCGCTGATGGACGACTCCTGGGCCGCGGTCCGGGTGATCGTCGCCGCGCAGGAGCTCTACGGCGCCGACCCCAAGCCGCTCTACGACGCCCTCGGCACCCGTCGGCACCCCGGCGGACGGCACGACACCCGGGCGATCATCGCCGAGTCGCTGGCCGAGGCCGGGCTGCCCGACTCGCTGCTGGCCTTCACCGACTCCGAGGAGTACGACCCCCGGCTGCGGGCCTCCACCGCCGAGGCGCTCGCGCTGGTCGGTGACGAGGTCGGCACCCCGGTGGTGGCGATCGACGGCGTCGGCTTCTTCGGCCCCGTCATCACCCCCGCCCCGAAGGGCGAGCAGGCGCTGGCCCTGTTCGACGGGCTGGCCCTGGTCACCCAGGTGCCCGGCTTCTACGAGCTCAAGCGGACCCGTACCCAGGGTCCCGTCTTCGACTGACGAGGGACGATCCGATGGCTGGTGCGCTGGCGGGCCTGTCCCGCGGACTGAAGATCTTCCTGGTCGCCGACCTGGTGCTCGTCGTGGTGCTGGGCGTCACCGCGATCCTGGTGCTCGGGGGGCGCTCCTCCGCCGACGACCGGGCCGACGCCCCGCAGTCGTCCGCGAGCAGCAGTGCGCCGGCCGTCGAGCCGAGCACCTCCGATGACGCGGCGACGTCCGACACCGAGCAGACCTTCGCGTCGCCGACCGGCAACATCGCCTGCGATCTGACCGCCGACGGCGTGACCTGCACGATCGCCAACACCTCGGTGGAGGCGCCCGCGATCGAGGGCTGCACCGGCGCCGGCACCGGCCACGTCATCACCCTGACCGCCGAGGGGGTCGACGTGCCCTGCACCGACCAGGCGCCGGCCGCCGCGGGGGCGGATGTCGACGTGCTGGAGTACGGCAACAGCCGGACGGTGGGCGACTACACCTGCAGCTCGGCGTCCAACGGGATGACCTGCGTGGACGGGGCCGGCGTGGGATTCCGGATCGCGACGGCGGAGCGGGTCGAGCTGCCCTGAGCCCCGGGTGGCCGGTCGGTCCCGGGACGGTGCCCGCCCCGGATCGCCGGAGCGGGCACCGCAGGGATCAGTTGAGCACGAACTTCTGCGCGGCGGCCCCGTTGCAGGTCCAGGTCCGCAGCAGGGTGCCGTTCGCGGTCGCGTTGTCCGGTGCGTCCAGGCAGTAGCCGGACGCGGGGTTGCGCAACGAGCCGTCGGCCTGCGGGACCCAGTGCTGACCGCCGACCCCGTTGCAGTCGTGCAGCTGGATCCCGGCGCCCAGCGCGGTCGAGTTGTCGATCACGTCCAGGCACCGGCCGAGCGTCCGCACGCTCTGGTCGCTCGTGCGGTAGGTCCACTGCTGGTCCAGGGACTCCGCACGGCCACCGGGAGCGCCGGTGAGGACGTTCTGGCAGGTCCAGAGCTGCACCCGTTGGTTCTGGACGTCCAGGTCGTCCCCGGCGACGTCGACGCACTTCGACGCGGCGCCCGACACCGGGTGCAGGATCGGCGTGGTGATCGAGAACTGCTGCGCCGCCGAGGCGTTGCAGGTCCAGATCCGCAACGCCGTCCCGTTGGCGGTGGCCCCGTTCGGCGCGTCCAGGCACAGCCCGGAGGCGGGGTTCTTGATCGTGCCGTCCGCCTGCGGGATCCACTGCTGGCCGGCGACCCCGTTGCAGTCGTAGAGCTCGACCCCGGTGCCCAGGGTGGTCACGTTGCCGTTGACGTCCAGGCAGCGACCGCGCGTGCTCAGCGTCCCCTCCCCGATGATGCTGCCGCTCCAGTGCTGGTCGGCGGCCAGGGTCCGGCAGTCCCACAGCTGGACCACGGCGAGGTTCGCCGCGGTGTCGTCACCCGCGACGTCGACGCACTTGCCGCCGGGTCCGACGATCGTCCGGCCCGGACCGCCGCCGGTGCTGACTCCGTCGTAGTGCTGGGCGACGATGTTCGCCTGCACGGCGTTCTCGGTGGCGTTGCTCGCGTAGCCGGTGGTCATCGCGCCCTCGAAGAAGGACTGGGTGCCGCGGTTGGAGTTGTCGCCGCCGGCGCCGAGCCCGACCGAGCCCTCCAGCTTCATCGGCTTCCAGGTGCTGCCGAACCGGTCGACGCCGTCGGGGAGCGCTCCGTCGTACCAGGTCGACAGGGCGCCGGCCTGGGAGTCGCCGCCCTTGAGCGCGAAGGTGTCGACGCCGTTGTTCTTGAGCACGGCGGTGACGAACTTCGACCGGTTGCCCTGGTTCGGGGTCCAGACGGCGGTCTTGCCCTGGAACACCCCCTCCTCCAGGTCCGCCTGCACCCACGGGCCGTGACCGGTCGCGCCGGTGGCGCCGAGGGTCGAGACGTTCAGGGTGTCCATGTGACCGGCGCCGGTGTCGACCGTGTCCGTCTCGACGTTGCCGAAGTCGGAGCAACAGGCGCTGTTGACGTTGGTCCCGCTGGCGACCTCGTACATCGATTCCGGGCTGGCTCCCCGGGCGGTGCCGGAGGTGATCGTGCTGGAACGTCGGTAGGCGACCCCCGGCGGCAGGTACAGGCCGTAGGCCTTCGCGCCGTTGACGGTGATCGGCAGCGCGGCGGCGTTCGCCGGGCTGTTGGCCGCGCCCTGTTCGCCCGCCGGGGCCGGGGTCAGGTGGTTGTGGCGGGAGGTCTGGTCGTAGAGCACGGGAACGGTGCAGGTGGTCCCGGCGCAGAAGGCGTCCTGGGCGGCGGCGTCGGCCACCCCTCCGGCCGAGATCACGCCGATGTTCAAGGTGGCCCCGTCCGAGGCCCGCTTCACCTGGTAGAGCGGGCCGTTGTAGGCGGCGAAGAGCGCGCGGACCGGGCTGTAGGCCGCGACGCAGGGCGTGTTGCCCGCCGCGTAGATGTCACACGGTCCGTCCGTGGCGGCCTGGGCCGGTGCGGCGGTCGTGGTCAGGAGCGGTACGGCCAGTCCGACGACGAGGGCGACCGTGCTCAGGGCCGCGACCAGGCGTCTGCGTCGCGCCGAGGGTGTCGAGGTACGCATGTGCTGTCCATCCTTTCGAGCGTCATTGCTGCGAGTGCGGGATGTGGGCACGGGCGGCTCCGCCCGGTACCGATGCGGAGTGCTTAATCGTTAAAACGCCCGTGGCGACGAGGGTAGCGGAGAGCGTCGGCTCCCGGAAGTGCTCGCTCGCTCAGACGGGAAGGACCGTCTCGTGCCCGGCATCGGCCGCGCAGCCGCACGACCCGCGGAGCACCAGATCGACCGGCACCGTGGAGCGGTGCCAGCCCTCCTGGCCGGCCATGATCCCGAACAGCCTCGTCGTCGCCCGCCGGGCCAGCTCCTGCGCCGGCACCCGCACGGTGGTCAGGCCCGGGGTGGTCACCCGGGCCAGGCCGAAGTCGTCGAAGCCCACCAGCGAGACCGCCCCGGGGACGTCGATGCCGGTCCGGCGCAGCACGGTGAGCACGCCGTACGCCATGTCGTCGTTGGCGGCCACGACGCCGTCGATCGCGGCCAGGCCGGCACCGAGGGCGCTCGCGGCGGCGACGCCGGACTCCTCGCTGAGGTCGCCCTCGATCACCGCGGCCTCGTCCGCGAGCCCGTGCGCCCGCACGGCGTCGAGGAACCCGTCACGGCGGTCCACGCCGGTCTGGTGGTCGAGCGTCCCGGACAGGTGCAGCAGCCGGGTGCGGCCGTGCACCGTGATCAGGTGCTCGGTGATCGCGCGCGAGGCGGCGCGGTCGTCGATCCCGACGCTCACGGCGGTGGGCAGATAGGGGAAGCTGCCGATCATCACCACCGGCAGCCCGCTGTCGATCAGTCGCTCGACGGTGGGGTCGTCGATCGCCGCGCTGGTGAGGATCGCCCCGTCCGCACTGTGCGAGCGCATCACCCGCTCGTAGGCGGCCAGGCCGTGCTCGTTGTCCGGGTTGGTGGCGACCAGGAGCTGCACGTCGTGCTCGTTCGCCACCGAGGAGGTGCCCTCCAGGACGTGCATGAAGTAGCTATGGCCGAAGACGTGCGTCGCGGTGGTGGGCACGATCAGCGCGATGGCCCCCGCGCGCTGGTTGCGCAGCGCCCGGGCGGCCGAGCTCGGCACGTAGCCCAGCTCGGAGGCGGCGTCCCGGACGGCCCGGCGCGTCTCGGCCCCGATCCGGTGGTTGTCGGCGAGCGCCATCGAGACGGCCGACGGGGTGATGCCCACCCGGTCGGCGATGTCACGGAGGGTGACTCGGCGCACGCGCGCACGCTCCGGCATGCTCCGACTCCTCCCGTTCCCGGGCTAGCCCAGGGGATTCCTACGGTAGCCCATGCTCCTCGGCCTCCCGGGCGATCCCGGTGACCAGTGAGCGGATCACCGGGACGGGCAGTTTGGGCGTGCGGTCCTCGGTCAGCAGCCCGTTCGCCTCCTGCAGGGTGTCGGTCAGCTGGGTGTAGCACGTCCCCGCCAGGGTGCTGCCGGCGCGCAGGGCGTCGTAGAGCGCGGCCAGGCGGTCGCGGAACTGGTCGGCGGTCCCGGCGGTCGAGTACCCCCAGGTGTCCTGGGTCGGCTCGGCTCCCCTCACGACGTACTCGATGCCGCCGAACTCGGTCAGCATCACCGGAGCGCCGGTGTCGAGCGCGTCCGTCAGCACCATCGACCGACCCGCCGGGCCGATGCCCGTCCGCAGCGCGGCGAGCGCCGCCGGATCCCGGTAGCGGGCCCGGATCGCGTCGGCGTCGTCGTCGTAGTCGTGCACCGAGAGGATGTCCGACTCCAGGTGCTCCCACCCGTCGTTCGAGATCACCGGACGGGTGGGGTCGATCGCCCGGGTCAGCTCGGTCATCGCCCGGGCGAACGCGCGCTGGGCCGGATCGTGCGCGACGTCCTGGATGCCCCAGCTCTCGTTCATCGGCACCCAGGTCACGATCGACGGGTGCGAGCGGTCGCGGTCCAGCGCCGCCAGCCACTCCCGGGAGAGCCGCTCCACCGCGGTCGGGGTGAACCGGTACGCCGCCGGGGCCTCGCCCCATAGCAGCAGCCCGAGCCGGTCGGCCCAGTACAGGAAGCGCGGATCCTCGATCTTCTGGTGCACCCGCGCCGAGTCGAAGCCGAGCGAGAGGATCAGCTCGACCTCGGTCCGCAACGCGTCGTGACTCGGGGCCGCCAGGTGGGACTGCGGCCAGTAGCCCTGGCTGAGCACCGAGCGCAGCGTGCGCGGGAGCCCGTTCAGCAGGAACCGGCCGCTGCGCACCGCGGCGGAGCGCAGGCCCAGGTAGCTGGCCACGGCGTCCTGCCCGGCCGGGGTCTCGAGGGTGATCGTGGCGTCCACCAGGGCCGGTGACTCCGGGGACCACAGCAGGGGCTCCCGGTCCTGGCCGTTCTGCAGCCGCGGGACGGTGACCGATCCGCTGTGCCGCTGCGTGCCGACCTCGGCGTCGACCTCGCCGATCCGCTCCGCGCCCGCATGCAGCACGATCCGGCAGCGGGTGCCCGGCCGCGGGGGCCGGTTGAGTCGGAGCTCGTAGTCGACCCGCCCGTCGGTGATCCGTGGGGTGAGGTGCACCTGGTCGACGAACACCTCGGCGGTGGCCTCGAGCCAGACCTGCTGCCAGATCCCGGTGGTGCGGCGGTACCAGATGACGTGGGCGTCCTCCTGCCAGTCCTGCTTGCCACGGGGCTGCTCCACGTCGGCTGCCCGGTCCTCCGCCCGCACGGTGAGCTGCTGCTCGGCACCGGGCAGCAGGGCCTCGGTGACGTCGAAGCCGAAGGGCGTGTGACCGCCCTCGTGCTCGCCGAGCAGCCGGCCGTTCAGCCAGACCGTCGCGCGGTAGTCCACCGCGCCGAAGCGCAGGTGCAGTCGCGGGCGGGCCGGGTCCAGGCCCGCCTCGACGATCGCGGTCCACGGGATGTCCCGCTGGTACCAGACCACGTCGTGCACCCGGTCGTCGCCGACGCCGGAGGCGGGGCTCTCCGGCGGGAACGGGACCTCGATCGTGCGGTCCAGGCGGTGAGCCGGCGCGAACCAGCCCTCGTGCTCGCCCCGTTCGTCGTCGTCGTGCGCGAACCGCCAGGTGCCGCTCAGGTCGGCCCAGTGCTCGCGCAGCAGCTGCGGACGCGGACGGGCGACGTCGAGTGCGCTCGCCCGGGGCGGCCCGGCGGTCATCGCCGCCCCCCGCGGTCGGCGCCCGCCTCGGCGGTGAGGCCGTGGTCGGCACGGGGGAACGCGGCGGTGGCGACCGTCGCCGTCCGGGCCAGGTCGCCGTCGGCCTGCTCCTGCAGCGTGAACAGTCCCATCCGGCGCAGGAACGGCGTCAGGCCCCGGCCGGTCTCGGCGAAGGTCTCCGCGGTGGCGTCGGTCGCGGTCGCCGGATCGAGGACGAATTCCTCGACGTTGCGGCCGCCGGAGGCGTAGGACCAGTCGACGAAGTCCAGCAGCGGCCACCAGGTCAGGCCGCGCACGTCGACGCCCTCGGTCTGCAGCACCCGGACCGTGTCGGTCGCCGCCGCCAGCCAGTCCCGGCGCACGGTCGCCTCGCCCTCGATGCTGGTCTCGGTGACCAGCATCGGCAGCCGGTAGCGCTCCTGCCAGTCGCGGAGCACCGTGGCCAGCCCCTCGCTCCACCGGTTCGCCGTCACCTGGCGGACCGCGCTCTCGGTCCGCTCCAGGACGCGCGGGGTGAGGTCCGGGTAGTAGTTGACGCCCATCAGGTCGATCTCGACAGCGCCGGTCCGCAGCTCGGCCAGGTGCTCCGGGGGCGTGCCGTGCCGGCGCAGCCAGTGCCAGCGCACGTCGTCCTCGCCGACCCGTCCCAGCACCAGGTCGGTCGGCAGCGTCGCGAGCGAGCGCAGCAGGGTGAGCTCGTCGGCCAGCTCCGGATCGGTCGTCTCGTAGAGGGTCGACGCCTCGACGTGCACCACGACCGCCGCCGGATTGGCGCGCCGGATCGCGGTGACCGCGCGCTGCACCCCGCGGGCGATCGCCACCGTGACGGTGCTCCACCCGGACCAGCCGGTCAGCGCCGGCGGCCACACCCCGCGCAGCCCGCAGAACGAGGCGGTGGTCAGCGGCTCGTTCAGCGGGGTGACGTGGTCGACCAGCCCGCGGTACCGCTCGGCGAAGGCCCCGGCGAACTCCGCCAGCGCCGCCGGGAACCCCGGATCGGCGAACGAGCCCGGCAGCCAGGTCGGCGTGCCGTAGTGCACCAGGTCGGCGATCACGGTCAGGCCGTGCTCACGGACGGCCACGTCGATCCGCTCGTCCAGCCGGCTCCAGTCGAAGCGCCCCGGGGCCAGGTGCACGAGCGGCCACTGCACGCCGTACCGCAGGCCGTGCGCACCGAGATCCGCCACCGCGGCGAGATCCGCCCGCCAGTGCCGGTCGTGCCCGGTGAGCTCGTGCTCGTTCAGCTCGCCCATGCCGGTCCCGGGCACCGGGTAGACGCAGGTGTCCTCGATGCCGAGCAGCCAGCGGAGCTGGTCGGGCGGGAAACCGTCGATGTTCGTCGTCACTTGAGTCCTGTCGTTGCGACCCCAGCGACGAAGTACCGCTGGGCGAGGAAGAAGGCGATGGCGATCGGGAGCAGCGAGATCACGGCCCCGGCCATCAGCACCGCGTGGTCGGTCACGTGCTGGCCGCCGAACAGCGCCAGGCCGGCGGGCAGCGTGCGCATCTCCGGCGTGCTGGACACCACCAGCGGCCAGAGCAGGTCGTTCCAGAGCGCGGTGAAGTTGAGCACCGCGACCGTGGCGATCGCCGGCTTGGCCAGCGGCAGGATCACCCGCCAGTAGATGCGGAAGTGCCCGGCCCCGTCGATCCGCGCCGCCTCGTCCAGCTCCCGCGGGATCGAGACGAAGAACTGCCGGAACAGGAAGATGCCGAACGCGCTGGACGCCCGGGGGATGATCAGCCCCTGGTAGGTGTTCAGCCAGTTCAGGTTGAACAGCTCCACGAAGACCGGGATCAGCGTGACCTGGAAGGGCACCATCAGCGTCACCAGCACCAGCCAGAAGGCGATGTTCCGGCCGCGGAAGTCGATCCGGGCCAGCGCGTAGGCGCACATCGAGTCGAACAGCAGCGTCAGCACCGTGGTGACCCCGGCGAAGACCACGGTGTTGAACACCAGCAGCAGGAAGGGCAGCTGCTCCCAGACGCCCTGGTAGCCGTGCAGCGTCCACTCGCTCGGGAACAGGCTCGCGGGGTTGTCGAACAGGTCGCGCTCGGTGCGGAACGAGGTGGAGATCATCCACACGAACGGCACCAGAGCCAGCACCAGCCCGACACCGACGAACACCCAGCGACCGACGGCGCCGAGCGCGGACGAGCGGTCCGCCGGGACCCCGGGGCGCCGGCGGGGCGGGCGGAGCGGAACGGGGGCCGGGGTCGGGGCGGCTCTGCCCAGGGTGTCAGTCGACATCGTTGTACCTGAAGATCCGGAGTTGGAGGGCGGAGATGAGCACGATCACGCCGAACAGCACCCAGGAGATCGCGGCCGCGTAGCCCGTCTGGAAGTTCACGAAGCCCTCGCGGTAGAGCAGCGTGACGAGGGTGTCCGTGGAGAACAGCGGCCCGCCGCCGGTCATCACGTAGACCAGGTCGAACAGCTGGAACGACTGGATGGTCACCATCAACGTGCCGAACAGCATGGTCGGGCGCAGGCCGGGCAGCGTGATGTACCGCAGCAGTTGCCACGACCCGGCACCGTCCAGCCGGGCGGCCTCGTACCGTTCGGCCGGCACGGACTTGAGTCCGGCGATCAGGATGATCATCACGAAGCCGGCGCTCTTCCAGATGTTGACGGCGATGATCGTCGGCAGCGCGAGACTCGTCGATTGCAGGAAGCCGATGGAGCCGAGCCCGAGTCGGGAGGTGATCGCCCCGATGAAGCCGAGCTCCGGATCGAGCAGGAAGCGCCAGACCAGGCCGATCGAGGTCAGCGAGACCACGGTCGGGAAGAAGAAGGCCGAGCGGATGATCCGGGTGCCCCACCCGTCGCGGACCAGGGCCAGGGCCAGCGCCAGCCCGACCAGCACGATGCCGACCACGGAGACGACCGTGAGCTCGACCGTGTGCAGCAGCGCACCCCAGAACTTGTCGTCCTGAGCGAGGGCGGCATAGTTGTCCAGACCCACCCAGGGCTGGTCGACGGCGCCGATCGTCCAGTCGTGCAGGCTGTACCAGAGCGAGACCAGGATCGGCCACAGGACGAAGACGCCCAGGATCAGCGCGCTGGGGGCCAGGAAGAGCAGGGCGGGGGAGAGCCGGAGGTGACGGCGTCGCGTCGACCCGCCCCCGCCCCTTGCCACGGAGATCGGTGCGGTCATCCGGCCGTGCAGCCCGTCAGCTCGTCGATGGTGTCCGAGGCGGCGGCGGTCTGCTCGTCCAGCGATCCGCCGCGGGTGAGCTCGCCGATCAGCGGCACGTAGCCGTCGCTGTCCACCTTGGTCGCCTCGGTCACCTGGGGCAGGTACAGCCGGGAGCCGGCGACCTGGGAGGCGAACACCGACACCGTCTCGTCGGCGGCGAGGTCCGGGTCGTCGGCCAGGTCGGTGCGCAGCGACGGGAACCCGGTGCTGAGCGAGAACTCCTTCTGGGTCGCCTTGCTGGTCCAGTAGGCCAGGAACTCCTGCGCCTCCTGCGGGTGCTCGGTCTTCGCGGAGATCGCCAGCGGCGCCGTCGACCCGAGGGTCACCGGATCGCCGGAGGAGTCCAGCGGCACCGTGGTGATCCCCAGGTCGATCCCGGCCTCGCGGTAGCCGGACGCCGCCCACGGACCGTTGATCTGCATCGCGGCCTTGCCCGCGGAGAACAGCGCGTCCGACTCGGCGCCGGTCTGGCCCACCGGCGAGATCTTGTCGTTCACCACCAGGTCGACCCACGGCTGCAGGCTGTCCTTGCCCTCGGTGGTGTCCAGCACGCTGCACCCGGAGTCGTCGACGATGTCGCCGCCCTCCAGCCACTGCAGCACCGGCCACATCTGGATCGTGTTGTTGTCGGCCAGCGAGAGACCGTAGGTGTCACCCGTGGTGAGCGTCTTGGCCGCTGCCTTCAGCTCGTCGACCGTGGTCGGCGGCTCGACACCGGCCGCGTCGAGCAGCTCCTTGTTGTAGTAGAGGCTGAGCGTCGCGTAGTTGGCCGGGACCGCGTAGATCTGGTCGTCGTAGGTGAACTCGTCCACCAGGGCGGGGGCGAAGTCGTCCACGTTGATCCGGTCGTCGCCGTCGCCGGTCAGGGTCAGCGGGAGCACGGAGTTGGTCGTCACGTACTGGGCCACCACGTTCGGGTCCGAGGAGGGGGTGGCGATGTCGGGGCCCTGGCCGGTCATCCAGGCCGAGGGCAGCTTCTGCTGGATGGTGTCCCAGGGCTCGGCCGACATGGTGACGTGAATCCCGTCCTGCGATGCGTTGAAGTCCTCCACGATCTGCTGGTAGCCCCCGGCGTCACCACCGGTGAACCCGGTCCAGACGGTCAGCTCGACGGGGCCGTCCGCGTCCGCCGAGCTGCTGCTGGAGCAGCCGGTGGCGAGCAGGCCGACGGCGACGGTCATGGCGACGAGCGGCGTGTTGTAGCGCATGAACTCTCCTTTGAGCGGGTCGGGCGGGGCCCGTGCTACATCGTTAAAGCAGGAGAGTAGACGAGGGGGCGGGCGTGGACAAGGGAG
>NZ_JANZKP010000072.1 GCF_025642745.1 Cellulomonas sp. RIT-PI-Y
GGTCCGCCACCGACACCCGCTCGGGCGCGGGGGCGTGCTCCGGCGTCGTGACCGGCTTCGGCTCCGTGGCGGCGAAGGCGGTGGTCGGCATCGCGGCGGTGGCCGGGGTGTCGTCGATCACCGCGGTGTCGTCCGGGTCCACCGCCGCAATCAGCTCGGTGTCGTCGTGGCCGCGCACCGTCTCGATCACCTCGGTCTTCTCGACCAGCTCGGCCTCGCCCAGCTCGGTCCCGGCCTGCTCGGTCACGTCGTCCTGCTCGGGCACGTCGGTCGCCTCGTCCTTCGGGTGCGTGGAGCCCTGCTCGCGCTCGCTCATCAGTCCTCCTCGATGGTCACGTCGCCCAGGCCGAGGTCGACCTGGAGCTCGATCTGGGCGGTGGTGCCGCTGGTCAGTTCCTCGCTGCGGAAGGTGGTGTTGTTCCCGACGCCGCTGACGGTGCGGGAGCTGTCGTCCAGATCCCAGGAGACGGTGCCGCCGCCGGAGCGGACGGTCGCCTCGACCGGCACACCGTCCGGCACGACCACGGTCACGTTCCCCATCCCGACCTGGACCGGGACCACCAGGGTGTCGTCGTCCCGCAGCGGGACGTCGGTCAGGTCGATCTCGGCGCTGCCGACGCCCACGGTGAAGCCGTCCGCCGCGTCCGATCGGCTGGTCACCTCGAAGGTGCGATCGCCGACCGCGACCGAGCCGCCGTCGCGGTGGAACCGCCAGTCCGCGTCGGAGTCCGACGCGACGGCCGGGCCGGCGATCACGAATCCGATGATGGCCAGGGCCGTCAGGCCGCCGGAGCGCCGTCCGAGGATGCCGCACAGGACGATCGCCAGGCCGACCAGCACCACGCCGGCGCCGACCACGACGCTGGCCACTGGGCCGGTGTAGGCGCCGGTGCGGTCGGCGATCAGCAGCACCGCGAGACCGATCAGGATCAGGCCGACGACCGCACCGGTCACGGCGGACCCGGGACCCGGGACGCGGGGCCGGGGCGGCTTGGGGGCCTTCGGCGGCTTGGGCGGACGCGGCGGCTGACCGGTGCTGCCCTGCGGCCGGGGCTGCTGCCAGGCGGGCGCGGCACCGGGCATCGTGCCGGGGGAGCCCTGGGAGTACGCGTAGGGCGGCGGCACCTGCGCACTGCCGTACGGCGGTCGCGGCGGCGCCGAGCCGGCGGGCGGCGGGACCGGGGCGGTGGCTCGCGGGGCCGCCGGGGTGTGCTGCGAGGACGTCGGATCCGGCATCGGAGCCTGGCCTTCCGGGGTCGAGGTGGGGCCACGGCGGTCCTTGCGGGCGTTCGCGGCGACGATGATCAGGGCGACGAGCGCGGCCGACCACGCCAGGGCGGGGAACCAGCCGGAGTCGAACGGACCCCAGCTGAACCACCAGCCGCCGCTGGTCGCGCCGATCAGCACCAGGACGCCGGCACCGATCAGGCCGCCGTCCCAGTCGCCGTGGACGGCCTGCTCCAGGTGGATCCGGCCGTCCGGCTCCGGCAGCAGCGCCCAGGCCACCCCGTAGAGCACCAGGCCGAAGCCCATCAGGACGGCCAGGCCGAACACGCCGCGGACCAGCAGCGGGTCGAACCCGAACCGGTCGGCCACACCGGAGGCGACCCCGCCGATCCAGCGGTCCTCGCCGCGGGTGATCCCGATCCGGCGGACCGCACCGAAGAAGCCGTCCCCGCCGGGGGCGCCGGGGCGACCGGTCGCCGGTCCGGAACCGGCCGGGGGCGGGGTGCCCGGGCCGTAGCCGGTGCTGTCGTTCGTCATGCTCCGATCCTGACGCGGGAGGGGGTCCCGGGACATCGGGGTCGACCCTGAGCCGCCCCTGAATCCGGACCCGGGGACCCCGGAGTTCCGTGCTCAGGGCTTCGGCGGCGGGTCCGGACGTGTGACCATCGGTGCATGCAGACCCCCGTCCGGCCGCCGTTGCGCCGACCCGAGCGCGGCCGCGTCCTCGGTGGCGTGGCCGCGGGACTCGCCGCGCACCTGGGCGTCTCGGTGCGGATGGTGCGGGCGCTGTTCGTGGTGCTGACCCCGGTGGCGCTGTTCGGACCTCTGCTCTACGTGTTCTGGTGGGTGACGGTCCCGCTCGGGGACGCCGCGGTGCTGGCGGGCGTCAAGCCGGCCCACCAGTCGCGGCTCGCCCCCGTGCTCAGCCCGGCCCGGGTCCAGCAGCTGCGCAGGCTGCCGTGGGGGCAGATCGCGGTGGGCACCGGCCTGGTGGTCGCGGCGATCGCGCTGCTGCTCAACCGGTCCGGCAGCTCGATCGGATCCAGTTGGCTGGTCCCGGTGCTGCTGCTGATCGCGGGGGTCGCGCTGGCCTGGAGCCAGCTGGACGCGGTGCAGAAGGAGCGCAAGGTCGAGGCCCGGAACCGGGTCAGCGTGCTGCGCCTGGTCGGCGGCCTGGTGATCGCCGGGGTCGGGGTGCTGTTGCTGGTCGGCAAGGAGACCGAGCCCGCGGTGCTGGTGCAGACGACGGTGGCGGCGCTCGCGGTGCTGGCCGGCGTGGCGCTGGTGCTGGCTCCGTGGTGGCTGCGCCTGGTCCGGGAGCTCGGCGACGAGCGCACCGCCCGGGCCCGGGAGTCCGAGCGGGCCGACATCGCCGCGCACCTGCACGACTCGGTGCTGCAGACCCTGGCGCTGATCCGGTCCCGGGCCGACGACGCGACCGAGGTGGCCCGGCTGGCCCGGGCCCAGGAGCGGGAGCTGCGCGCCTGGTTGTACGACGACCGTCCGGAGCCCGGCACCTCGGTGGTGGCGGTGCTGCGCGCGACGGTGGCCGAGATCGAGGACACCCGGGTCGGCTCGGAGGGCGAGGCCGTCACGATCGACGTGGTGGTGGTCGGCGACTGCGAACCGGACCAGAACACCGACGCTCTGCTGCAGGCCACCCGGGAGGCCCTGCTGAACGCGGTCCGGCACGGGCGACCGCCGGTGTCCTGCTATCTGGAGGTCGGTCCCACCGGGGTGGAGGCCTTCGTCCGGGACCGCGGGACCGGCTTCGACCTGGACGCGGTGCCCTCCGACCGGTTCGGGGTGCGGGAGTCGATCCTGGGCCGGGTGCGCCGACGCGGAGGCACGGCCTCGGTGGTGTGCAAGGACGGGGGCGGCACGGAGGTGCGGTTGCAGGTGCCGCGGGCGGGCGCGGCCACCGAGGCTGCTGACCAGCCGGAAGAGAGGACGATGCAGTCATGAGCGAACCGATCGACGTCGTGCTGGTGGACGACCACCTGATGTTCCGGGCCGGGGTGCGCGCCTCGTTGGACGAGCGGGTGAACGTGGTCGGGGAGGCCGAGACCGTGGAACAGGCGGTCGCCGTGGTCCGCGAACGGCGTCCGCCGGTGGTCCTGCTGGACGTGCACCTGCCCGGTGGGAATGGGGGCGGCGGTGCGGAGGTGATCCGGCTGTGCCAGGACCTGCTGGCCGAGACCCGGTTCCTGGCGCTCTCGGTGTCCGACGCGGCCGAGGACGTGGTGGCGGTGATCCGGGCCGGTGCGCGCGGGTACGTGACCAAGGCGATCTCCGGCGCCGACCTGTCCGCCGCGGTGCAGCAGGTGGCCGGTGGCGATGCGGTGTTCAGCCCGCGTCTGGCCGGGTTCGTGCTGGACGCCTTCGGCACCGCGGCCGGCGACGTGGCCACCGGCGACGACGAGCTGGACCGGCTGTCCGCCCGGGAGCGCGAAGTGATGCGCCTGATCGCTCGTGGCTACTCGTACCGGGAGGTCGCCTCGGAGCTGTTCATCTCGATCAAGACGGTCGAGACCCACGTGTCCGCGGTGCTGCGCAAGCTGCAGCTCTCCTCCCGGCACGAGTTGACCCGGTGGGCGGCGGCGCGCCGGCTGCTCTGACCGGCGGTCCGCCGCGGACCGTGACCGACCTGGCCGTCACGGTCCGCGGTGCCGCTCAGATGTTGCAGGTGTACTCGACGCCGTCGATGTAGTGCGTGCCGTTGCCGTACTCCTGGCAGGTCTCGTAGACGTGGAAGAGGCTGAGGCCGACGACCGAGCCGATCACCAGCCAGATCGCGCCGACCGCGATCGCGATCCAGGCCATCACCTTGCTCGCGGTGTCGCTGGTACCGCGCTTCTTCACCAGGGCGACGACGCCCAGCACGATGCCGATCAGGCTGGTGCAGCCGATCACGGAGAGCACCAGGGCGATGATCGCCAGGGTCTTGGAGCCGGTGGACGGCGCCGGGGCGTAGGGCTGGTAGGCCGGTGCCTGCGGAGCACCCTGGTAGGACGGTGCGGCCGGGTACTGGGGTGCGCCGGTCGTCCCCTCACCGGGGGCCGGGTAGGACGGGAAGCCTCCGGAGCTCGACGGCTGGTCGGGGTGGTTCGGCTGCTGCGGCTCGGGCGGGGGCACGGGCGTGCTCATGGGTCCTCGTCTCGGTTCGGGGTGTGATCGTGCTCGTCGCGATCTTGCCAGGACCGGTTGCCGAGCGCCGGGAGTTCCGGCTCCGGGATGTCGGTGCGGACGCCTAGGCTGGGTCCGCCATGACGTCGCTCTTCGAGAACCTCCCGCTGCCCGGACTCGACCTCGCCCGCCTGCCCGCGGCACCCCCGCGCGCCGAGCCGGCCGACGAACCCCGTCGGTCCGGACCGCACCGGGGGGACCCCGGTGCGCTGGTGGAGGGGCTGAACCCGCAGCAGCGCGCCGCCGTGCTGCACACCGGCGGACCGCTGCTGATCGTGGCCGGTGCCGGGTCGGGCAAGACCCGGGTGCTGACCCACCGGATCGGCTACCAGCTGGCCACCGGCCGGGCGCGGGCCGGGGAGATCCTGGCGATCACCTTCACCAACAAGGCCGCCGCGGAGATGCGCGAGCGGGTCGCCGCTCTGGTCGGCCCCTCCGCGCGCGCGATGTGGGTGTCCACCTTCCACTCCGCCTGCGTGCGGATCCTGCGGGCCGAGGCCACGACGCTGGGGCTGCGCACCAGCTTCTCGATCTACGACTCCGCGGACTCCCAGCGCCTGATCACCCTGGTGGCCCGCGAGCTGGACCTGGACCCCAAGCGCTACCCGCCCAAGGCGCTCGGCTCCACGATCTCCTCGCTGAAGGACGAGCTGGTCGCGCCGGAGGACTACGCGGCGACCCACGGCGGTGACGGCGCCAGCGACTTCGACCGCACGCTGGCGCAGGTCTACGCCCGGTACCAGCAGCGGCTGCGCCAGGCGAACGCCCTGGACTTCGACGACCTGATCATGACCACGGTGAACCTGCTGCAGGCGTTCCCGGCGGTGGCCGAGCACTACCGCCGCCGGTTCCGGCACGTGCTGGTGGACGAGTACCAGGACACCAACCACGCCCAGTACGTGCTGGTGCGCGAGCTGGCCGGCGCCGGGGACGACGGCCCGAGCGGTGAGGTGCCGCGGGCCGAGCTGACCGTGGTCGGCGACTCGGACCAGTCCATCTACGCCTTCCGCGGCGCGAACATCCGCAACATCATGGAGTTCGAGGCGGACTACCCGGACGCCACCACGATCCTGCTGGAGCAGAACTACCGCTCCACCCAGACCATCCTGTCCGCCGCCAACGCGGTGATCAGCCGGAACCCGGGTCGGAAGGCCAAGCGGCTGTGGACCGACTCCGGCCAGGGCGCGCAGATCGTGGCGTACGTGGCCGACGACGAGCACGACGAGGCCCGGTTCATCGCCGGGGAGATCGACCGGCTGGGCGACTCCGACGGGGTGCGGCCGGGCGACGTGGCGATCTTCTACCGCGCCAACGCCCAGTCCCGGGCGCTGGAGGAGGTGCTGGTGCGCGTCGGCCTGCCGTACAAGGTGGTCGGCGGCACCCGGTTCTACGAGCGCAAGGAGATCAAGGACGCGGTCGCCTACCTGCGGGCGATCGCGAACCCGGACGACGACGTCAACCTGCGGCGGATCCTCAACGTGCCCAAGCGCGGGCTGGGGGAGCGGTCCGAGGCGATGGTGGCGGCCTACGCGGAGCGGGAACGGATCTCGTTCGGCGCGGCTCTGGACCGGCTGGACCAGGTGCCCGGGCTGGGCACCCGCGCGATCACCGGGCTGCGGGCGTTCGCGGAGATGATGTCCGGGTTGCGTGAGCTGGCCGAGTCCGGCGAGTCCGGCCCGGCCGACGTGCTGGGCGCGGTGCTGGACCGCAGCGGGTACCTGGCCGAGCTGCGGGCCAGCGAGGACCCGCAGGACCAGACCCGGGTGGAGAACCTGGCCGAACTGCACGCGGTGGCCACCGAGTTCGAGGAGTCCGAGCCGGAGGGCGATCTGGCGGACTTCCTCGAGCGGGTGTCGCTGGTCGCCGACTCGGACCAGATCCCGACCGACGACGGCGGGGACGGCGGGGACGCCGCGGCGGCCCGGGCGGAGCAGGGCGTGATCACCCTGATGACGCTGCACACCGCGAAGGGCCTGGAGTTCCCGGTGGTGTTCCTCACCGGGCTGGAGGACGGCACCTTCCCGCACATGCGCTCGCTGGCGGACACCGACCAGCTGGCCGAGGAGCGTCGACTGGCCTACGTGGGGCTGACCCGGGCCCGCGAGCGGCTCTACATCTCCCGCGCCGCGGTCCGCACCGCGTGGGGGGTGCCGAACGAGTTCCCGGCCAGCCGGTTCCTGGACGACCTGCCCGAGGAGCTGATCGACTGGCGGCGGCGCGAGTCCAGCACCGATCGGCTGCGGGGTCCGGGCGGGTTCCTCGGCGGGCGCTCGGGCGGCAGCTCCGGCTACCGCAACGAGCCCTCCGGCGAGCGCGCCCGGGACCGCCGCCGGGTCGACCTCAGCCAGCGCCCGGCCGGTGGGGCGACCTTCGGGTCGGCGACACCGCGGTCCGACGCGCAGATCCCGGACCTCGCGGTGGGGGACAAGGTCACCCATGACAGCTACGGGCTGGGCACCGTGGTCGCGATGGAAGGGGCCGGGCAGAACGCGGTCGCCAAGGTCGACTTCGGCTCCGAGGGCACCAAGCGCCTGCTGTTGCGGTTCTCCCCGGTGACCAAGCTCTGAACCAGGCATGATGCTGCGCATGCGTAGTGCTCTCTTCGACCAGGTCCACGCCGAGATCCAGACCAGCGAGCGGTTCGCGCTGCAGAGCTCCAAGATGCTCAAGGTCACCCTCGGACCCGATGTGCTGTCCGCCAAGGGTGCGATGGTCGCCTACCAGGGCCAGGTGCAGTTCCACCACGAGGGCTCCGGCTCGGTGGCCCGGTTCGTCAAGAACGCGATCAGCTCGGACAACCAGCCGCTGATGCGGGTCTCCGGTCAGGGCGAGGTGTTCTTCGCCCGGTCGGCGGAGAACGTCTTCCTGCTGCAGCTGGAGGGTGACGCGATCAGCGTGAACGGGTCCTCGCTGCTGGCCTTCGACGGGGCGCTGCAGTGGGACCTGCACCGGACCAAGGGCGCCGGGATGATGACCGCCGGGCTGTTCAACACCCTGATCCAGGGGCAGGGCATGGTCGCGCTGACCTCGCACGGTGCGCCGATGATCCTGGACTGCTCGCAGCAGCCCACCTTCGTGGACCCGAACGCCGCGGTGTGCTGGTCGGCGAACCTGCAGCCGGGCCTGGTGAACAGCATGAACATGCGGTCGTTGGTCCGGGGCGGATCCGGCGAGGCGTTCCAGTACGCGTTCCACGGCCCGGGCTTCGTCGTGGTGCAGCCCTCCGAGGGCTTCCCGATGCCGACCGCCTGAGCGTCGTCAGGCCGCCGGGCGGGACTCCAGCGCCGTGCGCAGCCGCTCCGGGTCGCCACCGGCCCGGAGCAGCAGGGCGTGGGCCGCGCTGCCGGGCAGCCGCAGCACGGCCAGCAGCAGGTGACCGGAGTCGATCGACCGGTCCCCGAGCCGGACCGCCTCGCGCAGCCCGACCTCCAGGGTCTTCTTGGCCTCGCGGTCGAAGGTGAGGTGGCGCGGACTCCGCCGGCCGGCGCGGTCCAGCGCGCCGGCGCCGAAGGTGTGGTCGGCACCGGCCCGCACCGCGTCCAGGTCGATCCCGATCGCGGCCAGGGCCTCCGCGTCCAGCCCCGAGCTGCCGATCAGTGCCGTCAGCCGGTCAGGGGTGATTCCGGCGGCGGCCAGCGCGGCGCCGGCCGGACCGCCGCCGGCGCTGAGTGCGAGCAGCAGGTGGGTGCCGTCGATCCGGTCGGCGCCCAGGTCGCGGGCGCGGGCCTGGGCCTCGGTCACGGTGGTGCGGGCGTCGGCGGTGAAGCGTTCGAACATGGGGACCTCCTGGTCAGCGGGTGGTGCCGCGGTGCTTCTGGTGCGAGGCCTGCCGGCTGGTGCCGAGCGCGTCCGCGATCTCCTGCCAGGACCAGCCCAGCTCGCGGGCACGGCCGACCTGCAGCCGCTCCAGCCGGTCCGCCAGCTCACGCAGCGCGCGCACGGCACGCAGTCCGGTGGCAGGGTCGGTCGCGGTGGCGTCGTGCAGCGGATCGGTCATGCGTCAAGTTTGGTTGACACGGCGCCGCTGTCAAGAGAGGTTGACAGGACTCTGGTCCCGGCTCGATCTCTCGATGTGGAGATAAAAGGCCGCCGGATGGTTACGATCGTCCGCGGCAGAGCAGCCGATCCCCACCCGGGATACATGGGAAGGACCGCAACACGTGGACCTGTTCGAATACCAGGCACGCGACCTCTTCGAGCGGCACGGGGTCCCCGTCCTGGGCGGGATCGTCGCCCGGACCCCCGCCGATGCGCAGGCCGCAGCCGAGACCCTCCTGTCCGCCCCGGACGCCACCGGCGTCGTCGTGGTGAAGGCGCAGGTCAAGACCGGTGGTCGTGGCAAGGCGGGCGGCGTGAAGATCGCCCGCAGCGCTCAGGAGGCCGCCGAGCGTGCCGAGGAGATCCTCGGCATGGACATCAAGGGCCACACCGTGCACCAGGTGATGATCGCCGCCGGTGCGAACATCGACCAGGAGTTCTACTTCTCCCTGCTCCTGGACCGCTCCGAGCGGCGCTACCTGGCGATGGCCAGCGTCGAGGGCGGGATGGAGATCGAGCAGCTGGCGGTGGAGCGACCCGACGCGCTGGCCAAGGTGCCGGTCGACCCGCGCGCAGGGATCGACGCCGCCAAGGCCGCCGAGATCGTCGCCACCGCGGGCTTCGCGCCCGAGGTCGCCGATCAGGTGGCCGAGACCGTGCAGCGGCTGTGGGACGTCTACCGCGAGGAGGACGCCACCCTGGTCGAGGTGAACCCCCTGGTGCTCACCGCGGAGGGCCGGGTCGTCGCGCTGGACGGCAAGGTGGCGCTGGACGCCAACGCGGACTTCCGCCACCCGGACCACGGCGAGCTCGCGGACCCGTCGGCGGACGACCCGCTGGAGGCCCGCGCCAAGGAGAAGGACCTCAACTACGTCAAGCTCGACGGCGAGGTCGGCGTGATCGGCAACGGCGCCGGACTGGTGATGAGCACCCTGGACGTGGTGGCCTACGCCGGTGAGGAGCACGGCGGTGTGAAGCCGGCCAACTTCCTGGACATCGGCGGCGGCGCCTCCGCGGAGGTGATGGCCGCCGGGCTGGACATCATCCTGTCCGACCCGCAGGTGAAGTCGGTGTTCGTCAACGTCTTCGGCGGGATCACCGCCTGCGACGCGGTGGCCAACGGCATCGTCGCCGCGCTCGGCATCCTGGGCGACCAGGCGACCAAGCCCCTGGTGGTCCGGTTGGACGGCAACAACGTGATCGCCGGGCGGCGCATCCTCCGCGACGCGGACCACCCGCTGGTCACCCTGGCCGACACGATGGACGGCGGGGCCGCCGAGGCCGCCCGGCTCGCCCACACCGCCTGAGTCCACCCGAGAAGCGAAGAAGAGAGACAACCACCAATGGCGATCTTCCTGACCGCGGAATCCCGGGTCATCGTCCAGGGCATGACCGGCTCCGAGGGCAGCAAGCACACCACCCGGATGCTGGCCGCCGGCACCACCATCGTCGGCGGGGTGAACCCGCGGAAGGCGGGCACCAGCGTCGAGTACCCGCGCGGTGACGGCTCCGGCCTGACCGTGGCGATCCCGGTGTTCGGCTCGGTGGCCCAGGCCGTCGAGTCCACCCGGGCCGACGTGTCGGTGATCTTCGTGCCGCCGGCCTTCACCAAGGCCGCGGTGATCGAGGCCGTCGACGCGGGCGTCCCGCTGATCGTGATCATCACCGAGGGGGTGCCGGTTGCCGACACCGCCGAGTTCTTCGCCTACGCGCAGGAGAAGGGCGTCCGACTGGTCGGCCCGAACTGCCCCGGCCTCATCAGCCCGTCCCAGTCCAACGTCGGGATCATCCCGGCCGACATCACCGGCCCGGGCCGGATCGGCCTGGTGTCCAAGTCCGGCACCCTGACCTACCAGATGATGTACGAGCTGCGGGACCTGGGCTTCTCCACCGCGGTGGGCATCGGCGGCGACCCGATCATCGGCACCACGCACATCGACGCCCTGGCCGCGTTCCAGGAGGACCCGGACACCGACCTGATCGTGCTGATCGGTGAGATCGGCGGCGACGCCGAGGAGCGGGCCGCCGCGTTCATCCAGGCGCACGTCACCAAGCCGGTGGTCGCCTACGTCGCGGGCTTCACCGCGCCGGAGGGCAAGACGATGGGGCACGCCGGAGCCATCGTGTCCGGCTCGGCGGGCACCGCCGCCGCGAAGAAGGAGGCGCTGGAGGCCGCGGGCGTGCAGGTCGGCACGACGCCGACCGAGACCGCCGAGCTCGCGCGCACGCTCCTGGCCTGAGCCGGCCGGGCGCGGCGTGCCCAGCCTCACGGCGGCACGCCGCGCCCGCCTGACCCGCTCCGCCCGCTCGCTCGGGGACGATGGGGTGATGAGCCCTGGTACCCGGCCCCCGCAGCGGGGCAGCACGAACCGGGTGCTCGACGACCGCGCACCCGGCCGGTTCTTCGCCTCGGACCTGGACGGCGCGCCGCGCTGGGTCGGCGGCCTGCTGGCCGGGCTCCAGGCCGCGCTGCTGTCGTTGCTGGTCGTGGTGGTCCCGGCGATCGCGGCCTTCGTCGCGACCTCCTCCGCGCCCGCCACCGACGGCGTCCCGTGGACCAGTGCGCTGCAGGCCGGGGCCGGGATCTGGCTGCTCGCCCACGGCGTGCCGTTCCCCACCGCCCCCTCGGTGACGCTGGCTCCGCTCGGGCTGACCGCCCTGGCGGTGTTCAGCGGGTGGGCGTCCGGCCGGCGCTCCGGCTACGCCACCTGGCAGTCCTACGCGGCCGGGATCGCGGCGTACACCGGGGTGCTGCTCCTGGTCGGCCTGTTCTGCGGCGTCCCGCTGCTGCACCTCGGCATCGGGGTGTTCGCCGCGGTCACCGTCTCCGGGCTGGGCCTCGGCGCCGGGCTGCTCCGGCGGGCCGAGGCTCCCCGGCTGGCCACCCTTCTGCTCCCGGTGCGCCGGCGGCTGCCCGAGCCGGTCGCCCAGGGGATCGGTGCGGGGGCGGTCGCGCTGTTCGCCCTGCTCGGCGCGTCGGCCGTGCTGACCGTGGCCTGGATCCTGGCCGGGCGCACCACGATCGCCGAGGTGGTCTCCGGCCTCGGTCTGGACGCGGTCGGCGGCGTGGTGCTGGCCGTCGGCGAGCTGGCCTACCTGCCGACCCTGGTGATCTGGGCGATGTCCTGGCTGACCGGGCCCGGCTTCGCGGTCGGGGTGGACACCTCGTTCACGGTCGGCGGGGCCACCACCGGAGCGCTGCCCGCGGTGCCGATCCTCGGTGCGTTGCCCGCGCCGGACATCGCGGGCGGGGTGCTGCGCTACATCCCGGTCGTCACCGTGCTGACCGGACTGCTGGCCGTGCTCTGGCTCCGGCGCCGACTGGCGTCGACCCGGGCCTGGGACCCGGTGATCGCGGGGGCGGTGTCCGCGGTGGTCGCCGGTCTGGGCGCCGGGGCGCTGTCCGCGCTGGCCTCCGGCGGGATCGGTCCCGGACGGATGACCGAGTTCGGCCCGGCACCGGCGCTGGTCGGCCTGGCCGTGGCGGCGGGAACCGCGCTGGCCATGGTGCTGGTGCTCTGGCCCGCCGACCCACATCTGCGGTCGGCGGTGGGCCGTGCGGCGCGCGGGCTCTGGCGGCGGATCCGCCCGGATCACCTGCCCACCTGACCTCCGGCCCGGTTCGGCGCGCCGCGGACCGGGCACACTGGTCCACGGACCACCCCGCACCGGCGCGAGAGGACACGGATGGCTGCCGCAGCCCTGTACCTGGGCGCCGCCCTGTTCGGCGGGCTGATCGCCGTCCTGCTGCGGCTGCCCCCGCTGGTCGGGTTCCTGGCGGCGGGCTTCGCGCTCGGTGCCGGTGGCGCCCCGCACCTGCCCTATCTGGAGCCGGTCGCCGACTTCGGCGTGGTGCTGCTGCTGTTCGCCATCGGGCTCAAACTGGACGTGCGCAGCCTGCTGCGCCGCGAGATCTGGCTGACCACCGTGGTGCACCTGGTGGTGTCGGTGGCGATCGCCGTCGGGTTCCTCGGGCTGCTGGCGGTGATCGGCTTCGGGCACGTGGCGGGGGAGTCGCTCAGCGCCCTGGCCCTGGTCGGCTTCGCGCTGTCGTTCTCCTCGACGGTGTTCGTGGTGAAGGTGCTGGACGACCGTTCCGACACCACCGCGCTCTACGGCCGGATCGCGGTCGGTGTGCTGGTCATGCAGGACGTGGCGGCGGTGGTCTTCCTGTCGCTGTCCAGCGGTGAACCGCCCAGCCCGTGGGCGTTCGCGCTGCTGGCGCTGATCCCGGGCGCGTGGGTGCTGCACCGGATCTGGGACCGCGTCGGGCACGGCGAACTGCAGGCGCTGTTCGGCGTGGCGGTCGCGGTGGTGCTCGGCTACGGCCTGTTCGAGCTGGTCGGGATCGACGGCGACGTCGGTGCGCTGGTGGCCGGGGCGCTGCTGTCCTCGCATCCGCAGGCCGCTGAGCTGTCCCGCTCGCTGATGACCTTCAAGGACCTGATGCTGGTCGCGTTCTTCGTGCAGATCGGGCTGCACGGGACCCCGCACCTGCTGGAGGTCGGCCTCGCGCTGCTGCTCCTGCTCATGCTGCCGTTCCAGGTGTTCGCCTACGCCGGGGTGCTCTGGCTGATGCGGCTGCGGCGCCGGACGTCGTTCCTCACCGCGCTGGTGCTGTCGAACTTCTCCGAGTTCGGCATCATCGTGGCCGCCGTGGGCTCCACCGCCGGGCTGCTGGACGAGCAGTGGGTGGTGGTGATCTCGCTCGCGGTGGCGTTCAGCTTCGGCCTGTCGTCCATCGTGAACCGGCGGGGCGTCGAGCTGGCCACCCGGCTGTCCCGGCTGCTGCCGGTGCGGGACAGTTTCCGGCTGCACCCGGACGACCGGCTGGTCGACATCGGGGAGGCCGACGCGGTGGTGCTCGGTCTCGGCCGGGTCGGGGCGGCGACCTACGCCCGGCTCCGGGACGAGTACGGGCTGTCCGTCGTCGGTGTCGAGCACGACCGCAGCCGGGTCGGCGCCCTGGAGGACGAGGGATTCGAGGTGGTCCGTGCCGACGCCACCGACCTGGAGTTCTGGACCCGGGTGCAGCGGGCCGGCCGGGTCCGGGTCGCGGTGCTGGCGATGCCGTTCCACAACGCCAACCTGATCGCGCTCGCCCGGCTCCAGGCCGCCGGGTTCACCGGGAAGGTCGCCGCGGTCGCCCGCTACGACGACGACGTGGCCGAGCTGGAACGGCACGGCGCGGACGCGGTCTTCCATCTGTACGGGTCAGCGGGTTTCGCGCTGGCCGACCACGCGGCGGAGGTCCTGCTGCGCCAACCCGCGCGCCGCCTGCCACGGCCCGGTGAGGAGCGGGACGTGCTGGACCCGCTCGACCGCGACTCCTGACCGCCGGGCCCGCGACCGCTACGAGCCGGTCGACCCCAGCCAGGTGTCCAGCAGGTCCGTCGACCGCTGCTCGAAGTCCTGCCGGCAGCCCGCCCGCGCCGACTCGGTGATCGCGGACCCCAAGCAGTCCTGCAGCGCCGACTGCGCGGGCCACAGCGCGAGCGGGGCCAGCGTCATCAGCCCGAGCATCCCGGCCAGGCCCAGCCCGATCACCACCAGCGGGGCCAGTCCGCGCACCCGGCCCTTCGCGGCGGCGCGCAGCGCACGGATCCCGGTGACGATCGCGCCGGCGATGAAGGCCAGTGCCGCGGCACCCCAGGGCAGCGGCAGCATGCTGACCAGGACGGCCGCGATCATCCAGACCCCGAA
>NZ_JANZKP010000073.1 GCF_025642745.1 Cellulomonas sp. RIT-PI-Y
CCCGGTCCAGCTGTCCCGGCTGCTGGCCGCCGTCCCCTCCGCCCCGGCGCTGCCCCGCGATCCCGGCGCCGTGCTGGTGGTCGTCGGCCTGCCGGAGGACGCGCTCCGGGTCGCCGAACTGCTCGTGCTCCGGCACACCGGCGGCGGCACCGTGGTCCGGGCGGGCGATCTGGACCCGTCGGCAGGTCGGCGCACCACGTCGGCCGCGCGCACCACGGTGGAGCTGGAGGCCGCCCGCCGACTCGCCAGCCCTGCGGCGGCGGCCCGCTGGCGCTCGCAGCTGGATCCGCACGCCGAGCTCACCGTGGTCGCCGTCGGGGTCACCGCGGGCCGCAACCGGGAGTCGGCCGCGGCCGACCTGATCGTCGCGCTCGACCCGACCCAGCTGTGGGCGGTCGCCGACGCACGCTCCAAGCCCCGCGACTGCATTCGCTGGCTCGCCGCGGTCGGTGCCGGACGCCGGGTCGACGCGCTCGCGGTCACCGGCCTGTTCGACACCAGCGAGCCCGGCACGGTCCTCGGCCTGCCGGTCCCGGTCGCCTGGATCGACGGCGTCCCCGCGTCCCGGATGGCCTGGGCCGCCGCCCTCGGCGAACACCTGCCGGACGGCACCGACTGGGGCTGAGCGGACCCCCGCCCGCCCTGCGCGCGCTCCTCGCCCATCCTCAGCGCCGAGAAGCCACTCTCCGTCGGACATCTCGCCCGCGCAGCGACAGCATGTGGATTCTCGGTGTGCCGCCGCCCGCAGGATCGGCCGAGTTCCAGCGGGTGGGCGGAGATGGCTCCGGGGGGATCGACAGGTAGGGTCGGCGGCATGCTGGTGCTGAGCAGGCGGGTCGGGGAGCGACTCGTGATCGGGGACGACATCGTCGTGACCGTGATCGAGGTGCGCAGCGACGGGGTCCGCCTCGGCATCGACGCCCCGCGGTCGGTCGCCGTGCACCGCGCGGAGGTCCTGGAGGCCGTCACCGCCGCGAACGTCGCCGCGACCACCGCGGACGACGACGAGGCCGCGGAGTCCCTGCGCAGCCTGCTGGCCCCGCGGTCCGACGGCGCGCAGAGCGACGACCCGCAGACCGGATCCGACCAGGCCGACGAGCCGCAGGCCGACGCCGTGCAGACGGCCGATCACCCGCAGGCCGGGGCCGATCCGGCCGATGCCGCACCCACGGCGGACCCGCAGCAGTCGACGGAGAACCGGCAGCCCCCGAGCGGCGACTCCCGGCGACCCTCCGCGCCGCGCCCGGGCCCGCGCCCGCCGCGCCGCTGAGCGGACCACACCGCGCCCGTCTCGGGTGATCCCGACCTGCCCGATCGGCCACGCCCGTCCCGGCACGCCGCCCGGCACGCCGGCCCGTGGACGTTCACCCGGCTGCTCGGCCGCCTGACCTCCCGAATGCCTCACGCACCGCCGCCCCCGGCCGATGTGCACCCCTGACGGGGAATCCCGGAGGAGGCAGACGTGGAGGACATGGACGAGATCGTCCGCGAGTTCCTGGTGGAGAGCCACGAGAACCTGGACCAGCTGGACCAGGACCTGGTGGCACTCGAGAGCGAGCCCGGTTCACGGGCCCTCATCGCCAGTGTGTTCAGGACGATTCACACCATCAAGGGGACCAGTGGGTTCCTGGCGTTCTCGAACCTGGAGCGGGTCGCCCATGCGGGCGAGAACCTCCTGGTCGAGCTGCGCGACGGACGACGCTCGATGGATCAGCCGACCACCGACGTGCTGCTGCGTCTGGTCGACACCATCCGCGACATCCTGCGCTCGATCGAGGCCGAGGGCGGTGAGGGTGCCGTGCAGGTCGATCCGGTGATCGCCGCGATCGAGGCCGTGCAGGCCCGTGACCCGCAGGCCGAGGACGAGCCCGCGCCGGTCACGGAGGAGCCGGTGGTCGTCGAGGCGACCCAGATCATCCAGGCCGCGGCCGAGCCGGAGCCCGCACCCGAGCCGGAGCCCGCTCCCGCACCCGTGGTCGCGGCACCGGTCGCCCAGGCACCCGCCCCGGCACCCGCGCCCGCTCCGGTCCCGGCACCCGCCGCCGCGCACCCGGACGAGGTCGGCGCCCTGCGCACCGGCGCGGCCGACGCGTCGATCCGGGTGGACGTGGACCTGCTCGACGCCCTGATGCGTCAGGTCGGCGAGCTCGTGCTGGCCCGCAACCAGATCAGCCGGCTCGCCTCCGGCACCGAGGACGTCGACCTCGCCCGTTCCGCGCAGCGCCTCAACCTGATCGCGGGGGAGCTGCAGGAGGGCGTGATGAAGACCCGGATGCAGCCGATCGAGCACGTCTGGTCGAAGATGCCCCGGATCGTGCGCGACCTGGCGGCGGTCTGCCACCGCGAGGTGAAGCTGGAGCTGTCCGGCGGTGACACCGAGCTGGACCGCAGCCTCCTGGAGGCCGTGAAGGACCCGCTGACCCACCTGGTCCGCAACGCCGTCGACCACGGCATCGAGTCCGCCGAGGACCGGATCGCGGTCGGCAAGCCCGGCAAGGGTGAGCTGGCGCTGCGGGCGTACCACGCCTCCGGTCAGGTCGTGGTGGAGGTCGCCGACGACGGCCGGGGCATCGACCCGGAGAAGATCGGCGCCAAGGCCGTCCAGCGCGGTCTGCGCACCCAGGCCCAGGTCGAGGCGATGAGCCCGTCGGACCTCCTGCAGCTGCTGTTCCTGCCCGGCTTCTCCACCGCGGAGGCCGTCACCAACGTCTCCGGCCGTGGGGTCGGGATGGACGTGGTGCGGACCAAGATCGAGGCCATCGGCGGCGCCGTCGAGGTCGACTCGGTGGTCGGCCGCGGCACCACCTGGCGCCTGCGCATCCCGCTGACCCTGGCGATCATGCCCGCGCTGACCGTCGAGTGCGCCGGTGACCTCTACGCGATCCCGCAGGTGAACTTGCTGGAGCTGGTGGCCCTGGACTCGCAGCGGTCGGAGTCCGGCATCGAGCACATCCACGAGGCCCCGGTGTACCGCCTGCGCGGCGAGCTGCTGCCGCTGGTCTCGCTGTCCACCGTGCTGGAGGTGCCCGACCACAGCGACGCCCAGGTGATCGCGGTGGTGCAGTCCGACCACCAGCGGTTCGGTCTGCTGGTCGACCGGGTGCTGAACACCGAGGAGATCGTGGTCAAGCCGCTGTCCGCCCGGCTCAAGGCGATCGGCGCCTACGCCGGTGCGACCGTGCTCGGCGACGGCCATGTGGCCCTGATCCTGGACGTGCAGGCGATCGCCCGTCGTGCCCTGGCCGGTGAGCTGGAGCTCGCCGCGCGGGAGGCGCACGCCGCGGCGACCGCGGCCGAGGCGCACGACCTGGAGCAGGTGCTGGTGGTCGGCATCGGCGGTGGCCGTCAGGTCGCGATGCCGCTGGCGTCGGTGGCCAGGCTGGAGCACGTGCGCGCCGACCAGGTCGAGTGGGTGGGCGGCCGCGAGGTCGTCCAGTACCGCGGCACCATCCTGCCGCTGGCCCGGCTGGACCGGATCCTCGGGGCCTACGGCGAGGAGGAGTCCTCCGAACTGCTCCTGGTGGTCTACTCGCGGGCCGGTCGCAGCGTCGGCCTGGTGGTGCGGGAGATCGTGGACATCGTCGACGACGACTCCGCCCGGCACTCCGACATCGAGGACGCCGGCCTGGTCGGCTCCACGGTGCTCGGCGACCGGGTCACCGAGCTGCTGGACGTGCGCCGGGCGATCCTGGCCGCGGACGCCGCGTTCTACGACGAGCGGGTCGAGGCCGCGGTGCTGCCGACCCAGTTCACCGCTGACGACCTGGTGGGAGTGGCCCGATGAGCCAGTACGTGACCTTCACGCTCGGCGGCAGCCTGTACGGGGTGAACGTCACCCGCGTGCAGGAGGCGCTGCGCTCGCACACCCGCACCCGGGTCCCGCTGGCCCCGCCCGGCGTCGCCGGACTGGTGAACCTGCGCGGCCAGGTCGTGCTCACCGTGGACCTGCGCCCGAAGCTGGGCCTGGCCCCGCTGGGCGAGGACGCCGAGCCGATGATGGTCGTGGTCCAGGTCGACGGTGAGCCGGTCAGCCTGCTCGTCGACGAGATCGGCGACGTGATGGAGGTCGGCCCCGACTCCTTCGAGGCCCCGCCGGAGACGCTGGACGCCGACCTGCGGCCGTTGATCCTGGGTGCGCACAAGCTCGACGGCCGACTGCTGCTGGTGCTGGACGTCGACCAGGCCACCGCGGCCTGAGCCGGCTCGTCCGAGGGCGGGCACCCCCACCGGGGTGCCCGCCCTCGGTGCGTTCTCACCCGGCGGTTCCCTCACACCCGCCACGATCGCGCCGATCGATCAGCGCACAGGCGTTTTCCGAGGAAGGACCGCTCCCATGCCGACAGCGACGTCGACCACGACCGCGCGCATCCCGACCCAGCGCGCCGCCGACCCGTCGGAGGGCGTCGCGGGAGCTCCGCGGCCGTCGCGCCGGGGCACCGCCTGGTTCACCGACCGGGGCGTGCGCACCAAGATCCTGCTGCTGCTGGCCCTGCTGGCGGTGGTCTCCGTCGTGATCGGCACGGTGGCGGCCTCGCGGCTGCACGCGCTCGCCGCCTCCACCGCTCAGGTGACCACGGTCAGCCAGGACGTGATCGCCCCGCTGGCCGTGGTGCACCAGGAGGAGATCAAAGCCCGGATGCTGATCGCCCAGGCCGCCGCGATCCCGACCACCACCCAGGCCGAGCAGGACGAGGCGCTGGACAAGATCGCCGCCACCGACGCCGACCTGCAGGCCGCGGCCGACGCGTTCACCGCGGGGATCGGCGACACCGTGGTGCCCGGCTGGTCCGACTTCCAGGACGCGTGGGCCAGCTGGACCCAGGTCCGCGACGACGCCCTGGTCCCGGCGGCGTTCGGCGACGACTCGGCGGTGTTCGACCAGGTCAGCGACGAGCAGTCCCAGCCGGTGATCGAGGACATGATCGCCGCCCTGGAGCAGGCCGAGCAGTCCGCCCAGGCGTACCTGACCACGGTCTCGGACCAGGCCGAGCACTCCGCCTCGACCGCGACCCGCCTGCTGCTCACCCTGCTGGTGGTCGGCATCGGTCTGGTCGCCGCCGTCGGTCTGCTGATCGCCGGGATCATCCGCCGTCAGGTCCGTGAGGTGCAGCGCGCGATCGTGGCGATGGCCGACGGTGACCTGACCGTCACCCCGCGGGTGGACAGCGACGACGAGCTCGGCCAGATGTCCCGGTCGCTGGCGGCCGCCCAGCAGACCCTGCGCGAGACCATCTCCGGTGTGGTCGGCACCGCCCGGACCGTGGCCGCCGCCGCGGAGCAGCTGTCCGTCGCTTCGCACCAGGTGGTCGCCGGATCCGACGAGACCTCGGCCCAGGCCGGCGTGGTCGCCGCGGCAGCCGAGCAGGTGTCGCGCAACGTGCAGACCGTGGCTGCCGGGGCTGAGGAGATGGGTGCCTCCATCCGGGAGATCGCCCAGAACGCCTCCCAGGCCGCCAAGGTCGCCGGGCAGGCCACCGAGGTCGCGGTCGCCACCAACGACCAGGTCTCCCGGCTCGGCGAGTCCAGCCAGGAGATCGGCAACGTGGTCAAGGCGATCACCTCGATCGCCGAGCAGACCAACCTGCTGGCCCTGAACGCCACCATCGAGGCGGCGCGTGCGGGGGAGGCGGGCAAGGGCTTCGCCGTGGTCGCCGGTGAGGTGAAGGAGCTGGCCCAGGAGACGGCGAAGGCCACCGAGGACATCGTCCGGCGGGTGGAGGCGATCCAGGCGGAGACCGGTGCCGCGGTCACCGCGATCGGGGAGATCGGCCACATCATCGAGTCGATCAACGACTACCAGCTGACCATCGCCAGCGCGGTGGAGGAGCAGACCGCGACGACGACCGAGATGTCCCGGAGCGTGGCCGAGGCGGCCACCGGATCCGGCGAGATCGCCACCAACATCGTCGGTGTCGCGTCCGCGGCCTCCACCTCCAGCCAGACCCTGATCCAGATGGGCGACTCGATCGCCGAGCTGGCCCGGATGTCGGAGGACCTGCGCGACCGGGTGGCGCGGTTCACCTACTGACCCGGTGTGGCGACCGGCGGAGCACGGCCCGTCGCCCCACCGCACCAGCTCGCGTAGGTTGCCCCCATGAGCGACGGCCCGCTGATGCTGCTGGACACCGCGTCCCTGTACTTCCGCGCCTACTACGGCGTCCCCGACTCGGTGAAGGCCCCGGACGGCACCCCGGTGAACGCGGTGCGCGGGCTGCTGGACATGATCGCCCGCCTGGTCGCCGACCATCGCCCGGCCCGGCTGGCCGCCTGCTGGGACGAGGACTGGCGGCCCGCGTTCCGGGTCGAGGCCATCCCGTCCTACAAGGCGCACCGGGTGGCCACCGGCTCGACGGACGCCGAGGAGGTGCCGGACACCCTCGCCCCGCAGGTGCCGGTGATCGCGGAGGTGCTGGCCGCCCTCGGCATCGCCCGGGCCGGTGCACCCGGGTACGAGGCGGACGACGTGATCGGCACGCTGACCGCGCGGGAGTCCGGCCACGGTCCGGTGCTCGTGGTGACCGGTGACCGCGACCTGTTCCAGCTGGTCGACGACGACGCGCCGGTCCGGGTGCTCTACACGATCCGCGGGATCAAGGACATCGAGCAGGTCGACACCGCCCGGCTGACCGAGCGCTATGCGGTGGCCTCCGGCGCCGCCTACGCGGACATGGCGGTGCTGCGCGGGGACCCGAGCGACGGGCTGCCCGGGGTCGCCGGGATCGGGGAGAAGACCGCCGCCGCCCTGCTGACCCGGTACGGGGATCTGGCGACGCTGCTCGCCGCCCGGGACGCCGGGGACCCGGGTCTGACCGCGACCCAGCGCCGCCGGCTGACCGAGGCCGCCGACTACCTGGCGGTCGCACCCGGTGTCGTGCGGGTGGCCGACGACGCCCCGGTGGTGCTGGCCCCGCGTCGGGGTGGCTCGGACACTCTGGACCTGCCCCGGGAGCCCGCCGACCCGGAGGCACTGGTCGACCTCACCGAGCGCTGGGGACTGGAGTCGTCGGTCCGGCGCGTGCTGACCGCCCTCGCCCGGCGCTGAGGACGTCGATCGAGAGCGCACGAAGGCCGGCCCCACGGTGCCGGAGGCACGCGGTCGTGCACTCTCGGGCCGGCCGGGACCCGGACGCAGCACGAGGCCGGCCCGGTATCGCACCGGGCCGGCCTCGTGGGCTGAGGGGACGAGCGGGTCAGCGGACCCGCAGCACCCCGATGGTGAGCGTCGGCGTGTACCCGCCGTCACCGGTGTAGATCGCGGTCACCGTGGTGGTCCGGCTGACCGCCGGGAGGGTGATCTCCGCCGTGCCGTCGGTCAGTGCGACCGCGGGCAGCGCCCGCAGACCGACCAGCACGGTGACCTTCCCGCCCGCCGCCGGGGCACCGGCCGGGCCGGTGACCGTGACGGTGACCGTCGGTGTCGACCCCTTGGCCACGGTCCAGCTCTCGGTGTCGACCGAGATCCGCGGCACCACGGGGGTGACCTTGTAGGTCGCCTTGGCCGACTCCGACCCCGCCACGTCGGCGTTGCCGGTGTAGACCGCGGTGAGCCGGTGCGATCCGGCCTTCAGGTCCCGGGGCAGCGGGATCGTGGCCGTGGCGGTGGTGCCGTCGGCGGCCGACAGCTCGCCGCTGGCCAGCACCGTGCCGCCCTCGCGGATCTCCACCGTCCCGCCCGGCACCGCGGACCGCCCGGTGACCGTGACCGTCGCCGACACCTCGTCGCCGTAGCGGCCGGAGCCCTTGGACAGGGTCAGCGCGGTGGACGAGCCGCTCTGCGCGACGTCCACGGTGACCGGTGCGCTGGTCGACCCGGCGTACGCCCCGGTGTCCGGGACGAACTCCGCGACCAGGCTGTGCGCCCCGCCGCCGAGCCCGACCGCGACCTGGGCGGTGCCACCGGAGACCGGCGCGGTGGCCAGCTCGGTCTCACCCTCCAGGAACCGCACGGTGCCGGTGGCCTCGGCCGGGGCGACCGTGGCCGTGAGCCGGATGTCCTCCCCGACCTTCGGGTGCCGCGACGCGGTGAGCGTGGTGCTGGTCTCGATCGGCGCCGGCACGGTCACGTCCACCACCTGGGCCCGGGAGGCCGGGTCGGCGTTGTGGCTGTGCAGCACCAGCAGCTGCCCGTCGGTCGCGGTGGCCGAACGGTGCACCGCGATCTGGGTCTGGTCCGCGCCCTGGTACCAGAGCGCGTCGGTGACCCCGGCGTCGAACCAGTACGGCGGGTCGAACGCGTCGACCGTGAACGGGTCGGCCACGTCCACCTGACCGGAGTCGTCGGCGGCGTAGTCCGAGGCGGTCCACACCGTGGCGGTCGGCGTGGCGCCCGGCTCCAGGCCGAGTGCGGCGATCGACACCGGGGCGACCAGCACCGAGTTGTCGAACACCGTGGTGTCCACGTCGCCGAAGTACCCGTTCACCGCCTGGATGTCGAGGGTCTCGTCGGTGGCGTAGTCGTAGGTGACCGCGACCGTGACATCCGTGGCCGAGGACAGCTTCTGCACCACGGTCTGCGCGTCGGTGGCCCCGTCACCGTCGATGTCCCAGTCGATCACCGGGCGCACCGCCTGGCCGAGGGTGGCCCACTCGCCGTCCACCGCGATGCCGACGCCCAGGTAGCCGTCCGCCGGGTCACCGCCCGCCGCCGCCTGCTGCGGAGCGGTCGAGGCCCAGCCGACCCACCGGATGTCACCGGAGGCCACCGCGGAGTCGGAGGTGACGAAGCCGGGGATCTCCGGCAGTTCGTCGCTGGTCGCGCCCAGCACCAGCGGTGCGACCAGGGAGGTCCAGCCGCCGGAGTCGACGCCGCGGCCGGAGAGGGTCAGCGCGGCCTCGGTGGCACCGGCGTCCGCGAAGGACACCGCACCGGCGGACAGCTCGCTGACCAGACGCGGTGCGGCCTGCACCGGCACCCGCAGCTCGCCGGTGACGCCGCCGGTCAGCACCAGCCGACCGGACAGCGACGCCACGTACTCCCGGGGCACCCCGCCTTGCTCGGTCGCCTGGGTCGGGTCGATCTCCCGCTCCAGGGTGGCCGGGTCGGCGGTGAGGGTCAGCGTGACCTCGGCCTCGCCACCGGCCGGGACCTGCACGGTGCTCGGCGAGGTGGTGATGGTCGCCCCGCCGGTGGTGGTCGCCGCGGCGAAGGAGGTGCCGTAGGACACGGCCTCCGACCCGGTGTTCTGCAGGGTGACCGTCCTGCTCGCGGTCACGGTCTCCGCGCCGACGTCCACCACGCCGAAGGTCACCGACACCTGGTCGGGGTCCTCGGTGGCGTAGGCGAGCACCGGATCGGTGACCGCGTTGACCGCGTCCACCCGGCCGGAGCCGACCCGCTGCGGGCCGTAGGCGTCGCCGGTCTGGTTGATGCCGGTCCACACGTCGTGGGTCGCGGTGTTCATGATCGCGGCCTTGACCTGCGCCGGGGTCCACTCGGGGTGGGTGGCCCGGACCAGTGCGCCGATGCCCGCCACGTGCGGGGAGGACATCGAGGTGCCGGACAGCGAGTGCGCGGCTGCGCCGGTGCCGGAGGCGGCGGAGAAGATCAGCGTGCCCGGGGCGGCGACGTCCGGCTTGATGATGCCGAGCGAACCGTGCGCGCCACGGGAGGACCCGGGGTTCAGCGCGTCACCGGCCTCGTCCGCCTGGGTGCTGGCGGCCAGCGAGGGGCCGATGTGCGCGACCACGCCACCGGCCTGGATCGCGGGCAGCAGCGCGTCGGTGGAGGCGGCGGTGAGCTGCGCGCCCGGCAGGGTCGCGTTGCCCGCGATCCCGGCGGAGAACACCGTGTTCTCGGTTCCGATCAGCACACCGACCGCACCGGCGGCCTCGGCGTTGTTCCAGCGTGCGGCCGAGCCGCAGGCGCGGGTGGCGTCGTCGTCGTCCCACCACAGGTACACGATCGTCCCGGCGATCGACGGGTCGAGCGGCGTGCAGCCGTCCACCTGGTCCCCGGGGTAGCTCACCGGCGCGGTCACGTCCGCCCCGGTGTAGGCGATCGAGTTCTGCGCGGCGTACAGCGTGCCGTCGGCGGTCTCCACCGCGTCGTAGGTCTGCGGGCTGCCGACCGAGTTGGCCACGGTCAGGCCCGAGGCCGCGCTGCCGGGCGACCCGGCGACGTCGGTGATGTCGGAGGAGTTGCCGGCCGACAGCACCGCCAGGGTGCCCAGGTCGGACAGCCGGTCGATCAGCAGGTTGTCCGGGTCGTCCGACGGGGTCGCCGAGGCGCCCAGCGACAGGTTGATCACGTCCAGGTGGTCGGAGAAGTCGCCGTCGCCGTCCGGGTCGGCGGCCCAGTCCAGGGCGAGCCCGGTCAGGTCGGTCGACCCGCCGATGTCACCGAAGACCTTGAGCGCGTACAGTCCTGCCTCGGGTGCCGACCCCGGTCCGACCTCCCAGTCGGACAGGTCGGAGAGGGTGGAGTAGTCCCCGTCGAAGGTGGTGCCGTCCGGCTGCACGCCGTAGCCCGCCGCCGTCCCGGCCACGTGCGTGCCGTGCCCGGAGTTGTCCGAGGTGTAGAGGCTGTCGATCGGGTTCTCGTCCGGCGTCGGGGTCAGGGTCGCGCCCGGCAGCACCGAGTTCGGGTCCGCGTCGTACAGCGGTCCGGCGAAGTCGTACCCGCCGAGGTACTTGTCCGGGTCGACGAGCCCGTCCGGCACCGGGCCGGTGCCGTCCTCGCCGTAGGCCTGCGCGTAGGCCTCCTCGGTGCCCGGTCCGCCGAAGTCGGCGTGGGTGTAGTCCAGCCCGGTGTCGATCACGCCGATCCGGACGCCCGCACCGGTCTGCCCGGAGTCCTGCCAGACCTGCAGCGCCCGGGTGAAGGCGTCGGTGCTGGAGTTGTCCGCGGTCTTGGTGGTGACCCGGTAGATCGCGACCACGTCGTCGGAGGCGGCCAGGTCCCGGACCTGCGCGGCGTCCCCGGTGACCAGCGTGCCGGACACCAGGTTCGACAGGGTGGCGATCCGCTGCGGGGCCGCGGTGGCGGAGCGCGCGCTCGCCTGCGCCTGCGGCACGACCTGCTCGGCGACCTGCTCCACCTCCGTGGTGGCCTGCTGCACGGCGGCGGTGTCGCCGCCGGACTCGGCCACGTCCAGGCCGGAGGGGGAGTCCAGCTGCACGAAGGCGGTGACCCGGCCCTCGGCCTGCGCCAGGTCGTTCGTGACCTTGTCGGCGAGGGCGTCCAGCGGGCCGTCCGGGGCGATCGGATCACCGGCGGCGGTGCTGCCCGGTGGGCTCGCCGGGACGGTGCCGACCGCCGTGCTCGTGACGGCGGAGGTGAGGGTCAGGGTGAGCAGCGCGAGGGCCGATACGGCGGCGCGCAGGGGTCGACGGGACATCGTGCTCCGTTCTCCAGCAGGACCGGGTGGTCAGCCGTGACCCGGGTCACGATGTGAGCTGACTGTGCGTCAGAGTAGAGATGTCCGGGCGATTCGTCACTGTTCCTGGCGATTTTGCTCTGATCCGGGCCCAGCGGAGGCGGGCCGGTCCTCACGACTTCTTCGCATCTCGGTGACATCGGATCCGCGGAATGCCGAGGGTCGTCTGCCTAGCCTCGTCCGCGTGGTTGACGATCTGCCCGGAACGCGGCGCTCGACCCGCTCCCGGCAGGACGGAGCGGTGCGCGCCGAGGTGACCGAGACCCCCGCCCCGACGACCCCTGCTCCGACGATCCCCGCGCTGACGACCCCCGCACCGCCGGCCGCGGGCTCCCGCCGTGCGCTGCGCGCCTCCGGTGCCCTCGACCTGACCCGCGCCGAGCGTCGCGCCCTGCGGCACCGTGGTCGTACCGGCTCCTCCCCGCTCGCGGTCGGCACGCGGGTGGCCAAGGGCGCCGTCGCGGTCGGGCTGGCCTTCGGCGTCGGCGGCTTCGCGATCGCCAGCGAGCGGGGGAACCGGCAGAGCGTCGAGGTCGCGCCCCAGCACCCGGTGCTCACCCCCGCCGCGGTGCAGGAGCGTCAGGTCGCGGTCGAGCTCGCCGCCAGCACCGCGGCCGCCGCGGACGACGCCCGGGCCGCCGCGCAGGCGTCCACCGTCGCCGAGGAGCAGGTCGCCCCGCTCACCGAGGCCATCGCGCGGCTCGACTCGATCCTGGCCGCGACCCAGCAGGCGCAGCCCGCCGTGACCCAGCTCGCGCCGGTGGCGCTGGAGAACACCGCGCAGGTGGTGGTCACGCCGACCACCGACGCGCTGAACCCGACCGCGGGTCTGGCCACGCCCGAGGTGGAGGCCACCGCGTCCCCGAGCGCCGAGGCGACCACGGAGGCCACCACGGGGGCGCTGCCCACCGCCACCGATCCCGCCGCGGCCCAGCTCCTGACCGCGGCCGAGCGCGTCGACACCCTGACCGAGCAGATCCGGGTCGTCACCGAGCAGGCCGACCAGGCCGCCGCCGAGGAGGCCGCCCGGGTCGCCGCGGAGCAGGAGGCCCAGCAGGCCGCGGCGCTCGCGGCGGCCGCCGCCGAGGCCGAGCGCAAGGCGGCTCAGGCCGCATCCCTGGACGCCTACGCGAACGGGAAGATCCCGTCCTCCGCACTGTGCGGTCTGTCCTTCGCCAACGGCCACGAGCTGCGCTGCGACGCCGCCGAGGCGCTGGAAGCCCTGAACACCGCCTACCGCGCGGAGTTCGGCACCGACCTGACGATCACCGACTCCTATCGGTCCTACGCCGCGCAGGTCGCCTGCCAGGCGGCCAAGGGCAGCCTGTGCGCCACGCCGGGCACCTCCAACCACGGCACCGGCACCGCGGTCGACTTCGGTGGGACGTTGTCCGGATTCGGCAGCACCGGCCACGACTGGCTGCTGGCCCACGCCCCGGAGTTCGGCTGGGACCTGCCGTCCTGGGCCCGGGCGAACGGATCGAAGCCGGAGCCGTGGCACTGGGAGTTCACCGCCTGACCCTGCGTGCTGCCACGGGTGCCGCTCCGGGGTATCCCGAGGAGTGCCGATCGGCGGCCCGGACCGCTTCCTAGCGTCCAGGCATGGTCACTCGTCCTCCGCGTCCCCTCCGCCACGTGCGTGCCGCGCTCACCGTGGCGATGGTCGGTGTCCTGGGAGGATCGCTCGCGGTGGACGCCGCGCCGCGCGGCCGCGCCCTGAGTGCGGTCGCCGAGACCCCGGTGCGCTCGGTCGCCGCCCCCGCGGTCGCGCAGGCTCGCCTCGACGCGCTGGCCCTCGCCTCGGCCGCGACCCTCCGGGCGGGGGAGGCCCGCGACGCCGCCGCGCACTCGGCCGTGCACGCCGCCGACCTCGATGCGGCGCTGGCCGAGCTGCACCGCGCCGTGGCGCTGAGCCGGCGGTGGCAGCCCGCGCTGGTCCAGCTCACGCCGTCCCGCCCCGCGCGCCGCACGCCCCTGCCGGCCCGGGTGCCGGTGCCGACGGTGCCGACGACGCCTGTGGTGACGGAGCCGACCGCCGCGGCCGATCCGACGCGACCCGATGCCGCCACGACGGAGGCCACGACGCCCGACCCGACGACGGC
>NZ_JANZKP010000074.1 GCF_025642745.1 Cellulomonas sp. RIT-PI-Y
CGCGGGTCTCGGCGAGGACGAGCTTGTCGGCGGCGCGGGCGAGCTTGAGGTTGCCGGGGACGTCGCCGTCGAGCCGGTAGTGGAAGTGGTACCCGCCGGAGGGGGACAGCTCGACCCACCCGGTGGTGACGGTGGCCCACAGGTCACCGAGGCCGGTGTCGTCGGCGAGGGCCTTCAGCTCGGGCAGGCGCGCGGCGGCGCGGCCTTCGATCTCGGTGAGCTCGGCGCTGCCGGACACGGCCCCCTGCACGACACCGAGGTCGTGCACGGTGTCGCCGCCGAACCAGGTGACGAGGTCGACCTCGGTCGCGAGCTGGCGGGTGTGGTACTTCCACGACGGCAGGGCGGGGGCCTTCGACCCGTCGGCCCGGATCGGGATGACGGAGTACCCGTGCGCGAGCAGGTCGCGTGCGGCGTCGAGCAGGGGGTTCACCGGTAGCCTCCGGCCATGGAATCGGAGTGGGCAGCGGTGTGGGTGGCAGCCGGGTCGCTGCTGGTGGCGGTCGTCGCGATCGTGGCGGCAGGGCTGTCGGCCTGGTACGCACGCGGGCAGCGGGACGAGGCGCGCAAGGCGCGTGAGCTGCTCGTGCAGGAGCGAGATGCGCGCGCCGCCGCACCGTGGGTGCTCTTGCACTTCCAGAACGATGCGTTCGCGCTCACGAACACGTGGATGCACCCCTTGTTCGAGGTGCGGATACGGGCGCACGGGGTCCCGTTCGTGGGTGACATCGCCTGGCCGCGGATTGACCCCTCGGCTACGGAGACGTTCCTGATCCCAGAACTCGAAGTGGTGCGGAAGGTCAACGTCGAGGTGTGGTGGTCGGACGTCCCGGGGGCAGAGCAACGGCGGTGGATGACGGTCCTTCCCGCCAGGGTGAGGTAGGAGTCGCGCTGAATCGCGAGCACGTCGTCGCCTTCCATGTCGTGGTGGTGCTGGTGCGTGGTCCCCGCGGCCCGGCTCGGACGGGCGGCACGCCTGACGCGGCGCGGGGTGCCGTGGGTCAGGCGGCGGTGCGGAACGCGGCGATGACACCGGCGTCGAGGCCGACGGCGCCGGAGATGGTGGCGTCGTCGAGCCCGAGGGCGATGAGCTGGCGAACCTTGTCGGCGGTCTCGTTCCCGCCGGCGGCCGGGGCCGGCTGCTGCTGCACCGCGGCAGCGGCGGTCGCCAGCGTGGGCTGCTGTCCCGGCTGCGCGGCCGACCCGGTGCCGAGGTAGTCGCCGGTGGCCGCGGCGCGGTCCGGGGCGGCATAGCTGGCCTGGTACAGCTTCCGGTCGTTGAAGCCGCGGGTCTTGGCCGGCTCCGATCCGGTGTAGGAGACGGTCAGGGTGCCACCCGTCTCCAGGCCCTTCGCCCCGGACTCCTGCACGGCGCTGCGGACGGCGTCGTGCAGAGACTTCGATCCGAAGGCCTTCGAGCCCTTCACGTACAGGGCGCGGTGGCCGTCGTCCTCGTCGTCGTCGCGGATGTCGGTGGCGAGGGTGACGACGAGCTGCATGCGCGGGTCGCCGTTGTCCCATTCGAGGGGGTTGCCCTGCAGGTCGGTCTGCTGGCGGATCTCGGTGGAGACGATCTTGCCGGTGACGGTGTCGCCGACCTGGTCGAACTTGGCGGACTTGCCGCCGCCGCCGAGGAGGAAGTCGTTCGCGGTGGGGGTGCTCATGATCGGTGTGCTCCTGGTGTGTCGGTACTGCGGGATGGGGTGGTGAGCCTGTACGCCACGTGGGAGTTCAGGCGGCCGTCGACCCGAGGAGGTCGGCGAACTGTGCGGCCGGGGCGCGATGCCCAGGCGGGGTGAGGTGCGCGCCGTCGGGGAACCGGGCGCAGTCGAAGCAGTCGGGGTCCCGCGGCAGCCCGCTGATCCATGCGGCGACGGCGTCGGGCCCGAGGGCCGTGAGGGCTGCGAGGTTGGTGGCGATCCGTTCGGCGCGGGCGAGGGCGTCGACGGCGCGCTGGCGGTCGTGGGGGGCGGTCCACCAGATGGCGTCGTCCAGGGACACCGCGTTGCGGGGCAGGTAGGCGATGGCGACGTGGTCGACGCGGACCCCCGCGTCGTTCCAGCCTTTCGCGTACAGGTCCGCCTGGGTGCGGTACACCGGGGACGGCCCTGTCTTCGCTTTGCGGAGGGTGGCCGCCCCCACGAGCTTCCAATCGACGGTCATGCCGGTGGCCACGTCGAGCAGGTCGGTGGACCCCCAGATCTCCTGCCCGAGGATCGTGCCGACCATGACCTTCGCCTCGGTGAGGTACCGCAGGCCGCCGTCGTGTTGCGCGCCGCGGCGGTTCTCGTGGGCGATGAACGCCTCCTCCACCCAGGCGTGCAGGGCGGTGCCGATGGTGGGCAGCCACGCCACGTCCCGGACCTGGTCCCACCCGGCGAGCTTCGCGGCGAGGCAGTGCTCGCAGGGGGTGCCGATCTCGGAGGGGCCGATGGTGCGCTGCAGGGACCGGGGGTGGTTGACGATGGCGTCCTCGATGACCCCACGGGCGTCCCGCAGGGCGGCGTGGGGGTCGCCGCCAGTGAAGGGGGCGCGCAACGGGGGCAGGGCGAGCGCGGTCACGGTTGCACCGCCCGCCCGTGCTGCGTCTCGATGGTGAGGGCCAGCTGGTCACGCTCGACCTCGACCTCGACCTTCGCCGCCTCCGCAGCCTGCCGCGCGGCGATGGCGGCGTCCCGTTCGTCCCGGAGATCGGCGAGCTGCCGAGCCCACGCGTTGCGTTCCAGGACGAGGCTGTTGAGCGCCTGACGGGCGCGGGCGAGGTCGTCGGCCGTCCCGTTCGGGACGGAGAGGGCGGCCTTGAGCCCGGCGTGGACCCGGCGGCCGTGACGGCCTGCCCGGTCGGCGTTGTGCCAGGCGATGCGGAACGCTTCCACCTGGGCGCCCGTCGGTTCGATGCCCGCACTCACGACACACCGCCCGGGGTGGGTGCGGTCAGGTCGACGGTCAGTCCACCCAGGAGGGCGTGGGCGAGCCGGTGCAGCGCCACACCAACCGCCCGGGCAGCGTCCTCGCCGACGAGGTCCGCGCCGAGGTTGGTGGCCACGGCGAAGGTGACACCGTCCGTCGTGGCGTTCTCGACGACGACCCGGATGACGGGGGCGTCGTCGTTGATGGTGGGGAAGGCGGTGGCGGGCCCGCAGTGCAGGCTGACGACGTCCACCGCGTCGACCTCGGCGCTCATCACTTCACCACCACGGTGGGGGTGCCCTCGTCCTGGAACTCGGTCAGGGCGACCGGCGCGATGTGCGCCTTGACGGCGGCCGTGTCGAGGGTGGGCTTGTACAGCTCCGGGTGCTCGACCACCGGGAACGCGGCGGCCACCCGGGTGGCGTTGAGGCGTCGGGCACCGGCACGCACCTGCACACTGTGCGCCCCGGTGTTGTGGGTGCCGACCCCGAGGCGCCGGCGCAGGGTCGCCTTGATCTCCTCGACGCGCTCCTTGTCGGCGGCGATGGACTCCTCGCGCTTGGCCAGTTCGGCGGCCAACTGGTCGAGCTGCAGCAGGTCCTCGCCGGTCAGGGGCTCGGTGCTGTTGTTCGCGTTCACGGTGATGCCTTTCGGGTCGGTGGGGTGCGCGGTCAGGCGCCGAAGGTGTGACGGGACTGGATGCGGCGCCCGGCCTCAGCTCGGGCTTCCTCGACCTCGGGGGCCTTGAGGCGGGTGACGAGGTCGTAGCGGTTGGCGCGCCACAACGTGCGTTCCAGGGAATCGCGGGTGGCATACCCGAGCCGGTGGGCGGCGCCGGTGAGGGTTTCCCCGTGCTGGGCCATGAACTCGCAGTCCTCCACGACGGCCGCCAGCCGGGGTGTCAGGGTGGTGGCCATCAGCGACCACCCGCACGGATCGCCTTGGTGCGGACGGCGGCCGCACGCGTGCGGGGGCTGTCGTACACCTGGGTGACATCGGGTAGCCCTCGGGCGGGGGCTGCGACGAGCCGGGTGAGGATGCGCTCGGCGTCGTCGTCTCTCGGCTGCAGCCACCAGGTGCCGGTCGTGGGGCCGGCAGACCACACGGACCAGGTTCCGGGCAGCCGCCACAGGGTGACGGTTGCGCCGACCACGGGGGTGGCACCGCGAGGCCCATCCATCAGGGCTTTCGAGGAGGGGTCGAGCACGGCGAGGAGGTCGCCGTCACGCTGGCGCGTGGTGCTCATCGCCGACCACCCCGCCGGGCGCCGAGGGCGATCGCACCGACCAGCGGTGCCGCGACGGCCACGGCGATCAGGAGCCAGGGGTCAACACCCGTGGTTGCGAGCACCGCGTGCTTCATGCCAGCGGGGACGCCGTTATCGACCGCCGACACCCCGGACCGGAATGCGCCGGTCGTCGTGCTCTCGGCGGGCACGGGCGAGGTCGGCGTCGGGTTCGTGCTCACCGGCGTCGGCGAGGAAGGCTCGCTCGACGGCTCGGGTGTCAGCTCGGATGGTGAATTCGACGGTTCCTCGCTCGGCTCGGCAGAAGGCGCAGTCGGCGTCGTGGGTTCCGAAGTGCTCGTGCCGGTGGGGCATGGCTGCTCCTGGTGGACGATGGCCCCCTCCGGCGCCGCGGTGACGGTCCGGTACTCGGTGACCGAGGTGGTGTTGTCGACGTCGGGGATCCACTGCCCGTCGACCAGGACCACCGGGGTGGTGTAGGTCGTGGTGGCCTCGGTGATCACACCGGCGCAGTCGCGGGCATAGTCGCTCACCGTGTAGATCTCGGGGCCCGGGTCCGCGGGCGGCTCCGTGCTGGGCTCCCCCGTCGGTTCGGGCTCCGGCCCAACCGGGGTGGTCGCCTCGGGGGCTGGTGTCTCGACGAACCGGCAGTCGGTGCCGTAGCCGGGCGAGCCGGGCTCACCGAGGTGGCAGTCAGTGGAGTGCACCTGCACCCAGGCGGGCAGCTCGGTCAGCGAGAGGGTGAGCACCTCGCCGACCGCGGCGCTGCGGTTCGGGTGGTGGTTGAAGCCCGTCCCGTCGGGGTACCGGACGTTCACGTCAACCGAGTCCGCCCCGGCGCCGTAGGTGATGACGAGCTGGGTGGCGGAGGCCGTGTAGGTGGTGTGCGGTTCGGTCGCCCCGGCCGACCATGCGAACAGGACGAACCCGAACACCAGACCGAACACGACGATTGATGCGGCGGCGAGCATCCACCGGCCGAACGCCCGGGCCCGAGCGAACCCGTCGGCGCGCTGCTGCGGCCAGGAGGGGTCGGCCAGGTGGTGGGCGTCCTCACCGATCATCCGGGACGTCGAGTCGTGGGCGGTCATCAGGACACCACCCGTTGAGGGTCGGCGTTCACCTTGACGTCAGTGATCGGCTCGGTCAGGTGGAAGATCGAGCCGCGCCAGTCGATGAACACCGGGAAGAGTCCGCGGCCGGCCTCCGGGTCGCTGAGCCACTGTCGGAAGGTGAGGGTGAGTTCCTGCACGGCCCCGGTCTGGAAGCCGAGCAGCCGCCACGGCGTGGTGCCGGTCGGGTCATCACCGAGTTCCGCGGTTCCCCGCCCTCGGACGCAGTCTCCGGTGTCGGCGTCGATGTGGAACGGGTAGGGGAGGGGCTGGCGCACGTTGTAGCGCATGCCCTGGCCGGGCTGGCCGGGCTGGATCGTGATGGTGGTGGCCATCGGTATGCTCCTGTCGTAGTTCGGTGAAGGCCGGTTCTCGTTCGCTGCGGGGCCGGCCTTCGTCGTGCCTGGGGTGGTGCGTGGCTCAGGCGGCGCTACCGCGTCGCGCGGCCGCTTCGCGCAGGGCGATGTACTCGTCGATCGCGGTCTGCCGAACTCGCCACGGGGAGGTGACGCCGCCGCGGCCGGCCTTGAAGCCGCGGAGGTCCCCGCGGCGCAGGTGCTCTCGGACGGTCTGCTCGTCCTCGCCGAGCTGTGCAGCGACGGCCTTCACGTCCAGGACGGTGCTCATCACGCCGCCGCCAGGGTCGCAGTGCGGCGTACCGCGGTTGTCATCGAGGCCATGGACTTGGACTCCGCGGCCTCGAAGAGTTCCTCCCAGGGGACGTCGAGCCGCGCCGCAACAGCGAGAGCGAAGTCCTCGGAGATCGTGCGGAGCTTGCCGACCTCCAGCGCGTAGATCGCGGTCTGCGAACGGCGAACCAGGTACGCCAGGTCGCGCTGGGTGAAGTGGCGCTGCTTGCGCCACCGGCGGATCTTCGCCGGGTCCTTGACGCGCATCCAGACCTCCCTTCGGGATCGGAACGGGATCGCCATGAGTGTGCCTCCTAAGTGGTCGTCGTGACAAGTGCAGTACACCGGAGTTCTGTCCGGGTTGTCAAGCCGACAATCGGACAGTTCCGCGTGTTAGGCCGATCAAGAAGCCGGTAGGTTGTCAGGCATTCGATCTGGCGGCATGGCACCACTGACGACCGACGCAGGAGCATCAACCTCGTGAACGACACTCAGACGCTTCGCGACCTGCTCGATGTCGCGATCGCACGGCACCAGACCTCGCGTCGACAGCTGGCGATCAAGGCTCAGGACGCGGGTTTCCGTATCGTCGACACCACCCTGAACGGGATCGCGGCGGGGACGTACAAGTCCCAGCCGAAGGCGGACACGGTTCGTGCGATCGCGTGGCTGGCCGGTGTGACGGACGAGGCGGCGTTCACAGCGGCTGGTCTCCCGGTGCCCGGACCGCCGTTCGCTGACGAACTGCCGCCCGGCGTGGACAACCTGTCCCCGAAGGCTCGCAAAGCTGTCATCGAGATCCTGCGGGTGCTCGTCGAAGAGGAGCGTGATGGCGATGCTGAGCACGCCACCCCCACCAAGCCTGCCCGTGGTGCACAGGTCGAGCACCGCGGGCACGCCGCGCTAGCTGCCATGGCCGGCACCCCCGCCTACGCGGAGCCGGACACCACCGGCGAGGAAACCCAGGATCTCGGAGGGGATGACCCCGCATGAACTGGTTCCGACGGCGCCGGAAGGTGGTTCCGCCTACGCCTGCTGACCCGCCCGTCGACTCGGATGGACTCCGTTCGCTGTTCGATCGCGCCATGTCCCAGCGTGAGGACGTAACTGGAGCCTTCACGGTCTCCAAGAGTGGCGCGGTCTGGCTAGAGACGGCTCATGGATCGATGTCGTTCGGAGTTTCCGCCGAACAAGAAGCGGCGGCGCTTGTCCGAGGGCGACACTTCACCGAGTGGTCGGACATCGTGCGTCAACTCAAGCGCGAGGGGCGGCTTGAAGAAGCGCTGGCGCTGCTCGACGAGTTGATCGCGGCAGCCGAGCGCAGTGCGGATGGGCGAGAACCAGCGCCCTGGTACACCGAGCAGGCCGCCATCATCCACCGGAGACTCAAGCAGTACGACCATGAGGTCGCCGTCCTGGAGCGCTACCGAGCGGCGTGTCCACCAGGTCGAGGAAGCGCGAAGATTCGGGATCGCCTCGTCAAAGCCAGGCAGTTTCAACGAGGGTCTCGCTCATGACGCGTCTGTGATGTTGTCGTCGCAGGTCAGGACATGTTGGGCTTGCCTGGCACCTTGACCCTCGCCCGTGCGCGTACGCGCGCGTAGCGCTGATAATACGAACTACCCGTCATACGTGTTCTCACCTGCGAAGACGTGTTCCGGTGATGCGTCATGGCCCCCCGAGCAGTTCGGCGACCCAGACGAGCGGCGACCCGCCTGAATCGGCGCGCAGGTGGAGACTCGCCGCATCGTCCAACGCTGCCGAATCACGCGGCTGTGGTTTGTTCCCGCAGGTCAGAGCGCCGGGGGAGAGTCAGAGGCTCGGCCTAGCGTCCCCGCCATGAAGTTCCATCCGTGGCGTCGACTCAGGGGCCGGCCCGAACTGACCGTCGTCTGGCAGAAGCAGCCCGCCGGGCGCCTCGCGTGCACCGACGGCAGGTTCATCTACGTCGACCCCCGCCTGTCGCAGGTGCAACGCCGCTGCGCCATCACCCACGAACAGGTCCACGTCGACATGGGCCACATCGCCGGCTGCAGCACCAGCGAGGAGAGGGCAGTCCGGGCGGAGACTGCCCGGCAGCTCATCGAGATGCCAGACCTGCTGTCCGCATACCGGTGGGCCGATCGCCTACACGAGGTCGCGGACGAACTCTGGGTCACCCCCGAAGTCCTGCAGGACCGCATCGACCACCTCACCCACGACGAGACGACGCAGCTGGTGCAGCTGTACCGAGAACTGGAGCCCCGATGAGCCTCACCGATGCGGACCGCGACGCCCTCGACCTGGAGGCGCGCTCCTGGCGGTACGCGGCCTGCAAGGAGGCTGCGATCAGGGACGAGCTGGGGTGCCCTCCCATCCGGCACTACCAGCGAGTCGCACGACTGCTCGACGAACCCGCCGCGGTCGCCTACGCCCCGGTCGTGGTGAACCGCCTGCGCCGCGCCCGATCCCGGTGGGGGCGTCGTGGCGAGTGTTGAGGACCGGTGGACCCGCGTCGATCCCGACACCGGCAAGCGGGTGCGCACCGAGCGGTACGGGCGGGGGCTGCGATGGCGTGCGAGGTGGGCCGCCCCCGACGGCCGGTACCCGACGCGGTCGTTCGCCACGAAGAGTGCAGCCCAGGCGCACCTGGAACACGTCGGGGTAGCGAAGCGCACCGGCGAGTACCTGGACACGGACCGCGGCCGGGTCACCGTGGGGGAGTACGCGGCGTCCTGGCTGGACGCCCAGGGGCACCTGAAGCCCTCAGGCCGCGCCCGGGTGGAGGGGATCGTCGACGGGCACCTGCGTCCTCGCTGGGGCACCGTCCAGCTGATCGACGTCGAGCACGAGATGGTGCAGGCATGGGTGAGCGCGCTGCCGGGCCGACCCGGTGGTGTGCGGCGCATCCACGGGGTGCTCGTCAGCATCCTGGATGCCGCCGTGAAGGCGCGCCGGATCCCGCGCAACGAGGCTCGTGGCGTGAACCTGCCGCGCACCGTGAAGAGGGAGCACCGGTACCTGAGCGTGCCCGAACTGGACGCCCTGCTCGCCAGGTGTGACGCGTGGACCGCGGTCGTCCGGGCCCTAGCCCTGACCGGCATGCGGGTCGGCGAACTCGCTGAGCTTCGGGTGAGGGACGTGGACCTCCGGCGTCGGCGAGCGACGGTCACCCGGTCGACCACAACGGTCGGCGGGCGGCGCGTCACCGGCACCACCAAGACCGACGCCGGATCCCGCACGGTCCCGTTGGCCGATGAGGTGGTGGACGACATGCGGGCACTGGTGAAGGGGCGACACCGGGACGACCTGGTGTACACCACACCACACGGCGCCCAGTTGCGCCGGGATAACCTGCGGCGGGCATTCCTGGCGGCGTTCGCCCGGTCCGGGCTGGAGGGCACGATGACGGTGCACGACCTGCGGCACACCGCGGCATCGCTGGCGGTCGCTTCGGGGGCGTCGGTGCTGGCGGTGCAGCGGATGCTGGGGCACGCGACCCCGGCGATCACCTTGAACGTCTACGCGGACCTGTTCGACCAGGACCTGGACCACGTCTTGGACCGGATGCGGGCTCTGATCGCCGAGCGACGGGCGGCAGCGCAGCGCCCGGACAGCGCCCCGGACGAGGCGGCGTAGCCTCTGACCTGCGGCTGAATCTCAGGTGATCCGCGCTTACACCGCGGAGGTCGCCGGTTCGAGCCCGGCCGGGCCCACCCTTGAGAGGTTGGTTCACTCGCGCCGTTGTGGTCGACGAAACTCCGATCGACTTGATCTGTGGCGATGTCGTCGAAGCGGCCGCTCTCGCGTGAGGGACGCCCTGACGGGTGTGTGAGACCTGAACTCCCCGTTGGCGAAATGGGGAAGGCGGTGCGCCGGGGCGTTCGGTGACCCGCTGCCGGTCGCTGCGCTTGGTGCGCGAGACCATGGCACGTGCCCAAGAACGCGTCTTTTCGTGCTCGCTTGTCACCGGCGGGCGGCATGATCAGCAGACATGGGACGCAGGGGCACTACACGGCGACAGAAGACCTGGCGGCGGTCGATTCCCGCGGTCGTGGACGACAACGGTGTCGTGTCCGACGCGGGAGTGCTCGACGGTGATGTCTCGATCCACCACGGGATCTACTGCGCGACCTGTCGAGTGCCCGCAACGTCGGTGAAAGCTCAACCCGCTCGTGAAGGCCGAGGGCCCGTTGCCGCGTACTTCCGGATCAAACGTGGGGGCGACCGGCATGCCGTCGGATGTGAGTACGACTTCGATCGGCAGGTCAAGCTGATCGTCGCTGAGGCTGGCGCGGATGTCATCACGAAAGAAAGTGGGCGCTACCGGCTGCATCTGCCGTTGATGGGTGAACCCGAACGGTGCGATGACGGATCCTCCGTGGGCAGCGACCTCCATGAAGTCGAATGGCAAGTCCTCAGCGCTGCCGCTCGAATCCAGCAGCTGCTGAACGGGTATCAGCGGCACCCGGAGGCCGCCGAAGAGTTCGTCGCCGAGTACAAGGGGCGCATGATCGGGTGGGGTGACTTCTGCTGGGACGTCACCATGCCGGGGCGTGCGCACGAGCTGGTGAACGAGCTTCGCCGGCCCGACTGGCGGCAGGACTGGCATCCGATGGCGGTGTGGAGCTGGAACACTGGGGATGTCACCGGGGACGATGGGGGTTCGTTCCGATTGACGTTGACCCGTGCTTACGAGGAGGGTGCCGTCGCCCGCTTACGAAGCGGAGACGCGGGTGTGTTCCACAACCTCGACCCCGCCCACCGATGTGTCATGGGGTACGGGCAGTGGGAGACACACCCGGTGGTCGATGGGCGACGTCCGCAGCTCGTCCTGCGTGTCGGGCACGCGTCAGCGGTGACGTCCTGGCCGATCGACGTGTGGCCCCCACGGGCGTGGATACATCGGCTGTCGGCACTTCCGTCCGAACCTCCTCGGGCAGCAGAGGTGTGAACGGTGACGCGAATCGGTGTGTTCAGGGCGGCGGCGGTGCGAGCGAGGGTCGCTTGCGAGGGCCGGGTGCTCTTCCGCGGAGCGCGGACGCTCCGACCGAATTCGCACTGTTGACTCAGGCCGCGGTGCACTTCTCCCCGATCGGGCTGGTGAAGAACGACGGGAGCGCCGACCCGTCGGCGAACAGGTGGGCGTGCGCGTTGATCAGGCCGGGCACGAGGTACCGACCCCGGCCGTCGATCACCCGGGTGCCGGGGGCGGCGGCGGGGAGCTCGGTGGCCGGGCCGACGGAGGTGATCCGGCCCTGGGCGTCGCTGGCGACGGAGCGGCCGGGCAGGGCGGTGCCGTCGACGTCGCCGGTGACCAGGTGGACGTCGCGGATCAGCAGGGGTGCGGGCACGGGAGCCTCCTGGTCCCTCGGTGTCGGACGACGGAGCCGGTCAGCGCGTGGCGTCCTGGCCGGGTGCGTACACCGACACCGGCCGGTCCCGGATCTCGAGCGTCACGGCCCGGCCCGGCGGCACGTCGTAGATCTCCCCGTCGACCGCCACCCGCTCGGCCCCGTCCAGGCGCAGTGTCGTCGCGCCGCGGCGTCGCCGGACTCCGGGCACCCGCTGGGACCAGTCGTCCGCGCCTGAGGTGACGCCCAGCAGCCAGACGTCCAGGGTGTGCGACCCCGGCACCCGGCTCCCGGGCAGCGGGGCCCCGGGTGCGCCGTAGTCGCCGTTGCCGATGAACACCGACAGCGCCTCGACCTGCTCGTCGTCGACGGTCCACCGGGTCGGTCGGGCACCGGCCAGTTCAGTCGCGCCCGCCACCACCGCGGCGACCGCCTTGGGCAGCTGGTGCAGCCGGTCGTCCCGTCGTTCGACGATCTCGGGGTACACCCCGGCGGAGAACGTGTTCAGCATCGGGATCCGGGTCGACCCGACGCGGACCTCGGCGAGGCTGGCCGACCGGCCGGTGCCGTGCGCCAGGGCGTCGAGCGAGTCGGAGCCGTGGTCGAGGCCGAGCGCCCGCGCGAAGTGGTTCAGGGTGCCGTGCGGCGCGACGAAGAACGGGATGCCGTGATCCGCGGCGACCGCCGCCGCGACACCGAGGGTGCCGTCACCACCGGCCGCCCCGATCGCGGTGTACCGGCCGGAGCGTGCGGCGTCGGTCATCAGGTCCTCGACGTCGTCGTCCTCCGCCAGGGTGTGCACGTCGGCGCGGGGGATCGCAGCCAGGAACTGCTGCAGCACCACCTCGTCCAGGCGCGCGGCCGGCCCCGAGTCCGGACCGGAGTGCGGGTTGACGATCAGGTACAGCCCGGCGCCGTCCGGCAGGGCGGGCAGATCGGCGTGGGTGGAGGACCCGGCGTGCCGCTCGGCGACCCGTCGTCGGACGGCGTCGACGGCGACCGCGCTGCCGGCCCCGATCGCCGCGCCGCCGAGCACGTCCGACAGCCAGTGCGCGCCGACGTGCAGGCGGGAGAACGCCACCGCGCCGGCCACCGGGGCGACCGCGAGCCCGCGGGCGGGGGACACCAGCGCGGTCGCGGTGGCGAACGCGACGGCGTTGGCGGTGTGCCCGGACGGCCAGGAGGTAGAGCGCGGGAAGCGGGCCAGCCGGCGGGTGGCCCGGCTGGACTGGAACGGAGCGGTCGGCCTGGCGGTGCCGGCCAGCGGCTTGGCGATCAGGTTCGCGACCAGGGCGGCGCAGCCGAGCGAGAGCATCGCGGTCCGCGCGGCGCTGCGTCCCTTCGCGCCGGTGAGGGCGAGGCCGCCCGCGACGCCCCACCACAGCTTCCCGCCGTCGGCCGTCTCGCTCAGTCCGCGCAGGCCGCGGTCCACCGCCGTGGGCCATTGGGTCGCGGCGATCCGCCGCCCGACGTTCTCGTCCATCCTGGTTCTCCACGACACCCGCCGAGTCAACCACCAGCGACGACGTCCGGCACGCAGGACCCGTCGGCGCGGGACCGGGGCGGGTGGGTCACGGCGTCGGCGGCGCCGATCCCGCCTGGACGACGCCCGGCGAACCGGGGGTCGTGACTGCGCTGCACACAGCGCTGACCGAATATGACAGGACTCTTGACAAACTCGGGGGCCGGGCTGACGATCCCTTCGCTCCTTCGTGAGCGCGTCGGCGGACGAACCCGGTAACGGAGCCGGTTCGCCACCGGCAGATGATCGGTCGCCGGGCGATGCCCGCGACCGCTAGGGGGATCGACATGAGGGGATCCATCAAGCGGCTGCTCAGTGTGGCCACCGTCTTCCTGATCGCGGCGGGGACGCTGGTGATCGCCGAGGCACCGGCGATGGCCGCGACCTGTGACACGCCGTGGTCGGCGGCGACGGCGTACACCGGCGGCGCGAAGGTCAGCAAGAGCGGCGTGAACTACACCGCGAACTGGTGGACGCAGGGCGACGACCCGGCCACGCAGAGCGGCGGTGCCGGCAGCGGCAAGCCC
>NZ_JANZKP010000075.1 GCF_025642745.1 Cellulomonas sp. RIT-PI-Y
CCGGCCGACGCCACCGGGAAGGCAGTCGCCCCGCAGGCGGTCGTCGTGCCGGTCGCGAGCGGGCCGACCGCCGCGCCCGCCGCCGCCGTCGCCCCCCAGGAGTCACCGGCCACCGCCCCGACCGCCCCGGCGGCCGCGACCGTGCAGGTCGGTTCCGTGGCACTGCCGACCGCCGCGGCGACCCGGGAGACCGCTGCGCCGCTGGCCGACCAGCTGGCGGGGAAGATCGCCGAGCAGCTGCCCGGTCTGAAGGCGGCCGGCCCCGGTCGCCACGTGCTGAGCCTCACCGTGACGCCGGAGCACTTCGGCAAGGTCCAGGTCGTCGCGCACATCGGCCCGGAGTCGGTGCGGGTCGAGCTGGTCGGCGCCACCGACGCCGCCCGGGACTCGCTGCGGGCCGCCCTGCCGGACCTGCGCCGGGACCTGGCGCAGTCGGGTCTGTCCTCGGACGTCCAGCTCGGTGACCCGGGCAGCGGCTCCGCCGACGACCGTGGCGCCTCGCAGCAGGCCACCCGTTCCCCGGGCCTCGGCACCACCGGGACCACCACCGCCGGCGGCGACGTCGAGCCGGAGTCCACGCCCACCGTCCGCCTCGCGTCCGCCGCCGGCGGGCTCGACCTCCTGGTCTGAGGAGCAGCCCATGTCGATCGACGTCAGCTACATCACCGACAACACCGCCGGGAGCGGGAGCTCGACGACCACCACCGCCTCCAACGAGCTGGACCGGCAGGCGTTCCTCAACCTGTTCGTCGCCCAGCTGAAGTACCAGGACCCGTCCAGCCCGATGGACACCTCGCAGATGATGGCGCAGACCACCCAGCTCTCCACCATGGAGTCGCTGGAGGAGATGACCGCCACCGCCCGGGAGACCTTCGCGCTGCAGATGCGGATGTCCGCGGCCGACCTGGTCGGCAAGCAGGTGTCCTGGACCGACGAGGACAAGACCACCCAGAACGGCACCGTCACCGGTGTCTCCTACTCCGGCTCCGTGCCGGTCGTCCTGGTCGGCGACAAGCAGATCAGCCTGAACTCCGTCTCCTTCGTCGCCACGCCGGGCGGGCCCACCGAGCTCCCGGCCACCGACGACTCCGAGTCCTGACCCACCCGAAGGGATCCCACCATGCTCCGCTCTCTGTTCTCCGGCATCAGCGGTCTGCGCTCGCACCAGACGATGCTCGACGTCACCGGCAACAACATCGCCAACGTCAACACCACCGGCTTCAAGTCCTCGCAGACCCAGTTCCAGGACACCCTCAGCCAGCTGGTCACCGGCGCGGGCGCCGCCCAGCAGGGCACCGGCGGCACCAACCCGGCCCAGGTCGGCCTGGGCGTCCGGGTCGCGGGCATCACCACGTCCTTCACCCAGGGCGCCTCGCAGCTGACCGGCCGCAGCACCGACATGATGATCCAGGGCGACGGATTCTTCGTGGTGCGCAAGGGCGCGGAGACCTTCTACACCCGCGCCGGGTCCTTCGACTTCGACTCCACCGGCCAGATGACCCTGCCGGGCGACGGCGCGCTGGTCCAGGGCTGGATGGCCGTGAACGGCGTCATCGACACCAACGCCCCGGTCACCGACCTCAAGGTCCCGGCCGGCACCGTGATGGGCGCCGTGGCCAGCACCACCGGCTCGTTCGTCGGCAACCTGCCCTCCGACGCCGCCGAGGGCACCACCAAGTCCCTCGACCTGGAGGTCTACGACGCCCAGGGCAACCCGCGCGACATCAGCCTGACCCTGACCAAGGGCGCCACCGGCTGGACCATGTCCGCCACCGACGGCACGAACACCTACCCGGCCACCGGCACCCCCGAGGCGGTCACCTTCGACGCCGACGGCAAGCTGACCTCCACCGGGTCCTTCACCCTGGGCGGCGTCGCGGTGGACCTGTCCACCATCACCGGCTACGCCTCGGTCGACACCGTCGCCACCGGCACCCAGAACGGTCGCTCCGCGGGCACGCTGCAGTCCTTCCAGCTCGGCGCGGACGGCACCATCACCGGCTCGTTCTCCAACGGTCTCAAGCAGGCCATCGGCCGGATCGCGCTGGCCAACTTCACCAACCCGGCCGGTCTGCAGAAGTCCGGCGGCTCGCTGTTCAGCTCCTCGGTCAACTCCGGTGACGCGCAGGTCGGCGTGGCCGGTGCCGGCGGCCGCGGCTCGCTGGCCGGTGGTGCGCTCGAGATGTCCAACGTGGACCTGTCCAGCGAGTTCACCTCGCTGATCATCGCCCAGCGCGGCTTCCAGGCGAACTCCCGGGTCATCACCACCTCGGACGAGGTGCTGCAGGAGCTGGTGAACCTCAAGCGGTGACCCGTTCGGCCGCCGGAAGCGCTCAGACCGCGCCTCCGGCGGCCGATCAGATCGAGTGAACGGCCCACGGAAGGGCCACCGCGGTACGTCCGGAGGATCCGGCGTACACCGCATCGAACCACCAGGGATGGGATACGGCCGTGATCGTCGTGACGCGCTTGAACGGGGCCCAGTTCGGGGTCAACCCGGACCTGCTCCAGCGCGTGGACAGCGCACCGGACACCATCCTCACCCTCATCGACGGGACGAAGTACATCGTCCGGGAGTCGATGGCCGAGGTGATCGCGCGGGTCAACGAGCACCGCGCGCATCTGCTGGCGCGAGCCCAGGAGATCCAGGCGGACCCGACCCCCGCCGTCGAGCTGGTCCGGGACGCCCCGGAGACCGGCTCCGACCCGGCGGACGACGAGGACCGCACCCCGCTCGCCGATCCCGTTCCCCTCCGTCCCAGGAGTCGTTGATGGACCCCGCTGGCTTCATCGGTCTGGTCGTCGCCTTCGGCGCGATCTTCGGCGCGCTGCTCATGGAGGGCGCCGACCCGATGTCGATCTTCCTGCCCGCACCGCTGCTGCTGGTCTGGGTCGGCACGATCGGCGTGGGCATCGCCGGACACACGATCAAGGACGTCATCGCGTCCTTCGCCGCCGTGCCCCGTGCGTTCATGAACAAGGTCCCGGACCCCTCCACCACCGTGGACACCCTGGTGTCGCTGGCCGACCGCGCCCGGCGCGAGGGCCTGCTGGCGCTGGAGGACGCCGCCAAGGACATCGACGACCCGTTCCTGCGCGGCGGACTGCAGGCCGCGATCGACGGCACCGACCCGGACGACCTGCGCCTGATCCTCGAGGACAAGATCGCCACCAAGCGGTCCCGGGAGAAGGTCTGGTCCAAGTACTTCGCCGACATGGGCGGCTATGCGCCGACCATCGGCATCATCGGCACCGTCATCTCCCTGGTGCACGTGCTGGAGAACCTCTCCGACCCGTCCAGCCTGGGCCACTCGATCGCCGCGGCCTTCGTCGCGACCCTGTGGGGCATCCTGTCCGCGAACGTGGTCTGGCTGCCGATCGGCGCGCGGATCAAGCGGTTCTCCGACCTGGAGTGCCAGCAGATGGAGGTCACCCTGGAGGGCCTGCTGGCCGTGCAGGCCGGGGCCAACCCCCGCCTGGTCGGTGAGCGGCTGCGCAGCCTGCTGCCGGACGAGCCCGCCGCGAAGGAAGCGGCATGAGCCACACCGCCAAGGGCCGTCGTCGCGGTCACGAGGAGGAGGAGCACGTCAACCACGAGCGGTGGCTGGTGTCCTACTCCGACATGATCACCGTGCTGATGGCGCTGTTCATCGTGCTCTTCGCGATCTCCCAGGTCGACCAGGACAAGTACGTCCAGCTCAAGCAGTCGCTGGCCGCCGGGTTCGGGGACGGGTCGATCAGCCAGTCCGTGCTGGACGGCTCCGACGGGATCATGGACGGCACCTCGGCCGCCGCGGACGCCCCGGATGTCGGCACCGCCGGAGTGGTGGACGCCGACGAGGGACTGGGCCTGCAGGCCGCCGACCCGGCGACCAACCCGGATCCGGCCGACTCGGTGGACGCCGCGACGCTGGCCGCCGCCCAGGCCGAGGCCGCGCACCTGGAGGAGGTCCAGGCCGCGATCACCGCCGCCCTGGCCGCCCAGGGTCTGGACGGCACGGTCCGGTTCCGGATCGACGAGCGCGGGCTGGTGCTGGGCCTGGTCGCCGACGACGTGTTCTTCGCCCCGGCCTCGGCGCAGCTGACCCCGACCGCGCAGGCGGTGCTGGACAACGCCGCGCCGACCATCGTGGGCCTGAACGAGCAGATCGCGGTCGAGGGGCACGCCAACACCATCCCGGTGTCCGGCCGCTACCCGACCAACTGGGAGCTGTCCTCCGACCGTGCCACCCAGGTGCTCCGGCGTCTGGTGGAGGTCGACGGACTGCCCGGCGCCCGGGGCCAGGCCACCGGCTTCGGCGACACCCGGCCCCTGGTGCTCGGTGAGGGCCAGGACGCCATGACCGCCAACCGGCGGGTGGACATCGTGATCTTGAGCGCGGCGCCGGAGACGGTGCGCGCCCTGCTGCCCACCGTGGCGGCCGACGGAACGGAGGGGTGAGATGCCCATCGAGCAGCGTGTGATCGGCGGCGGCCAGAAGATCGGCGGCGGCAAGATCGGCGGGACCCCCGCCAAGGAGGAGCCGGCCGCCGAGGAGCCGAAGAAGAAGTCCAAGAAGCTGCTGATCCTGATCCTGGCCGCGGTGGTCGTGATCGGCGGCGCGGCAGCGTACTTCCTGGTGCTCAAGCCCAGCGGCGGCGAGGCGGCGGCCGAGCCCGAGCCCACCCACGTCGCGGGCGCGGTCGCCACGGTCGACGCGATCAGCGTCAACCTGGCCGACGGGCACTACCTGCGCCTGGGCTTCGCTCTGCAGCTCACCGAGGAGGTCGGCGAGGAGGCGCCGGACACCTCCAAGGCGGTGGACATCGCGATCGAGCTGTACTCCGGCCAGACGATGGCCCAGGTCTCCGACCCGACCAGCCGCGACGCCCTGAAGACCGAGTTCCTGCACCAGCTGGAAGCCGCCTACCCGGATGAGGTGATGGACGTCTACCTGACGAACTACGTCACGCAGTGAGCTGACCGCAGCTCGCACCCGCAGTCGGGGCGCCACGGAGGGCGCCGCATCGCCACGGAGCAGGACCGGCCCATGGAGGGCAGGAGCCGTGGATCACGAGGACGAACCAGGCTGAACTGGACGACCTTGCGGACTCATGCCGTCGACCCCTCAACACGCCCTCACCCGGGCCGATGGGGGACAGCGTGACGGTCCACACCCCGGGGCAGACCCCCGCACGCTCCAGGCGGCGCACGCACGCCCCCGAGCCCTACGACTTCCGCCGGCCCATGACGATGGCCCGCGAGCACGCCCGGGTGCTGGAGATGGCCTTCGAGACCTTCGCCCGCCAGTGGGGCAACCAGCTCACCGCCCGGCTGCGCGCGATGGCCCAGGTCACCTTCGACCAGCTGACGCTCACCTCCTACGACGAGTACGTCCGCTCGCTGCCCGGCACCACGACGATGATGCTCTGCACCGTCGAGCAGACCCGGCAGACCGCCGTGGTCCAGCTGCCGCTGAGCACCACGATGAACTGGATCGACTTCCTGCTCGGCGGCCCCGGCACCGGTGAGGCCGAGGAGCGCGAGCTCACCGAGATCGAGTTCACCCTGGTCCGCGGCCTGATGCAGGCCACCCTCGGGGACCTGGGCTACGCCTTCGCCGCGCTGATGCCGCTGGAGGTGACCGTGCGCTCGGTGCAGTACAACCCGCAGTTCGTGCAGGTCGTCCCGGCCTCGGACGCGGTGCTGGTCGCCTCGTTCACGCAGCGGATCGGTGAGCGCGAGGACGTCGCCACCGTGATGTTCCCCGCCGAGCTGCTGCTGGGCGCCGTGCGCGCCGGCGACGGCACCTCGGGTCGCTCCGACGAGGACCAGCGGGCCCACGAGTCCGCGGTCGCCGATCTGGAGGCCGCCGTCGAGGACGTGCCGGTCGAGCTCGCCGTCCGGTTCGCGCCGGTCACCGTCCGCCCCCGACAGGTCGTCGACCTGGCCGTGGGCGAGGTCATCCCCCTGTCCCACCCGTCGTCCCAGCCGCTGGATGTGGTGGTGGACGGCGTGGTCCTGGCCCGGGCCGCCGCCGGGAACAACGGTTCCCGCCTGGCCTGCATGGTCGTCACCGTCGAGGAGAAGCACTGATGAACGCCCAGACCATCGCCGACACCGGCGCGGTCGCGCTGACCGCCGCGGCCGCCGCCGCCCGGTTCCTGCCCGCCGCCACCCCGCTGACCGCGTCCCCCGCGCCCGCCGGTCAGGCTCCGGCCGCCGACGCGATCGCCGTGGTCGCCAGCTTCGTCGGGCCGAACAGCGCCGACGTGCTGCTGGTCGCCGACCAGGCGGTGCGGGACGCCCTGACCGCCGGCGCCCCCGACGGCACCGCGCTGGACCTGGCCGACGCGCTCCGCCCGGCCCTGGAGGCCGCGGTCGCCGAGCTCGGCGCCGGGGTGCTGGAGTCCGCCCGGACCGAGCCGGTCTCCGCCGCGCTCGCCCCCGACGCCTCGCTGGTCGCGCTGACCGGCGAGGACGGCACTGCCCAGGCCTGGTTCGCGCTGCGCCTGCGTGCCGAGCCGACCCCGCAGGCCGGTGGCGTGCCCACCCAGCGCGCCTCGTTGAACGTGCTCTACGACGTGGAGATGACCCTTACCGCCGAGCTCGGCCGCACCAAGCTGCCGGTCCGCCAGGTGCTGGAGCTGACCCCGGGCGCCGTGCTGGAGCTGGACCGCGCGGCGGGCAGCCCGGCCGACGTGATGGTCAACGGCAAGCTGATCGCGCGCGGTGAGGTCGTCGTGATCGACGAGGAGTTCGGCATCCGGATCACCGAGATCGCCCGCGGCGACGAGACGCAGGGCTGACGCCGCTCATGGACACTCTGGTGCTCGCCGCGCGGACCGCGCTGGCGCTGGCCTGCGTGCTCGGCCTGATCTGGGTCGTGGCGCGCAAGGCCGGGTGGGGCAAGGGCGGCCGTCGGGCCACCGGCCCCGCGATCGAGGTGGTCGGCCGTCAGGCACTGGGCCGGCACGCCGGCGTCGCGGTGCTGGCGGTCGGCGAGCGCCGGCTGCTGGTCGGCTTCGGCGAGCAGCAGGTCACCATGCTCAGCGAGCTGGACGCGGTGGCCGCCGTCGACGAGCCGGCCGAGGTCGAGCCGTCCCGGGCCGCCAAGCCGCTGTTCTCCTGGCGCAAGGCCGCCCCGGCGCCACTGCCCGCCGACGACTTCGCGTCGACCCTCGCGGCCGTCGAGGCGGAGGCGCCCGCCCCGGCCGTCGCCGCGCCGGACGGCGTCATGCCGTCCGCTGCCGCCACGGCCGCGCTGGTCGCCGCCCACTCGGCGCTGACCAACGCCGCCCGGCTGATCCCCACCCAGCCGTCGCCCGGTGAGCACACCGCGGTGCCCGGTCTGGCCGGCGCCCAGGTCGCCGACATCGACCCCGCCGACCTCGCCCCGGCCGCCGAGCCGGTCGCGGTGAACAGCGGCTCGCTGGACGGCTCGATCCTGGCGCCGTCCACCTGGAAGCAGGCGGTCTCCGCCCTGCGCGAGCGGACGGTGCGCCGATGAGCGCCACCGTCCTGACCGGCGAGCTGCGGACCGTCGCCCGTCGCCGCGCGCCGCGCCTGGTGCTGATCGCCGTCGGTGCCGTGCTGGTCGCGCTGCTGCTGCTCACCCTGGCCGCCACGGCGGGCCACGCCGCCCCGGTGCCGCCGGTGGAGCCGACCGCCCCGGTCGCCCCGGTCGACCCGACCGACACCGGCTCGGTCTCGGTCTCGGTCAACGGCGTGAACGGCACCCCGTCCAGCTCGGTGGTGGTGCTGATCGGCATCACGCTGCTGTCGATCGCGCCGTCGCTGCTGCTGATGATGACCGCGTTCACCAAGATCTTCGTGGTGCTGTCCCTGACCCGGAACGCGCTCGGCCTGCAGGGCGTCCCGCCGAACCAGGTGATCGCCGGACTGGCGCTGTTCCTGTCGCTGTTCGTGATGGCGCCGGTGCTCAGCCAGGTGAACGACCTGGGCGTGCAGCCCTACCTGGACGGCACCCTCGACTTCCAGCAGGCGATCGACGCCGGGTCGGCCCCGCTGCGCGACTACATGCTGGGCCACACCCGCCAGGAGGACCTGGCGCTGATCACCCGGGCCGCCGACCAGGCGAACCCGGAGTCGCCGGACACCGTGCCGATGCTGACCCTGATCCCGGCCTTCATGCTCTCCGAGCTGCGGTCCGCGTTCATCATCGGCTTCGTCATCTTCATCCCGTTCCTGGTGATCGACCTGGTCGTCTCCTCGGTGCTGATGAGCATGGGCATGATGATGCTGCCGCCGGTGATGGTCTCCCTGCCGTTCAAGCTGCTGCTCTTCGTGCTGGTCGACGGGTGGGGCCTGATCGTCACCGCCCTGATCGGCGCCGCGACGGGCGGTGGCTGATGGACACCGCCGCCGTCCTCGACATCGGCCTCGACGCCCTGATCGTCGCCGCCAAGCTGTGCGCCCCGGTGCTGATCACCGCGCTGGTCATCGGCTTCGCGGTGTCCCTGGTCCAGTCGGTCACCCAGATCCAGGAGGTCACGCTCTCCTTCGTGCCCAAGGCCCTCGGCGCCGCCGTCGCGCTGCTGGTGTGCGGGCACTGGATGATCGCGGAGATCGTCACCTTCACCGACCAGCTGTTCGGCCGGATCCCGGAGCTGCTGGGCTGATGGACATCACGCTGCCGCTGGCCGCGGTGCAGACCGCCATGCTGGCCGGGGTGCGGTTCGCCGCCTTCCTGGTCATCGCCCCGCCCTTCGCCCACCGCGGCATCCCGGGCCGGGTCAAGGCGATGCTGTCGGTCGGCCTCGCGCTCGCGGTGCTGCCCCGCCTGGAGCAGCACGAGATCGCCTCCACCGGCCAGTTCCTCGGCGAGCTGGTCATGCAGGTGGTGATCGGCGGCGGTCTGGGGTTCCTGGTGTCGCTGGTGTTCAGCGCGGTGCAGGCGGCGGGTGGCCTGATCGACCTGTTCGGCGGCTTCCAGCTCGCCCAGGCCTTCGACCCGATGAGCCAGACCTCCGGCGCGCAGTTCGGCAAGCTCTACCAGTGGACCGCGCTGGCCCTGCTGTTCGCCTCCGGCGGCTACGGCGTGCTGATCGCCGGCATGGCCCGCTCCTTCGACGCGCTGCCGCTGGGGTCCTCGCTGGATCTGGCCGCGATGGCCTCGGCGGCGTCGACCGGCCTCGGGCAGATGTTCCTGGCCGCCCTGCAGATCGCCGGGCCGCTGCTCGCGGTGCTGTTCCTCACCGACGTGGGCCTCGGCCTGCTGACCCGGGTGTCCCCGGCGCTGAACGCCTTCGCGCTGGGCTTCCCGCTGAAGATCTTGATGACCGTGACCTTCGCGGGCTTCGTCTACCTGGCGATGCCGGGCGTGATCAACGGACTGGTGAACGACGCCGTCGACACCCTGCTGGGGGTGGCGGCATGAGGACGTACCGCAGCGTCGCCCGCTGCGCGCCCGGCCCTGCGGGGGTCCCGGAATGAGCGGCGGCAACGAGTCCGGGGAGAAGACCGAGAAGGCCTCCGCCCAGCGGATGAAGGAGGTGCACAAGGAGGGCAAACTCTCCCGGTCCACCGACCTGTCCGCCTGGATCGGCCTGGCCGCCGCCGCGATCACCCTGCCGATGGTGGCGAACAACGCCGCCGACGCGGCCCGCGACCAGATGTCCGCCATCTCGGACGCGATCGCCGACCCGGACGCCGGCACGGTCACCCAGCTGCTGTTCGACGGCCTGGGCACCGTCGTCGGCACCCTGACCCCGATGTTCGCGGTCGTGGTGATCGCGGTGCTGATCACCGCGGTCGCCCAGGGCGGCGTGCACGTCAAGAAGTTCAAGCCGCAGACCCAGCAGTTCAACCCGGTCAACGGGATGAAGCGGCTGTTCGGCAAGCAGTCCTGGTGGGAGGGTGCCAAGACCCTGATGAAGACCGCGGTGGTCGGCTTCGTGCTCTATACCGTGGTCCAGGGACTGCTGCCCAAGCTGATGGTCTCCGGCACCATCCCGCTCCAGCACATCCTGGGCACCGCCGGCGACGGCGTGACCCAGCTGCTCCGGCTCGGCATCGCCGCCGGCGTGCTGCTGGCCGTCATCGACGTGGTCGTCGTGATGCGCCGCAACCGCCAGCACACCCGGATGTCCAAGCAGGAGCTGAAGGAGGAGAACAAGCGCACCGAGGGCGACCCGCACATCAAGGGCGCCATCCGGTCCAAGCAGATGGCGATGTCCCGGAACCGGATGATGGCCGCCGTCGCGGACGCCGACGTCGTGGTGGTCAACCCGACCCACGTCGCCGTGGCGCTGCGCTACCAGCCCGGCACCGGTGCGCCCCGGCTGGTCGCCAAGGGCGCCGGCGCGGTCGCCGCCAAGATCCGCGAGCAGGCCGTCGACCGCCAGATCCCGATGATCGAGGACATCCCGCTGGCCCGTGCCCTGCACGCCGCCTGCGAGATCGACCAGGAGATCCCGGCCTACCTCTTCACCGCGGTGGCCCGGGTGCTCGCCTTCGTCATGCAGCTCAAGCGCCGCGGTGCGGCCATGGGCAAGCACGTCATCCCCGGTGGCTCCGTGGCCCCCGAGGACGTCCCCACCACTCCCGCGGCGGCCCGCAAGGCCCTCCGTGACGCCAAGACCGCCGCCTGAAGGAACCCGCGATGAAGAACCGCTCGATCTCCCAGCTCGCCGTCCCGGTGGGCGTGGTCGGTATCGTCCTGCTGCTGGTCGTGCCGCTGCCCGCCGCCCTGCTGGACGTGCTGATCGCGATCAACATCACCGCCTCCCTGGTGATCCTGCTGACCGCGATGTACGTCAAGCGCCCGCTGGACTTCAGCGTCTTCCCGTCGCTGATCCTGGTGTTCACCCTGTTCCGGCTCGGGCTGAACGTCGCGTCCACCCGACTGGTGCTGCGCGACGGGTTCGCCGGCCAGGTGATCGACGCGTTCGGGCACTTCGTGGTCGGCGGCTCGCTGGTCATCGGCCTGGTGATCTTCCTGATCCTGGTGGTCATCCAGTTCGTCGTGATCACCAACGGTGCCGGGCGGGTGGCCGAGGTCGGCGCCCGGTTCACCCTGGACGCCATGCCGGGCAAGCAGATGGCGATCGACGCCGACCTGAACTCCGGCCTGATCGACGAGGACACCGCCCGCAAGCGCCGTGCGGACGTCGCCGCCGAGGCCGACTTCTACGGTGCGATGGACGGTGGCTCCAAGTTCGTCAAGGGCGACGCGATCGCTGGCATCGTGATCACGCTGATCAACCTGATCGGCGGCATCGTGATCGGGATGGTCCAGATGGGCCTGCCGATCAACGAGGCGCTGGAGAAGTTCTCCCTGCTGACCATCGGCGACGGTCTGGTCACCCAGATCCCCGCGCTGCTGCTGTCGGTGTCCACCGGCATCGTCGTCACCCGGGCCACCGCCGAGGGCGACATGGGCACCGCGGCCAGCAAGCAGCTGATGCAGTCGCAGTCGGCGCTGATGATCGCCGGGTGCGGTGCCATCGCCCTGGCCCTGCTGCCGTCGATGCCCAAGCTGCCCTTCGTCCTGGTCGGTGCGTCGCTGATCGTGCTGGCGCAGCGGGTCCGCTCCGCCCAGAAGAAGGAGGAGGCCGCCGCCGAGCAGGCCGCCCAGGTCACGGCCACCGCCGCCCCCGCCAACTCGGACACCCCCGAGGCACTGATCGAGCAGATGCGGGTGCACGCCCTGGAGATCCTGCTCGCCCCGGACCTGGTCGACCTGGTCGGCAACGGCCCGGAGCAGGATCTGCTGCACCGGGTGCGCGGCCTGCGCCGCAAGATCGCGATGGAGCTCGGCATCGTGGTGCCCCCGGTCCGCACCCGCGACTCGGTCGACCTGCCCCGCTCCACCTACGTGGTCCGGATCTCCGGCGTCGAGGTCGGCCGGGGCGAGACCCCGTCCGGGAAGGTGCTGGCCCTGGGCGACGACCTGGGCGCGCTGCCCGGCCAGGCCACCGTCGAGCCGGTGTTCGGCCTGCCCGGCAAGTGGGTCCCCGCCGAGCTGCGGCACGCCGCGGAGATGGCCGGAGCCACCGTGGTCGACCGAGTGTCGGTGCTGATCACCCACCTGGGCGCGATCATCACCCGCAACGCCCCGCGGCTGCTCGGCCGTGAGGACGTCCGGGTGCTGACCGAGGGGGTCAAGCAGGTCAACCCCTCCGTGGTCGACGAGCTGATCCCCGGCCTGATGTCCCTCGGCGAGGTCCAGCGCGTGCTGCAGGGCCTGCTGGCCGAGGAGGTGCCGATCCGCGACCTGGGCCGGATCTACGAGGCGCTGACGCTCAAGGCCAAGGCGTCCACCGACCCCGAGGGCCTGGTCGAGGCCGCCCGTGGCGCGCTCGGCCCCGCCCTGGCCGCCCAGTACGTGACCGACGGCGTGCTCCGGGTGCTCACCCTGGACCCGGTCTGGGAGCAGCAGATGGTCGAGGCGCTGCGGCCCTCGGACACCGGCGTGCAGATCGTCACGGACCCGAGCAGGCTGGAGGCCATGCTGGAGCGACTGCGGCTCGCCGTCGCCGAGGCGGAGGCCACCGGCCGGACGGTCGTGCTGGTCTGCGCGCCGGCGCTGCGCCCCGCCCTGCACAAGGTGATGCTGCTCGGCGGACCCGGCACCGACCGGCTCGCCGTGCTCTCCTACTCCGAGGTGACCGGCGGCGGCGTCCGGATCGAGACGGTCGGGACGGTGAGCGGTGCCCACGCGATTGCTGCTTGAGGGCTCCGACCTGTCGGAGCTGATGGGGCAGGTCCGCGCCGAGTTCGGCCCGGCGGCCCGGATCGTCCGCGCCGAGCGGGTGCGCACCGGGGGACTGGCCGGGTTCTTCGCCCGGGAACGCTACGAGCTGACCATCGACGTGCCGGACACCCCGGCGGCCGCCCCCGCCCCGTCGCTCCGTGCGCGCCGGGCGGCGCTCGCGGCCCAGTCCGGCACCCCCGGCCTGTCCGGGATGGACGCGCTGCTCGCCGCCGCGGACGCCGCGGACGGTGCGCCGGCACTGGAGTCGGTCCCGAGCCAGGCGGCACCGGAGGACCCCCCGCGGGTGTCCACCGGTGAGGCGGCCTTCGCCGACCTCCTGGACCAGATGCGGGTGCTGTCCGGGCTGCCCCCGGAGGACCGGGTGGTCGAGGTCGCCGCCGACGAGGAGCCCGGCGGGTACGACCGCACCGGGCGGCTGCGCGGCGAGACCGCCCCCACCGAGCAGCCGGTCCCGGATGCCGGGGACCC
>NZ_JANZKP010000076.1 GCF_025642745.1 Cellulomonas sp. RIT-PI-Y
TCCCCCGGAAGGAGGAGAGGCCTCCCACCGGGACGCAGGTGATCCTCCTCCCGGAGGGCCGGGCGTCGAGCTCCGAGGGCGACGCGGCACGAGGCCGGCCACGCCGACGCTGGAGCCATGATCGAGATTGCTCACCTCACCAAGCGGTACGGGCCGGCGCGCGTGCTGGACGATGTGTCCTTCACCGCCGAGCCCGGCCGCGTCACCGGATTCCTCGGCCCGAACGGAGCCGGGAAGTCCACGACCCTGCGCGTGCTCTGCGGCCTCGCCACCGCGTCGTCCGGGACCGCCACCGTCGCAGGCCGACGCCTGCGCGGAGTGCCGAACCCCGGACGCACGGTCGGCGTGCTGCTCGACGCGTCCGCGCAGCACGCCGGGCGTTCGGGGCGGGAAGTGCTCGCGCTGTCCACACGCCTGATGGGGCTGCCGTCCAGCCGGGTCGCCGCGTGCCTCGACCGGGTGGGCCTGACCGCCGCTGAGGCCGACTCCCGCACCCGTACCTACTCGCTGGGGATGCGCCAGCGGCTGGGCCTCGCGCACGCGCTGCTCGGTGAACCGCAGGTGCTGGTGCTCGACGAGCCCGCGAACGGGCTGGACCCGACCGGCATCCGCTGGATGCGCGACCTGTTGCGATCCTTTGCCGATGACGGCGGCACGGTGCTGTTGTCCTCACACCTGCTCCGCGAGGTCGAGGTCATCGCCGACGACCTGGTGCTGATCGGCCGCGGCCGAGTGCTGGCGAAGGGGACGGCCCAGGACCTGCTGTCCGCACCGGGCGCCGAGGTGCGCAGCCTGGACGACGGCACGCTGGCCCGGACGCTCATCGCCGGCGGGAACGACGTCAGGCCCCTCGCCGACGGGGGACTGAGCACATCCGCGTCCGCGGAGGACGTCGGTCGTCACGCGCTGGACGCCGGCGTGGTGCTGACCGAGCTGCGACCGACCCGAACAGCGGGGCTCGAGGACCTGTTCTTCGCCCTGACCGCCGGTTCCGACCGTGACGAGGTGACCGCATGACCACCACCGCCGACCCCACCGCCGCACGGCGCGCGCCGTCCGCGGCGCCTCCCGGCATCCGATGGGCGCGTCTGGTCGAGGTCGAGCTGCGCAAGCAGGTCGACACCCGGGCCGGACGGTGGTTGCTCGCCCTGATCGTGCTGGTCGACATCGTGCTGATGGCGTTGTTCCTCTGGGCCGCCGACCAGGCTCCCGGGTGGGCGACGATGACCGAGGCGGCGTCGGTCGGGCAACTCCTGCTGCTGCCGCTGATCGGTGTGCTCGCGGCCACCTCGGAATGGTCGCAACGCACCGCCGTGACCACCTTCGTGCTCGAGCCCCGCCGGATCCGGGTGCACGGGGCCAAGGCCGCCGCCGGGGTGCTGCTCGCGCTCGGCGTGATGGTGGTGACGGTCGCGGCGGCCGCCTTGGCGACTCTGACAGGGGGGCTGGTGCACGGGGGAGTCCCGTCCTGGACCGTGCACGGCGGGCAGCTGGGAGGCCTGGCGCTCGCCCTGATCCTGCTGGTCCTCCAGGGCCTGGGCTTCGGGTTGTCTCTGCTGTCGACACCGGCGGCGATCGTCGCCTACCTCGCGCTGCCGACGGCCTGGACCGTGGTGGCCACGCTGGTGCCCGCGTTGCGGGAGCCCGCACGCTGGCTCGACCAGTCGGGGCCGTTGGCCGAGCTCATGGCCGGGTCGCTGACCGGTGACGGGTGGGTCCGGCTGCTGACCTCCACGCTGCTGTGGGTCGGGGTTCCGCTGGCCGTCGGGCTGTGGCGCACCGCACGCCGCGACGTGGCGTGAGACGAGCGACGGTGAGCGCCCGGCCCTCGCCTCGGGGCCTCGCAGAACCGTGAACGAGAGCCCGGCGCTGCCGATAGGGAGGACACAGGGGGCTTCTTCCGTCGAAGGGCCAACACGCATGTCCGTCATCCAGCACCCGGCGGCCCCGGGTCCGAACTCGCCCGGGACCCGCGGCTCCGGCAGCACCGCGCTGTCTGCGGCCGGCCCGGTCGTCGCGGTGGTCGGCGTGGTCGCGACCGCGGTCACCGACGGGATCGCCGCCTGGGCGATCGCCCTGTCCACCGTCGTCGCGGTCGTCCTGCTGCACCGGTCCGCGCAGACCCTGCGCGCCCGGGCCACCGCCCGGCTGTGGGCGGTGGCCCGGGCCGTCGAGGCCGGTGACCTGGCGGCCGCGATGGAGCCCGCCTCGGTCGCGGACACCACGGGGACCGAGGCGCCGGTCCGGGTGGCGATCGGCAGCGTCGCGGACGTGTTCGGCGCGATCGCCCCGGAGGCGAAGCTGCTCACGATCGCGGGCGAGGAGCTCGGCATCATCGGCGACACCCTCAGTGCGGGCGCTCGCGGCACCAGCGAGCAAGCCGGCAGCATCGAGGAGTCGGCGCAGCAGGTGACCGAGAGCGTCGAGCTGGTGGCCGCCGCGAGCGAGGAGCTGCGCGCCTCGATCGGTGAGATCGCCCGCACCACCACCGACGCGTCCCGTGTCGCGCAGGAGGCCGTCGGCTCGGCGGCCTCGGCGTCGGCGACGATCACCTCGCTGGGTGAGTCGACGGCCCGGATCGGCGATGTGATCGAGGCGATCACCTCGATCGCCGGCCAGACCAACCTGCTGGCGCTGAACGCCACCATCGAGGCGGCCCGCGCCGGAGAGGCGGGCAAGGGCTTCGCCGTGGTCGCGGGCGAGGTGAAGGAGCTGGCCCAGCAGACGGCCCGGGCCACCGAGGAGATCTCCGGGATGCTCGGGCGCATCCAGGCGGATGCCGTCGAGGCGGTCAGCGCGATCGAGACGGTGACGCGGGTGATCGACCAGATCTCGCAGTCGCAGCTCACCATCTCCTCGGCCGTGGAGGAGCAGAGCCTGACGACGCAGCAGGTCAGCGAGGCGGCTCAGGGGGTGGCCAGCGAGGTGGCGAACATCGCCGACTCCATCACCACGGTCGCCGGGCTGGCCCGCTCCAACGCCGAGGCGGCCGGGCAGAGCCGGGTCGCGGTCACCGAGATCGCTCGGATGGGAGCGGTCATGACCGAGCAGACCGGCGGTCTGCGCCTGGCCGAGGCCGACGTCACCGGCGGCTTCGACATCTTCTGGGACCGCGATCTCAACCAGCTCAGCGACGTCTGCGAGGGGCTGTGGAGCGATGCCACCTGCGACGACTACGTGCGCGTCCTGTCCGCCGCCTACCGGGAGAACCGGCAGGGGTGGACCTTCCTCGTCGACTTCAGCGCCCACCCGGCACAGGCGGAGAAGGTGCAGCGTACCCACGAGGCGATGATGGCCGAGGCCGTGCGCAACGGGCTGACCTGGTGCGCGTTCGTCGCGTCGAACCCGCTGGTCGCGATCCAGATGCAGCGGCTCTCGACCAAGACCGGGTTCCCGGTCACCTACGTCGCCACCCGTGAGGAGGCGGTCGCGGTCCTGGCCGGGAAGCGCCGGGAGCTGGTCGCGGCGTAGCAGATCGAGCGGCTGACCCGGACGGCAGCGACATCCGTCAGCATTGTTGGACTCAGTCCAACAATGCTACGGTCGGCTCCATGCTGACCACCATCGAGCGGGGGATCGACGGTCCGCCGCTGGACTACCAGGAGGGCTGGGCGCTCCAGCGCGCGCTGCACGAGGGGGTGTCCTCCGGAACCCGGCCCGGCACGCTGCTGCTCTGTCAGCACGACCCGGTCTACACGGCCGGCCGGCGTGCGCACCGCAGTGAGCTGCCCGATCCGGAGCTCACGGACACCCCCGTCGTGGCGGTGGACCGGGGCGGGCGGGTGACCTGGCACGGCCCCGGCCAGCTCGTCGGCTACCCGATCGTGCGGCTGCACGAGCCGATCGACGTGGTGGCGTACGTGCACGTCCTGGAAGAGGCGCTGATCCGGGTCGTCGCCGACCACGGGGTCCGGGCGGTGCGGGTCGACGGTCGTTCCGGGGTGTGGGTGCAGCGCTCCGGGGCGCCGGACGCCAAACTGGCCGCGATCGGGGTCCGGGTGGCGCGCGGCGTCACGATGCACGGCTTCGCGCTCAACGTCGACCACTCGCTGGAGCCCTACGACCGGATCGTGCCCTGCGGCCTCCCCGACGCGGCGGTGACGACGCTGGCCGCCGCCTCGCACCGGCCCGTGACGGTCGCCGGGCTCGTCGGTGAGGTGGTCACGGCCCTCGACGACCTGTTGCCGACCGTCGCGGAGCTGCCGCGGGCCACCGCCGCATGACCGGCACGCAGGGGGCCGCCGCCCCCGGGGAGCGCAAGCTGCTGCGCCTCGAGGTGCGGAACATGCAGACCCCGATCGAACGCAAGCCGGAGTGGATCAAGACCCGGGCCCGGATGGGTCCGGAGTACCGCCAGCTCCAGGGCCTGGTGCAGGACGAGGGGCTGCACACCGTCTGCCAGGAGGCCGGCTGCCCGAACATCTTCGAATGCTGGGAGGACCGCGAGGCCACCTTCCTGATCGGCGGCGCCCAGTGCACCCGCCGGTGCGACTTCTGCCAGATCGGCACCGGCCGCCCGGCGGACTACGACGTCGACGAGCCCCGGCGGGTCGGGGAGTCCGTCGCGCGGATGGGGCTGCGCTACGCCACCGTCACCGGCGTCGCCCGGGACGACCTGCCCGACGAGGGCTCCTGGCTGTACGCCGAGACCATTCGGCAGATCCACTCCCAGGCGCCGGGCACCGGCGTCGAGATCCTGGTCCCCGACTTCTCCGGCCGGCCCGATCACCTGCAGCAGGTCTTCGACGCCGCCCCCGAGGTCTTCGCGCACAACGTGGAGACCGTGCCCCGGGTGTTCCGCCGCATCCGCCCGGCCTTCCGCTACGAGCGGTCCCTGGACGTCCTGTCCCAGGGACGCTCCGCCGGGATGATCACCAAGTCCAACCTCATCCTGGGCATGGGCGAGGAGCGGCACGAGATCAGCGAGGCCCTCCACGACCTGCACGACGCGGGCACCGACATCATCACCGTCACCCAGTACCTGCGCCCGTCGCCCCGCCACCTCCCGGTCGCCCGGTGGGTGCACCCGGAGGAGTTCGCGGAGATCGCCGAGGAGGCGGAGGAGATCGGCTTCCTCGGCGTCCTGGCCGGTCCGCTCGTGCGCTCGTCCTACCGAGCCGGCCGGCTGTGGGCCCGGTCGATGGCCGGGCACGGGCGGGCGTTGCCGGAGCAGCTCAAGGGGCTGGCGGAGGTGGCGGGGTGAGCGTGATGCGTCGAGCGCGTTGCCGCGCTCGGGCGAAATCCCAGGTCGCCAGACCGGTGCCGATCAGAGAGATGACAGGAACGTCGGCGGCCTGACCCGGCCCGGCGTCAGCAGGAACGACGATCGCGAACAGCGGAGCGACGGCGATCGTCAGCGCGACGAAGGACAGCACCGCGCACAGGGCCAGCCGTGCCCGCGTCGACGCACGAACGCTCCGGCGGCCACACCCTTGGGACTTCCGGCCCGCGGGTTGCCCCGAAAGGTGGTGCTAGGGTGACCGCCGAACCTGAGCCGTTCCACCATCGGGGTTGTTACCCGCCATCGTCGCGGGGCAAGACCTGAGCAGCAGCGATGCAGCTCAGGTCTTTTTTGTGCCCGGATGTCGGTGGACAGACAAGACAAGGGAGTTCCACATGACGTCCGCGACGACGCGGGACCAGGCGGAGGCGATCATCGAGGCGGTCGGAGGACCGTCCAATGTCGTCAGCCTCACGCACTGCGCCACCCGCCTGCGATTCGAGCTGCACGACGCCTCGGTGGTGGACACCGGTGCGGTGGAGCAGGTGCCGGGGGTGCTGGGCGCGGTCCCGCAGTCCGGCGACCGGTTCCAGGTCGTGGTGGGCGGTGCGGTCCAGTCGGTCTACACCCAGATCACGCACCTGCCGTCGATGGCGGGGGTCGGCACCGGGCAGCGGTCCGACGCCGACGTAAAGGCCGCCGCGCGGTCCCGGGCCCGCGGCAAGGTCGCCTGGCTGGACTCGGTGTTCGAGTACCTGTCCGACTCGTTCCGTCCGCTGCTGGGCGTACTGCTCGGCGCCTCGCTGATCATCGCCACCGCGGCGGTGCTCGACGCCCTCGGCGTGGTCGACTTCCGGGCGGACGACAAGCCCGCGACCTGGGTGTTCGTCGACGCGATGTGGCGGGCGGTGTTCTACTTCCTGCCGATCATGGTCGCCTACAACGCAGCCAAGAAGCTGCAGGTCGACCCGTGGCTGGGGGCCACCGTGATGGCCGCGGTCATGACACCGGACTTCCTGAGCCTGACCTCGGCGGCCGGTACGGTCTGCACCACCAACGACACGCTGGGCACCACGGCGTGCGTGGCCGATGTCTTCGGGCTGCCGATGCAGCTCAACGAGTACGGCGGACAGGTGTTCGTGCCGCTCATCATGGTCGCGGTGCTCGCTCCGGTGTACCGCGCGCTGAAGCGGATCTTCCCGGAGAACGTGCAGATGGTCTTCGTCCCGGCGCTGTCCATGGTCGTGATGATCCCGGTGACCGCGTTCCTGCTCGGCCCGCTCGGTATCTGGCTCGGCTCCGGCCTCGGCGACGGACTCGCCTGGCTGAACGGCAACGCGCCGATCGTCTTCGCGATCGTGATCCCGCTGCTCTACCCCTTCCTGGTCCCGCTGGGTCTGCACTGGCCGCTGAACGCGCTGATGCTGGTCAATCTCAACACCCTCGGCTACGACTTCATCCAGGGCCCGATGGGTGCCTGGAACTTCGCGTGCTTCGGCGCCACCGCCGGTGTCCTGGTGCTCTCGATCCGGGATCGCGACTCGCAGATGCGCCAGACCGCCACCGGCGCGCTCGCCGCTGGACTGCTGGGCGGCATCTCCGAACCGTCGCTGTACGGCATCCACCTGCGGTTCAAGCGGATCTACCCGAGGATGCTGGTCGGCTGCCTGGTCGGTGGCCTGATCACCGGCTTCATGGGCGGCGTCGACACGAACGCCTTCGCCTTCACCTCGCTGCTGACCATCCCGGTCTTCGACCCGATGCCGGTCTACGTCATCTCGATCGCCGCGGCCTTCGCGGTGTCGATGCTGCTGGTGATCGTCTCCGACTACCGCACTCCGGAGCAGCGGGCCGAGGCGCTGGCCGCCCGCGCCCAGGTCGAGGCCGATCTGGCCCTCGCCGGGGCGGACCGGTCGGTGACCGTGGCAGAGGCCGACTCGGCTGACCCGACCTCCTCCTCTGCCGGAACAGCGAGCGCGCCGACCACGGTCGTCGCCGCCCCGGTCTCCGGTGAGGTGGTGCCGCTCGCCGAGTCCGGTGACCCGGTGTTCTCCTCCCTCGCGTTGGGCGACGGCGTCGGGATCGTGCCCTCCTCCGGCGAGGTCGTCGCGCCGGTCGCGGGCGAGCTGCTCACCGTGGCTGACACCGGGCACGCCTTCGGGGTCCGCACCGACGACGGGATCGAGGTGCTGGTGCACGTCGGGATCGACACGGTGCAGATGGCCGGGACCGGCTTCACGGTCGCGGTGACCACCGGTCAGCGGGTGGCGGCGGGCGACCTGCTCGCCACCGTCGACCTGTCCGCGGTGACCGCCGCCGGGTTCGCGACCACCACCCTGGTGACCGTCCTCAACTCCGCCTCGCTCACCGCGGTGACCCCGCACGCCCCGGGGGTCGTGGCCCGCGGCGACGCCGTCATCGACATCGAGGCCTGACCGGCGCGCAGCATGCGGGCCACCGTGGCGGGGCGATAGCGTCCCGCCACGGCGGCCGTCGACCGGAACCGAGGAGGGGTACGGGCGTGGAAGTCCTGCGGGTGTTCAACAACAACCTGATCCTCGCGCGGGATGAGAACGGCACCGAGGTCATCCTCACCGGCCGCGGACTGGGCTTCCAGGCCCGGCCCGGGTCGCCGGTGGTGCGTGAGCGTGTGGTGCGGGTGTTCCGTCCGGACGACGGCCGCGACCCGGACCACCTGGCCGGACTGCTCGCCGACATCCCGCCGGAGCATCTCCAGCTGGTCGGCGAGGCGCTGACCGCGGTCGGCCTGGAACGGATCGCGGCCAAACCGGCGCTGGTGGTGGCGATGGCCGACCACGTGGGCTTCGCCCTGGACCGCGCGGCGGCGGGCGACACGGTGGAGTACCCGCTGCTGGCCGAGGTGACCAACCTCTACGCGGAGGAGCACCGGCAGGCGGTCGCCCTCCTCGGGGCGATCAACCAGCGGGTGCGCGTCCCGCTGCCGGAGACCGAGGCGGTCGGCCTGGCCCTGCATCTGGTCAACGCGGGCTTCGCCTCCGGGGACCTGTCGCAGACCTACACGATGACCGGCCTGATCCACCAGTTCCTGGACGTGGTCGCCGCCGCGCACGACGTCGAGGTCGCTCCCGGCAGTGTCAGCGTGGGCCGGTTCGTCACCCATCTGCGGTACCTCTTCGTGCGGATCCACCAGGGCCGACAGCTCGACGACCGCCGGCACTCGGAGATCGGTGACGCGATCCGGCGGGCCTACCCCGAGGCGGCGGCCACCGCCGACCAGCTCGCCCGACTGGTCCAACTCCGGCTGCGCGCCACCCTCAGTGCGGACGAGGTCGCCTACCTGGCTCTGCACGTGGCACGGGTGGCGCAGGACGCCGAGCCCGACCCGAGCGCCTGACCGCTCAGTGCAGGCCTTCAGCAGATGGACGTGGTCTGCTCGGGTTGGAGTCGCAAACGTGGGGGTGGGCCCCGTGGGGATCGAACCCACAACCCGCGGATTAAAAGTCCGCTGCTCTGCCGATTGAGCTAGAGGCCCCGCCGCCGACCACCCGGCCGCAGCACACACCGTATCGCCTCAGCGCGCCTCTCCGGCTCCGGCCGGTACCGGCTCGTCGCCCGCCGGCCGGGCCAACGCCGCCCGCACCCGAGCCTCGACCCGGGCGTCCTCCCGCCCGGCACGGCCCGTCCGTCGGCGCAGCACCCACCAGACCAGTCCGCCCACCGCGATCAGCACCACCAGCGACGCCCAGGGGACCGCCCACTCGTGCGCGTTCCCCTGCACCGCGGCCAGCGTGGATGTCGATCCGGCGGCGTCCGTCATCACCGGCACCACGGACACGGCGGCCCCGATCCGGACGGAGGGCATCACGCCGGACACCGGCACGGTGACGTCCCAGCTCTCGCCGGGCAGCAGTTCCGGCGCGGTCGGCAGGTCCGCCGCGTCGACGGTGAACCAGCCGAACGGCCCGGACACCTGGACGTCCTGCTGCGCGGAGATGGTGGTGTTGCCGGTGTTGTGCAGGGTGTAGCTGACCGACCCGTCGCCGGCGCCGACCGGGTTGATCGTGCCGTCGTAGGACAGGTGCACGTCGGTGACGTTCAGCGCGGGGGCGAGGTCGCCGCCGACCCGGAGGTCGACCCGGATGCCGAGCCGCCGGTCGACGGTGATCCCGGCCTGCTCGTCGGGCTGGGTGAGGGAGGTGACCAGGGCGCCGGAGTAGTCGCCGGGGGTGGCGTTCTCCGGGACGGTCAGGGTGAAGGGGACGTCGACGGTCGCTCCGGGCTCGACGGTGACCGAGTCGGTGCCGGCGGCGAGCCACAGTCCGACGGCGGCGGAGTCGGTGCCACCGGTCAGGACGTCGAACTGGCCGGCGTCGGTGGTGTACCCGTCGGCGGCGTAGACCGCGAGGGTCAGGGGTTCGTCGCCGTGGTTGGCGACCACCAGGGCGTCGTCGATGCTGCCGCCGGGGTCGAGGTGGTAGTCGAAGCCGGTGCGGTCGGCGCCGAGGTCGCCGGAGGCGGTGCGCACGGTCCAGGTGACGTCGGTGTCGGCGGCCTGTGCGGCGGGGACGGTGAGCGCGCCCAGCAGGAGGGCGGCGGCGGCGATGCGGAGGAACATGGCGACCTCGGGGGAGTGCGGGGTGGGGGCGGGTGCGCGGTGCGCCCGCCCCCACCGCGGTGTCAGCTGCTCAGTGCGGTGATGGTGAGGGTGGCGCGGTACGTGCCCTTGTCGACGGTGCCGGGGATCTTGAGATCCAGGTCGGCGCCGAGGGTGGCCTCGCCGGTGTCGTGGCCCTGGTCGGCGGCTCCCAGTGCGCGGGAGACCGACAGGCCGGTGCCGCCGTCGTAGCCGGAGGCGACCGGACGACCGGCCCGGGCGCCGGCGCCGGCCTCGATGATCTTCGGCGTCCACCCGAGGGCGGAGCCGGAGAACGTCTTGCCGGCGTCGTGGAACTCGCCGACCGAGGCGGAGATCGACCACGGGGAGGCGGCCCGGCGGGTGTCGGTGACCGTGATCGGGTTGATCTCGCCGGTGGCCTCGAAGAACTGCCCGCCGTTGTCCACGGCGGTGCCGAGGTCGACCAGGCCGTTGTAGCCGTCGATGGTCCAGCCGAACTCACCGGGTGCGGCGTCGGGGACGGCGACCTGGATCTCCTGGCCCTCGCCCTGGTACGGGTGCACGGTCACGGAGTCGATGACCGAGCCCACCGGCTGGTCGGCGGTGGCGCCGCTGTCCGGGCCGCACCAGGAGACCTTGCCGAGCTCGACGGCGGCGTTCGGGGCGTCGCAGGTGCCGGAGCGGATGTTCTCCACCACCAGCTTGTCCGCCTTGACCTGGACCTTGACGTAGGTGCGGACGTGCTCCTGGTTCTGGACCGAGTTGAACCAGTAGCTGTCCGGGTTCAACGGGTCGGGGCCGGTGGCCGCGCCCGAGGTGCCGCCACCGGCGGTCGGGGTGGTGATGTCGTAGTACTTCGACCCCGAGGCGGAGTTGGCGGTCACGTAGAGCACGCCGCCGGGTCCGGCGAAGACGTCGGCCTGACCGGGCTGCTCGTCGGCGTCGGCCTTCTGGCCGCTGTTGATCAGGTACGACCGGGTGTAGACGTGGTCGTGCCCCTGGAGCACCAGGTCGACGCCCAGCTCGGAGAAGGTGGCCGGGAAGTCGGTGCGACGCACCCCGTTGTCGGCGTCCTGCGCGTGCGAGGCGGCCGAGTAGATCGAGTGGTGGTAGACGAGCACGGTGTACTTGGCGTCCGCGCCGTGCTTGTCGATCACGTCGGTGACGTAGGCGACGTGTGCCGCGTCGCCGCCGCCACCCTGGGAGGTGGCGTAGGAGTTGCTGTTCAGGTCGATGAACAGCACGTCCTTGTAGAGGTACCAGTAGTCGCCGCCGGAGCTGTTGGAGGTCGGCTGGCCGTTGGAGTAGTACGCGCCGGAGCGGTCGGTGTTCGGGGTGGCCAGGTGCTGCTCGTAGGCCTTGCCGCCGACGTCGTGGTTGCCGATGGTCGCGGCCCAGGGGATCTCCTTGAGCTGCTGCGGGGCCAGGAACGCGTCCCACTGCGCCTCGGTGTTGGCGGTCTCGACCTGGTCGCCGCCCGAGACCAGGATCTCGGCGTCCGGGTTGGCGGCGGTGGCGACGTCGACGGTGTCGACCCAGCCCTCCTGGTCCTTCGCGACGTTGCCGGACGAGCCGATCTGCGGGTCGCCGAAGAACAGGAAGTCGTAGTCGCCCTCGAAGGACTGGGTCCGGAAGGCGGCGGATCCCGACCAGGCGTCGGCGGAGCCCACCCGGTAGGTGTAGCTGGTGTTCTCGGCCAGCCCGGTGAGGGTGGCGTGCCGGTTGAACCCGCCGGAGGTGGCGATGTTCGCGGAGCCGGTGGCGGCGAAGCTCACCGCGCCGGTGCTGGGGAACTGTCCGTCGACCAGGGACGCGGTGGGCACCACCTGCACCACCTGGTCGACGTCGGCGGAGGTGTACCAGGTGACCATGCGCTGGGTCTCGTCGGCGCCGACGCCGAGGATGATCCCGGTGTAGGTGGTGTCCGCGGCCTGGGCGACGCCCGGGGTGGCCACGGTGACGCTGCCGAGGGCGACGACGGCGCCCACGGCGAGGGCGGTGAGCCGGAGAGGCACCCGGTGCGTCCACCCGCGCAGTGCTGTCGTGCTGAGGGACATGAGTCGTCCGTTCTCTGCGTGCGGGAAAAGGGGAGAAATCGGTACAACCGGTCGAGCGGACTCACGGTTCACCCGGCGGGTGACGTCCGGCTGAACGACGGCGGGCGGGTGCATGGCCTCACCCGGAACACCTGGTCAGTGCAGGCAAGTGACACGGCAGGGACTCAGAGACCGGACAGCCGCTGCACGAACCACACCGTGCCCATCAGCCCGACCCCGGTCGCGATCGTCCCGGTGACCCAGGTCTCGACCACCGGCCACCGGCGACGCAGCAGCGCCAGCACCGGGAAGACCACCGCGATGATCGCCAGCTGCACCGCCTCGATCCCGACGTTGAACACCAGCAACGACCACAGCAGCCGCCAGGACCACGGCTCGTCGATGCCCAGTGCTCCGGCGAACCCGAGGCCGTGCACCAGACCGAAGACCAGCACCACGCCGATCCGGATCCAGCCGGCCCGGTCCAGTCCGAACACCCCGCCGGTCCGGTCCAGCTCCTGCGTGCCGGTGCGGATCCGCCACAGGTGCCAGCCCGCCACCACCGCGATCGACAGCGCGATGATCGGCTCGACCACCGCGGCGGAGACGTGCACCAGTCCGGTCGCCGCCAGGATGAAGGTGATCGAGTGCGCCAGGGTGAAGGCGGTCGCGGTCAGCACGATCTCCCGCAGTCGCCGCGATCCCACGATCACGGCCAGCAGGAACAGGATGTGGTCCAGCCCGAACAGCAGGTGCTCGGCCCCGAGCAGGAAGAACTCGGCGAAGCGCTCGGACCAGGTCTGCGCGGTGGAGAAGCTCGGCTGAGAGGTGTCCAGCGCCGCACTGCCGCTGGTGGCGTCCAGCGCATAGGTGACGACCACCGTGGTGCCGGTCACGTACTCCTCGTCGTCCGGGAACAGCGTGCTGGTCACCTCGTGCGCGCCGTCCGACTCCGCGCAGGTGTAGTCCACGTCGAGGAAGGCGTAGGGCACGCCCTCCCGCTGCTCGATCCGCGCGGCCCCGTCCCACGCGGGGGTGCAGTCCTGCCCGGCCGAGGCGATCGTGAACCGGTCGCTCACGTAGCCGAACACGGCGTCCCGGTGGTCGGCCAGGACGGCGGTCTGCGCGTCGGCGTCCCCGGCCTCCCAGGCCGCGGTCCCGGCCCGGAACAGCGGGTCGTCCTGTTCGGCGTCGGCGGCGGACACGATCAGCAGGTCGTACTCCAGGCCGAGCTCGGCCCGCACGACCCC
>NZ_JANZKP010000077.1 GCF_025642745.1 Cellulomonas sp. RIT-PI-Y
AAGTCGTCGCCCAAAGCGCCCGTTCAGCGACAAGTTCTTCGCACTCGATGTGGCGGTGCCGAGGCGGTCGCGTGCGTGGTCGGTCGGTCCGCGGTGGGCGGGTCGGGAGTTCTGGCGGCCTAGGCTGCGGGGGTGACCTCCGCTGACCTGTCCGAGCCCGGCCGTCTGGACCCCGAATGGTTGCGGCGCACCGTGCGCACTGCGCTGGACGAGGACCTGGGCGCCGAGCCGGGCCGGGACCTGACCACCCAGTCGACGGTGCCCGAGGGGTTGCGCGGCGTCGCGCACCTGGTCGCCCGGGAGCCGGGTGTCGTCGCCGGACTGCCGGTGGTGGCCGAGGTGACCGCGCAGGTGGCGCAACGGCTGGGTCTGGACGCTCCGACGGTCGACCAGTGGGTGCCGGACGGCACGCGGGTCAGTCGGGGCGACGTCCTGGCCGTGCTGAACGGGCCGGTCCAGGTGCTGCTGGTCGCCGAGCGGACCGCCCTCAACCTCGCCTCACGGGCCTCCGGGGTCGCGACGCACACCCGGCGGTGGGCGGACGTGCTGGCGCGGACCGGTGCGCAGGTGCTGGACACCCGGAAGACCACGCCGGGGCTGCGTGAGCTGGAGAAGTACGCGGTGAGGTGCGGGGGCGGCACCAACAAGCGGATGGGCCTGTACGACGTCGCGATGATCAAGGACAACCACGTGGTCGCCGCCGGGGGGATCACCGCCGCGATCGACGCGGTGCGTGCCCGGTTCGGGGACGTGCCGCTGCAGGTCGAGGCCGACACCCCGGCGCAGGCGCTGGAGGCTGTGGCCGCCGGTGCGCGGTTCCTGCTGCTCGACAATATGCCGCCGGAGGTCCTGACCGAGGTGGTCGCCGCCGTGCGCGCCGGGGAGTCCGGCACCGGCCGGGTCGAGCTGGAGGCCACCGGGAACCTCACCCTGGAACGGGCGGCCGCGGTCGCGGCGTCCGGGGTCGACTACCTCTCGGTGGGGGCGTTGACCCACTCCTCGCCGATCCTGGATCTCGCCCTGGACCTGGTCGAGGGGCTCTGACACACGACACGGCCCCGGGATATCCCACCCCGGGGCCGTGTCCGTCCGCGATCAGCCGCGGGCGCCCTTGCGTCCGGTGACCGCGCCGTAGATCGCCAGCACGAGCACCGAACCGGCGATCGCCAGCAACCAGGTCTTCAGGGACCAGAAGCCGCTGAGCTGCACATTGAAGATGATGCTGCCGAGCCAGCCGCCGACCAGCGCGCCGATCACGCCGAGCAGCAGCGTGGCGAACCAACCGCCGTTGTCGCGCTTGAGGATCGCCTTGGCGATCGCACCCGCGATGAGCCCGAGAATGATCCAGCCGAACAGTCCCATGTCTTCCTCCCGTTTTCGACGGAGATGACGGTGACATGGGTTGAACGGTTCCGCATCCGGAGGGTGCAGCTCAGGTGCATGCCACGCCGGTGCGTGGGGTCGGGCCGTCACGAGCGGCCCTGGTCGGCGGGACTCGCTCAGCTCACCGGCGACGGCTCGGCGGCGCGTTCCGGGGCAGGTTCCGCGCGGAAGATGATCTTCAGGATCGGGAAGAACACCACGAACGAGATCAGCGCATTGATGATCATCGTGACCACATCGGCGCCGGCCTCGCCCGTCGCGCCCCAGCGCCCGATCATCCACTGGTAGATCGGGTCCTTGTAGAAGCCCTGCAACCAGGCGGCGAGGAAGGTGATGATCACGTAGGCCACCGCGTACCAGGCCGCCGCACGCCACGGATCGGACGTCGACTTGAACGTGACGGTGCGCTGCAGGAAGAAGTTGATCACCTGCGCGATCAGCAGGGTGAGCTGCACGGCGAGGAAGTACGCCAGGCCGCCGCCGCCCTCGGGCAACGCTCCGGCCGGATAGTCGAAGATGAAGAAGGTGCTGCCGTCGGCGTTCGTCGCGGTGCCGAGCACCTGGAACGTGGTCTCGACCAGCGAGGTCATGCCGAAGACCCATTTGAGGACCGGCATCAGCACGAGCTGCAGCACGGTCATGCCCATGCTGATCAGGCTGAAGACCACGAACTCGGCGGTGGCGGGCCGGGAGGCGGCGAACCCGCTCCACACGCGGCGGATGCTGCTGACCATGCGACGTCCTCTTCCTGGCGGGCGCCCGGGTCGTTCCGGTGCCGGTGCCAGGAAAGCCGATGGTGGATGCCGTCAAGGGGCGGAGCGGGCAACCTGTCGCCTGACGGGCACAGGCTGTCGCTCCGGCGCGGTCACCGACGAGCCCGCCACCGGCCGTCGCGGGTCGTGGGCGGTCACCGGTCGGGGGCTACCCTGCCCCGGTGACCGACTCGACGCCTCCTGCCGCCTGGCCGCTCACCACGGAGCGCCTCGTGATCCGCCCGGCGGTGGCGGCGGACGCGTCCGTGGTCTGGCGCTACCGGCGTCTGCCCGAGGTGGCGCGGTGGATGACCGCGCTGCCCGGGGACGAGGCGGAGTTCGCCGGCCGGTTCGCCGAGCCGGACCGACTCGGGCCGACCCTGGTGGTCGAGCGGGACGGCACGGTGGTCGGGGACCTCATGGTGCGGATCGAGGACGGCTGGGGGCAGACCGAGGTCGCCGACCGGGCGAAGCGCTCGCAGGCGGAGCTCGGGTGGGCCTTCGACCCGGCTGCCCAGGGCCGGGGGCTGGCGACCGAGGCGGTGCGCCGGCTGGTGTCCGCGTGCTTCACGGACTTCGGCCTGCGCCGGGTCACCGCGCTGTGCTTCGCGGACAACGCGCCGTCCTGGCGGCTGATGGAGCGGGTCGGCCTGCGCCGCGAGGGACAGTACCGAGCGGACTCCCTGCACCGGGACGGCCGGTGGCTGGACTCCTACGCCTACGGACTGCTGCGGGAGGAGTGGGCGGGGTCCTGACCGGGGCCGGGCGACCGCTCACGCGCGGACGACCCGGACACCGGCGGACTCGAGGCCGAGGGTGGCCGGCGGCGGTGCGTCGGTGACCAGGGCGTCGACCGCGGACAGCGGGGCGACCCACGCGAAGGCGTCCCGGCCGAGGGCGCCGTGGCCGGCCAGCACGACGGTGCGGCGCGCGGCGCGGAGCAGGGCTGCCTGGACGGCGGCCTCCGCCAGGTCCGCGGTGGTGAGCCCGTGCGCGACGCTGACGCCGGTCGCCGTCAGGAACGTCACGTCGACCCGGATCTCGTCCAGCTCCCGGAGCGCCCAGCTGCCGACGGTCGCCCGGGTGCGGCCGCGCATCGTGCCGCCGATCAGGTGCAGGGTGAGGTCGGAACGGGTGGCCAGGGTCATGGCGACCGGCAGTGCCGGGGTGACGACGGTCAGCTCGCGGCCCACGGGCAGCAACTCGGCCAGGCGGCCGGCCGCTGCTCCGGAGTCCACCGCCACCGACCCTCCGTCGGGGAGCTCGGCCAGTGCGGCGCGGGCGATGTGCTCGGTCTCCGTGGAGAGGGATCCGGCGCGCCGCGCTCCGTGGTCCTCGGGATCCGGCTCGCAGAGCACCGCCCCACCGTGCACCCGGCGCACCAGGCCGCGGCGCTCCAGCGCGGTCAGATCGCGACGCACGGTCTCGGTCGTGACCGCCAGAGCGCCGGCCAGCCCGGTGACGTCCGCCCGCCCGTCCCGCCGGACGCTGGTGAGGATCTGCTGCTGCCGCTCGGCTGCGAACACGCTGACTCCCTGGGGCGAGGCCGGTGGTGCGGGTCCGTCCCGCGGGCCTCGTCGTGCACGAGACCCGCAGGACGGCACCCCTCAGTCGAGGTCGATCTCCTCGAACACCGCCAGCAGGTCCGCCGTGCTCCCGGCGTCCAGGACCCGCTGCACCCGGTCCATGTCGCTGAACACCAGCGCGATCCGGGACAGCATGGCCAGGTGGTCGTCCCCGGCGGCGGCGATCCCGACCACCACGCGGACCTCGTTGCCGTCCCAGTCCAACGGCTCCGGGTAGCGCACCAGGCACAGGCCCGACCGGAGGACGGTGTTCTTGGCCTCGTTCGTCCCGTGCGGGATGGCGAGCAGATTCCCCATGAACGTGGAGATCTGCTGCTCCCGGTCGAACATCGCCTCGACGTAGGCGGGCTCGACCGCCCCCGCGGAGACCAGCAGCCCGCCGGCCTCCCGGATCGCCTCCGCCTTGGTCGTCGCCCGGCCGGCCGGGACGACCCGCTCGGCGTCCAGCAGATCGATCATGACGGACCTCCCTCGGCGGCGACGTTGCTGGAGGTGGCCTCCCGGACGACGTCGTCGTAGACCGGACTGGACAGGAAGTTGTCCACCGACAGGTGCCGGGCGCTGGGGGCCTGGCGTCGCGCACGGTCGGTGAGCTCCCGCTGGGTGATCACCAGATCGACGTCGTCCTCCAGGGTGGCCACGGCACGGTTCACCACGGTGACGTCGCCGCGCCCGGCCTTCTTCAGCTTGTCCCGCAGGATGCTGGCGCCCATCGCGGACGACCCCATCCCGGCGTCGCAGGCGAAGACGACGGACCGCAGCGGCGCGGTGGCCGTGGAGTCCTGCCCGCCGGACCCGACCGACGCGGACATCGCACCGAGCGCCGAGGACGACTTCCCCTTGTTGGCCTCGGTCTGGGCGATCGCGGCCCCCAGATCGCCACCGCCCGTCTCCAGGTCGCGCCGACGGGACGCCCGCAGGATCACGGCGGCGATCAGGAAGGTCACCACGAAGGACAGCACCACCGACAGGATCACCCCGACGAACGAGTCCCGTGGCGTGGCGGCCAGCACCGCGATGATCGACCCCGGGGCCGCCGGTCCGCGCAACCCGCTGCCGAAGACGACGTTGGTGGCGATCCCGGTCGCACCCCCGGCGATGGCGGCCAGGATCAGGGTCGGCTTCATCAGCACGAACGGAAAGTACACCTCGTGGATGCCGCCGATGAACTGCACGATGGCGGCGCCCGGTGCCGAGGAGCGGGCCGCCCCGATCCCGAACACGGTGTACGCGATCAGGATGCCGAGCCCCGGTCCGGGGTTCGACTCGACCAGGAACAGCAGCGACTTGCCGGTGTCGACGACCTCCTGGGCGCCGAGGGGCACCAGCACGCCGTTCCCGATCGCGTTGTTGAGGAACAGCACCTTGGCCGGCTCGACGACCAGCGCCATCAGGGGCATCAGGTGGTTGTCGGCCATCCAGCTCACCACGCTGCCGAGCCAGTCGGAGACCTGCGTGACGATCGGCGCGAAGCCGAAGAACGCCCCGACCGCCATCGCGGCCCCGGCGATCCCGGCCGAGAACATGTCGACCAGCATCTCGAAGCCCGGCCGGATCCGACCCGCCCAGAGGCTGTCGATCTTCTTCATCACCCAGGCGGATGCCGGGCCGACGATCATGGCGCCGAGGAACATCGGCACCGTGCTGCCGGTGATCATGCCCACCGCGACGATGGACGCGACGACACCGCCGCGCTCCCTGTAGACGATCCGTCCGCCCGCGTTGGCGATCAGGATCGGCAGCAGATAGGTGACCATCGGCCCGACCAGGCCGACGTACTGCCGGAAGGTCGTGCCGTCGTCGGCCTGGGCGAGTGCGGTCGCCGCGCCCTGCCAGCTCATCTGGTCGGCGTTGCCGAATCCGCCGAGGATGCCGTTCGGCAGCCAGCCGGCTGCGATGAACAGGGAGGTGATCAGACCCCAGGCCAGGAAGGCCGGGAGGTTGGGCATGATCATGGCGCTCAGGAAGGCTCCGAACCGCTGGACGCGGACCTGGGCCTGCTTGCCCCGGGACGTGGTCGCCGGGGTGGTGGTGGCGGCTGAGGTGGACATGGTGGTCACACCACCCGACCGGGGACGTGCCGGACGCCGGGCGCCGGCAGGGAGACGATCCTCATTGACCTGCTCCTTCGTGGATCGGTGACGGTCGACCCGTCACGGTTCGATGGTGACCTTGATTCCCGTCCCGGATCGGACGATGTCGATGCCCTCGGCGACCTGGTCCAGGGGCAGCAGATGCGTGATCAGGTCCGAGACCGGGACGCTGCCGTCGGCGATGTGCGCGAGCGCCTGGCGGTTGTGCGCGGGGCTGGACCCGTTGGCGCCGAACACCGCCAGCTCGCGGTAGTGCACCAGGTTCGAGTCGAAGGTGATGGTCGGGCGGTCCTTGGGCAGCCCGCCGAACAGGCTCAGCCGGCCCTGCGGGGCGAGCATCTGGAGCGCCTGCTCCTGGGCCGCTCCCGAGGCCGCGGCGGTGATGACGACGCTCGGGCCGCGTCCGTCGGTCGCCTCTTTCACGGCAGCGACCGGGTCGACCTCGCCGGCGCAGATCGCGACGTCCGGTCGGACCACGCCGGCGGCCAGGTCGAGGCGCTCGCGGCTGAGCTCCACCAGGATGACCTTCGCCGCGCCCCGGGCCCGCGCCAGCCGCACGTGCAGGCAGCCGATCGGACCCGACCCGACCACGACGACGACGTCCCCGTCGTGCACGTCGATGATCTCCTGGGCGTTGATCGCGCAGGCGAAGGGTTCGGCGACCGACGCCTCGGCGAAGGACACCTGGTCGGGGATCCGGTTGAGACCGTCGACCGCGAGCACCTCCGGCGGGACGATCATGAACGGCGCGAACCCGCCGTCGAAGTCGTAGCCCATCGACACCTGGTTCGGGCAGATGGTCATCGCGCCGGCCCGGCAGAACTCGCAGGTGCCGCAGGGGATCGCGGCGATGACCTGCACCCGGTCGCCCGGGGCCCAGCCGTCGACCCCGTCGCCGACCTCGACGACCTCCCCGGCGATCTCGTGGCCCATCACGCGCGGCGGCACGATGCGCTGATGGCCCGACGTGGAGATCTTCACGTCGGTGCCGCACATCGAACAGGCGCGCACCCGGATCTTGACCTCGCCCGCCCGGGGGCTCGGTTCCGGTGCCTCCTCCAGGCGCACGTCGCCAGGGGCGTAGAAGCGGAAGACCTTCATCTCTCTCCTTGAGTTGTCGGTGCCCAGCGCGGCACCGTGCAGCGGCTCCCCACGGGATCCCGCGGGGACCGGCGTCCGTCCCGATCGATCGCCTTCGCACCTCGGTGTGCGGCGATGCGGCTGATGGAGCGTGGAACCGGACGTCCTCGTCTCGACCCTCGATCACTCAGGGGCCGGTCGTTGCGGTCGGCTCCCGGCCGTTACTGTCCTCCGACCCTCGCGCCAAGTCAACAGAATCGGACACAATCAAGTCGATTCGGGTGCCCGAACGGGCACAGAGGCAGACCGCGGCCCAGGGACGAGCCGGTCGGGCGGGGTCAGTCCCGGGCGCGGTGCACGTCGGTGAACACGACATGCACCCGGATCGCGTCCTCGGTCGGCGTCACCTCGCCCAGCGCTCCTCGTACCGCCTCCCGGGCTGTGCTGCGCAGCCGCTCCGCCGCCGGGATCAGCGGAGTGCCGAACCGGGCGGAGACCTCCGCGGTCACGGCGGTCAGCAGGTCGTGCTCGTCGACATCGAAGGCGACGCTCAGCAGGGTGCCGCCGTCCTCCTCGGCGAGGGCCTGACGCAGCACGCCGCGCAGCACGGTCGTGCTGACGTGGAACTCCCCGTGCGGATGCCGCGCCAGCACCGGCCTGCCCGGCCGCACCGCGGTGGCCAAGGCGGTGAGCAGTGAACCGCGGGCCCGGGCCCAGCCGTGGTCGGTGTATTGGCGCAGGTCACGGGCGGCTGCGTCCAGCAGGCGGTCGAGCCCGGGGTCAGGGAGGTCCTCCCGGCGGGGGTTGTTCATCGCCATGGTGCCAGCCTCCTCTCCAATTGTCGTCGCGCCCGCTCGACCCTGCCGCGCACCGTCGACACGGTGGTCGCCTGGACCTCGGCCACCTCACGGTAGGTCAACGCCTCCACGGTGACGAGCAGCCAGGCCTCCCGCTGGGCGGGTGGCAGCCCGGTCAGCGCGAGATCCAGCGCTGCGCGCAGATCTGCGGCGAGAGCCTCCGTGGCGGGGTCGTCGGGGCCGGGGATCTGTGCGGCGGACTCCGGATCGACCGGAGCGGGCGGTTGTCGTCGCAGCCGCCGCCGCACCAGGTTGGCCTCGATCCCGAACAGCCAGGTACGAACGCGGGACTCCTCACGGAACGAGTCCAGTCCGGTCCAGGCGGACAGCAGCGTCTCCTGCACGCAGTCCTGGGCCTCGTACTCGTCCCCGAGCATGCGGAGCGCATACCGGTACAGGCCGGGGCCCACCGCGTCCGCGAGTCGGGTGAAGGCCGTGCGGTCCCCCAATGCGGCCAGCCGGGCGAGGCCCAGTTCGGCCGCCCCGTCCGGAGTGTGACCTAGATCACCCTCCGAGATTCGTGACGATCGTGGCTCCCGTGGCACTCACTCAGTGTCAGGGCACGCCGAGAGATCGGCACGCCGGAGCCGTCGCGGCAGGCCGCGCAGGCGAGGAGCACGAGATGAGCGAGCAGACCAGCACCACCCCCTCCACCACCCCCAGTGGACGACCGGGCCGCGGTGACGTCACCACGACCTCGAACACGGGGTCGCTGCAGACCGATCACGGGACCACCAGCATCGCGGACGCGGTGGTCAGCAAGATCGCCGGCATCGCCGCGAGCGACGTGGCCGGCGTGCACGCCCTCGGCGGCGGAGCGGCCCGCGCCTTCGGCGCGATCCGGGAGCGGATCCCCGGTGGCACCACGAACCACTCCCAGGGGATCAGCGTCGAGGTCGGGGAGACCCAGGCCGCCATCGACGTCGAGCTCGTCGCCGAGTACGGCGTCGCGATCGCCGACCTCGCCCAGGGAGTCCGGCGCAACATCGTCACGTCCGTCGAGCGGATGACCGGTCTGGAGGTGATCGAGGTCAACATCGCCGTCAGTGACGTGCATCTGCCCGAGGACGACGCCGACCCGACCCCCGACGCCGAGCCGCGCGTCCAGTGACCATTCCCGCCGCGTGGATCCCGGACCCGGCCGAACTGGTCCGGGACGCGGTCTCCGCCGTCCCCGGGGTGGTGCGCCTGCACGGCGGTCTGCTCGGCGAGGTGGCGACCTACCTCCCCGGTCGCAAGGTCGCCGGGGTGCGGATCGGTCCCCGCATCGTCGACGTCCACGTGGTGGTCGTCGAGGGGGCCGACCTGCGTGCCGTGGCCGCCGCGGTGCACCGCGCTGCCACGGCGGTCGTCGGCCTTCCCGCCCACGTCTGGATCGACGACCTCGCGCCCGCACCCGATCCCGATCCTGTGACCGTCCCCCGTCTGGAGAACCTCTGATGTCTGTCACCACCGCCGGCATGTTCGCCGGACTGCTGCTCGCCCTGGCCGCCATCGCCGGCGGCTTCAGCGGGTTCCTGCTCGCCCTCGTGCTCGGCACGATCGGCTGGGTCGTCGCGGCCGCGGTCGACGGCCGGATCGACCTCGCCTTCCTGCTCGGTGGCCGGCGCCGTGGCTGAGCGCACCCCGCCCGAGGAACGCGGCGCGCTGGACGTCGCCGCACGCGTCGTGGACACCATCGCCTCGCGCGCGGCACTCGGCGTGCCCGGCGTGGTCCGCACCCCCGGTCGCCGTGGCCTGCCGCGGGTGCACAGCAGCCAGTCCGGCGGCCGCGCGGTGATCGGTGTCGAGGTCACCCTGGCCTGGCCGCGCCCCGCCGCCGAGACCAGCGCGGCCGTCCGGTCGCTGGTCGCGCAGGAAGTGCTACGGCTCGCCGGGGTGCGGGCTGACCGGGTCGACGTGGCCGTCGTCGGCTGGACGGGCGACGGCCGTGGGGGGCGGGACCGATGAGCGGGGCCGGCACCGAGGACGCGCGGTTCGTCCCGCCGCGCTCCGCCGGACCGTCCCGTGCGCTCGGGCTGCTGTTCTCGCTGATCCTCCTGGGCCTCGCCGTCGTGCTGGTGCACGACGCCCTGGTCGGCGCGGGAGCCCTGCGCACCGGGTGGATCGCGTCGACCGCGCACGCCGTCGGGACGGTGCACCCCACCGCCGCCGTCGCCGTGATCGGCGGTGTGGTCCTGCTGCTCGGCCTGGTGCTGGTCGTCGCCGCCCTCACCCCGACCCGCTCGGTCGGGCGGCCGCTGGCCGGTGACGGCGGCCTCTACCTCCGCGACGACGACATCGCGCGGCTGGCCTCCGAGACCGCGCGGTCCGTCCCGGGCGTGCTCGAGGCGGTCAGCACCGTCACCCGGCGCCGGGTGACGGTGGCGATCCGCACCACCGGAGCCGACGAGACCGCCGACCAGGTCGCCGAGCGGGTGACCGCCCGCCTCGGTGTCCTGGCCCAGCCGCCCGCCGTGGCGACCCGGACCCGAGGAGCGCGACGATGAGCCGGACGATCTCAGCGGTCAACCGCGTCGTGGCCCTCCTGCTCGGGCTGGCGCTGATCGCGGTCGGTGCCGGCGCCCTGGCCTGGGGTCTCGACGTCCTGCCCCGGATCTGGTCGCAGTCGCCGGAGAGCCTGAACGCGGACGGAGTCGAGTCGGCGACGGCCACGTCGTGGTGGCCCTGGGCCTGCGCGGCCGCCGGTGTCCTGCTGGCCGTGGTCGCGCTCGCCTGGCTGGTCGCGCTGCTGCGGCCGACACGGCACGGACCGGAGGTGCTTCCCGGGTCGGACGGATCCGGGACGCTGACCGCGGACCCGGTGCAGGCGGGCGAGCACGTGGCCCGGTTGATGTCCGAACATCCGGACGTGCTCGGGGCGCGGGCGCGCGGCCGGGAGCAGCGCGGTCGGCGGGTGCTGGACCTGACGACGACGATCGACGCCCGTGCGGACCTGATGGCGGTGCGGGAGCGGGCGGCAGAGCTCGTGGGTGAGCTCGGGGCGGTGACCGGGGAGGCGCCGGTCGACGTCCGGCACCGGCTGCGGGTCGCCTCGCGACAGCGGGCACGGCGGGCACGGGTCGACTGAGCCGGTCGATATGGCAGGCGCCTTGTACCGCGGCGAACAAGTCTGAGGGCTTGTTCGGGCGTCCCACCACGGCCGGGCGCTCGTCCATGCCCCGGCGTACGGCTGGATCCATCCCTACTGGGCGAGGAAGGGCGGCGATCGCGAGGAGCCCAGGCACTGGGAGTGCGACGGACCGCTCGACTCCACGACGCCCCCACCCCCGAGATCCCGAAGGACTGGTTGACATGGCTCCCGGACTTCTCCCGGACGCGGTCGGTGGCGTCGTCCCGCGACCCGCGGGTGCCGCAGCCGGTCTACGCCGACGTCTGCTGGTCGAGTCCGGCGGCGTGGACCAGGCGGGCGATCTGGACCCGGTTCGTCACGTCGAGTTTGGTGAACAGGTGCCCCACGTGGGTCTTCACGGTCGCCAGCCCCAGGTACAGCTGCGCGGCGATCTCCGCGTTGGACAGGCCACGGGCGACCGCCGTCGCCACGTCCCGTTCCCGCGGGGTCAGGGACGCGAGCCGTTGCAGCGCCTCCTCCCGGCGTGCGCCGTCCTGCGGTTGCGTGAGCGTGGCGATGAGGTGGGCGGTCGCGGTCGGCGACAGGATCGGCTCGCCCGCCGCGACCCGGCGGATGCCGTCCACCAGCAGATGAGGCGGGGTGTCCTTGAGCAGGAATCCGGCGGCGCCCTCGCGCAGGGCGCGCAGCACCAGGTCGTCGGCGTCGAAGGTGGTGAGCACGATGACCTTGGCGGTCGACCGGGCTTCCCGCAGGTCGCGCAGGGCCGTCAGGCCGTCGACGCGCGGCATCCGGACGTCCATCAGCACCACGTCCGGGCTCAGCCGCAGCACGGCCTCGACGGCCTGCGCTCCATCGGTGCACTCGGCGACCAGCTCGAGGTCGGTGTCGCCGCCGAGGATCAGCCGCAGGCTGGCGCGCACGAGGGCGTCGTCGTCGACGACCACGAGCCGGATCCGGGTGGCAGGCTCGTCAGCTGAGTTCAGATCGGCCACGGCAGCCACACTCTCACGGCGTACGTCCCGTCGGATGCGGACCCGTGCTCGAGCCTCCCGCCGACCAGCTCGGCACGTTCCTGTGCGCCGACCAGTCCCAACCCGGCGCCCGGCGGCGTCGAGGGGCGACCGGCCGATCCGTGGCCGGGGGTCCCGTCGTGGCTGGACGGCATCCTGCCGGAGGGATCCTCCTGCTGGTTGCGTGCCTCGACCAGCAGGTGCTCACCCGGTTCCCCCGCCATCCGGACCAGGACCGCCTGCCCCGGTGCGTGCTTGCGCGCGTTGGTCAAAGCCTCCTGCAGGATGCGGAAGGCGGTGCGGGAGACGGTCTCGGGAAGGGCCGTCAGAGCCAGCAGGTCACCCTGCGGCAGTCCACTCGGGTCCAGGTGCACCCGACCGCCGGCCTCGACGGCGTCGGCGAGCAGCGCAGGCACCTCGGCCAGCGTCGGCTGCGGGGCCTCGTGCTCGGTCGGGACGACGTCGCCGCCGGTGGCGCGCAGCACTCCCAGGACCTCGCGCAGCTCACCGAGGGCGCGATGTGCCCCGTCGCGGATCTGCTCGGCGGACTCGGTGATCTGTTCCCGGGTGAGGTCCTGCCGGTACGCGAGCCCGCCCGCCTGCATCGCGACCAGGGAGATGCGGTGCGCCAGTACGTCGTGCATCTCCCGGGCGATGCGGGTGCGTTCGGCCTGCCGGGCACGGTCGACGCGGAACCGCTGGGTACGCTCGGCCTCCTCGGCGCGCTGGCGCAGCGAGGCCAGCAGCTCGCGGCGGGCACCGATGTAGAACCCGGTCGCGATGACCAGTCCGCACACCATCGCGCCGAGCAGGGCCACCAGGAGCATGTACACCGGGCCGTCGAGGCCCGTGCTGGTGGAGAGCTGTCGGTACAGGGACTCGTAACCGACCGAGGTCACCAGCCACACCCCGGCCGCCGGCAGCGCCTCGCGCCACCGGCGCCTCGTGCTCAGGGACACCAGTGCCACGGTGGCGGGGCCGCCGGCCGAGACCGAGCCCAGGAGGAGGATGCCGCTGACCAGTGCCGTCACGACCGGCAGGCGGCGACGCAGCGGGAGGAGCGCCGTGGCGGCCGCCCCGAGGACCAGATCCAGGAGCAGGAGCGCGCCCACCTTCCCCGCGTCCTGGGGACGGGAGTGGGTGGTCAGATCCACCGCGGTGACCAGCCACATCGTCAGTCCGGTGCCGACCGCCACCAGGTAGCGCCAGGTGCGCGACCAG
>NZ_JANZKP010000078.1 GCF_025642745.1 Cellulomonas sp. RIT-PI-Y
GCCGAAGGAACTCAGATGACCACCACCCGCTCGGAGATGTCACCGCTGCTGGAGGGCAATGAGGACACGCTCATCGCGGTCCGCCGCTGGCTCTCCCTGAACCGTGACGTCATCATCACCGGCGATGTCGGCTCCGGCCGCAGCCTGGTGCTCTCCGAGCTCCTGACCCGGGCGACCCAGCAGCGCTCGGGCACGGTCCTGATCCGCGCCGCCGGGGACAGCCCGCTCTCCGCCTTCATCACGCAGCAGTCCTTCGCGCAGACCACCTCCGGGAACACCGTCGGCGAGGCCACCTCCTGGCTGATCAGCGAGTTGGAGGGCCGGCACGGCGTGCTCCTGGTGGACGACCTGGACGACCTGGACTCGGTCTCGGCCGCGGTGATCGCCCGGGTGCTGCGCGGGTCGGAGATCGCCCTGGTCGCCACGGCGCGCTCGGCCCGGCTGCAGGACCTGCCTCCGGCCCTGATCCGGTTGCTCTCGGAGCGCGCACCGGCGGTGGAACGCCTGGTCGGGCTCGGGTTCCAGGGGATCTACCGGCTGATCGCGCAGGCGCTCGGCGGACCGGTGGACGTGCCGCTGGCCTCCGCGGTGCTGTCCCGGTCCGGCGGCAACCCGCGGGTCGCGCTCGCCCTGGCGAGCGCCGCCCGGCACTCCCGGGTCATCGACCGTGACCGCGGGGTGTGGCGCAAGGTCGGGCAGTTCGACGATGTGCCCGGCGAGCCGGTGGCCAATGCCCTGCTCGGCGGCCTGTCCGACACCGACGTGCGGGCGCTGGAGCTGCTGTCCTGGCTCGGTCCGGTGCGCGAGGACACCGCCACCGCCCTGCTGGACCGGGAGTCGGTGGTCCGGCTGCGCGGCGCCGGACGGGTGATCGAGCACCCCGCCGGCCCCGGGGAGGACACCCTGATCACCGTGGCCCCGCCCGCGCTCAGCACCGCGCTGCGCTCCCGGGTCGACGACGCCACCGCCAACGAGTTCGCCCGCACCGTGACCACGCTCTGCGGTGACGACGTGCCCCTGCCCTATCTGGCCGAGCGCAAGGTCAGCGATCTGCTGCGCGGCGCCGGTCACCGGGCGGAGCAGGACTACCACCGGTGGTCCGCCGAGCTCGCCGACCTGGCACTGGCCGACGCCGCCGCAGCGGAGGCCGCCCTGCACCGCGAGTGGCAGCTCACCCCGACCGTCACGGCGGCGAACGACTACCTGCAGGTCCTGATGCGCCGACCGGCACGGGCCCTGCTCGAGGCGGTGTTCACCGAGACCCGGATCACCGGCGAGGAGGCCGAGGGCGATCTGCTCCGCTTCTGCCTGCAGCGTGCGCAGTGGGCCGCCTGGTCCGACCTGTCCGCCGCGGAGAAGGCCGCGTTCCCGTTCGCGGACGACCCGCGGTTCGCCGAGGTCGTCCAGCGGCTCACCTCGCTGCGCACCGCCGTGTACGAGGGCCTCACCCCCGAGGCGACCAGCTGGCCGGTCCCGGAGCCCACCGGCATCGTCTGGGTCGACGCCTGGTTCGCCGTGGTGGTCGCCGGCGCCCTGCTGGACGCCGGTCGGCCGGACCTCGCCCTGGAGCACGCCGACCTGCCCGGCACCGCGCTGCCCCGGACCGCCGTCGACTACGCCGAGGGCATCCGGGCGTTGAGCCTGCTCATGCTGGGTCAGATCGAGGAGGCCGAGCACTGGTCGCGCCACCTGCTGGAGACCGCCTACGAGGCCCGGGACATCAACGGCGTGCGGGTGCACGCCGCTGTGCTCACCGAGGTCCTGACCTTCGCCGGTCGCGGGCACGAGGCTTGGCGGGTGCTGAACACCTCGCTCGGGCTCGGGACGCCCGGTCCGGCCGGGAACTCGTTCTACCGCCGCGGGCTGAGCATCGGCGCCGCGATCCAGGCGGCCGACTGCGCCGACGACCTGGTCACCCCCCTGGCCCGCGAGCTCGCCCTGCGGCCCACCGCGATGTCCGCCGTCTGTCCGCTGCAGCCGATCGCGCAGGCGGCTCTGGACCGGGCGACCGGGGAGGAGCTGGTCGCGTCCCGCCGCCTGGAGCAGGCCGGGCTCGAGGCCGCCGACCAGGGCAGGCTGGGCTGTGCCCTGCTGTTCTGGTTCGCGCAGGACAACCCGCCGTCGCCGGAGACCGCGCAGCGGATCGAGGACGTCGCCGCCCGCAGCCGGATCCCGTTGTTCGACCCGTACCTCGCGTTGGGCCGTGCGGTGGTGGCACGGGACACCGATCTGATCTCCGCGGTGCTGCCGCAGGTGAGCCCGGTGATCTCGCCCGGTCTGGTCACCGGCGCGGTCCACCTGCTCCGGCGGGACGGTGTGGACCGGGCGGGGCTGGTGCGCCGCGAGGTGCCCACGGCGCACTCGATCCACCACGACGACCAGCTGCAGCGGCTCAGCGCCCGTGAGCGCGAGGTCGCGGTGCTGGCCCGCCGTGGGCTGACCAACCGGGAGATCGCCCGGCGGCTGATGCTGTCGATCCGCACCGTGGAGAACCACATGGCCTCGGTGCTGCGGAAACTGGGCGTCCGGAGCCGCGACGGTCTGCGGAACTGGTCGTTCAGCGACTCGTGAGCGCGTGCGGGCCGGGGCCGGTCAGCCGATCGGCAGTTCCACCCGCAGGCGGGTCCCCGCCGGACCGTTCCCGAGCACGATCCGGCCGCCCCGCGGCTCGAGCCGGGCACGCTGCCGCAGCAGACCCGACTCGGTCGTCCCGCCCGTCGGCAGGCCGACCCCGTCGTCGTCGAGCGTCGCCACCAGCGCGCGGTCCGCGACCGACAGATCGAGGGAGATCCGGGTGGCGTGCCCGTGTTTGAGCGCGTTGGTCAGCCCCTCCTCGATCACCGCGGCCACGATCAGCCGGTCCGCGATCGGCAGCGCCTGATCCAGCTCACGGACGCCCTCCCCCAGGTGGAACGAGGTCGCCACCGAGGTCGGCAGCCGGTCCAGCAGCAGGCCCAGCGCCTGCGCCAGCCCGAGGTCCAGGCCGGTCGGGAACACCTGGTGGCTGATCACCCGGACGTCCTGCTCGCGCACGGTGTCGACCATCTGCGCCCAGGCCCGCAGCGCGTCCGCCCGCTCGGGCCGGCCCTCCTGATCCGACTCGGCCGCCAGCTGGTCCAGGCCGGCGCCGACCAGCACCAGCCGGTTCTGCACCGCACCGTGCAGGTGCTCGGAGACGTCGCGGCGCAGCTCCGCCTCGTCCGCCTCCACCGCCTCCCGGGCCTCCTGCTCCGCCTGACGGCGAGCGACCAGCGCACTGACCAGGATCGCCGGGCTGGCCACCATCAGGTAGGCCAGGGTGTTGATCCCCAGGACCAGGAGTTCACTGTGCGTGTCGCCGGCCAGCGGCAACACCCGCTGGTCGACCACCGTCCGCAGCGCCGCGAAGACCACGGACAGTGCCAGCACCGCGATCAACCGGATCGAACGTCGCCGGCTCGGCAGCTCGCCGACCAAGCACACCGCGACCAGCAGCACGCCGCCGACCAGGGTGATCACGCCGATCGCGGCCTCCTGAGCGACGGTGTTCACGTCGTCCGGATCCCAGGACACCCGGACCGCCACCACCAGCATCGACCAGAGCGCGGCATTGACCACACCGACGACGGCCGCCGCCCGCAGCGCGTCGCGCGGAGCGGGCCTCAGGGCGCCCACGACCGCCCGGTCTCCCGCAGGAATCGCAGCACCGCCGCCACCCGGCGGTTGGCGTCGCCGCCCTCGATCTCCAGTCGGCGGTAGATCGCCAGCAGATGGCTCTCCACCGACCGCGGGGAGATGTTCAGCCGGTCGGCGACCGCCTGGTTGGACAGCCCCTCGGCCACCAGCCGCAGCACCTGCAGCTGCCCGGCGGTCAGGTCGGCCACGTCGGTCCCGGCCCGCGGCACCGAGCGCTGCACCAGCTGCGGGTCGAGCACCACCCGGCCCTGCGACGTGGCGATCACCGCCTGCACCAGCACGTCCCGGGCGAAGGCGGAGCGCTTGGACAGGTAGCTCCACGCGTGCTTCACCTCGTCCTGCACCGTGGTGAAGACGCCCATCATGTCGTGGCTGGACAGCAGGACGATCCGGATGTCCGGGTCGATCCGCTCCAGCTGGAGGCCGAGCGCGATCCCGTTGCCGTCGGCCAGGTTGATGTCCAGCAGGGCCACGTCCGTGCTGCCCCGCGTGATGGCCAGCCGCGCCTCGGTCACCCCCGGCAACGCGTGCACGACCCGGACGCCCGGCGTGTTCCGGAAGGTCTGTTCCAGCATCCCCAGGAGCAGCGTCTCGTCCTCGACGATGCTCACCCGCACGGCCCGCTGTGGTCCCGTCATCCCCAACTCCCACCCGACCTGCGTCGATGCACTGAGGGTGACGTTACGGGCTCGGGCGGGACCCGGCCACAGGCGGGACCGGCCGCTCACCGGCCCGGGTCGTCGAGCGCCGCCCGGAACACCGCCAGCACCGGATCGGAGAACAGCACGAACCGCACCAGCTCCACGTCCGTGCCTGTCCGGTCCCGCACCGCCGCGACCGCTTCCCGCGCGACCTCGGCGGGGTCCCAGCCGTACACGCCCGCGGACACCGCCGGCATCGCCACCGTGCGCGCCCCGATCCGTGCCGCCTCGTCCAGGCTGTTCCGGAAGCAGGCGCGCAGCAGCGCCGGATCGGTCTGCCCCCGGTGCGCGTTCGGGCCGACGGTGTGGATCACCCACCGGCAGGGCAGCGCGCCCGCCCCGGTCGCCACCGCGGCCCCCACCGGCAGTCCGTCCGGAAGCGTGGTCCGGCGCAGCGCACGGCAGGCGGCCAGCAGCTCGGGCCCGGCGGCGGCGTGGATCGCGCCGTCGACGCCGCCCCCGCCGAGCAGGGAGGAGTTCGCGGCGTTCACGATCGCGTCCACCCGCTCGGCGGTGATGTCCCCCCGGATCGCCTCGATGTCCATCGCCCACGACCGTACGGGGTCGTGGCGAGAGGCGCAGCCGTCCGCCGGTCAGGACCTCCGGCGACGGGCGACCAGGATCAGCCCGCCGGTGAGCGACAGTCCGAGAGCCACCACGAGGGCCGCCAGGGCCGGGACACCGGTGATCGCGAGGATGCCGGCGTGCTCCGGGGCGGTCGTGGTCGGATGCTCCGGGGACGGCGCGAGGATCTGGTTCGAGGGCGTGGTCGGCGCCGCGTCCGGGACGACGACCGGGTCCACCGTGACCGGGTCGACCACGTCCGGGTCGACCGTGCCCGGGTCCACTGCGTCGGGGACCGCCGGGTCCGGCTCCACCGGATCGGGGACGACGGGGTCCGGGACCACCGGGTCCGGCACGGACGGGAGCACGGTCAGCGTCGCGGAGCCCGACGCGACGCTGCCCACGTCGTTGGTGAACACAGCCCGGAACCGGCTGCCCGAGTCGCCGGCCTCCGTGACCGGCAGAGTGAGTACGGTCCCGGTCTCTCCGGGCAGGTCGATCCAGGTCCTGCCGTCGTCGTCGCTGCGCTGCCACCCGGTCGCGTCGGACTCGGTGGCAGTGGCGGTGAACGCCGCCGGCTCCCCGACCATGACGGTGACGTCCGCAGGTTGGTCGACGACCCGCGGCGCTCGCACCGCCCGGAGCACGCTCACCACACCGGACGAGTCGATCGAGCTGACGACGGCGAGGCCGCGTGTGCCGTCGACCGCGACCCGGTAGGCACTCGGGACCGCCAGCGTCCCGGTCAGCTCGCCGGTGCCGGCATCGACCAGGCCGACCGTGCCGCCGGCGAGGAACGGTGCGGTCATCAGGACGGTCCCGTCGCCGTCGTCGGCCATGTAGTAGGTGTTCGTCAGGTCGACGGTCCCCACCTGGGTTCCCGTGGCCACGTCGACCACGGCGGCCGCGGCCCCGAGCTGCTGGGTGACGAAGGCGCGCTCCCCCGAGGTGGAGAAGGCCACCTGGTGCGCGGACCTGAACCCCGACCAGGTCGCCCGGACGTCGCCGGTCGCCGGGTCCAGGACCCAGACAGCGCTCTCGCCCACCGCGTACAGCAGCGTGCCGTCCGGGCTCTCGACCACCCGCTCCGCGGACAACGGCAGGGGAATGGTCCCGCGCACCGTGGGGGCGAGCGGGTCGGTCAGGTCGATCAGGGTGAGTGCGGCGAGACCCGACGGGGAACCGACGTACGCGATCCGCGACGTCGCAGAGACCGTGACACCGTAGAGATGGGAGCCCACCGCCACGGAGGCGACCACCGCCGCCGCGTCGGGGTCGACCATCTCGACCCGGCTCTCCGGGTCGGCGACGCCGACCCGGCTCACGGTCACGACCAGCAGCCCGCTGACCGGATCGAGTGCCATCTGACGCGCCACCCGCGTCCCCTCGCCGATCGGCACGTCCGCGATCGTCGTCAGCGTGTCCGCGTCGATCATCCGGATCAGATGCGCGTTCGGCACCATCACGTAGAGGATCCCTCGGTCCGGGTCCGCCACGACGTCGCTGGTCTGGTTCGGCATCCGCAGGGAGTCGACCACGCGATAGGACGGGGACCCGGCCGCGGCGGTGCCCGCGCCGGGGAGCAGCAGGGCCAGGGCGGTGAGGCACCCGGTGAGCAGGGCGACGACGGCACGCATGGGACGGGCTCCGTTCGGGTGGGGGTCGGTGACTCGACCATCCCGCGCCGATCGCGGTCGGCGCCCGGGCTCTGCGTGGTACCACGGGGAACCGGGCGGGTTCCACGGCCCTGCGGCCCCGGACATGACGATGCCCGTCGCCAGGAGGGGGTTCCGACGACGAGCACCGTCGTTCGATGGCGGAGGGCGGGACCGGAACCGGCCGTGCCCCGTCGTCCGCGCCTGTCCCGCGGGCCGTGAGCCCGCGCGGTGACGGCATCCCGCCGTGATCAGCGTCCGGGGTGGGACCCACCCCGTTGTCGCCAGTCCTGCCCGTCGTCGACCGTGGCCGACGAGGCTCAGCGTAGGCATGTCGGGCGTCGTCCGCCCGGTGGCGGAGGGCGTGGGATTCGAACCCACGAGGACGGGGGTGTCCCGCCCCAACGGTTTTCAAGACCGTCGCTTTCGGCCGCTCAGCCAGCCCTCCCGGTGCGCGGTGAGACTACCAGCGGGTTCGGGTCAGTCCCGGGACAGCGGCGGGAGGATCACGGTCGCGTCCCCCAGCCGGAAGACCGCCGCGGGGCGGCCCCGGCCCTCGGATCGGCGCTCGCCGGTGTCGACCAGCAGATCGGGCACCGAGGTGACCTTGCGGTGGAAGTTGCGCGGGTCGAGCGGTCGCCCCCACACCGCCTCGTAGACCGCCCGGAGCTCGGCGACGGTGAACTCCGGGGGGCAGAACGCCGCGGCGAGCGGGGAGTACTCCAGTTTGGCCCGGGCGCGGTCGAGTCCGTCGGCGAGGATCCGGTCGTGGTCGAAGGCGAGTCCGTCGACCTCGTCCACCGGCACCCAGGCCGCCTCGGTCGCGTCGGTGCCGGCGGCGGGCTCGGGAAGATCCGGGGCCAGCACCAGGTGCGCGACCGACACCACCCGCGCCCGCGGATCGCGCCGCGGGTCGCCGTAGGTGGCGAGCTGTTCCAGGTGTGCGGCGGGCTGCCGGACACCGGTCTCCTCGGCCAGCTCACGTTCGGCGGCGTCGTGCAGGTCCTCGTCCGGGCGCACGAATCCGCCGGGCAGCGCCCAGCGGCCGCACCAAGGGTCCTCGCCACGCCGCACCAGCAGGACGTGCAGGCGCCCGGACCGGATGGTGAGCACCACCAGGTCCACCGTGACCGCGCACCGGGGGACGTCCATGACGGCGAGCCTATCTCGTCAGCTTGACGACAAACACCTCCGGGCTTATCGTCGTGGTGACGACAAATCTGGGAGGGTTCCGATGGCCACCATCACGCACTACCCGTTCCTGCGGCACCTGCGGGCGGCGCCCACGTCGCACATCGTGCAGCTGCACGGCGGCACGGTCCGTCGTTCCGGCGCCGGCCTGGCGTTCTGGTTCCGGCCGCTGACCGCGGTGCTGTCCGAGGTGCCGCTGGACGACCGCGAGCTGCCGCTGGTCGCGCACGCCCGGACGGCCGACCTGCAGGAGGTCACCGCGGAGGTCACGGTGTCCTACCGGTTCACCGATCCCGAGCTGGCCGCCACCCGGCTCGACCTGTCGATCTCCCCGCGCAACGGGGCCTGGAACGGCACTCCCCTGGAGCAGGTGGCCCACCTGCTCGGCGAGCTGACCGCCGGGCACGTGATGGACGCACTGGCCGGGGTCACGCTCCGCGAGGCGATCTCCTCCGGCACCGGGCCACTGCGGGAACGGGTCACCGCCGCCCTGCTCGCCGACGACCGGGTGCACGCCACCGGCATCACGATCCTGGGCGCGCGGATCCGCTCGGTGCGTGCCGACGCGGACCTGGAACGGGCGTTGCAGACGCCCGCCCGCGAGTCCGCGCAGTCGGAGGCCGACCGGTCCACCTACGAGCGCCGCGCGCTCGCCGTCGAGCGGGAGCGGGCGATCGCGGAGAACGAGCTGAGCAACCGGATCGAGCTGGCGGGGCGCGAGCAGCAACTGGTGCTCCAGGAAGGCACCAACGCGCGGTCCCGCGCGGAGGAGGCCGCGGCGGCGGCACTGATCGAGACCCGGTCGCAGGCCGAGCGCCGCGCGGTCAGCGCCGCCGCCGACGCCGACGCGACCCGGCTGCGCGGTCAGGCCGACGCGGACGCCCAGCGCGCCCTGCTCACCGCCCAGGCTGAGGTGCCGCAGGAGGTGCTGATCGCGGTGGCGCTCAAGGAGCTCGCCGCGCACCTGCCGCAGGTGGGTCAGCTGACGGTGACCCCGGACCTGCTCACCGGCGCGCTGGCCGCCCTCGGTGCCCGCACCCCGGGGGGCGAGTGAGATGAGCCTGGCGCCCCGGGCCGTGCTGGTGCACCGGCGCAGCGAGCTGGAGGAGCTGATCGACCGGCACGGCACCCGCGGTCAGGTCGAGTTCTTCCTGCGCACCCGGGGTCGGACGCTGGGCGAGGTCCAGGAGCGGCACGACGCGCTGGACCAGGCGTTGACCCGGACCCGGTCGGCGGTGCCGGTGGACTGGCGGCGCGGGGAGGTCGAGCGGGGGGATCTGCACCGGTTCACCTTCGATCCCGGCGACCTCTGCCTGGTGGTCGGGCCGGACGGACTGGTGGCGAACACGGCCAAATACCTGGACGGCCAGCCGGTGATCGGCGTCGACCCGGAGCCGGGCCGCAATCCCGGGGTGCTGGTCCGGCACCGGGCGGAGCGGGTCGCCCGGCTGTTGCACGCGGTGACCGGCGGATCCGCGGCGATCGAGGCCAGGGCCCTGGTCCGGGCGACGTTGGACGACGGCACCGGACTGGAGGCGCTGAACGACGTCTTCGTCGGGCACCGCTCGCACCAGTCGGCGCGGTACCGGCTCACCCTGCCCGAGGGCGGCGGCGAGCGGCAGTCCTCCTCCGGGCTGGTCATCACCACCGGCACCGGGGCCACCGGCTGGGCCACCTCGCTCGCGCGCGGCCGTGCCGACGCGCCGCCGCTGCCCGCGAGCTCGGCGGACACCCTGGCCTGGTTCGTCCGCGAGGCCTGGCCGTCGCCGACCACCGGCACCGACCACACCGCGGGACTGCTCGCCGCCGGCGCGCGCCTGGAGGTCGTGGTCGAGTCCGACGCACTGGTGGTGTTCGGTGACGGGCTGGAGGCCGACCGGCTCACCGCGACCTGGGGGCAGACCGTCTCGCTCGGGGTGTCGGACCGCCGACTGCAGCTCGTGCTCTGAGCCTCAGCCGGACCAGCCCGCGGGCATCCCGGGGGCCAGCACCGTCAGGTGGTACATCCGGGCCACCTGCGCCAGCCGGGGGTCGTAGGTGGCGATCGTGTCCACCTCGGGGTGGGCGGCGGCGACCCCGAGGTGCAGCGCGCCGAACGAGGACAGCACCCCGGTGACCATCGACGCGAGCTTCAGCGCCTGGTCGAAGTAGCGCACCTCCTCCAACCGGTCCGCGACGTCGAGCGCACGCATGCGGACGGACGCCGGGTGCCCGGCGGCCGCGGCGCGCAGCTCGCTCAGGGACAGCGACGTGACGAGGAGGTCCGACTCCCGCTCCGCTGCCCACCGGCTCCACTCGTCGGACTGCGGAACGCCTGTCAGGTAGCGGACGAGCGCCGAACCGTCGGCGTAGACCCGCACGTCGGCAGCCTATCCGGGTAGGTGGTGCGCGAGCGGTCCGGGGTACGGCTCGGCCCGCCGTACCCAGGGGGTGACGGCGGGCCGGTGAGTGGTGTCAGGCCGCTCGCAGGCGCTGCATGGCCAGCTGCACCAGCTGGATCAGGCTCTGCTTGGTGGCGTCCCGGGACCGGGCGTCGGTGTAGAGCACCGGCACGTGGTCCGGGATGGCCAGCGCCTCGCGGACGTCCTCCAGGCGGTGCTTGGCGATGCCGTCGAAGCAGTTGACACCGACCACGAACGGGATGCCGCGCGACTCGAAGTAATCCACCGCGGGGAAGCACTGGTCCAGCCGGTCGGTGTCGACCAGGACCACAGCGCCGATCGCACCGCGCACCAGGTCGTCCCACATGAACAGGAACCGGTCCTGGCCGGGGGTGCCGAACAGGTACAGCCACAGCGACCCGGGCAGGGCGATCCGGCCGAAGTCCATCGCCACCGTGGTGGAGGTCTTCCGGTCCGAGACGCCACCGGCGTCGTCGATGCCGACCGAGTGCTCGGTCATGGCCGCCTCGGTGTTCAGCGGCTCGATGTCGGAGATCGACCCGATGAAGGTGGTCTTGCCGACCGCGAAGCCACCGGCGACGACGATCTTGACCACCGTCGGAGCGCCGCCGGGCTGCTCGCCGGGACCGGCGGTCCGGGCCGCGGGCATCGCGGGCGCTGCGGCCGCCACCGTTCCGGCGCCGGCGTCAGAGGGCGGAAATGCCATTGAGAACACTCTCCAGCACGCTGAGGGACAGGGCGGGCGACTGGCCGGTGCGGACCTCGACCGGGCTGGAGCCGTGCACGCGCACGAACCCCGCCTCGACCAGGTCCGACACCACGACGCGGACGACGCCGAGGGGCAGGTGCAGCAACGCGGACAGCTCGGCCACCGAGATGTAGCCGTGCGAGGCGTGCTGCAGGATGGCGCGCTTCTCCGGGGTGAGGCCCTGACCGGCCACCCCGCCCGGAAGCAGCTCGACGAGCGCCTCCAGCGGGTAGTCCGACCGGTCGGAGCGCACCCGGCCGCCGGTCACGGCATACGGCCGGACCGTGCGGGTCTCGAACTCGCTCTCGCTCATCTCGGGCCTCAGACCGGGCGGGTCGCGCCGTCGACGGGGAGGGAGGAGCGCATCTCGGTGATCAGCTGCGGGGTCAGCGTGGCCTCGGTGCGCGAGACCAGCATCGCCATCTCGTAGCCGATCAGGCCCACGTCGCAGGTGGCGTCGGCCACCACGGCCAGGACCGAACCGTTGGACACGCTCATCAGGAAGAGGAACAGGTTGTCCATCTCCACGATCGACTGCCGGACGTCCCCGGCGCGCAGCTGCCGTGCGGCGCCGCGGGTCAGGCTGGACATCCCGGCGACGATCGCCGCGAGCTGGTCGCCGTTGGTCCGGTCGAGCTGCTCGGACATCGCCATCAGCAGACCGTCGGCGGAGACCACCAGCGTGTGCCGGGTTCCGGGCACGGTCCGGACGAAGTTGTCCAGCAGCCAGCCGAAGTTGGCGGCCTCGGTGCTGAGGGTGGTCACGCATCCTCCTTGCGGACGGCAGCCGACGGCTGCGGGGTCGGGGTGGCGGACGACTGCCGCGGGGCGGCCGTCATGAGATCGCCGGTGGACGGGGCGACCGCGTCGTCCGCGTCGCCGTCCGCCAGTGCGCGACGCCCGCGTCGGGTGCCGGACTGGAAGCTGGAGAGCCGGTCGCGCACCGCCTGGGCGTCCCGCGGGGCCGAGGAGGCCGACGGTGCGATCTCCGGGGCCTCGGGCACCGCGTGGGGCGTCCGTCGGACGAGGGAGGCGGCGGGCCGGTCGACCGACTTCGGTCGGTACGCGGACAGCTGGCTCAGCTCGCTCAACGCCTGCTCCTGGATGTCGGCCCGCATGGCGAGCGTGGACGCGCCCTGGGCGCCGAACGCCCCGGCGCTGAGATCGGACTCGGCCTGCTGCGGTGCCCACCCGGTGGTCGCCGCGGTGGTCGTCGGTGCAGCGGTCGCCGGCGCGACGGTCGTCGGCGTCGGGGCGCTGCCGCGGGCGGACCAGGACGAGGCCCACGAGCTCATGTCCCGGCGCTGACCGGCGGCCGGCACGGTCGGGGTGTCCTCGACCGGCGCGGGCACCTCGGCGCGGACCCGGGTCGGCAGGGCGGCCGGAGCAGCGGTCGAGGGCGCCGACTCGGCCGTCGGCTCGGCGGGAGCCCAGGCGGCCTCCTGCGGGGCCCACGTCTGGTCGGGCGCGGACCGGGCGGCCCAGCCCTGGTCGGCGGCGGGCTGCGGGGCCCACCCGGCGTCGGCGACCGGTGCCGGTCCGGGGGTGACGGTCCAGGACTGGTCGTCGACGGTCGGCGCCGGGGCGGACCAGTCGGTCTGCGGGGCGACGACGTCGGTCCGCGGCTGCTCCTCCTGCGGCGCCCAG
>NZ_JANZKP010000079.1 GCF_025642745.1 Cellulomonas sp. RIT-PI-Y
CGGTGGCGACCGGTTCCCAGGCCGGGAGCAGGCCGCCGTACTGGCCGGAGTAGTTGAGGTCCGGGATGGTCACGCCACGGGCGGTGGTGCCGGGCACCTGGACCCGGACGGCGGTGGCGGTGACCGGGTCGAAGTCCACGGCGGTGGTGCGGTCCAGGAAGGCGCCGTCGACGGCGCCGACCTGCTGCCACTCGCCGTCGGCGGTCCGGACGCTGACCGTGTACGCCCGGACCCCGGCCGTACAGCACCGGATCCCGGCGGAGGTGACGGTCACCCGGCTGATCTCCGCCGGCCGGGTCAGCGCGACCTCGACCCACGGGCTGGTGTCCGGCCCGTCGGCGGTGCGGGCACCGGCCTGCCAAGGGGTGGCCTGCGCACCCTCGGCGGAGATCAGGACCTGCGGGTCGACACCGGCGGAGGAGGACACCGTGACCGTGCCCCCGGCCAGCAGGTCGGTGGCGGGCAGCAGGGGCTCGTCGGCGGTGACCGCCAGCGCCGTGTCGGCGGTCAGGTAGACCGGCGATCCGGTGACCGGCAGGTCGACGCCCTCCGGTCCGACCTCCAGAGTGCTGGTGCCGCCGTAGAGGTCGGTCACCGTGGCGGTGGTGGCACGCTCGGCGGAGAGGGTGACGGTGGTGCTCGCGTCGGCGGCCCACAGCGCGAGCAGCGGGTCCCCGGCGCCCGGATCGTCCCCGGCGGTGGACGACGCGCCCGTGCCCGCCGGGTACGACAGCGCCGTCACGGCACCGTCCCCGGTGTCGATCGTCTCCGGAGCGCTCCGGCCGGCCAGCATCCGGTCCACCGTCGCCATCGCCAGGGCGCCCGGCTTCACGAACGAGCCGACCTGCACCAGCGACCAGGAGAACCCGCCCTCGCCCCAGCCGCCCTCGCTGAAGAAGTAGGTCCACTCGTCGACCCCGAGGGTGGTCATCAGCATCCGGGTCCGGGCCACGTCCTCCGCCTGCTGCCAGTGGTTCGCCGGGCCGTCCGACCACCAGCCGGACTCGGTGTCCCAGATCGCCTTGCCCGCGCAGGAGGGGTCGGCGGCCAGGGCATCGCGCAGAGCGGTGATCTGCCCGATCGGACCGTCGGAGCCCTCCTCCTGCCAGGAGCGGTTGAAGCCGGTGTACGGGTGGATGCCGACCATGTCGAGGTCCGCGCAGCCCCCCGCGGCGATCAGCTGCTGGTACCAGCCGACCACGACGTTGAGCGCGTTGCCACCGATCACCCGGGCGGCCGGATCGGCGGCGCGGACCCCGGCGGCGAACGGTGCCAGCACCTGGCGGGCGTACTCCCCGCCGTCGCCGAAGCCGGTGTTGTTCGGTTCGTTCCACGGTGCCCACAGGTGCACCGACGGGACCGCCTGGACGATGACCCGGACCCAGTCGCCCCAGGTCCCGGCGGTGATCGCGGCCTGCTCGGCCTCGCCGCCCTGTCCGACCTGGACGTAGAGCTGGACGCCGGTGCGGGCGGCCTCGGCGGCGGCCTCGGCCAGCCCCTCCGGCAGGGCGTCGAGGTTCAGGGCGGCGGCGCTCGCGGGTGCGGCCGGGGTCGGCACCAGGTCCCCGAAGTTCAGCTGCACCCGGTGGCTGCCGATCCCGAGCTGGGCCGCGAGCTGCACCCCGCGCAGCGGGCCGGCGCCACCCCAGTCCGCCCCGTCGGCGAGCCCGGCCGGGTCCAGCGTCGCGCCCGGCGCGCCCACCGCGTAGCGCAGGCAGGTCGCGGTGCGGACCTCCCCGGTGGCACGCTCGACCAGTTCGGCGTGCACCTCGTACGGGCCGGGGTCCGCGGCGGGCAGCTCGAGCGGCACGGAGTCGCCGTCCGCCGGGAGGTCGACAATGCCCTCGGTGCTCCCGGTGGTCAGGGTCGGATCACCGGTGACCCGGTAGCGCAGCTGGTAGTCGTCGGCGGAACCGCTCCAGCCCGCGGCGACGTCGAAGCGGACCACCGGATCGTCACCGGGCGGGAAGTAGTCGTCCTCCGCGTCGGTGCTCAGACCCAGGCCGTAGCCCAGGGAGTCCATCGTCGACGCGTGGTTCAGGTCCCAGATCACGGGCGCGTCCAGCAGCAGCTCCAGCTGGTCGTCGGCGACGCGGTCGAGCTGGAAGCCGCCGTCCTCCGCGGGGGAGACGTACAGCAGCCCGGCGTCGGTGCGCACCACCGGGGTCAAGTCCGCGAAGGTGAACGTCGACCCCTGGCCCTCGCCGGACAGGGCGATCCGCCGCCACACGCCGTCCGGCCCGACCTCGACCAGGCGCCAGGTGGGCCCGGCCAGCAGCATCCCGCCGTCGGCCGCGGTCACCACGCCGGTCGGGTGGTCCAGGGTGGCGGCCCGGCCGTTCGACGACTCGGTGTTCAGCAGACCGGTGATCGTCACTCCGGCCGTGCCGTCGGCGTCGTACCGGGTGAGCGAGATCGTCGACGACTGGTCGCTCTCGGCGTCGCTCATCACGGCCAGGCCGCCGTCGTCCAACGGGTAGTAACGGGGGTACCAGTCGACCTCGATCGCCGGTCCGTCCGGGTCGACCGAGCCGTCCGCACGCAGGAGGGCGAGGCGGTCGGAGCCGGTGAAGGCGACCGCGGCCAGCGCGTCGGTGCCCGCGGACCAGCCGATCACCGCCCGGACGTCCCCACGGTCCAGATCGGACACCGTCCAGGTGCTCCGCGACCCGGAGACCGGCCATCCGGTGATCGTCCCCGGGTCGGAGGAGGCGGCGAGGACGGTCCCGTCCGCGGTCAGCGCGAAGCTGCCGGCCTCGCCCACGTCGACCGCGTCGACGATCGCCCCGTCCGCGGTCCACCGGTCCACGGTGCCGTCGGTCAGCGTCGCGACGTAGTCGTCAGTGGCCGCCATCGACCCGGGCACCGCGTCCAGCGCGGACACCAGGGTGTCGATCCGGGCCACCGGGGCGTCCGTGGCCAGGGAGGCGTAGCGGTCCGGATCGGCGACCCCGCACACCTGCGCGCCGAAGTCCCCCGCGGCGGGCTCCGCTGCGGCCGCACCGCCCCCGGGCCCGCTCTGTCCCTGCCAGATCACCACGCCGGTCCCGGCCAGCAGCGCGGCGACGAGTCCGACCGACCCGGCGACCGTGCCCCATCGCCGTGCGGGGGTCGGTCGCCGGGTCGCGGGGTGGACCGGCGCAGGGGGAGCCAGCCGTTCCACCGGATCGGGGGTGGTCATGTCAGATCACGTCCGCGAAGCCGCGTTCCATCTTCGAGAACACCAGGGTCCCGGCGACGAACACCCCGAGCGAGACCGCGACGGCGGCGATCATCTGCCAGGGTGCGGGCTGGGCGAGACCGAGCAGCGACCAGCGGAAGCCCTCCAGGATCCAGGTCAGCGGGTTGATGTCGAACAGCCAGCGGATGTTCTCCCCGACCGAGTTCAGCGAGTAGGCCAGCGGGCTGGCGTACAGCAGCGTCTGCATCGCGAACGGCACCACGTAGGCCACGTCGCGGAACTGCACCATCAGCGCCGAGCACAGCAGGCCGATGCCGGAGCCGAGCAGGATCACCAGCAGGATCCAGCCCGGCAGCGCCAGCACCGCCCAGCCGGGGTTGATCCCGTAGGCGATCAGCAGCACGACCATCAGGGCGGCGGCGACCAGGAAGTCCACCAGCACGCTGAGCACCGCGGACAGCGGTACCAGCATCCGGGGGAAGAACACCTTGGACACCAGCGCCTGGTTGTTCACCAGCGAGGGCGCGGACCGGGTGACGATGCCGTTGAACAGCGTCCAGGCCAGCATCCCGGCGAACGAGAACACGAAGTAGGGCACGCCGTCGCTGGACAGGTCGGCGATCTGCCCGAACACGACGGAGAAGATGCCCGCGCTCAGCAGCGGCTGCAGCACCACCCAGATCACGCCGAGCGCGGTCTGCCGGTAGCGCAGTTTGAGGTCGCGGATGCCGAACCGGGTGAAGACCTCCCGGGCCTCCCACAGTTCGCGCCAGCCGGGCAACGGGAGCCGGCCCGGGGGCGTGATGGTGATCGTGCGCGACGCCATAGCGGTCACCGCCTCTCGTAGTCGAAGTCGGCGAGCACGAGGCCGTTGTCCAGGCCCTCGTCGGAGACCGCCTGCGGGTAGGGCAGCACCGGGTGGATCTCGAACCGGCCCGCACCCTCGAAGGAGTCCAGGACTCCGGAGCTGCACACGAACAGGTCGACGGAGTACTCCCCGGGCTTGAGCCAGGGTTCCTTGATGGTCAGCGCGACCTTCTGCTCGGTGCCCGGGTCCAGCCAGAGGCCGGTGACCCGGGAGTCGCACTGCAGGATGGTGCTGCCGTTGCGGTCGTTGATGTGCGCGGAGACGAAGTACTTGCCGATGTAGTCCGGGTTGGACGACACGGTGAACTCGATCGTCTTCGGTTCGACGGTGCGGTACAGCGGGGAGGAGATCTCCACCGAGGTGATCCGCAGCTCGCCGGTGCCCGGACGACGGTCGATGTCGGTCTGGCTCATCGAGGCCCGGTCGCGGCTGGTCTGGTAGAGCTCGATCGCGTCGTCGACCTCGCCGTGGTACATGAGCGTGCCGTGCTCCAGGTAGAGCGCGGTGGTGCACAGCGCCTTGACGGTCTGGATCTGGTGCGAGACGTACAGCACCGTCCGCCCCTCGGCGGCGACCGCGCGCATCCGCTCGATGCACTTGGCCTGGAACTCCGCGTCACCGACCGCGAGCACCTCGTCGATGGCCAGGATCTCGGTGTCCAGGTGCGCGGCGACCGCGAAGGCCAGCCGCACGTACATGCCGGAGGAGTAGCGCTTGACCGGGGTGTCCAGGAACTTCTCCACCCCGGAGAACGCCACGATCTCGTCGAAGCGGCGCTGGATCTCCGCCTTGCGCATCCCGAGCAGCGTGCCGTTCAGGAAGACGTTCTCCCGTCCGGTCAGCTCCGGGTGGAAGCCGGTGCCGACCTCCAGCAGGGAACCGACCCTGCCACCGATCTCGATCCGGCCCTTGGTGGGTGCGGCCACCCGGGTGAGCAGCTTGAGCAGCGTCGACTTCCCGGCGCCGTTGCGACCCAGGATGCCGACCGCGGAGCCCCAGGGGAGCTCGAAGTCCAGGTCGTCCAGCGCCCGGAACTCCTCGAACTGGGCCCGGCTCAGCGGGTGCCGCAGCCGGTGGAGCATCGCCTCGGCGGCGGTGGACGGCTGATCGTCGGTGGTGGCGATCTTGTAGTACTTGCTCACCCCCGCCGCGCGGATCGCAGGTGTGGTCGTCTCCGTCATGAGCGGCTCTCCAAGGCGTCGGCGTACAGCCGTTCGTAGGCGTCGGCCACCGCGCTCAGCGAGAACACGCGGGACCGTTCCAGTCCGGCGGCGGTCAGGCGTGCACGGCGGTCGGGGTCGGTGAGGACGGCGGTCAGGGCCGTCCCCAAATCGGGCAGCTCGGCCAGCACCGCGGCGCGGCCGTCGTCGGAGACGTAGCGCGCGCCGACGTTCGGGGTGGCGACCACCGGCAGCCCGGAGGCCATCGCCTCCGCGTAGGGGATGCCGAAGCCCTCGTAGGAGGAGGGCAGGCAGAACACCCAGGCCCGGCGGTAGGCCTCGGCCAGCTCGTCGTCGGACAGCCGGCCCAGAATCCTGACACCGTCGCCCGCTGTGCCCGCAGCCCCGTCCGGCACGTCGCGGCTCACCAGCCACAGCTCGGCGTCCGGGACGGCGGGCCGGACCACGGTCCGGAACTGCTCGGCCAGCTCGCGGCCGCGCTTGCGTCCGTGCCAGGTCCCGACGAACAGGATCACCGGGTGGTCGGCGCGGGTGGCGTCCCGGGCGGTGAACCGCGACATGTCCACTCCGTTCGGCACCACCGCGTGCGAGCGCGGCACCCACCGGCGGGTCTGCGGGGACACCACCACCACCCGGTCGGCGACCAGCGCGGCCAGCACCTCGCTCATCCCGAGCAGGGTCATCCGCAGCTTCTCCTTCAGACCATGGATGTGCCGGGCCTCCTCGAAGCAGCTGCCGTGCACGGTGCGCAGGTGGGCGCGGGTCCGGCGGCGCCAGAGCCAGTAGTCGTCGCCGTGCGCGTGCAGCACGTCGTAGGAGCTGAAGTCCTCGCGGCGCAGCGCGGTGGCGAACCGGAAGGTGCGCAGGCTGCCGGACATGCGCACGTGCCGGTGCCCGTAGGACGCGCCGGGGACCGGCGGGCAGTCCGAGAACACGTCGACGGTGTGTCCGCGCCGGGCCAGCTCGGAGGCCAGCTCGTGCACCTGGAACCCGACGCCGATCTTGGAGCCGGAGGGCAGGTAGTAGCTGATCATCGCGATCCGCAACGGACGGGTGGTCGTGCCGCCGCCCGCGGTCGGCTGGACCTCGGTGTCAGCCACGGGACACCTCCAACTGCGGGGCGTGCGCGCGCAGGCCGGTGCGCAGCGCGTCCAGCCAACCGCGGCCGAACTCCTGATCCGGCTCCAGGTAGTTGCCCTCGGCCCACTCGTTCCATGACTTCACCCAGAGCAGCCGTTCCTGCGCGGGCCGGTCGGCCAGCGTCGCGGCGGCCTGCTCCACGTGCCGGGCGAAGACCTCCGGCGTCGACCCGGTGATCGCCAGACCGCGGCGCCCCGAGCGCGGGGTGTTGTCCCAGTTCGGGTAGACCACCGGCTGCAACCGGTCGCTGATCCCGGACGGCAGGCCGCCGAAGTCGGCCGCGTGCGGGTAGATCTCCGGGCGGTGCAGCAGCTTGCGACCCGCCCGCATCCGCAGCACGTCCCGTGGCGAGCGCCGGGCCGGGATCCGCATGTACGCCCCGGAGTCGAACCCGGCCGCGTCCACGTCCACGAACCGCGGACCGGCGCCGAGCAGGTCCGAGACCTCAGCCACCAGGTACAGCCCGGGCAGCCCGGCCTTGCGGGCCATCGCCTGCCAGCGGTCGACCCAGGCGGCCGGGTCCGGCAGCTCCTCGGGACGGAAGACGTAGAACACCGGCCGGTCGTCCACCCGCAGGTAGCGGTCGTCCCGGAACGCGGGCAGCACGGTGTCGAAGTGCGCCTGGTCGTCCTCGGGGCCTGGGTAGGTCTGCTCCAGCAGGACCTTGTCCGCCGCGCCGTGCCAGATCCCGGACCAGGTCTGGTTCGCCCACGCCAGGGCGAATCCCGTCGACGGCTCCCGGCTCGCCAGCACCTCGGCGAACGGGCGCTCCAGGATCCGCTTGCCGCGACCGAACCAGTAGTGCCAGTACACGAAGGCCTCGATGCCGTACTCCTGCGCCAGCTCGCCCTGGGCGTGCCGGGTCTCCGGGACCCGCAGGTCGTAGAACCCCAGGTCGGCGGGCAGATGCGGCTGCACGTGGCGCCGGAACAGCGGCCGGGCCTTGACCGTGTTGGTCCACTCGGTGAAGCCGGGTCCCCACCACTGGTCGTTCTCCGGGACCGGGTGGAACTGCGGCAGGTAGAAGGCCAGGGCACGGGTCATGCGATAGCCCTCTGGTCCTCGCGCAGCCGGTCCACCAGGCGCCCGGCGGGCAGCTCGACGTCGTCGTAGGTCAACGTCGCGTCCTTCGGCACGTCCCGGACCAGCACGCAGCCCTCAGCGACCCCGACCGGCAGCAGCCGCTCGGTCCGGGTCACGTCGGCCCGCTCGGCCTGGCCGTAGTAGTGGTACCCGCCCAGGGCGTCCAGCACGGTGCCGGCGGTCAGATCGGTCTTGGCGGTGGTCACGACCTCCACCGACGGCGCGCCGAGCGGCCGGATGGTGGCGTCTCCGAGCAGCGCGGCCCGGGCGATCGTGGTCGGCACCTCGAAGTGGCAGAGGTGGTAGGGCTGGTAGAACGAGTAGAGCGGCCCGGTGCCGAGCTTGTACAGCTCCAGGTAGTGCCGCTGCTTCGGGTCGTCGTGGGTGGCCAGGATATAGACGCCCGGACCCGGCTTGGCGCCGACCACGTAGTCCACCGCACCGCCCAGCGCGCGCAGCTCGTCCACGTCGTAGCGCGTGGTGAGCTCGTCGACGTGCCCGTCGTGGTCCCGGCCGAGCATGCCGCGGCGGTGCACGGACATCCCGGTCGCGTTCGCCACCAGCGCCTGCTCCACCGACACCTTGGTGCCGTCCGCGAAGGAGGTCACCATGTGCGGGTCCTGGCCCCAGCGCTCCGCGAACGCCTGCTGGGTGGTCGGGGTGCGGTACTCGTCCTGCAGCCCCTTGATGTTCCCGGCGACCAGCGGGGTCAGCCCCAGGCCGGTGACGAACCGGTGCAGGTTCATCTGCACGCCGGGCTGGTCCCCGTCGCAGCCGGTGTAGACGACGCCCGCCTTGTCGGCGAGCCGGGCCAGCTCCGGGCCGACCGTCGCGTCGACCTCCGCGTTCATCAGCACCAGGTGCTTGCCGTGCTCGAAGCAGTCCAGCGCCACCCGGGCGCCGTACTCGACCGCACCGGTCACGTCCACCACCACGTCCACCACGTCGGACTGCACGGCGACCAGGTGGTCCTGGGTCACGGCGGGCAGGGTGGCCCGGTCGAGGGCGGCGGCGGAGTCGACGTGGCTGACCCGGTCGATCCCGGCCTCCGCGAACGCCCGCACCCCCTGCTCGGGACGACGGGCGACGATCACCGTCACCTCCATGCCCGGGGTGGAGTGCACGATCTGGTTCACCAGTCCGCGGCCCATGAAGCCGGCGCCGACCAGCGCCACCCGGATCGGGCGGCCCGATCGATGGCGCTCGGTCAGCAGGGAGTCGACGAGGATCACCGGACGGCTCCCTGCATCAGCGGGGCGGCGGCGTCCTTGGCCGAGATCACCGACACCGGCAGCGGCCACTGGATGCCGAACAGCGGGTCGTCCCAGCGGAACGACTGCTCGCCCTCGGGCGCGTAGGGGCCGCTGACCTGGTACGACACCTCGGTGTCGTCCACCAGCGTCTGGTAGCCGTGCGCCACGTAGGGCGGGATGAACAGGGCGCGGTGGTTGTCCGCGGTCAGCTCGACCAGCACATGCTCACCGAAGGTCGGCGACCCGGGCCGCACGTCCACGGCCACGTCGACGATCGCGCCGCGGGTGCAGCGCACCAGCTTGCCCTCGGCATAGGGCGGCACCTGCCGGTGCAGACCCCGCAGGGTGCCGGCGGCGTGGTTGAACGACAGATTGCCCTGCGCCACGGCGGTGTCCAGCCCGTGGGCGGCGAACTCGGTCACGTCGAACGTCCGGGCGAAGAAGCCCCGGTCGTCCTCGCGCAGCTCCAGCTCGACCAGCTGCACGCCGGTCACGGCGGTCGGGGTGTACTTCACGGGGTCACCGTCCAGAACAGGTCGGGGTCGAGCTGCCCGGTCTTGAGCAGGTGTTCGATCTGCGCCAGCCGGGTGTGCCCGCGACCGGTGAAGGTCGCGTCGTCCAGCTGGATCTGCTGGAAGACGGTGTGCAGCTGCCGCGCGCCCGACGCGGCGTCCCAGTCGGTGTCGAAGCCGGGCAGCACCCGGCGGATCTTGGCGAAGGACACCCGGTAGGAGCGGTTGTCCGCGCTCGGGTCGCCGAAGCTGACCTCGCAGCCGGGGAACTCCGCGCCCACGGTCTCCGCGATCTGGCGCACGGTGTAGTTGTTGGCGTCCGACCCGACGTTCAGCACCTGGGTGTGGATCGCCTCGCGCGGTGCGGCCAGCACGGCCCGGATCGCCTTGGCGATGTCCAGCCCGTGCACCAGCGGCCGCCACGGGGTGCCGTCCGAGGTCATCGCGATCCGGTGCGTGGTCCAGGCCAGTCCGGCCAGGTTGTTCAGCACGATGTCGAACCGCTGCCGGGGCGAGGCGCCGAAGGCGGTGGCGTTGCGCAGGAAGGTGGGGGAGAACGCGTCGTCGGCCAGTGCGGTGACGTCCCGCTCCACCAGCGCCTTGCACCGGGCGTAGGCGGTCTGCGGGTCGACCGGGCTGGTCTCGTCGACGGTGCCGTCCGCCACCCCGTAGACCGAGCAGGACGACATGTAGACGAACCGCTGCACCCCGGCGGCCTTGGCGGCGGCGGCCAGCGTCACCGAGCCCTCGTGGTTGATCCGGTAGGTGACCTCGCCGAGCAGGTCGCCGATCGGGTCGTTGCTCAGCTCCGCCATGTGCACCACCGCGTCGTAGCCGAGCAGGTCGGCCGGCGTGATGTCGCGGATGTCCTTCACGAGCGTCCGCGGGATCGCGGGCACCCCGTGGTAGAGCCAGCCCTCGGCGTAGTAGCCGGTGTCCAGGCCGGTGACGTCGTGGCCCTCGGCCATCAGCGTCGGGGCGAGCAGGCTGCCGAGGTAACCCCCGGTGCCGGTGACGAGGATGCGCACCTCAGTCCTCCCAGATCTTCCACGGTGCCCGGCCGGTGTCCCACAGGCCGTTCAGTTCGGTCCAGTCCCGGAAGGTGTCCATCCCCATCCAGAATCCTTCGTGCTCGAAGACCGACAGCTGCCGGTCCCGGGCGAGCTGCTGCAGCGGGATGCTCTCGAGCATCACCGCCGGGTCGTCGTCCAGGTACTTGTCCACGAACTCGCGCTCGAAGACGAAGAACCCGCCGTTCACCCAGCCGTCCGCGAGGGTCGGCTTCTCGTTGAACTCGACGACGGTCTCCCCGTCCACCCGCATCTCGCCGTAGCGGCTGGACGGGTGCACGCCGGTCAGGGTGCCGAGCAGGCCGTTCTTCTGGTGATGGGCCAGGACGCCGGTGATGTCCACGTCGCCGATGCCGTCGCCGTAGGTCAGCGCGAACCGGTCGGCGTCCAGGTGCTCCGCCACCCGGCGGATGCGCGCGGCGGTGGCCGTGGTCAGCCCGGTCTCGACGAAGGTGATTTCCCAGTCCTCGGTGCCCGAGGTCTGGTGGAAGACCGGCTGCTCGTCGCCGCCCAGGCGCAGCGTGAAGTCGCTGGTCAGATGGCGGTAGTCGAGGAAGTACTGCTTGATCAGGTCGCTCTTGTACCCGAGCGCCAGCACGAACCGGCGGAAGCCGTGCTCGCTGTAGGTCTTCATGATGTGCCAGAGGATCGGCCGGCCGCCGATGTCCACCAGCGGCTTGGGCAGCTTCTCCGACGCCTCACGCAGTCGGGTGCCCATCCCGCCGCAGAGGATCACCACGGGGATGTCGGCCGGGGCGAGGGTGCTCATGGCTGCTCCTGGGTCCGGGACTGGGGATGGGGTGTCGAGCCGTCTGCGAGGAGGCTAGCCCGGGCATTTCGTCCCAAACAGGTTCCAACGGGTGAAAACGGACAATGGGGACGGATCGGGCGGCGGGTCGTCACGTGAAGCCGCAGGTCACGCGGGTCGGGGCGGCCCGATGGTCGACTCGGCTCTCGCGTGAGGGTTCCGCCATCCGGGGGAGTGGCCACCGCCGCGCCGCCGGCCTGCATCGCCGTCCCGCCCTGCTGTCACCTCGCCACCGCACGAGCTCTGCACGGCCCGTCGCACCGGTCGCCCCGCCATCGCCCGGTCGTTGGACCGCCCGCTCGGTCGTTGCAGCGCCACCGCTAGGTCGTTGCACCGCCATCACACGGGCCGT
>NZ_JANZKP010000008.1 GCF_025642745.1 Cellulomonas sp. RIT-PI-Y
CGGGCTTGCCGGAGAAGGCCTCGCGGTAGTAGCTGGCGAGCTGCAGGCGGCTGGCGGCGGCGGCGTCGACCAGGACGGTGACGTGCGGGTGGTGCTGCAGGACGGTGCCGGGCCACATCGCGCTGACCGGGCCCTCGGCGAGCTGGTGCACCGCCTCGGCCTTGCCCTTGCCGATGGCCAGCAGGACCAGGTGGCGGGCGGACATGATGGTGGCCAGTCCCTGGGTGAGGCAGTGCTCGGGCACCTGGTCGATGTCGCCGTCGAAGAACCGGGCGTTGTCCTCGCGGGTCTGCCGGGTCAGGGTCTTGATCCGGGTCCGGGACGCGAGTGAGGACCCGGGCTCGTTGAAGGCGACGTGGCCGTCGGTGCCGATGCCGAGGATCTGCACGTCGACGCCGCCCGCGTCCAGGATGGCCTGCTCGTAGGCGGCGCAGGCGGCGGGGATGTCCTCGGCCAGGCCGTCGGGTCCGTGCACGTCGGCGGGGTCGATGTCGATCCGGGAGGCGATCTCCTTGTCGATCACGTTCCGGTACCGCTCCGGGTGGTCGGCGGGCAGTCCGACGTACTCGTCGAGCATGAACGCCTGCACCCCGGCGAAGGAGAGCCCCTCCTCGGTGTGCCGTCGCGCCAGCTCGTCGTAGACGGCCAGCGGGCTGGACCCGGTCGCCAGTCCGATCACCGGGTGGTCCGCGGCGCGCACCACCCGTTCCACCGCATCGGCCGCGATCCGCGCCAGTTCCGGCACGGGGGCGATGATGACCTCCATCAGGGTTCCTTCCGTCCGACCAGCGCTGCGCCGACGGCACCCACCGGTACTCCACGCGGGGCGAGGTCGACCCGCTCCGCCATCCGCATCGAGGCCAGGAACCGTGAGGTCCCGGCCGCGTGGTCCAGCCTGGCACGCACCACCTGGAGCAGGGGAGCCCCCAGTTCGCTCACCCCGCCGCCGATCACCACGTGGGCGACGTCGGTGGTCAGCAGCAGCACCCGCACCGCGGTCGCCACCGCCTCGGCGAAGTCCTGCTGCACACCCAGGGCTGCCGGGTCGCCCGCGGCCGCCGCCTCGAACAGCGCGACCGGTGCGGGGCGGTCCCCCGGGCCGGGCCAGGCCGCTCGCAGCGCGGATCCGGAGGCGTACTGCTCCAGGCAGCCGTGCTGGCCACAGGGGCAGGGTCGTCCCCCGGGCAGGTAGATCAGGTGGCCGATCTCGCCCGCGGCGCCGCCAGCCCCACGGTGCAGGCGGCCGTCCAGCACCAGTCCGGCGGCCAGGCCGGTGCCGAGCGCAAGGAACGCCAAGTCGCCGTCGTCGTCACCGCGCAGGTGCGCCGCGCCGAGCGCCGCGGCGTTCAGGTCGTTCTCCAGCCGGACCGGGACCGGCCCCGAGCCGCGTCGCCCGTTCAGCCGGCCGTCCAGGGCCCGGGAGACCAGGTCGGCCAGCGGGACGCCCGCGGCGATGCCCAGGTTGACCGCGTGCTCGACCCGTCCGGTGCCGGGGTCCACGATGCCGGGCAGACCGATCCCGATCCCGGTGAGCTGGTCGGCTCCCAGGTCGGCCCGGGCCAGCAGGTCGGCGGCGGCGGTCGCGGCGGTGTCCACCACGGCGTCCGCACCCCGCTCGGTGGGCAGCCGGACCTGGGCGCCGGGGGCGCCGGTGGGGTCGAGGAGCACCGCGAGGGTCTTGGTCCCCCCGATGTCCAGCCCCACCGACCAGCCGGTGTCGTCGGTTCTCACGTTCAGCCCTTCACCGCTCCGGAGACCATGCCCGAGGTCATCCGCCCCTGGACGACGAGGAAGAAGATCACGATCGGGATCGAGATCAGCGTCGAGCCCGCCATCACCGTGCCCCAGTCCGTGCCCTTGGTCGCTTCCTGCAGGGCGCGCAGCCAGATCGGCAACGTCTTGTTGCTTTCCATCACGACCAGGGCGAGCACGAACTCGTTCCAGGCCTGGATGAACGCGAACACACCGGTCGAGATCAGACCGGGCGCCACCAACGGGAAGGTGACCCGTACGAAGGCGCCGATCTTCGAGCAGCCGTCGATCTGCGCGGCCTCCTCCAACTCTGCCGGGACACCGGCGACGAAGCCCCGCAGCGTCCAGATCGTGAACGGCAGCACCGACGCGGTGTAGACCAGGATCAGGCCGAACAACTGGTCGAGCAGGTTCCAATCCCGCAGCATGGAGTACAGCGAGATGATCATCGCCTCGCCCGGGATCATCTGGACCGCGAGGATCGTCACGATGAAGACCTTGCGGCCACGCCAGCGGAACCGGGTGGCCGCGAGGGCGGCGAGGAAGCCGAACACGAGCGCGGCGACCAGGACGGCGAGCACGACCAGCAGGCTGACCCGCAGCGCCGGGGCGAACAGGTAGTTGGTCTCCCCGGCGAAGATCTTCCGGTAGTTCTCGAACGTGCCGTCGACCGGGAAGAACGTCGGCGTGGTGCTGCGGATCCGGTTGGTCGGCAGGAAGGAGCTGTTGACCATCCAGTAGACCGGGAAGATCGAGCACAGGAAGACCACGACGGCCGAGAGGGTCAGGAACCAGCCCGGGCGCTCGCGGCGCGACCGGTTGCCGCGCGTGGTGCGGCCGGCCTTGCGGGCGGCCCCGGCGTCGGTGGCGGTGGACCGGCGGGTGCCGAGCGGGGCGGTGGTGTCGACGGTGCTCATCACACGTCCTCGTTCCGGAGCAGCGAACGGATGTAGAAGAAGGCGAGGCCGAGCATGATGAGCGCGAAGATCACCGCGATCGCGCTGGCCTCGGAGTAGTTCCCCTGGGCCACGCCGTAGCGGTAGATGTAGGTCCCGATCACGTCGGTGTTCGCCGCCGCCGACGACTGGCGCAGCGCGTACACCTGGGTGAACACCCGCAGGTCCCAGATGACCTGGAGCATGAGCACCACGGCGATCACCGGCTTGATGAACGGCACGATGACGTGCCGGAAGCGCTGCACCGGGCCGGCGCCGTCCAGCTCCGCGGCCTCCAGCACCTCGCCGGGCACCTGGGTCAGCCCCGCGAACAGGGTGAAGGCGACGAACGGGACGGACTGCCAGGTGACCAGGAAGACCACGACCATGAAGAAGGTCAGCGGCTGGCTGAGCCAGGCGTAGCGGTCGAAGTCCAGCCCGATCGTGGTCAGGACGTAGTTCACGACGCCGTAGGAGGTGTCGAACATCCACTGGAAGATCACGGTGGAGGTCAGGGCGGGCATCGCCCAGGCCAGCAGCAGGCCCACGCTGACCAGCAGTCGCATGCCCTTGCCGAGCCGGTTCATCAGCAGCGCGATCAGCATGCCCAGGGTCATGGTGGCCACGACCAGGACGACCATCAGCGCGAAGGACCGGCCCATCAGCGCCCAGAACTGACCGTCGGTCAGCACCTTCTGGTACTGGTCGAACCCGACCCAGTTCGGCGCCTTGCCGGAGAACAGGTTGTTCTGCCGGGAGAAGTCCTGGAAGGAGAAGATCAGCATCCGCACCAGCGGGTACCCGACGAACACGGCGAGCACGGCGACGGCGGGGACGAGCAGGGCCAGCGCGGACCAGGAGACGCCGCGGTCGCGGGTGTCACGGATCCTGCGCTTCTTGGGGGCCCGGGGTGGCGCCGGCGGCGGCGCGGTGGAGACAGACATCGGCGGTCCTTGGGGCGAGGTACGGCGAGCGGCGGGGGTGCCGCGGGGCCGTCGACGTCGCGACGGCCCCGCGGTACCGGTGATCAGCGGTTCAGTGCGTCCGTGATCTGGTCGTTCGCGGTATCGGCCGCCTCCTGGACGTCCTTGCCCTGCGCGAGCTCGGTGAACAGGGTCTCCATGATCAGGTCGGACTCCACGTTCGACCAGCCCGGTGCGACCGGGGTGAGCTTCACGTTCTCCGCGGCCTTGGCAGCGGCCTGGGCCACCGGGGTGTCACCCATCTCCGAGGCCAGCGAGACCTTGGCCGGGGTCAGACCGGCCTTGGCCAGGATGGTCTGGTACTCGTCGGAGAGCATGATCTGCATCGCCTTGTAGGCCAGGTCCTGGTTCGCGGCCTGGGCCGGGATGGCGATGTTCGAGCCGCCGAGGAACACCGGAGCGGTCTCGTCGGCGGAGGCACCCGGCAGGGCGTAGACGCCGATGTCGGACTCGGAGTCCGGGCAGCCGCCGTTGTCCGCGCTGATCAGGGAGCCCTGCACCCAGCCCGGAGCGGACAGGGTGGCGACCTCACCGGCGCACCACGGGATCTGCGGGTCGGTCTCCTTGGCGTCCGGCGCGGCGCCGTTCGCGTTCAGCATGATGTCCTGGACCTTCTCCAGGCCGGCGACCGACTCGGGGGTGTTGATCGCCCCGACCCACTGACCGTCCTCCTCGACCGCGAGGTCGCCGCCCTCGGACCAGATGAACGGCAGGCCGTTGCGCCAGTCCTGTCCGGGGTACCAGATGCCCGAGTAGTTGGCGGTGTCCGCGTTCGCGGCCTTGAGCGTCTTGCCGTCCTCGATGTACTCGTCGAGGGTGGTCGGGACCTCGACCCCGGCGGCCTCGTAGGCGGACTTCGAGTAGAAGACCAGCCGGGATCCCGCGTAGTAGGGCACGGCGTACAGGGTGTCGTCGTAGGTGCCGATGTCCACGAAGCCGGAGAGCAGGTCGTCGCCGCCCAGCTCCTCGTACTTGTCGTCCAGCGGGGTGAACGCGCCGGCGGAGGTGAAGGTCGTCGACTGGGTGTTGCCGACCTCCACGATCTGCGGCGAGGTCTTCTCGCTGGTCATCGCCTGGGACAGCTTGTCCACCAGGCCGTCCCACTGCTGCTCCTCGATGACGAGCGTGGAGCCCGGGTTCTCGTCCTCGAAGGTGGTCTTCAGGTAGTCACGGGCCTCGTCGGGGGTGTCCGAGCCGACGAGCCACACCTTGACCGTGGCGCCATCGCCACTCGAGGTGCTCTCGCCGCCACCCGATCCACCGGACGAGCATGCGGTCAGCGCGAGCGCCGCCGCCGCACCGACGGCCGCCATACGTACGATCTTCACGTTGGTGTTCCTCCCAGATGCGAGGCGAGCGCCGGTTGGCGTCGCCGGGTTGAAACCAGCACTGCACAAGGCCGGCTCGGAGTGGTCACGTCACTCCGAGCTGGCCGTTCAGGACCAGGGCGGCGGCGCCGGACAGCGCCCCGTCCTCGTCCAACGAGCCCGTCCGGATGATCAGGTCCTGCCCGATCAGGGGCATGGTCCGGTCCCGGACGGTGGCGAGCGCGGCGTCCCTCAGCGGTCCGTCGAGCAGCTCCGGGGGGCCGGAGAGCAGGACCTCGGAGAGGTTCAGCGCACTGACGACGGGGGCCAGGGCCACGCCCAGCTTCCGTCCCACCGACGCCAGCACGGCGTCGGAGTCCTCGATCGCGCGGCCGGTGGTGGCCCGGCGCAGCGCGGACAGGGAGAGCAGCGTCTCCAGGCAGCCGTGCCGCCCGCAGGCGCACAGCAGCGGTTCGGGGTCGCCGGCCCGCAGATCGCGGTCGTCGACCACGGTGACGTGGCCGATCTCCCCGGCGGCGCTGTTCGGGCCACGGACCAGCACGCCGTCCAGCACGATGCCGGCACCGACGCCCTGTCCGACCGTGACCACCATCAGCCCCGCTCCCCCCGCACCGCCGTAGGTGTACTCCCCCAGCGCGCGGGTGTTGGCGTCGTTGGCCACGTAGACCGGCACGCCCAGGGTGGCGGTCAGGTCCGCGGCCAGCGGCAGGTCGTACCAGGCCCGGTTCGGCGCGGAGATCACCACGCCGCGCGGGTCGATCACGCCCGGCGACCCGATCCCGATCCCGATCACGGGCCGGCTCGCGCCGTCGGACAGCAGGTCGCGGCAGAGGTCCTCGAGCACGGTGACCGCGGCGGTGCCGGTGCGGCCGTCCAGCGAGGCGGACCGGCGGGCGACCACGGTGCCGGTCAGAGTCATCACCGCGCCGCGCAGCCTGGCGTCGTCGGCCAGGTCGACCGCCAGCACGTGGAAGTCCTCGGTCCGCATCCCGACCAGCGTGGCGGGCTTGCCGACCCGGCCCTCCGGACGGATGCCGAGCTCGGCGACCAACCCCTCGGAGATCAGCACGGACACCAGGTCGGAGATCGTCACCCGGGTCAGCCCGGTGCTCCGGGCGAGGTCGGCACGGGACGACGGGCCGTTGTGGAAGAGGTGTTGCAGGACCAGCGAGCGGTTGTGCGCGCGGCCGTGCTCCGGGAGCACTTTGCCGGTGGGTCGCAGGGTCCGCCCGACTCCCCGAGGAGCAGGGCGGTCGGCCGACCGCGTCGCTGTGGTCATGTTTGTTAGTGAAGCTTCCTTACAAACTACGACGCAAGGGGTTCAGGCAACCGTGACCGAAGCGTGACCGGGGATTCACCGGGCCGACATCTGACCCCGGGACCTCGTTTCGCGCGCGTTTCCGCAGGTCGTGGCTCCGAGCTGGGCAACGGTGCCCCCGGTGCCCGCCGCACGCTCCCTGAGTGCTCCGCGACCGCCCCCCGGGTGCATCGCGCGACGAACTGGGTGGTGGACCCGGCTCTCAGGCTCGCGTCCACCCCCGCGCGCCGGGGTACCGCACCGATCGCGTCGCCACCTCGACCCCGGCGCGGAGCGCGTCGGCGATCCCGCTCCCCCGGGCCAGTCCGGCCGCCACCGCGCCGTGCAGGACGTCGCCGGCACCGAGGGTGTCCACCACCTCCCGGACCGTGTCGACCGCCACCACCACCGGCGGACCCTCCCGTCCTCGCAGCCGGACGGGGCCGGCGCCCGCCGACCGCGCCGCCGACACCACCGGCCAGCGCACGAGCACGTCGTCCAGCACGTCCCCGTCCGGGTCCGGGTCCGGCAGCGCGAAGTCCGCCGACAGCACCGCGTGGTCGACCTGGGCGAGCAACTCCCCCAGTCCCGGCTTCCACGACCCGCCGTCCAGCACCACCGGGATCCCCCGCCGCCGGGCCCCGGCCGCCAACGGCACCGCCGCACCCAGGTGGTGCCCGTCCACCAGCAGCGCGCTCACCCCGTCCAGCACCGCCCGGTCCGGTGCCGTGAGACCCGGCATCCCGACCGCGTTCACCGACGCGACCGCGCGCTGCCCCGTGGACCGGGTGACCAGCACCGTCGACACCGGCGGCCGGGCGTCCAGCCCCTCGGCCAGGTCCACCGCGGCGACGTCCGCGCCGCGCAGTTCGGCCCGTACCAGGTCGGCCACCGCACCGGTGCCGATCGCGGTCACCAGCCGGGTGGGCACGCCCAGCGCCACCGCCGTCGCCGCCGCGTTCGCCGCCGGGCCGCCGAAGGTCACCTCCAGCCCGTCCGCGACCACCTTCTGGTCCGGGCCGGGCACGGCCTCCACCACCTGCGTCACGTCCAGGGTGACCAATCCGCAGCACAGCAGCATCGCGTCCACCCGCCCAGCCTGCCGTGTCCGGGCGCCAGCGCGCACCGAGGCCGGCTTCTGGGGCTCCGCGGCCGCCGTCGTGCGCCTCGCCCGCCCCGCAGCCCGGGATCGGTCCCGGGCACACCGCACCCGGGCGCGACTACGGTTGACCCCGACGCACTGTGCACTCGAGAGGGACAACTGTGAGCACACCCATCGACGCGACCACCACCGGCGCGTGGACCGCCCTGGCCGCGCACCGCGACGGGCTGACCCCGGATCTGCGCGGCTGGTTCGCCGCCGACGCCGAGCGAGCCGCCCGCTTCAGCCGCCAGGTCGGCGACCTGCACGTCGACCTGTCCAAGAACCTGATCACGGACGAGACGCTGGAGCTGCTGACCCGGCTCGCGGACGAGGTGGACCTGTCCGGTCGCCTGGCCGCGATGTTCGCCGGTGAGCACATCAACGTGACCGAGGACCGCGCGGTGCTGCACACGGCGCTGCGCCGTCCGGCGGACGCGACCCCGGGGCTGGTCGTGGACGGCCAGGACGTCGACCACGACGTGCACGAGGTGCTGGCCAAGGTCTACGCCTTCGCGGACAAGGTGCGCTCCGGCGAGTGGACCGGCGTGACCGGCGAGCGGGTCGCCACCGTGGTGAACATCGGCATCGGCGGGTCCGACCTCGGCCCCGTGATGGCCTACGAGGCGCTCAAGCCCTCCGTCCAGGACGGCCTGGAGCTGCGGTTCGTGTCGAACATCGACCCGACCGACCTGGCGGAGAAGGTCAAGGACCTGGACCCGGCCACCACGCTGTTCATCGTGGCCTCCAAGACGTTCGGCACGCTGGAGACCCTGACGAACGCCCGGCTGGCCCGGGACTGGCTGTGGCGCGAGCTCGCCGCCGCCGGGGCGATCGAGGACACCGAGGACGCCCGCACCGGCGCCGTGGCGAAGCACTTCGTCGCGGTGTCGACCGCGCTGGACAAGGTCGCCGCCTTCGGGATCGATCCCGAGAACGCGTTCGGCTTCTGGGACTGGGTCGGCGGTCGCTACTCGGTGGACTCGGCGATCGGCACCTCGCTGGCGATCGCGATCGGCCCGGAGGGCTTCGCGGACTTCCTGGCCGGCTTCCACGCTGTCGACGAGCACGTCCGCACCACCCCGTTCGCGCAGAACGTGCCGGTGCTGATGGGCCTGCTGAACGTCTGGTACGTCAACTTCCTGGACGCGCACACCCACGCGGTGCTGCCCTACGCCCAGTACCTGCACCGGTTCCCGGCGTACCTGCAGCAGCTGACCATGGAGTCGAACGGCAAGTCGGTCCGCTGGGACGGCACCCCGGTCACCACCGAGACCGGTGAGGTGTTCTGGGGCGAGCCCGGCACGAACGGCCAGCACGCGTTCTACCAGCTGATCCACCAGGGCACCCGGCTGATCCCGGCGGACTTCATCGCGGTGGCCACCCCGGCCCACCCGCTGAAGGACGACGGCACCGACGTGCACGCCCTGTTCCTGGCGAACTACTTCGCGCAGACCAAGGCGCTGGCCTTCGGCAAGACCGCCGACGAGGTCCGGGCCGAGGGCACCCCGGAGGAGATCGTCCCGGCCCGGGTGTTCTCCGGCAACCGACCGACCACCTCGATCCTGGCCCCGGCGCTGACCCCGTCGGTGCTGGGCCAGCTGATCGCGCTCTACGAGCACATCACGTTCGTGCAGGGCGTGGTCTGGGGGATCGACTCCTTCGACCAGTGGGGCGTCGAGCTGGGCAAGAAGCTCGCGCTGGAGATCGCCCCGGCGGTCGAGGGCGACACCGACGCGCTGGCCGGTCAGGACCCGTCCACCCGGGCGCTGATCGCGAAGTACCTGGAGCTGCGCGGCTGAGTCCCGCACCCGCGAGGGGCCCGACCGGACGTCCGGTCGGGCCCCTCGGTCGTCTCAGCGGCTGAACGCCAGGGTGGAGAACGACACCGCGGGCAGGTCGAGCGAGACCACCCCGTCGACCAGCGTCACGTCGTCACGACCCACCGGGACCACGCGCTCCGGGTCGTCCGCGGTGTTGCTGGTGTAGGGGTCGTCGGCATGCAGCGTGGTGGCCGCGGTGATCCGCACGTCGCCGAACCGGGACAGGTCGACGCTCAGCCCGGTGGCCTGCTCCGGGTGCCGGTTGACCACCAGCACCGACCCGGTGCCGGCGGCCTCGTCCCAGGTCGCGACCGCGTCGACCGCGGCGACCTCCCCGTGCTGGGCGGTCGGGAAGGTGATCGAGGTCGGGCGCACGTCCAGCACCTCGCCGGTGGCCAGGGCGGCGATCTGGGCGAACGGGTGGAAGATCGTCTGCTTCCAGGCCCGGCCGCCGGGCTCGGTCATGATCGGGGCGATCACGTTCACCAGCTGAGCCTGGCAGGCGGCGTGCACCCGGTCGTTGTGCCGGAGCAGGCTGATCAGCAGGTTGGCCACCACGACCGCGTCGGCGGCGTTGTACTGGTCCTCCAGCAGCGGCGGGGCGACCGGCCAGTCGTCGCCGGAGGGCACGATCGACTCGGCGCGGGACTGGTACCAGACGTTCCACTCGTCGAAGGACAGCTGGATCCGCTTCTCCCGCTTGAGCGCGGCGCGCACGCCGTCGGCGGTGGCCACCACGTCCTCGATGAAGGCGTCCATGTCGACCGCCGAGCCGAGGAAGCTGGCCAAGTCGCCGTCGGTCTCCTCGTAGTAACGGTGGATCGAGATGTAGTCGACCTGGTCGTAGCACTCGGTGAGCACCTGGCGTTCCCACTCGCCGAAGGTGTCCATGGTCGGGCCCGAGGAGCCGCAGGCGACCAGTTCCAGCCCCGGATCCACCTGGCGCATCGCGCGACCGGCCTCGGCGGCGATCCGGCCGTACTCGTGGGCGGTCTTGTGCCCGGTCTGCCAGGGACCGTCCATCTCGTTCCCGAGGCACCACATCCGCACGCCGTAGGGCTGCTCGCCGCCGTTGGCCCGGCGCTGCTCGGCCAGGGCGGTCGGGGCGGTGCCGTTGCAGTAGTCGAGGAGGTCGACCGCCTCCAGCACGCCCCTGGTGCCCAGGTTCACCGCCATCATCGGCTCGACCCCCGCCTTGGCCGCCCAGCGCATGAACTCGTCGGTGCCGACCCGGTTGGGCTCCATCGAGTGCCACGCCAGGTCGAGCCGGGCCGGACGGTCCTCCTGCGGCCCGACACCGTCCTCCCAGCGATAGCCGGAGACGAAGTTGCCGCCCGGGTACCGGACGGTGGTGACACCCAGCTCGCGGACCAGGTCGATCACGTCCTGGCGGAAGCCGTCGGCGTCGGCGGAGGGATGGGCCGGGTCGTGGATGCCGGTGTAGACGCAGCGCCCCAGGTGCTCGACGAAGGAGCCGAAGGTGCGCGGGCGGACCGGCGAGACGATCAGGGCGGGGTCGACGGTGAGACGTGCGGTGGGTGCGGACACGCTGGGTCCTTCCGTGGTGAAGCCGCGCCGCGACGGTGCGGGGCGGGGGCCGGGGCTCCCGGCGACTTCACTGTGCCGCAGTTCTACATCGATGTAAAGCACTCTGCCGACACGAGGCCGGAGGACGAGGGAGGACCCCGCACCCGGGGGCTGGGTGCGGGGTCCGACGGACGGACGGCGTGGGGAGGGAGGTCGCCCGGCGCCGGCCGGCCGACTCAGGCGGCGGGGCCCTCGATCAGGGTCACCGTCGCGGTCTGGGTGGCACCGGCCGCCGTGGTCCAGGTCAGCGTCACCTGGTCGCCGGGGGCGTACTCGGCCAGCGCGGCGCTCAGCTCGTCGCCGGAGGTCACCGTGGTGCCGTCCACCGCGGTGATGGTGTCACCGGCGACCAGACCGGCCTCCGCGGCCGGGGTGTCCTCGATCACGCCGCCGAGCACGGCACCCGTCCCGGTCGCACCGGGCAGGCCGGTGCTGGACGTCGACAGCTGCACGCCCAGGAAGGCCGGCAGGCCGATGGTGACGGTGTCGGAGGCCTCGCCGGAGACGATCTGCTTGGCCACCGTCAGCGCGTCCTCGATCGGGATCGCGTACCCGGTGATGTCCGAGGAGCCGGAGGACGCCGCGGTGGTGATGCCGACGACCTCGCCCTCGTCGTCCAGCAGCGCGCCGCCGGAGTCACCGGAGACCACGTCGGCGTCCACCTGGATCAGGTTGGTCAGCGACTCGCCCGCGGACACGCCCTCGGACTGGGTGGTGATCGACTGCTCCAGCGCGGTGACCGCGCCGCTGGCGGCCATCAGGGTGCCGCCGCCCTCGGCGTTGCCCACCGCGGTGACGGTGTCGCCCACCGCGGGGTCGCCGTCGTCGTCCACCGTGGCGGTGGTCAGACCGGAGGCGTCCTGCAACTGCAGCACCGCGATGTCCGCGGTGGCGTCGGTGCCGACCACCGTGGCGGTGTAGGTCGCGCCGGTCTCCGGCACGGTGACGGTGATCTCGGTCGAGCCCTCGATCACGTGGTTGTTGGTCAGGATCAGGCCGTCCGAGGTCATCACGATGCCCGAGCCCGCGGCCTCCGCGGAGGCGTAGCCCAGCACCGTGTTGATCAGGACGACGCCCTGGGACTGCTCGGCGGTTGCCTCGGTCACGTCCAGCGAGCTGCTGCCGGAGGTGGAGCCCTGGGACTGCTGGTCCTGCTGCCCCTGCTGGCCGGGCGCCGTCTGCTGACCGAAGGAGCCGTAGCTCGGCAGCTGGTCCTGGGTGGTGCCCTGCTGGGTGTCGGTCCCGGTGTCGGTGCTGGGCGCCACGGTGAGGTCGGTGCCGTTGTGGGCCAGGGCGGCGCCGAGGCCCATCCCGCCGCCGATCAGCCCGAGGGACAGCACGCCGGAGGCGAAGAGCGCGACGGCGGTGCGGCGACGACGCGGCCGGGTGGTCTCCAGGACGGCGACCGGCTGCGGCGCGGCAGAGGGCTGCTGCGGGGCGTACGGCTGCTGCGGGTTGTGCTGCTGCGGCTCCTGCGGCTGCTGCTCCATGGTTCCTACCTCCTGCGGAACGGCGCCCCAGTGGCGTCGACGGCATTCAGTAGACGGCGCGTACCCGAAGAAGCGCTGGGGCTTTCCTGGGAGTCGCCCATGAACGTGAGCGGGGCGGCACAGGATCGCTCCCGCACCGCCCCGCCGCTCCCGGACCGCTCAGCCGGCGAAGCGCTCCGACCGCTCCACGGTGCGTGCGCCCTCGGCCTCGGACCAGGTGAAGACCGTCCGGCCCTCGATCAGCACGTGCTCGGCGCGGGCGTGCACGTCCAGCGGGTCGGTCGACCACACCACGACGTCGCCGTCCCGGCCCGGCTCCAGTGCGCCGATCCGGCCGTCCAGGCCCAGGAACGACGCCGGGTTCACGGTCAGCGCCTCGATCGCCACCTCCGGCGCCAGCCCGTCCTTCACCGCGAGCGTGGCCTGGTGGATCAGGAAGTTGATCGGCACCACCGGGTGGTCGGTGGTGATCGCGACCCGGACGCCGGCCTTGACCATGTCGACCAGGTTCGTGACCGCACGGTCCTTCAGCTCGACCTTGGACCGGGAGGTGAAGGTCGGTCCGTAGATCACCGGGATGTCCTTCTCCGCCAACACGTCGGCGATCTTGTTGCCCTCGGTGCCGTGGTTGACGACCAGCCGGTAGCCGAACTCCTCCGACAGCCGGATCGCCGTGGCGATGTCGTCGTGGCGGTGGGTGTGCTGGTCCCAGACCAGCTCGCCGTCCAGCACCCGGGCCAGGGTGTCCAGGGTCAGGTCCTCCTTGAACGGCTCCCCCTTCGCCTCGGCCGCGGCCTTGGCGGCGCGGTAGTGCTGCGCCTCGGTGAACGCCTGCCGGATGACGTAGGCCACGCCCAGCCGGGTGGAGGGGGTCTGCTTCTTGTCCCCGTACACCCGCTTCGGGTTCTCGCCCAGCGCCGCCTTCACGCTGACCGCGGCCGAGATCACCTGCTCGTCGACCGTCCGGCCGCCCCAGGTCTTGATCGCCACGGTCTGCCCGCCGATCGGGTTGCCCGAGCCCGGCTTCACCACCACCGAGGTGATGCCGCCGGACAGCGCGTCCCGGAAGCCCTCGTCCTCGATGTCGATCGCGTCCAGCGCACGGACCCCGGCCATGTTCGGCCCGGTCATCTCGTTGGTGTCGTTCCCGGCCCAGCCCAGGCCCTCCTCGTGGATGCCGACGTGCCCGTGCGACTCGATGAAGCCGGGCAGCACCCACTTCCCGGTGGCGTCGACCACCCGGGCGTCGGCGGGGACAGCGACGTCGGCGCCGACCGCCTCGATCTTCCCGTCCCGGATCAGGACGGTGCCGCCCTCGATCACGGGTGCGGACACGGGGACGACGCGGCCGCCGGTGACGGCGACGAGGGAGGTGTGAGTCATGGGACCACCGTAGGCCGTCATCCGGGATCGTGATCGCCGCACGACTGTCCTGCGGTCCGGCGCTGTGGCACCGTGACCTGCGTGCGATACGTGATCATCGGCGCCGGCGCGGTCGGCGGGACCATCGGCGGGCTGCTGCACGAGGCGGGACAGGAGGTGCTCCTGGTCGCCCGGGGGGCGCACCTGGCCGCGCTGCGCGAGCAGGGCCTGCACCTGACCACACCGTCCGGCGCCCGGGTGCTGCACGCCCCGACCGCGGGCGGGCCGCAGGAGCTGGAGCTCCGGACCGGCGACGTGCTGGTCCTGGCGGTGAAGAGCCAGGACACGGCGGCGACGCTGGCGGACTGGGCGGACCGGCCGGTGGACGGCGACCCGGAGCGGACGGCGGCGCGGGAGCTGCTGCTGGTGCTGGCGCAGAACGGTGTGGACAACGAGCGGACCGCGCTGCGGCGGTTCGACCGGGTGGCGGGGATGTGCGTCTGGCTGCCCGCGACGTTCCTGGAGCCGGGCCGGGTCTCCGCGGCCGGTGCGCCGGTCGCCGGGGTGCTGACGCTCGGGACGGTGCCGGTGGGCGATCCCACCGACGGCGATCTCGCAACGGTCTCGGAGGACCTGACCGCCGCGGGGTTCCGGGCGCCGGTGGTGCCGGACGTGCTGGCCTGGAAGTACGCCAAGCTGCTGTCGAACCTGGGGAACGCGGTCGAGGCGCTGTGCGGTCCGCTGCGCGGCAACGACGCCGCGCGTGAGCTGCTGACGGCCGCCACCGGGGAGGCGGAGCGGGTGCTGACCGCCGCCGGGATCGCCTGGACCGGTGAGGACGAGCAGGCCGCCGCCCGGGAGGGCTACACGCTGGTGGACCTGCCGGGGCAGCCGCGCGGCGGCGGGTCGACCTGGCAGTCGTTGCAGCGCGGCGCGGGCTCGGTGGAGGTGAACTGGCTGAACGGCGAGGTCGTGCTGCTGGGTCGGTTGCACGGGGTGCCGACCCCGGTGAACGCGGTGCTGCTGCGCCGGGTCGAGCAGGCGGCGGCCTCCGGCGCCGGAGCGGGTGGCCACGACGCGGCGGAGCTGCTGGCCGAGGCCCGATGACCCAGAGCACACCGCCCGTCCCCGCCGTGCCGCCGGGACCGCCCAGCACCCGGGTGGACCGGTGGGTGTGGGCGGTGCGGCTGACCAGGACCCGGGCGGCCGCGGCGAGCGCGTGCCGTGCCGGGCACGTCAAGGTCAACGGGGAGCGCGCCAAACCCGCCACCGGGGTCAAGGTCGGGGACGAGGTCCGGGTCCGCGGTGACGGCCCGGAGCGGATCGTGGTGGTGCGCGCGGTGATCGAGCGCCGGGTCGGTCCGGCGGTGGCGGTGCAGTGCTTCCGCGACGACACCCCGCCCCCGCCGCCCCGGGAGCAGGTGGCGGTGGCGGCACAGCGCGACCGGGGTGCGGGGCGGCCGACCAAGCGCGAGCGCCGGGAGATCGACCGGCTGCGGGGCCGCGAGCGCTAGCGTCCCGCCCGGTCGATCAGTGCCATGGCGTCCCGGGGCGCGCGGACCTTGGTGTCGTTGTCGAAGAACGCCCAGACGTCCAGCCCCTGCCCGGACCACGACCGCACCCGCTCCGCCCAGCGGTCCAGCGCCGGGTCGTCGTAGCCGGAGGCGTACAGCTCGGTGTCGCCGTGCAGCCGGACGTAGACCAGGTCGGCGGTGACGTCCTCCAGGTAGGGCCACCGTCCGGCGGTGTCGGCGACCACGAGCCCGAGACCGAGCTCCCGCAGCAGGGCAGGGAACTCCAGTGTCCGGAACGAGTCGTGCCGGACCTCGATCACGTGCCGCAGCGGCCGGTCCGCCTCGGTCTCGATCCACGCACGGCCCTCGCCGTCGAGCCGCTCGTCGTGCTCCCGGGCCAGGGCGGCGGCCTCGACGGTGGTCCGGGGCAGGTCGGCCGCGAAGGCGCGCAGCCGCTCCGGGTGGTAGCCCAGACTCGGCGGAAGCTGCCAGAGCACCGGCCCGAGGGCGGGTCCGAGCGCGAGCACCCCGGAGGCGAAGAAGTTGGCCAGCGGGGTGCGCGCGTCCGCCAGCTTCTTCAGGTGGGTGATGAAGCGCGGGCCCTTGACGCTGAACCGGAAGCCCGGCGGCACCTGGGTCAGCCACTGCCGGTAGGACGCGGGCTTCTGCAGGGCGTAGAACGAGCCGTTGATCTCGATCGCGGTCATCCGCTCGGCGGCGTACGCCAGCTCGGCGCGCTGTGGCAGCCCGGGCGGGTAGAACTCGCCGCGCCACGGCGCATACCGCCAGCCGGAGATGCCGATGCGGACCTGGCCTGCCATGATCGCCGACGCTAGGCAGCGCAGCCTGGCCCAGCAACCGCACCGGTCAGCCATCCGCTGTTCACCGGCCGGACGGACGGAGGCGGTACACCATGGCCGTGTCCCCTGAAGCAGCAGTCGCCGACGCCCCCGCCATCCCCCGCCGCCGGGTCGCGGCCTGGGCCGCCTGGGACTGGGGGTCCGCGGCGTTCAACGCGGTGGTGACCACCTTCGTCTTCACCCGCTGGCTGACCAGCGACGCCTTCGCCGCACCGGGACTGTCCGGGGACGCGCTGGACCGTGAGCTGGCCCGGCACTCGTCCTGGCTGGGCTGGGGGCTGACCGCGGCCGGCGTCCTGGTCGCGGTGCTGGCCCCCGCGCTGGGCCGCCGGGCGGACGGCACCGGACACCGGCGGCGGGCGCTCGCCTGGCACACCGGCCTGACCGTGCTGGCCTGCGCGGCGATGGCGCTGATCGTGCCGGACCCCGACGCCCTGACCGCGAACCTGCTGGCCGGGATCGCCCTGCTCGCGGTGGGCACCGTGACCTTCGAGCTGGCGTCGGTGCACTACAACGCGCTGCTGTCCACCGTGTCCACCCCGGCGACGGTCGGCCGGGTCAGCGGCCTGGGCTGGGGCGCGGGGTACCTGGGCGGGATCGTGCTGCTGGCGGTGCTGCTGGTCGGGTTCGTGCAGCCGGAGGTCGGCTGGTTCGGGGTGACCGCGGAGGGCGGCGCGAACATCCGGGCGGCCGTGCTGGCGTCGGCGGTCTGGTTCGGCGTGTTCGCGGTGCCGGTCCTGATCGCGGTGCCGGAGCCCGGCGTGGTGGCCGGGGCGCCGAGGGTCGGGCTGATCGAGAGCTACCGCCGGGTGGCCGGGGATCTGCGCGCGCTGTGGCGGGAGGCGGGCGGCCTGCGCGGGACGGTCGGCTTCCTGCTGGCGAGCGCGGTGTACCGGGACGGGCTGACCGGCGTGTTCACCTTCGGCGCGGTGATCGCCTCCGGGACGTTCGGGTTCAGCGCCTCCGGGGTGCTGGTCTTCGCGGTGGCGGCGAACGTGGTGGCGGGGGTCGCGACGCTGGCCTGCGGGCGGTGGGACGACGTGCTGGGCTCGCGCCGGATCGTGCTGGCCGCCCTGGTCGGCCTGGTGCTCACCGGGATCGCGACCTTCGCGCTGGCGGACGTCGGCCAGTCGGCGTTCTGGGTGTGCGGCCTGCTGCTCTGCCTGTTCGTCGGACCGGCGCAGTCCGCGAGCCGGAGCCTGCTGCTGCGGGTCACCCCGGCGGGGCGGGAGAGCGCGATGTTCGGGTTGTACGCCACCACCGGGCGGGCGGCGAGCTTCCTGTCCCCGCTGGCGTTCTCGGTGGCGGTGGGTGTGTCCGGCAGTCAGCGGTGGGGCATCCTGGGCATCGTGCTGGTGATCGCGATCGGGTGCGGGCTGCTGCTCGCGGTGCGTCCCCGGGCCGCCGCGTGAGCCTGGAGTGGCGGCCGGACCCGCTCGGCGACGGGTGGCAGCAGGCCACCCTGCCCGTCTCGGTCCGCGATCCGGAGCTGGTGGCCACCCTGGTCCGGCACGGTGCGCAGGACGCCGGGGCGGCGATGCTGCACGTGCACGGCTTCAACGACTACTTCTTCCAGACCCACCTGGCCCGGGCCGCGGCCGACACGGGGCTGGCGTTCTACGCGCTGGACCTGCGGCGCTGCGGCCGGTCCTGGCGTCCGGGCCAGCTGGCGCACGTGGTGGACGACCTGGCCGAGTACCGGGTGGACCTGGCCCTGGCGACCCGGTGGCTGCGCTCGCTGGGCCACGACCGCGTGGTGCTGCACGGGCACTCCACCGGCGGGTTGACCGCCGCCTTGTGGTCGGCCAGCCCCGCGGGACGGGAGGCGGTGGACGCGCTGGTGCTGGACAGCCCGTGGTTCGACCTGAACGCCCGCTGGTTCCAGCGGGTGGTCTCGACCTGGGTGCTGGACACCCTGGGGCCGCTGGACCGGGACCGGGTGATCGCGGACGGCCCGTCGGCGTACTCGTACCACCTGCATCGTGACCACGGCGGTCGCTGGGACTACGACCTGGGCCTCAAGCCGCCGGACGGGTTCCCGGTCCGCGCGGGCTGGCTGCGGGCGGTCCGGCGTGGCCAGGCACGACTCGCCCGCGGACTCGGGATCGACGCGCCGGTGCTGGTCGCCACCGCGGCGGAGTCCGGCCCGAACCGGTTGGACAACCCGCTGCTGGACGCGCAGGACACCGTGCTGGACGTGCGCCAGATCTGGGCGCGCAGCCCCCGGCTCGGGCCCGACGTGACCGAGCTCCGCGTCCCCGGCGGGATCCACGACCTGACCCTGTCCGCGGACGCCCCGCGCGAGCTCTACCTGACCCGGATGTTCGGCTGGGTGCGGCAGAACCTGGCCGAGCGGGCCGCCTGACCTGCGCGATGTCCCCGGTGTGGGCGGCGTCCGGCATCCTGGCCCCGTGTCCGTGTCATCCGGGGGACCGCTGTCCCGCCGTCACCGGCCGGAGGGTCCGCTCGACCTCCGGCTGACGCTGCTCGCCCTGCGCCGTGGCGGCGGCGACCCGGCGTTCCAGCGCACCGCCGACGGCGCGATCTGGCGCACCGTGCGCACCACGGACGGCCCGGCCACCCTGCGACTGACCGCGGTCCCGGACGAGGTCACCGGCACCGCCTGGGGCCCCGGCGCCGCCCGGGTGCTGGACACCCTGCCCGACCTGCTCGGCCGGCACGACGACCCGCGCACCTTCGACCCGGCCGGTCACCTGGGCCTGCACCGTGCCGCGCGGAGCATGCCGGGCCTGCGGATGACCCGCAGCCTGGACCTGTTCGGTGCGTTGGTGCCCGCCGTCCTGGAGCAGCGCGTGGTCTCCGTCGACGCCCACTCCGCCTGGCGGTTCCTCGTCCGGCGGCACGGGACGATCGCGCCCGGACCGGCGCCGGAGGGGATGCGGGTGCCGCCGGACGCCGCGGGCTGGCGGGAGGTCCCGGTCTGGGACTGGCGGCGTGCCGGGGTGGACGGCGCCCGGACCGGTGCGATCCGCCGGGTCGCCTCGGTGGCGGCCCGGCTGGAGCAGGCGGTGGACCTGGGGTCGACCGCGGAGCTGACCCGCCGGATGTGCGTGGTCCCGGGGATCGGGGTCTGGACCGCCGCGGAGGTCGCCCGCCGGGTGCTCGGCGACCCGGACGCGGTGTCGGTCGGAGACCTGCACCTGCCACGACTCGTCGGCGCGGCGGTCGGTCGCCGGGTCGAGCAGGACGAGGTGCTGGCCGCCCTGTCGCCGTGGGCGCCGCACCGGGGCCGGGTGGTCCGGCTGCTGGAGCTGGTCGAGCACCGGACGGGCGGCCGCGACCGGCCCCGGCCCCGACGGGCGGCGCGGTTCGGCTGATCGGGCGCACGCATGGGGCTGATCGGGCACGCGCATGGACCGGGAATGCCGCCGCAGGTCCGCACGCTGCACAATGGATCGGTCAGTCCCGAGCAGAGGAATCCCACCGTGAACCAGCCCCGCATGAACGTCGAGTCGTTCAACCTGGACCACCGCACCGTCGTCGCGCCGTACATCCGGCTCGCGGACAAGAAGGTGCTGCCGGCCGGTGACGTGATCAGCAAGTTCGACGTGCGCTTCGCGCAGCCGAACCAGGCCCACCTGGAGATGCCGGTGGTGCACTCCCTGGAGCACATGTTCGCCGAGCACTCCCGCAACCACTCCGACCGGGTGATCGACTTCTCCCCGATGGGCTGCCAGACCGGGTTCTACCTGATCCTGCAGGGCGAGTGGGCCCAGGAGGAGGTCGAGGAGCTGGTCGCGTCGACCCTCCAGGACATCACCACCGCCACCGAGGTCCCCGCCGCCAACGAGGTCCAGTGCGGCTGGGGCGCGAACCACACCCTGACCGGCGCGCAGGAGGCGGCGACGACCTTCCTCGCCCACCGCGGCGAGTGGAGCCAGGTCACCGCATGAGCCTGACCCATGTGCGCGCCGTAGTCGCGGTCGCGATGCCGGACGAGGCCGCCCCGTTCCTGGAACGGGCGGACCACATCGCCGAGCCGGTCACCGTCGGCGGTGCCGAGCACCACGAGATCGAGCTCGGCGGCGTGCCGGTGCTGCTGGTGCGCGGCGGGATCGGCCTGGCGAACGCCGCCTCGGCCGCCTCCGCCGCCCTGGTGCTGGTGAACGCGGCCGGGAACCAGGACGCCGTGCTGCTCTCCGCCGGGACCGCCGGCGGAGTGCAGGCCGGGGTGCACGTCGGCGAGGTCGTGATCGGCACCGAGCACCTGTTCACCGGGGCGGACGCCCGGGCGTTCGGCTACGCGCTCGGCCAGGTGCCGGGCATGCCCGCGGTCTACACCGGGGACCCGGAGCTGCGCCGCGCCGCCCTGGCCGCCGAGGTCGGCGACCTGACCCTGCGGACCGGGCTGATGCTCTCCGGGGACCAGTTCGTGGACGCGTCGCTGGTCGGACCGGTGCGGGAGCAGTTCCCGTCCGGGCTGTCCACCGACATGGAGACCACCGCCCTGGCGCAGGTCGCGCACGTCTACGGCGTGCCCTTCCTGGCGGTGCGCGGGATCTCCGACCTGTGCGGCCCCGCGGGCGCGGACGACTTCCTCACCCACGTCGACGACGCCGCGGACCGTTCCGCGACCGTGGTCGCCGGGCTGCTCGCGCGCCTCGCGGAGCGGAGCCCGGTCGCGGGCTGACCCCCGTCGGCGACCGCCCCGGAACCCCGATCGGGAGTTCGGGGCGGTCGCCTCCGGTCACTCCTCGCTGGAGCCCAGGTCCGGCCCGGCCACGAAAGCGACCCGCGGTGCCGCCGTCCCGTGCAGCTCCACCAGCACGATCTCGTTCCCCTCGGCCCGCAGCAGCGGCCCGGGCACGTACATCGTCCCGGTCGGGGAGGCGGACCAGTACCGTCCGAGCAGGAACCCGTTCACCCAGACCAGCCCCTTCCCCCACCCGTCGGTGCGCAGGAAGTGATCCGCCCCGGCGACGGTGTCGAAGACGCCCCGGACCAGGACCGGCCCGGCGAGGGGCGCGTCCGGGACCGGAGCGAGGCCGCCCAGCAGCTCGGGGCTCAACGAGTCCAGCCGCAACGACACCGTCAGCCAGTCGGTCAGCTCCCGGACCGCGGTGCGCGCTCCGCCGATCAGCCCCTTGGGCTCCCCGATCCGGGGTCCGTAGTTGACCCGGCCCTGGTCCTCGACCAGGACGGTGAGCTCCCCCGCCCGGCGGGGCAGTGGCAGCGTGCGGTCGTGCGCGGTCCGGGACAGCACCCCGACCGGTTCCCCGTCCAGCAGCACCAGCGCGCGGTCGCGGACCTCGCCCACGGTGAGGACGGCGTCCTCGGCGGTGATCGTGGTGCGGTAGGCGATCAGGCCGTCCCACTGCTCGGCGTCGTCCATGGTCGGCAGCCGGTCCCAGACCCGCTGCTCCCCCAACGACCCGGCGTCCAGTGCGTCCAGCAGGGACTGTGCGGTGTCCAGTCGCACCACCAGCTCGGGGGCGGCGGGTGCGGGCTCCGGCAGTTCGTCCGGCACCGGTGCGTACCGGGCGATCACCTCCCGCATCGCGTGGTACTTGGCGGTCGGCGCACCGTGCTCGGCCAGCGGGGCGTCGTAGTCGTAGCTGGTGGTGATCGGCAGGTAGGTGCCCTTGTCGTTGGCACCGTTGGTGAAGCCGAAGTTCGTGCCGCCGTGGAACATGTAGAGGTTCACCGACGCGCCCTGGGCCAACAGGTCGTCCAGGTCCTGCGCGTTGGTCTCCGGCGGCGCGACGTGGTGGTGCTGGCCCCAGGAGTCGAACCAGCCGTTCCAGAACTCCATGCACATCAGCGGGCCGGTCGGCTGGTGGCGCCGGAGCAGCGCGAGCCGCTCGGTCGCCCGGGAGCCGAAGGTGATGGTGCGGTGCAGCTCCGGGAGCGACCCGCGCTGCTGCATGACGTCGTCGGCCTGGTCGCAGCTGAGCAGCGGCACCGTGATCCCGTGGCCCTGGACCAGCTTGATCAGCGCGCGCAGGTACTCGGCGTCCTCGCCGTAGGCGCCGTACTCGTTCTCCACCTGGACCGCGATCACCGGACCGCCGCGGGTGATCTGCCGGCCGGCGACCAACGGCAGATGCTGGTCGTAGTACTCCGCGATGGCGGTCAGGTAGCGCGGCTCGTGCCGCCGGACCCCGACCTCCGGGTCCGCCAGCAGCCAGCCGGGCAGCCCGCCGCCGGTCCACTCCGCGCAGATGTACGGGCCCGGCCGGACGATGGCGTACAGCCCCTCGGCGGCGACCAGGTCGAGGAACCGGCCCAGGTCGCGCTGCCCGGTCAGGTCGAACTCCCCCGGCCGCGGCGCGTGGAAGTTCCAGGCGACGTAGGTCTCGATCGTGTTCAGGCCCATCAACCGGGCCTTCCGGATCCGGTCCGCCCACTGGTCGGGGTGGATCCGGAAGTAGTGCAGCGCACCGGAGATGACCTGGAACGGCTCGCCGTCCAGCAGGAAGTCCCGCTCGCCGATCTCGAACCTGCTGCCCATCGGTGTCTCGCTCCTCGGTGTGGCTGGGGTGGGGCCGGCCGCCGTTCCCCGGGCGGCCGGCCCCCTGGGCGTCAGCGGTCAGTCGACCGTGAAGCCCTGCTCGTTGCCGTAGTCGATGGTCTTCTGCTGCCAGTCGGCCAGCCCCTCGCTCAGCGTGGTGCCGGAGACGTAGGCCTGACCGACGGTGTCGTTGAAGATGCTGTTCGCGTACACCTGGTACGGCAGGTACTGCCAGCCCTCGACCACGTCCGCGGCCGACTGGGACAGCACCTCGTTGATCTTCTGGCCGCCGAAGTAGTCGAACTCCTTGTTCAGGAACTCGTCGGACTGCAGGTCGGCGGTGGTGGCCGGGAAGCCGCCCATCTCGATCCGGGTGGCCACGCCGTCGCCGACCGTGGCGTAGTGCAGGAAGTCGTAGGCGAGTTCCTTGTTCGCCGACGCCTCGGTCACCGACAGGCCGGAGCCGCCGTTCTCGGCGGTGGCCGAGTCCCCGGCCTCCCACTGCGGCATCGGGGCCACCCGCCACTGCCCGGAGGCCTGCGCCACGCCGGACTCCAGGTTGCCGGGCATCCAGGCGCCGATGGTCAGGGTGGCGATCGTGCCGTTGCCCAGGCCCTGGTACCACTCGTCGGACCAGGAGCTGATCGGGGCGAGCAGGTCGTCGTCGATCAGCTGCTGCCACAGGTCGGCGAACTTCTGCGAGCCGTCGTCGCTGAAGTCCACCGTGACGTCGGTGTCGTCCACGGTGTACGGCTGACCGCCGGCCTGCCAGATCATGCTGGTGGTGAAGCCCGCGTCGCCGGTGTCGTTGGTGATGTAGACGTTCGGGTCGGCCGCGTGCAGGGCCTGCGCGGCCGCGACGTACTCGTCCCAGGTGGTCGGGATCTCGATGCCGTACTTCTCGAACACCGTGGTGTTGTAGAACAGCGCCATCGGCCCGGAGTCGGCCGGCAGACCGTAGATCCCGCCGCCGGACTGCACCGCGTTCCACGGGCCGGGGCTGAAGGTGCCGTCCAGGTCGGAGGCGCCCAGGTCGGACAGGTCGGCGAGCGCGCCGCCGAGCGCGAACTGCGGCAGCGCGTAGTACTCGATCTGCGCGATGTCCGGCACTCCGGATCCCGCGGCGACCGCGTTCTGCAGCGCGGTGTACTGGTCGTTGCCGGTCCCGGCGTTCACCACGTCGATCGTGACGTCCGGGTTCTCCGCCATGTACTGCTCGGCGATCGGCTCGACCGTGTTGTCCCAGGCCCAGACGGTCAGCGAGCCGCCGTCGGCCGAGTCGCTGGAGTCGCCGCCGGAGTCGGAGCCGCCGGAGCAGGCGGTGAGGCCGAGCGCGAGCGCGCCGACCACGGCGGCGCTGCGCCAGAGAGTGGAAAGGGTCATGACAGGGGTCCTCTCACATCGTTGTCAGAAAGGGGGCAGTGCGGGTGGGGTGTCATTCCTTGACGGACCCGGCCGCCAGGCCGGACTGCCAGTACCGCTGCAGCAGCAGGAAGGCGGCGATCAGCGGCAGGATCGTGAGCAGCGCACCGGTGATCACCAGGTTGAAGATCGCCTGGCCACCGGCGGTGGTGGCCTGCGCGTTCCACGCGTTCAGGCCGAGGGTGAGCGGATACCAGTCCGGGTCCTTGAGCATGATCAGCGGCAGGAAGTAGTTGTTCCAGGTCGCGACCATGGTGAACAGCAGCACCGTGACGATGCCGGGGCCGAGCAGCGGCAGGCTGATCTGGCCGAAGGTCCGGGCCTCGCTGGCGCCGTCGACCCGAGCGGCCTCCATCAGCTCGGTCGGGATCGCCTCTGCCGCGAAGGTCCACATCAGGTACAGCCCGAACGGGGAGATCAGCGAGGGGATGATCACCGACCACGGGGTGTTGGTGATCCCCATCTTGCTGAACATCAGGAAGGTCGGGACCGCCAGAGCGGTGCCGGGCACGGCGACCGCGCCGATCACGGTCGCGAACACCGCCTTCTTGCCCGGGAACCGGAACTTGGCCAGTCCGTAGCCGCCCAGCACGGCGAGCAGGGTGGCTCCCCCGGCGCCGACCACCACGTACAGGATCGTGTTGAGCAGCCAGCGGACGAAGATGCCGCCGGAGTAGGTGAGCGTGTCCGCGATGTTGCTGAACAGCGCGAAGTCGCCGCTGAACCACAGGCCGAACGAGTCGAAGAGCGCGTTCTGGGACTTGGTCGCGTTGATCAGCAGCCACGCCAGCGGGACCAGGCTGTAGAGCAGCACGATCGCGGTGAGCACGGTCAGCAGCGGGCTGCGCCGGGCGCGAGGCTTGTCCGGGCGGAGCTTGGGGGTGCGCAGGGCGGTGGCGCTCATCGTCACGCTTCCTTCCGCATGCCGCGGAGCTGGACGACGTAGGCGATGACCATCGTGAGCAGGCCCATGATGATCGCCACGGTCGCCGAGTAGTTGTACTGCTGGCCGGAGAAGCCCAGCGAGTAGGCGTAGAGGTTCGGGGTGAAGGAGGTCGTGATCGCGTTGGGCGCCAGCGACTGCAGGATGCTCGGCTCGTTGAACAGCTGGAACGACCCGATGATCGAGAAGATGGTCGCGATCACCAGCGCGCCGCGGATCGCCGGGAGCTTGATCGCGGAGATGATCCGCCACTGCCCGGCGCCGTCGATCTCCGCCGCCTCGTACAGGCTGTGCGGGATGACCCGGAGCGCCGAGTAGAAGATCAGCATGTTGTAGCCGACGAACTCCCAGGTCACGATGTTGCCGATCGAGGCCAGCACCAGGTCCGGTGACAGCGGGTTCGGCAGGCTGATCCCGAACGCGTCGTTGATGTTCCCGATCAGGCCGAACCGGGTGCCGTACATGAAGCCCCACATCAGAGTGGCGACCACGGCGGGGACCGCGTAGGGCAGGAAGATCGAGATCCGGAAGAACCCGCTGCCGTACAACCGCCCGGAGTCGATGGCCAGGGCCACCAGCAGCGCGATGCCGAGCATGATCGGCACCTGCACCACGAGGAACAGGGACACCCGCCCGGCCGCCGACCAGAGCTGCGGGTCGCTGAGCGCCCGGCTGTAGTTCTCCAGTCCGACGAACGCGTTGCCGCCGACCAGCTGCTGCCGGAACAGGCTGAGGTAGATCGAATAGGCGATCGGCGCCAGGAAGACCAGCGCGAACACGATCATGAACGGCCCGACGAACCCCCAACCGGTCCAGCGTCGGGCCACGCCGCGACGCCGGGGGCCGGGACGTGTCGAGGCCGCCACGGCGGGGTCCGCCAGGGCGGATGGGACGGTCTGCGTCACGTGAGCCACTCCTTCGGGGCAGATGTTGACGTCAACATCCGGCGCGGCGTCACGCTGCCACAGCCCGCCGAACGGCGTCAACAGCACCGCCGGGATCCACAGGTCACGAAATGATGACGTCACCATTCGGTCGGGGACGCTCGGATGGTGACGTCACCACGGCTACCATCGCCCCATGTCCACCGCCGTGCCCGAGCCGAGCGCCTCCCCGCGCCCGAAGCCCTCCATCGCCGACGTCGCCCGGGTGGCAGGGGTCTCGGCGCAGACCGTCTCCCGGGTCTCCACCGGGGCGGACAACGTCCGCCCCGCCACCCGCGACCGGGTGCTCGCCGCGATGGACCAGCTCGGGTACTCGCCCAACCACGCCGCCCGGGCCCTGCGTTCCGGCAGCTTCGGCACCATCGGGATGATCGCGCACCGACTCGCCCGCACCGGCGAGTCCCGCACCGTCGAGGCCGTGGTCGAGGCCGCGCGCGCCGAGGGGTACACCGTCAGCCTGGTCGACGTGCAGTCCCCGTCCTCCGACGAGGTGACCGAGGCCGCCGCCCGGCTCTCGCACCAGTCCATCGACGGGCTGGTGATCATCCGCGCCGAGACCGCGACCCCCACCAACCTGGCCCTGCCCCCGCGGCTGCCGGTGGTGGTCTCGGACAGCCGGTTCGCCGGACACCACCCGGCGGTGGGCGCCGACCAGGTCACCGGCACCCACCTGGCCGTCCAGCACCTGCTCGACCTCGGGCACCGCACCGTGCACCACCTGGCCGGCCCGGTCAGCTCCGCCCCCGCCGAGATCCGCGTCGAGACCTGGCGCGAGCACCTGACCGGCGCCGGACGCCCGGTGCCCGCCCCCCTGCGCGGCGACTGGTCGGCCCGCTCCGGCTACGACCAGGGCCGGCGGATCGCGGAGTCCGCCCTGCGCGAGGGCATCACCGCCGTGTTCACCGCCAACGACGAGATGGCCGCCGGACTGATCCGTGCCCTGTCCGAGGCGGGCCTCCGGGTGCCGCAGGACGTCTCCGTGGTCGGGTTCGACGACATCCCGCTCGCCGAGTTCCTCTGGCCCCCGCTGACCACCGTCCAGCAGGACTTCCACCTGATCGGGCGGCAACTGATGGACCTGCTGCTGCGCCAGATCCGGGACCGGGAGGTGCTGGCCGACCAGCGGATCGTGGTGCCGACCCGGTTGATCGGACGGGGCAGCACCGCCGCACCGCGCGCGTCGGGGTCCTGACCTAGCGCCGCACGCTCTCCCGCTCGCCGTCGCGCTGGCTCGGCACCACCGCCATCGCGCCGACCGCACGGTGCACCGCCTCCGGGTCCCGGGTGACCAGCACCGGGCAGTGCCCGCGGTGCACCACCGCCCGGCTCACGGACCCCAGCACCAGACTCACGAACCCGCCGCGGCCCCGGGTGCCCACCACCACCAGCGCCGCGTCCGCCGACCGCCGGACCAGCACGTCCTTGGCTCGGCCCTCGACCAGCCGGACCACCGTCCGCAGCTCCGGCCGGGTCTGGCACCACCGGCGCGCCCGGTCCGCCACCTGTGCCGCCGCGAGCCGTGCACCGTCCGCCGTGGACGGGGCTCGCAGCCCGTGCGGGCGCGGCGTCGGCGCCTGCACGGTCGGAGTCCAGGCCACCAGCACCTGCAGTTCCACCCCGAGCGTCTCCGCCGCGGACCGGCCCTCCTCCACCGCCACGAACGACGCCGGCGACCCGTCGAACCCCACCACCACGGGTGCGCGGGTCGACCCCGTCGTCTCCGGCACCACCGCGACCGCCGTCGGCGCGTTCTGCAGCACCCCCGACGTCACCGACCCGATCAGCGGCCCGCCGCTGCGTCCGGCGCCGTGCCGCCCCAGCACGACCAGCGGTGCGTGGATCCCGCGCGCGGCCAGCACCGCCACCGGCGACCCGTGCTCCAGCACCGGCCGCACCTCGACCCCGGGGGCCGCCTCCGCCGCGAGCCGGGCACCCTCCGCGGGCACCTGCCGGACCTGCTCCAGCACCGTGTCCCCGAGCCAGGTCTCCCCCGCACCGCCGTTCGGCCGGCCCGCGAGCCCCCAGGCATGCACCACGTCCAGCGGCCGGCCCTGGACCCGGGCCCGTTCCGCCGCCCACCGCACCGCCGCCACCGCCTGCGGCGACCCGTCGTACCCGACCACGATCGCGCTGCGCATCACGTCCTCCTCGACGTCGCCGTAGTCCAGACTGCGCCGGGATCGCGGCGACACGCCAGGGCCTTGGGTCCCGGGTCAACGCCCGGTCGTCGAGAAGTGCTGCAGATCCACCGGGGAGCTCCAGGCGCCGCCCCACCGCCAGCCCTGCGCCGCGAACGCCGCCACCTGCGCATCCTGCACGACCCCCGGTTCCTGGGGGCGGTCCGCGTAGGGTGCTCCCTCCGGCGGCAGCACCACCGTGCCGCGCAGGTACGGGTTCTCCCGCGGGTTCAGGTCGACCGCCCGCCCATAGGCGTGCTCCGACCACCCCGTGCCGCCCGCCACCGGACGGCAGTTGAACGCGGAGGTGTTGTCCGCCGCCATCGACGCGTCGTCGCTGCCGCCGAACTCGTCCACCAGCCGCATCGAACGGATCGGGAAGCCCTGGTCGTACAGCGCCGCGAACACCGCGACCGCGCTGTCGGCGACCTCGGCGTGCAGGACCAGCTCCCCGGTCGCCTCCGTGCCCTCGAACGTCCAGTGCGTCACGGTCACGGACCGCAGGTCGGACACCGGCACCGGGCAGCCCGGCCGCCAGGAGCTGGTCAGCCGCGCCGCGTCGACCGGTGCCACACTCGACCGGAACCCCGTGATCACCGGCTCCCCCTCCACCGCGTGCAGATCCGGCCAGACCAGGTCGACACTCGTGGTCACCGGAGCCGCGGTCACCAGGGGCGCGGTCACGTGGGCCTCGCCCGACGTGCCGGTGACATCCGGTGACGGGGCCGGGGAAGGCGCCGGGACGGCCGGACCGCACGCCGCCAGCACCCAGCCGGCGGCGACCACCCCGGCCACCCCGATCCCGCGTCCTCGCCCCCGACCGCGCATGCCGCCACGCTAGGCCCCGCGCAGGACGCCCGCCCGGCACCGGCCTATCGTGGGTGGCTCCCGTCCGGTCCCGACCGCCGATCGAGAGGACCCGTGTGTGCGCCGTACGGCCCTGATCCTCGGAGCTGTCGCCCTCGCCGCCGTCGTCGCCGTCCTGCTGGTGCTCGTCCTGCGCGATCCCACGCGCCCCGAGCCCGCGCCCGGCCCCAGCCCGTCCGCGACCGCCCCCGCCGACCTCACCACCGTGCTGTCCACCGGATTCGACGATCCCGAGGAGGGCGTCGCCGGGTGGGAGCCGCTCGGCGACGGCGTCGAGGTCGCACGCTCCGAGGACGTCCCGCACGCCGGCTCCGGATCGCTCCTGGTCACCGGACGCACCGAACCGTGGCACGGCGCCCAGGTGGACGTCACCGGCATGATCTCCCCCGGCGTCGAGCACACCGTCAGCGCCTGGGCCCGGCTCGGTCAGGGCGGCGGCGAGGACACCGGGGCCGACCGCTCCGGCGAGGTCCGGCTCACCCTGCAACGCACCGGCGACGACGAGCAGTTCTGGCACCTCGCCACCGCCCGGGTCACCGCCGACGGGTGGACCGCGCTCACCGGCACCGTCGACCTGCCCGCCGACACCGCCGACGGCGAGTGGCGGCTCTACCTGGAGAGCACCGGCACCCTCGCCGACCTCCGGCTCGACGACGTGCAGGTCGCGCGCCCCACCCCGCCGGTCCAGACCGACATCGCCTCGCTCGCCGACGCCACCGACATCCCGATCGGCACCGCCGTGGCCGAGCAGGACCTCACCGGTCGCCCCGCGGAACTCCTGCTGCGGCACTTCGACCAGCTCACCGCCGAGAACGCGATGAAGCCCGCCGTCGTCCAGCCCGCCGAGGGCGAGTTCGACTTCGCCCCGATGGACGCGATCCTCGACTTCGCGGTCGCGCACGGGCTCACCGTGCACGGCCACACCCTGGTCTGGCACAAGTCGACCCCCGAGTGGTTCTTCACCGCGCCCGACGGGCGCCCGCTCACCGACTCCCCCGCCGACCAGCAGCTGCTCCGCGACCGGATGCGCACCCACATGCAGGCCATCGCCGACCACCTCGCCGAGCGGTACGGCACCGACCAGCCGGTCAGCTCCTGGGACGTGGTGAACGAGCCCCTCGACCCCACCTCGTCCGACGGCCTGCGGCACTCGCCGTGGTACGACGTCCTCGGTCCCGACTACATCGCTCAGGCCTTCACTACCGCCCGCGAGGTCTTCGGCCCGGACATCACCCTGTACCTCAACGACTACGACACCGACGCCCCCGACCGCCGACGCGGACTCGTCTCCCTGCTGACCTCGCTGCAGTCCGCCGGGGTCCCGATCGACGCGGTCGGCCACCAGATGCACCTCCGGCTGGGCTCGTCGGTCGAGCGCGTCGCCGCCACTCTGGACGCCGTGGCCGCCCTGGGCCTGCGCCAGGCCGTCACCGAGCTCGACGTAGCCCTGACCGCGTCCGACCAGCACCTGGACTCGGTCTCCACGGACCAGCTCACCGAACAGGGCGATCTGGTCCGGCAGCTGGTCGAGGTCTTCGTGGCCCACGACCCGGAGTTCCTCAGCGTGTGGGGACTGTACGACACCCGGTCCTGGCTGCGGTCCTGGCCGCGGGAACGTCCGCTGGAGTCGCCGCTGCTGTTCGACGACGACCTCCAGGCGAAGCCGGCGTACCAGGGATTCCTCGCCGGGCTCACCGCGGGTTAGCGGCGCACCGACGCCGTCACGGTGAACTTGCTGTTGCGGGCGATCTGCCGGGTCGGCCCGACGATGCCCTGCAACCGCGGCCGGTAGCCCAGCCCGGAGTTCCACACGCTCCACAGCTCGCCACCGGGCCGCAGCACCCGCGCCGCCGCCGCGAACAGCTCCGGCGCCACCCGGTCCTCCACCGCCGCCCCGACGTGGAACGGCGGGTTCAGCACCACCAGATCCACGGACGCCTCCTCGATCCCGGCGGTGCCGAGGGCCCGCCGCACGCGCACCCGGTCGTCCAGCCCGTTCGCCGCGACCGTCGCCCACGCCGACTCCACCGCCGCCCACGACTCGTCCGTGGCCAGCACGGACAGCTCCGGTCGGCGGGACGCCAGCGTGGCGGCCAGGATGCCGGTGCCGCAGCCCAGGTCCACCGCGGTCCGCGCCTCCGGCAGGGCGGCGTCCAGGTGCTCGACCAGGAACCGGGTCCCGATGTCGACCTTGGTCCCCGCGAACGCCGCGCCGTGCGCGCACACCGTCAGCCCCAGCTCCGGGTGCGTCACCCGCCGCGGCCACTCCGGCCCCGGGGCCGGGACGCCCCGCACCCCGCTCGCGTGCAGCACCCGGGACTTCTGCCGGCCCCGGCTCGCGCGGACCTCGGTGAAGGACCGACCCAGGACCTCGTTCATCGCCCGGGTCAGGTGCTTCTCCCGGCCGCCGGCGACCACCGCGACCTCGGGCGAGGCGTGCCGCGCGATCAGGGCGGCGATCTCGTCCAGCGCGTCCAGGGACCGCGGCAGCCGCAGCAGGACCGCCCTCGCCCCCGTCATCAGCTCCGCGTCGAGACCCCGCACCCGGAATCGACCCGGCACCGTGTCCTCCGGGTCCGCCGGACCGGCGCCGTCCAGTCGGGCCGCGTTGGCGAGCAGCGCCGACTCCCCGGTCAACCGGTCGGTGTGCACCCGCACGTCCCGCAGGCCGTGCCGTCGCACCGCGCCCAGCGTCAGCGCCCCGTAGCGGTCACCGACGACCGCCACCGAGCCCGGCGCCGTACCGGACAGCAGCGGTCCGGCCTCGTCCAGGATCAGCCGGTCGGCGGCGTCCACCGCCACCAGGTCCGGCGACGCGATCTCCGGCTCGCAGCGCAGGGCGGCGAACAGGTCCTCGGTCATCGGTCTCACTCTCGGACGGCGGCAGCTGACCCGTCATTATCGCAGCGGCCGGGGTCGGAGCCGGCCCGCGCCCGGCACCGCTCAGCCCAGGATCGCCCTGGTCACCGCGACCTGCTCGGTCAGCACCCCACCGATGGTCTGCTGGGTCTCGTTGATCCGCTCGACCACCCCGCCGATCTTGGCGAGCGAGTCGATCACGCCGTCGACCTGGAGCTGGATGGTGCGCACCTTCTCGCCGACCTGGGTGGTGGCCTGTGCGGTCTCGGTGGCCAGCTCCTTGACCTCGTGCGCGACCACGGCGAAGCCCCGTCCGGCCTCACCGGCGCGGGCGGCCTCGATGGTGGCGTTCAACGCGAGCAGGTTGGTCTGCGCCGCGATGCCCTGGATCACCGTCACGACCTGGCCGATCTGCGCACTGGACTCACCGAGCCCGGCGACGTCCCGGTTGGCGTCCTGCGCGAGCCGCTGGCCGTCCCCGGCCACCGTGGTCGCCGCGAGGACGTTGCGCTCGACCTCCTGGATCGACATCACCAGCTCCTCACCCGCGGTGCGGAGCTTCCCGGCGGCGTCGTGGCGCTCCAGCGCCTGACCGACCAGGAAGGCCGTGTTGCGCAGGGCCTCCCGGCGACCGTCGGACAGGTCGAGCGTCTCGGTGGCGAAGAAGTCCATGGTGCCGATGACCTGGCCGTCGACGACGATCGGCAGGCAGACCCCGGACTTCACCCCGGCCCGCTGGGCGGCGGGCGCGCGGACGCAGTCGGTGAGCTCCCCGAGGTCCTGAACGAACACCAGGTCGCGGGCACGCCAGGCACGCCCGGCGAGGCCGACCCCCTCGGCGAAGGTGGCGGTGCGGGTGACCTCGCGGAACTCCTCGCCGGCGCTGCCGGACTCCTGGACGAAGCGGAGCACGCCCTGCTGGGGATCGACCCGCCAGAACGAGGCGTACGTCCAGTCGAAACCCTCCCGGATCGCCACCAGCGCGTGGTCCAGGGCCCGGTCGGCCGACGGCGCGCTGGTGACGTCGTGGATCACCCGGTGCACGGCCTCGATGTCGAGCGCCGCATCGGCCTGGTGCTCGGCGGTCGCGATCCGCTCGATGGCCTGGGAGACCAGGACGCCGATGCTGCGCAGGGTCTCGAGCCGCTGCGGGGACGGCGCCAGCGTCTGGGTGGTGAAGAAGTCCAGGGTGCCGGTGATCCGGCCGTTCTCGGCCAACGGGAAGCAGATGCCGGACCGGATCCCGGCCCGCTGGGCCGCCGGGGCGCGCACGCAGTCGGTGAGCTCGCCGAGGTCCTCGACGAACACCAGCCCGCGGCTGTGCCAGGCGCGACCGGACAGGCCCACCCCCTCCGCGAACGACGCCTCCCGGGTGATCCGGCGGAACTCCTCGCCCGCCTCACCCGCCTCGACCACGAAGTGCAGTCGTTGGTCCGGGCCGATCCGCCAGTACGAGCCGTACGCCCAGTCGAAGCGCTCGCGCACCACGTCCAGCGCGATCCGGACCGCCTCCTGCGAGGTCCTCGCCCCGGCGAGCGCGGCGACGACGGCCGTGACGGCCTCCACGTTCTCCCGGGCCTCGGACAGCGCCCGGGGCAGCTCATCGGCGCCGGAGCGCAAGCGGTTCAGCACGGTGGTCCCCCTCGACACTTCTGGACGTGACCCCTCCGATCGGCCGCCGGGCCGCCGAACTGAGCGACCCGGCGGGGCGATCATCCGACGATCGCCTCGGTGACGCCGACCTGCTCGGTCAGCACGTCGCCGATCGCCCGCTGGGTCTCGTTGATCCGGTCCACCGCGGCGCCGATCTCACCGAGGGAGGCGATCACGCCGTTGACCTGCTCCTGGATCAGCTCCACCTTCTCCCCGACGCGGGTGGTGGCCGCGGCGGTCTCGGTGGCCAGCTCTTTGACCTCGTGCGCGACCACGGCGAAGCCCTTGCCGGCCTCCCCGGCCCGCGCCGCCTCGATGGTGGCGTTCAAGGCGAGCAGGTTGGTCTGCGCCGCGATCGACTGGATCACGGTGACGACCTGTCCGATCTCCGCGCTGGATCCGCCGAGCGCCGCGACCTCGCGGTTGGCGCCCTGGGCGAGTCGACGGCCGTCGTCGGCGACCTGGCCGGCCGCGGTGACCTGCCGCTCCACCTCACGGATCGAGCCGAGCAGGTCCCGGCCGGCCGAGCGGAGGCGATCCGCCGCCTCGTGGCGTTCGAGCGCCTGGCCGACCAGGAAGGCCGTGTTGCACAGGGCGTCCCGCCGGCCCGCCGACAGCTCGAGGGTCTCGGTGGCGAAGAAGTCCATCGTGCCGGTGACCCGCCCGTCGACGACGATCGGCAGGCACACCCCGGACCGCACGCCCGCGCGCTGGGCGGCCGGGGCGCGCACGCAGTCGGTCAGCTCGCCGAGGTCGGCGACGAACACCAGGTCCCGCGCACGCCAGGCACGCCCGGCGAGGCCGACCCCCTCGGCGAAGGACGCCGTGTGGGTCACCTCGCGGAACTCGTCGCCCGCGTCCCCCGACTCCTGCACGAAGGTCAGTGCGCGGAGCCCGTCGTCCACCGCCCAGTAGGACGAGTACGCCCAGTCGAAGCCCTGCCGGATCGCCTGCTGCGCCCGAGCCAGCGCCTGCTGAGAGGTCGGGGCCTCGGACACCTCCCGGATCACGCGGTTCACGGCCTCCACGTCCCGGCCCGCCTCGGCCTGATGATCGGCCGCGGTGATCCGCTCGAGCGTCTGCGAGACCAGCACTCCGATGCTCCGCAGCGCGTCCAGCCGCTCGGAAGACGGGTCGAGGGTGTGGGTGGTGAAGAAGTCCATCGTGCCGGTCACCCGACCGCCCTCGATCAGGGGGAAGCAGATCCCGGACCGGACGCCGACCCGCTGGGCGGCCGGGGCGCGCACGCAGTCGGTCAGCTCGCCGAGATCCGGGACGAACACCAGGTCCCGCGCCCGCCATGCGCGTCCGGACAGCCCGACGCCCTCCGCGAACGTCGCCGTCCGCGTCACCTCGCGGAACTCCGCACCCGCACTGCCGGACTCCTGGGCGAAGTGCAGCGCGCGGTCGGGTCCGACCCGCCAGTGCGAGCCGTAGGCCCAGCCGAACCGCTCCCGCACCTCGTCCAGGGCGGTGCCGACCGCCTCAGCGGTGGAGGTCACACCCGCCAGCGCGAGCGCGACGGCCGAGACGGCGTCAAGATTGGCGCGCGACTCGGCGAGATCGGCGGTCACCGCGGCCAGCGCGGTCCGGGCACGAACGCCCATCAGGTCTCCTCCGGGGATTGGCTGTAGCCCATCCGATCGTCCGGCGTCCAGACCCTCTGAGGTTTTTGTCGCGATGATCCCGGTTTCTCACCCGATCAGACCACGCAGGGCGTCCGCGGAGACGTCGGTCTGCTCGGCGATCACCCGGCGGGCGGCGTCCGTGGCGTCCCAGACGTTCCAGAGCAGCACCCCGGCCACCCCCGAGCCGTCCTCGGCCAGGTAGTAGACCACGCCCTCCTCGAACGGGGTCGTCCAGTCCTCGACCGTCGCGAGCGACGAGTCCAGGGCGCCGACCGCCTCGTAGCCCAGCTCGAACAGATCGGAGTAGTAGTACGGGGTGTGGGTGTACGGCTCCCCCGCCCCGGCCAGGTTCCGGCCCGCCACGGTCCCGGACTCCTGGGCGTGGTCGACGTGCTCCACCCGGCGCCGTCCGAGGATCCGGTCCGGGTACTCCGCGGCGTCACCCGCGACCCAGATCCGCTCGTCGGAGCTCCGCAATTGGTCGTCGACCCGGATGCCCGAGTCGCCCAGGGTCAACCCGGCGGCCTCGGCCAGGCCGGTCTCCACGGTGATCCCGGTCCCGATCACCGCGGCGTCGGCCTCGATCACGCGGCCGTCCTCGAGCTCGACCCGCACCCCGTCGGCGGTGGACTCCCCGCCGGAGACCCGGGCACCGGGCAGCAGCTCCACGCCGGCCTCGGTGAACCGGCGCTCGACCCGCTCGGCCAGGGCGGCCGGGAAGGTCGACGCGGTGAGGACCTCGTCCGGGAACACCAGCGTGACCCGGGTGTCGTTCTGCACCAGAGCGGCGGCCAGCTCGGTGCCGATGTATCCGCCGCCGACCACCACCACGTGCCGCCCCTGACCGGACAGCTCCCGCAGCCGCTCGTAGTCGCGGTAGGTGCGGTAGTACAGCACCCGGCCCGACTCGGGCAGCCCCAGCGGCGTCGGGTGCCCGCTGGTGGCGAGCAGCAGCCGGTCGTAGCCGATCACCGCACCGGTGTCGGTGGTGACGGTGCCGGCGTCCCGGTCGATCGCGGTGACGGAGGTGCCCAGGATCAGGTCGGCCCCGGTGTCCGCGGTCGGCAGCCAGATCTGGTCCTCGGTGAACTCCGGGTCGGTCCAGAGCTTCTTGCTCAGCGCGGGCCGGGTGACCGGGGCGGTGGGCTCGCGGCCGATCACCCCGATCGTGCCGTCCGGGTCCCGCTCACGGATGCCGTGGGCGGCGGCGTCGCCCGCCATGCCCGCGCCGACGATCAGATACCGGTAGTGATCACGCATGCCTTCACCGTCGCACCGGGCGGGGCGCCCCGCACCCCGGGATCAGGGCTGCGGCTGCACGGACCAGGAGCCGTCGGTGTCCAGGGCGATCAGCGCCGGGGTGGTGATCGGCATCACCTGGTCGATCGCGGTGTCGGCGCCGGAGGTGGTCGCGGTGCCGTCCGCCTCGGACACCACCCGCAGGACCAGCTCGTCGCCGGTGGCGGCGGGGGTGTAGGTGACCCGCACGTGACTGCCGCCCTCGGTCAGCCGCAGCACGACCGGCCCGGTCCCGGTCTGGTCCCCGGTGACGGCGGTCAGGTCCTCGGAGCTGCTCAGGGTCAGGGTCCAGTCCCCCTCGGCGGCGACGTCGACCCGGTCCGGGACGGCGGGACCGGTCAGGTCGACCAGGTAGGTCGCGGTGAGCGGCGCCGTGCCGGTCCCCCAGGCGGAGCCGCGGTCCGGGCTGCTGAGCGCGATGTCCCCCGTGCAGGCCGAGCAGTCCAGGGTCGCGATCAGCGCGACGTCCTCCGGGGCGTCGAAGCCGACCGAGGCCGATCCGGACTCCCGGGCGGTGACCGGGGCCCCGGTCCCGACGGTGCCGAGGTCCAGATCCGGCGCGGGCAGGTCGAGGGCGCCCGCGGCGGGCAGGGTCGGCAGTGCGGTGTCGACGGGTTCGTCGGCGGCGGGACCGGCACAGGCGGCGAGGAGCAGGACGGCGAGCGACGCGGGAAGAGCGACGCCGCGGAGGGAGCGGCGGGGTGTCACCCGTCCATTGTCACCGACGCGGGACCCGGCTCCGCCCGCCGGACGTCCCGGGCGGGTGCTGCCACCCGTGCCGTCGGTCAGCCGGGCAGTTCCCCGGCGATCAGCACCCCGCGGGACACCACGGCGACGATGTTCTCCACCCGCAGGGCGTCGACGTCCTCCCACGGACGACCGCGCAGCACCACGAAGTCGCTGCCCAGGCCGGCCCGCAGCCGGCCGGTGACCGCCCCCAGACCGATCGCGTCGGCGGCGTCGGACGTCGCGGACGTGAGGGTGCGCTCGGCGGACCACCCGAACATCGAGGCCATCGCGCGCACCTCCTCCATCTGATCGCCGAACTGCACGAACTGCCCGGAGGCGTCGGTGCCGAGCACGAACCGGACCCCGGCCTCGGCAGCGGCGGCGAATCCGGCGTCCCGGATCGCGACCACCTCCTGCGCCTTGGCCTGGGCCTCGGCGGAGACCGGCCGCCGGGCCTCGGCGATGATGTCGTTGATCAGCAGGGTCGGCGCCACCGGCAGGTTCCGCTCGACCAGGGTGGCCAGGTGCCGCTCCTCGATGGCGGTGCCGTGCTCGATCGAGTCGACGCCCTCGGCCAGCGCGATGTCCAGTCCCTCGGCGGAGTGCGTGTGCGCGGCGACCAGCAGGTGGAGCGCATGCGCCTCGTCGACGGTGGTGGCGATCTCCTCGCGGGTCTGATTCCGCCAGCCGACCTTGTCGCCCATCGAGAGCACGCCGCCGGAGGTGTAGATCTTCACCCCGCTCGCCCCGGCCCGGGCCCAGGTGCGCACCAGCTTGCGGCACTCGTCCGGGCTGTCGGCGGTCGGCGGGCGGTGCGGGTAGTGCGGCGGGACGAACAGGTCGCCGTGCCCGGCGGTCATCCCGACCTGGCCGTGCGACAGCAGCCGCGGACCGGTGAGGATCCCGGCGTCGAACGCCCGGCCGACCGCGAGCTGGATCGAGTCGGCGGCCAGGTCGCGCAGGGTGGTCACGCCGCCACGGGCACAGCGCAGCGCGTTCGCGGCCAGGTGCAGCGAGCGCTCCTCCGCCGGGGTGATCAGCGGCCAGGTGGAGGCGTCCTTCGCGGGCTCGCCGGCCGGGTAGCCGAGGTGCACATGGGTGTCGATCAGCCCGGGGATCACCGCCAGGTCGGTGTGCCGCCCGGCCGACTCCTCGACCGCCATGATCCGGTCGCCGGACCAGGTCAGGCGGCTCGGGCCGTGCAGGCGCTCGCCGTCCCAGAGCGGGAGTCCGTCCAGGTGCTGCTCGATGGTCATGCGGGGAGTCTCCCAGGGTCGTGGCATGCGGGCGGGCTACAGGTCGGGATGCACCGTGGCGAGCACGGTGCCGTCCTCGGCCAGGACGGGGATCTCCCGCCAGCGGTCGAAGGCGCCGCACGGATGGCTGATCCCGAACCGCAGCACGGTGCCGGGATCGAGGCGGACACCGGCGGGCAGGCGCAGGAACGCGTGATGGTCGTTGACGCCGGTGATCTCCCAGTCGTCGTGGTCGATCACCACCGGCAGCCGGTCGTCGGTGGGCACCTCGCGGCGGCCGAAGCCCACGATCGCCAGGCCGTCCTCCGGCTGGGACAGCACGCTGGCGCGCAGTTCCAGGGCGGCCCGGAACTCGTGCCGGAGCGGCGAGGTGCGACGGTACACACCGTGGTCGTGGGTCAGGTAGCAGCCGGAGCGCAGCACGACGGTGGTGTCCAGGTCCCCCAGCGCGGCCACCACCTCGTCGAAGTACGACGACCCCCCGGCGGTGACCAACGGCGCCGCGGTGTCCTCGACCAGCGCGCGCACCCGTCGCAGCAGGGCGGCCCGCGGCTCCGGGTCGTGGGTCAGCCCCTCGAAGGCGGCGACCCCGGCCAGCTCGACCAGGTCGCTCGCCCGGACCCGGGCGGCCAGCCGCCGGGCGGCCGCGTCGTCCCGCATCCCGGTGCGACCGCCGGGCGAGCCGAGCTCCAGCAGCAGCTGCAGCGGACGTTCGGGACGGCGCCGGGCCAGCCGGTCCAGCAGCAGGTCCAGGCCGGCGTCCGAGTCGACGTAGGTCAGCAGCTCCGGCGCGCCGGGCACCAGCAGGCGGGTGGCGACCCAGTCGATCGCGTCGGCGTCGACCAGCAGGTTGGCGTGCAGGATCCGCGGCACGCCCCAGGCGGCCAGCGACCGGATCTGCCGGGGGGTGGCGGCGGTGAATCCCCAGGCCCCGGCGGCGATCTGCCGGGCCACCAGCTCCGGGGACATGTGCGTCTTGGCGTGCGGCGCCAGCTCGACCCCGGCGGCGGCGCAGTAGTCCGCCATCACCGCGAGGTTGTGGGCCAGCGCCGACTCGTGCAGCACCAGGGCGGGCAGGATCACTCCGCACGCCCCGCGCGCAGCACCCGGCCGGCCCGCTCGCCGGTGAACTCGCCGTCCACCACCACCGGGACCCCGGCCAGCACGGTCCAGCGCACCCCGGTCGGTCGCAGCCACGGCTGCTGCACGGTGCCGTCGTGACCGACGGTCGCCGGGTCGATCACCGCCAGGTCCGCCACCGCGCCGGGGGCGAGGTAGCCGCGGCCGGGCAGTCCCAGCGCCCGGGCGGGCAGCGAGGTCATCTTGCGCACGGCCTCCGGCCAGGTCAGCACACCGAGCTCGCGGACGTAGCGGCCCAGGACGGTCGGGAAGCAGCCCCAGCCACGCTGGTGCGCATGGCCCACCGGGACCGAGTTGTCCGACCCGATCGCGATCAGCGGATCGGCCAGGATCGCCCGGACGTCGTCCTCGGCCATCAGGCGGTACACCATCATGGCGGCCGGGTCCGCCACGATCAGGTCGCAGAGGGTGTCCCAGGCGTCGCCGCCGGTGGCCGTGAGCTCGGCCAGCGAGCGACCGAGCGTCGCGGTGTCCCGGTGCATCGAGACGTGCACCCCGTCCGGGCTGGTCTGGGACCAGGAACCGGAGCCCGGCCCCCCGGCGGCGCCGCGCTCGGCCAGCGCCCGTCGGCCCTCGGGGGTGGACAACCGCTCGACCAGTGCCTCCCGGCCGCCGATCTGCGCGGCGGCGGGCAGCAGCGCGGTCAGGAAGCTCTCCCCCGTGGTGTACGGGTAGGCGTCGCCCAGCACCTCGACCCCGCGCCCGCGCGCCTCGTGCAGAGTGGCCAGCAGCTCGGCGGACCGGCCGTGGTTCGCCCGGCCCGCAGCCTTGCAGTGCGAGACCTGCACCCGGACCCCGGTCCGCCGTGCGACCTCCAGGGTCTCGGCCAGCGACGCGGTCAGCCCGTCGCCCTCGTCGCGCATGTGCGTGGCGTAGGGGCGGCCCCAGCGCGCGGCGACCGCGGCCAGTGCGGCGACCTCGTCGGTGTCGGCGTAGACGCCCGGGGCGTAGATCAGCCCGGTGGAGAACCCGAAGGCCCCCTCGGCGAACGCCCGGTCGGCGAGCTCGACCATCCGGTCCAGCGCACCGGGTTCCAGCCGCTCGGCCATGCCGTTCGCGCTGATCCGCAGGGTGTGATGGCCGACCAGCGAGGCGACGTGCGTCGTCGGTCCGTGGGCCTGCACCGCGTCCAGGTACTCGCCGAACCCGCGGGGACCGTTCCAGACCGCGTCCACCCCGGCCGCAGCCGTCGAGCTGATCGGCCGGTGCAGTTCCACCGCTCGGTCGTCGACCAGCGGCGCCGCGGAGTTGCCGCAGTTGCCGACCACCTCCGTGGTGACGCCCTGCAGCAGCTTGAACGGTTGCGGCTCGGACATGAACGGCACCACGTCGGAGTGGGTGTGCGGGTCGATGAACCCGGGGGTGACCAGCAGCCCGTCCGCGTCGACGGTCCGGGTCCCGGCCGGGGCGTCCAGACCGGTGCCGATCGCGGTCACCCGGTCACCGGTCACCAGGACGTCGGCGCGCACGCCCTCGGACCCGGTCCCGTCCAGCACCGTCCCGCCACGGATCAGCAGGTTCACGACAGCTGACCCATCCGGTCCAGCACCAGGGTGTCCGCGACGGACACCACCGCGTAGGCCAGCATGGTGACCGCGGCGATCGTGATCGCGGCCGCCCACATCTGGTCGTACCCGAAGGAACCGGCCGCGCGGGAGATCGCGCCGCCCAGCCCCTCGCCGGTGGACAGCCACTCGGCGATCATCGCGCCGGTCACCGCCGCGGGCACCGAGACCCGTGCCGAGGCCAGGGTCGCCGGGATCGCCGCGGGGAGCGCCACCTTGCGCAGCACCGTCCAGGACGAGCCGCCGTAGGCCAGCACCAGGTCGCGGTGGTCGCCGGTCACCGAGCGCAGGCCGAACAGGATGTTCGCCAGCGCGGGCAGGAAGACCACGATCAGCACGATCACGGTGACCCCGGTGACGTCCCGGCCGAAGATCAACGTGATCAGCGGGGTCATCACCACCAGCGGGATGGACCGCAGCACCATCGCGGTGGGCATCACGATCCGCTCCGCCACCGGGGAGATGCAGAACAGCACCGCGAGCACGAAGGCGCCGGCCAGACCGACCAGGTAGCCGATCCCGGCGTCCCGGACCGTGACGGCCAGGTTCTCCGCGATCAGCGCGCGGTTCTCCGCCGCACCGTCGGTGGTGAACAGCCAGTCGGCGACCTGCCAGGGCTGGCGGGCGATCAGCGGGTTCACGTCGAAGGCGAACAGCACCAGGGACCAGATCGCCAGCGCGACCACGACCGCGATCGCCAACGTGCCGATCCGGCGGAGCAGGAAGGTGGTCATCCGCGCTGCTCCTTCGCCCAGGGGGTGGCCAACCGGCCGAGCAGGCCCACCAGGCCGTACCCCGCCAACGAGATCAGACCGGTGAGGATGCTCAGCGCCCACACCCGGTCCGGCATGATCTGCCGCTGCGCCGCGTTCAGCGCCACGCCGATCCCGGAATCGATCCCGCCCAGGTACTCGCCGACGATCGCGCCGAGCAGCGCACCGGGCACCGCGACCTGCAGGGCGGTGGCCAGCGCGGGGAGCGCGGCGATCAGGCGCACCTTGCGGATCTGGGTCCAGCGGCCGCCGCCGTACGCCGCGACCAGGTCCAGCGAGCTGCGGGAGGCCGACGTCATCCCGAGCAGCGCACCGACCAGGGTGGTGAAGAACACCAGCAGCGCGCCGAGGAAGATCGCCGACGCCCGGCCGCCGAACATCGCCATGATGATCGGGCCGATCGCGGTCAGCGGCAGGCAGGAGCTGATCACGCCGACCTGGGTGACCACGCCCTCCAGCTTCGGCGCCACGAGGACCAGGGCGGCGACCACCAGCGCGGCCAGGTTGCCCCACAGGTAGCCCTGTCCGGCCCGGCTCAGGGTGGGCGCGATGTTCGCGGAGTAGAACGACCAGCCGTCCCGGCCGACCGACCGCAGCACGGCGTCCGGGGTCGGGAAGCTGGTGGAGTCGGTCAGCCCGGCGGTCATCGCCCACCACAGGGCGATCAACAGCACGATGCCGACGGTGCCGCCGACCCAGGGCCGGGCCAGCGCGGAGCGGAACGCCGACACCTAGTGCTCCCCGAACAGCAGTCCGGACAGGTGGTCGACCACCTCGTGGAACTCGGGCGTGCGCATCAGCTCCGGCGTGCGCGGCCGCTCGAACGGGATCTCGACGATCTCCACGATCCGGCCCGGACGCGCGGACATCACCGCGACGTAGTCGGACAGCAGCGCGGCCTCGGAGATGCCGTGCGTGACCATCAGCGTGGTGGCCGAGCGCTCGGTCCAGATCCGCTGCAGCTCGAAGTTCAACCGCTGCCGGGTCATGTCGTCCAGCGCGCCGAACGGCTCGTCCAGCAGCAGGAAGTCCGGGTGCACCGCCAGCGCCCGGGCGATGGAGGCCCGCTGGCGCATGCCGCCGGACAGGTGGGCCGGGCGGGCGTTCTCGAACCCGGTCAGACCGACCAGCTCGATCAGCTCGTCCACGATGCCGTCGTCCTTGCGCCCCTGGATCTCCAGCGGCAGCTGGATGTTCTTGCGCACCGAGCGCCACGGCAGCAGCGCAGGGTCCTGGAACGCGATGCCCATCCCGGGTGCGCGCTTCCCGGCGGCGACCGGGGTGCCGTTCACCGCGACGGTCCCGGCGGTCGCGGTCTCCAACCCGGCCAGGATCCGCAGCACGGTCGACTTGCCGCAGCCGGAGGGCCCGAGCAGCGACAGGAAGGACCCGCGCGGGGTGCTCAGGCTGACGTCCGCCAGCGCGTGCACCTCACGACGGCCGGTGCGGAACAGCTTGTCCAGGCCGGTGATCTCGATGCCGGGACGGGAAACGGGCGCACCCGCCCCCGCGTCCGCCGAGGGGGGCGGGGACGCGGAGACGGGTGCGGTCTGGGGGCCGTCGGTCACTTGACGTCCGGGTTCTCGCTGAGGACCTCGTCCAGCAGGCTGAGGTCGAAGAGCTCGTCGGCGGTGATGTCGATCCCGGCGAAGGCCAGCGAGTCGATGGTGCCCTGCTGCAGCTCGTCGGTGATGGTCAGCAGGCCGTTGGCCTCGGTGTCCTCGGTCGAGATCAGCTCGGCCTGCCGGTCGAAGGCCAGGGTCATCGCGTCGCGGTCGTACTCCTGGTCCTTGCCGTACTTGTCGACGGTCAGGGACACGGCGCGCTCCGGGTCGTCCAGCGCACCCTGCCAGCCCTGCACGGTGGCGAGCAGGAAGGCCTTGAGCTCGTCCGGCCGGTCGTCGATGTCCTGCTGGGAGGCGACCAGCACCTCGCCGACGATCGGCAGGCCCTCGTCGGCGAGCAGGAACTCCACCGCGTCGAAGCCCGCCTGCACCAGCGTGGTGGCGCCGGAGGTGGTGTAGCCGATGTAGCCGTCGACCTGGCCGGTGGTCAGCATCGAGGTGTCGGACAGCGGCACGGTGGTGACGTCGGCGGCGTCGATGTCGTTCGCGGCCAGGAACGCGTTCCAGACCAGGGTGTTGGAGTCGGAGACCGCGATCGTCTTGCCGGCCAGGTCGTCCGGGCCCTCGATCGGGGCGGAGGCGGCCGACACCAGCGCGAACGGGTTGCGCTGGTAGGTGGCGCCGATGATCTTCACGTCCGCACCGGCCTGGATCGCCGGGGCGGTGATCAGCGGGGAGGACAGGCCGACCAGCGCCTGCCCGCCGGCGACGGCGGCCTCGGCGGAGGTGGCGGAGGACCCGCCCGCGGTCAGGGTCACGTCCTCGAACCCGGCGTCGGTGTAGAGACCGTCCTCGACGGCGACGTACTCGCCCGCGAACTGGGTGTTCTTCAGCCAGGACAGCTGCACGCTGACGGCGGGGAAACCGCTGTCGCCACTGCCCCCGGTGGCGGACTCGGTGGTGTCGTCGGAGCTGGAGCACGCGGTCAGCAGAAGGCCGGCTGCGGCCACAGCGGAGACCAGACCGGTGAACCGGCGGGCACGGGAGGTGCGGGTCACGTCTACCTCGGATCGGGTTCGGGTGGCCGTCGGACGGGCCACGGGGCGACGGGAATCATGCAACCCTCCGGCGCCGGTGCGCCGCCATGTGGGATCGTCCGAAGTCCACCCCCTCGGATGGTGCGATCCGTTGTGCGACCCACCGAGACCGGTCACATGCCGGACACCTGAGGGCACCGCGCGGGCCGGTCGCTGGCCGATCCTCCAGCGCCCGGGCACCGGCTCCCGGGTGGTCGTTGGGCGATCGTCCGATGATGCGTCCGAGGGCGCTGTGGTGGAGTTGCGGACAACCCGATCCCCGAGCCGAGAGGACCCACACCGCCGTGTGGCCGACCGCTGAACTGCATGTGCACATCGAGGGCACGCTCGAGGCGCCCCTGATCCGCACCCTGGCGCAGCGCAACGGACTGCCCGTCCCGGCCGGGATCGACGACCGTGCGCCCTACGCCGACCTGCAGGCGTTCCTGGACGTCTACTACGCGAACCTCGCCGTGCTGCGCACCGAGCGGGACTTCGCCGATCTCACCACCGCGTATCTGGAGCGGGCGGCCGCCGCCGGGGTCCGGCACGCGGAGATCTTCGTCGACCCGCAGTCGCACACCGATCGTGGCGTGCCGCTGGCCGCGGTGCTGGACGGCGTTCTCGGCGCCCTGGACGCCGGGCGTGAGCGGTTCGGGATCAGCTCCGGTCTGATCGTCTGCTTCCTGCGGCACCTCGGCCCCGAGGCCGCGGCCGAGACCCTGGAGTCGGTGCTGCCCTGGCGGAGCCGGCTGCTGGGCGTCGGGCTGGACTCCTCCGAGGTGGGCTTCCCGCCGTCGCTGTTCCGCGCCGTGTTCGCCCGGGCCGCCGAGCTCGGCCTGCGCCGGGTCGCCCACGCCGGGGAGGAGGGCGGCCCGGACTACGTCTGGGAGGCCCTGGACGTGCTCGGCGCCGAGCGGATCGACCACGGCAACCGTGCCCTGGAGGACGCCGAGCTGGTCGCGGTGCTCCGCGAGCGCCGGATCCCGCTCACCGTCTGCCCGCTGTCCAACCTGGCACTGCGCACCGCCGGCCCCGATCTGGCCGACCACCCGCTGGCCGTGATGCTGGACGAGGGACTGCTCGCCTCCGTGCACTCGGACGACCCGGCCTACTTCGGCGGCTACCTGGACGACAACGTGCGCGCCCTGGTCGCCGCGAACGGCGTGGCCGAGGCCGTGCTCGGGCGCCTCGCGGTGAACGCGGTCCGCTCGGCCTTCGTCGACGAGGGCCGTCGTGCCGAGCTGCTGGCCGCGATCAGCGCGCATGCCACGGAGATCGGCGCCCCCGACCCGGTCGGGGTGGCCGCCTGATGCGCGCCGCCGAGCTCACCGTCGGCCGCCGGTTCGCGGTCGTCCTGGACCCCGGCGACGAGGTGCTGGAGGCCCTGACCAAGCTCTGCGCGGAGCACGGCATCCGCCAGGCGACCATCCCGGTGTTCTCCGGCGCGTTCCGCTCCGCGCGGTTCATCGCGGCCCACACCCCGGTCGACGACCAGGAGCCTCCGCTGCCGCAGGAGGTCACCGTCACGTACACCGAGGGCATCGGCTCCGGCACCGTGATGTGGGACGCCGACGCGGGGCGCGCCGTGCCGCACCTGCACGTGGCCCTCGGTGTGAAGAACACCGGCGCCACCGGCTACGCGGGCCATCTGCTGGGCGGGGAGGTGCACTACACGGCGGAGGTCGTGATCGAGGAGGTGCTGTCCCCCGCCCTGCTCCGGGTGTCCGACCCCCGCGCCTTCGGCATCCCGACGCTGCACTTCAGCTGACCGCCCGGACGCCCACATTCCCCGGCGTGGCCCTCCCCCGACAGGAGGCTCGGCGCGACGGCGTCGAGGCGCGCCGCGGGTTCAGCGGACGGTGAGGGCGTTCGCCTTCGCCTGGGCACCGAGCCACGCCAGGCTCGGCTTCGGCTGCCGGGCGAAGGTCTCGCGGTCCCAGCCGATCAGGCCGAAGGTCGGGCGGTAGCCGCTGGCCCACTCGTAGTTGTCCAGCAGGCTCCAGTGCAGGTAGCCCTCGACCGTGATCCCGTCGGCGATCGCGGCGTGCAGCTCGGCCAGGGCGGCCTCGGTGTAGTCGATCCGGCGCGGGTCGTCGGCGGTGGCGATGCCGTTCTCGGTGACGAACACCGGCACGCCCCCGCTCAGCTCCCAGGCGGAACGGACGCCCTCGGCCATCGCCGCCGGGTAGTACTCCCAGCCGGTCAGCGTGGTCTCGATGCCGTCCGGCACCTGACGCGGGCCGTCGGGGCCGATGATCGTGCGGGTGTAGGCCTGGACGCCGACCCAGTCGTCGCCCCGGGACATCTCCAGGTACCAGTCGTCGCGCGGGTGGCCGTACTCGCGCTTGACGTCCTCGCAGCCGGGCTCGGCCTGGAACGCCTGGGTGGCGATGGTCCAGCCGGAGCGGACGCCGTCGAGGCCGGACAGGATCTCCTGCGCCCGGTGGTGGCAGTCGAGCAGGGTGTCGGCCACCGCCAGGTCGGGGGCGGGCAGACCGTAGGCGACGAGGTTGGCCGGGTCCTCGCCCCCGGCGATCATCGCGGCGATGTTCGGCTCGTTGATGGTGCAGACCCAGGTCACGTCGTCACCGAGCACCGGCAGTGCGGTCTCGACGTAGCGGGCGAACCGGTCCGTGGCGTCGGGGCTGCGCCACATGCCCTCCTGCGCGAACCAGCGCGGCACGGTGAAGTGCATCAGCGTGACCATCGGGGTGATGCCGAGCTCCAGGGCGGTGTCGACCATCCGGCGGTAGTGGGCCAGCTCGGCGCGGGACACGAAGCCCTTCTCCGGCTCGATCCGGGCCCACTCGATGCTGAACCGGTAGGTGTCCAGCCCGGAGTCCTTGAGCAGGCGCATGTCCTCGGCGAACCGGTGGTAGCTGTCCGCCGCGTCGCCCGAGGGCTCGACGATGCTGGTCCCGGCCGCGTGCTCCCGCGGCCACCAGTCGGAGTTGATGTTGTTGCCCTCGATCTGGTGGGCGGCGGTCGCCGCGCCCCAGAGGAAGCCGTCGGGGAACTGCAGAGTGTGTGCCACGGTGTGTCCTCAATCAGTGGGGGGAGGTCCAGAAGTCGGCCAGCAGGTCCGCGGTCGCTTCCGGGGTCTCGAGATTCGGTGAGTGCGCCGCGCCGGGCAGCACCGCGTACCGGCCACCGAGCTGATCGGCGGTGCGGCGCTGCCAGGACTGCGGCCAGGCGGTCAGGTCCAGCTCTCCGTGCGCGACCAGCACCGGCAGCCCGGTGGCGGCCAGCGCGGGGGTGACGTCCGCCGGGTCGGCCAGGATGTCGATCGCGGCGATTAGCTGGGCGGTGCTGGTGGCCAGCGACCGCTGCCGGTGGAACTCGGCCTCGGGGTCGAGTTCCACCGGTTCGCCCTGCGCCAGCGCCCAGGCCAGCGCGGGGTTGTCCAGGCTCCACAGGTCCGCGGCGCCACCGGCGGCCAGCAGCCGTGCCCGGAGGTCGTCCTTGCGTCCGGGCCAGCCGTGCGGCCCGGAGCAGAGCAGGGTCAGTGAGGCGAAGGCCGCCGGCTCGTGCACCGCGGCGGCGGCCGCCACCGTGCCGCCGAACGAGTGCCCGAGCAGGTGCACCGGGCCCCCGACCAGGGCGGCGACCTCGTGCACGTCCTCGGCCAGCAGGTCCAGGGCGTAGTCCTCGACCCGGGGCAGCGACTGCGAGTCGCCCTGTCCGCGCTGGGAGATCGCCCAGGCGTCGATCCCCCGCTCGGCGAGCAGGGGCAGCAGCACCCGGTGGTCCTCCTTGGACCCGGTGAAACCCGGCACCAGCAACGCGGTCGCCCGGGCCTCCCCGGCGGGCCGGGCACGCAACGCGGTCAGCTCCACCGCGGACAGCAGGAGCCGGGACGCCTCGACGCCGTCGGGCAGCGCGAGGCCGCCGAACGGGCTCATGACGCCTCGAACCGGCGCGAGGGCTGCGGCACGGCGGCCAGCAGCTCGGTGGTGTACGCGTCCTCCGGGAACCGGAGCACCTGCACGGTCTCGCCGCGTTCGACCACCCGCCCGTGGTGCAGCACCATGATCTGGTCCGCGATCACCCGGGCCGACAGCAGGTCGTGCGTGATGTAGAGCAGCGACACCCCGGTCTCCCGGCGCAGCTCCTGCAGCAGGGCCAGCACCCCGGCCCGCAGCGACACGTCCAGCATGGACACCGGCTCATCCGCGACCAGCACCTGCGGGTTCGACGCCAGGGCGCGGGCGATGACCACCCGTTGCCGCTGACCGCCGGACAGCTGGTGCGGCAGCTTGGCCGCGAACTGCTCGACCGGGGTCAGCCCCACGGTCTCCAGCAGCTCCAGCACCCGGGCCCGGGCGGCCTCCCCGCGCAGACCGGTGAAGTTCTCCACCGGCCGGGTCAGGGTGTACTCGACCGTGCTCAACGGGTTGAGCGCCGAGTACGGGTCCTGGAAGACCATCTGCATGTCGGCGTGCAGCCCGCGCAGCTTCCGTCGGCTGAGCTTGTCGACCTGCCGGTCACCGAACCGCACCGTCCCGCTGGTCGGCTTCTCCACGCCGGTCAGCATCTTGGCGATCGTCGACTTGCCCGATCCGGACTGCCCGACCAGCGCCAGCGCGCCACCGGGCTCCAGGGTGAACGACACGTCGTCCACCGCCGTGACCGGCTGCTCGCCGCGGCGCGGGGCCGGGTACACCTTGGTCACGTGCTCGACCACCACCGCGTCGTGCGCGGCCTTGGTGTCGGTGACCTCCGGGGCGTCCACGCTGCGCGAGCTCAGGCCCGGCAGCTCGACGACCTCGGCCCGCGGGTCCGCGTAGTGCGAGAGCAGCATCCGGGTGTACTCGTGCCGGGGCCGCAGGAACAGCTCACGGGACGGCGCGTCCTCGACGATCCGGCCGTCGTGCATCACCGCGACCCGCTCGGCCGACTCCAGCACCACACCGAGGTCGTGCGAGATGAGCACCGCGGTGAAGCCCTCCGCCTTCTGCAGCTCCCGGATGGTGTCCATCACGGCGTGCTGCACCAGCACGTCCAGCGCGGTGGTCGGCTCGTCGAAGACCATCAGCCGGGGCTCCAGCGACAGCGCCAGCGCGATCGACACCCGCTGCCGCATCCCACCGGAGAGCTCCCCGGGGAACCGGTCCAGCACGGTGGCGGGCAGCTGCACCTTGTCCAGCAGCTCGATCGCCCGGGCGCGGCGCCTCGGCTTCGGCACGTGCCGGTGCGCCGCGAAGATGTCGCCGAAGTGGTTCCCGATCGACCGCACCGGGTTCAGCGCGTTCATCCCGGACTGCAGCACCATCGCGAAGCCGCCCCGGCGCTGCTCGCGCAGTTCCTCGGCGCCCATCCGCGCGATGTCCACGCCGTCGAACACGATCCGGCCGGAGGCGATCCGGGCCGGCGCCTTGGCCAGCCGGGTCACCGCGAAGCCGAGCGTCGACTTCCCGGAGCCGGACTCCCCGACCAGGCCGATGAACTCGCCCTGCTCCAGGCTCAGGCTCACCCGGTCGACCGCGGTGGTCGGTTCCGCGCCCCGGGGCTCGTAGACGACGGTCAGGTCCTCGATCTGCAGCAGGCTCATCGGCCGGTCCCTTCCCGCAGGCGCGGATTGGACAGACCGTCCACGCCGAAGTTCACCAGGGTCATGGAGGTGGCGAGCAGGGCGATGCACAGGCCGGGGGCGAACAGCAGCACCCACTGACCGGTCAGGATCGCCATCGAGTTCTGGGCCCAGAAGATCATCGAGCCCCAGCTCACGGTCGCCATGTCGCCGAGGCCCAGGAACGACAGCCCGGACTCGGCCAGGATCGCGGAGGTGGCCGCCCCGAAGAACGCCGCCGCGATCATCGAGGTCATGTTCGGCAGGATCTCCCGGAACACCACCCGGGCCGGCCTCTCCCCGGAGAAGACCGCCGCGGTGATGAAGTCCCGGCTGCGCAGCGACTGGGTCTGCGCTCGCAGCACACGGGCGCCCCAGGCCCAGCCGGTGATGACCACCACCAGGATGATCATCGGCAGCCCGCCGTTCTGCAGGTAGGCGGCGATGATGATCATCAGCGGCAGGCCGGGCACCACCAGGAACAGGTTGACCAGGAAGTTGACGACGTCGTTCCCCCAGCCGCGCAGATAGCCCCAGGACAGGCCGATGAGCACGGCGACCACGGTCGACAGCCCACCGGCGATGAAGCCGACCAGCAGCGAGATCCGCGAGCCGTAGATCACCTGGGACAGCACGTCCTCCCCGTTGCCGGTGGTGCCGAGCCAGTGCGCGGAGGACCCGGGCTCGTTGCGGCCGAAGGAGTCGTCGTGCGGGGCGTAGGGCGCCAGCACGGGGGCGAAGACCGCCATGAGGATGAACAGGCCGAGCAGGATCAGTCCGACCCGGGCCTTGGGGTTGGCCCAGACGGTGCCGAACGCGCGGCCGAGCACCTGGAAGGCCCGGCCGATCGTGGTACGGCTCGCGCGGGTGGCCGGCTTCAGCACGACCTCGCGATCGGGCATGGGTGTGGATTCAGTCATGAGTCACCGCCTCGTCCGCGGGTCGAGGACGCCGTAGAGGATCTCGACAAGGAAGTTCGCCACCAGGACGCTGACCGTGATCATCAGGAACACCGCCTGCATCAGCGGGAAGTCCTGATTGGTCACGCCGTTGTAGAGCAGATAGCCGACTCCCGGGTAGGCGAAGACCTGCTCCACCAGGAGCGAGCCGCCGACCACTCCGCCGAGCGCCATCCCGAAGCCGGTCAGGTTCGGCAGGATCGCGTTCCGGGCGGCGTAGCGGATCGCCACGGTCCGGCCGTGCAGACCGTTGGCCTCGGCGAAGGTCACGTAGTCCTCGCCCAGGGTGTTGATCATCGTGTTGCGCATCCCGAGGATCCAGCCGCCGAGTGAGGTGAGGAAGATCGTGATCGCGGGCAGCGCGGCGTGGTAGAGCGCGTCGCCGATGAACTCCAGGGAGAAGTTCGGTGTGGCGGTCGCGGAGTACGCCCCCGAGGTCGGGAACCAGCCGGCCACGTACCCGGTGAAGAACACGATCAGCAGACCGGTCCAGAAGTACGGGAAGGCGGACAGGAAGCTGCCGGTCATGGTCGGCAGGGAGTCGAGCCAGGTGCCGCGCCGCCACGCCGCGCCGATCCCGATCAGGGTGCCGACCGCGAACGAGATGATCGTGACCATCCCGACCATGATCAGCGTCCAGGGCAGCGCGTTGGCCACCAGGTCCGACACCTTCATCGGGAAGAACGTGTAGGAGACCCCGAAGTCCAGGGTGACCACGCTGTGCAGGTAGCTGACGTACTGGTCCCACAGGCTGCCGTCCGGCAGTCCGAGCTGGACCTCGATCGCGCGCTGCACCGCCGGCGAGACCGGCCCGTTCTGGGCCAGGCGGGCGATCGCAGCGTCGGCCGGCGATCCGGGCATCAGGCGGGGCAGGACGAAGTTCATCGTCACCGCCGCCCAGAGGGTCAGCAGGAGCAGACCGAGTTTGCGCAGGGCATAGCGCACCGGGGCCTCCTTCGGTGTGAGGGGTGCCGCCCGGGCCGTCGCCGGCCCGGGCGGCCGGGGATCAGGAAGCGACCGAGAGACTGGTCAGGATGAGCAGCGGGGTCTGGTCCCAGGTCTTGGGCGACGCGTACGGGTCGTCGGCGCTGGGCCACCCGGTGAACGACTTGGTGGAGAACAGGCCCCAGGACCCGCCGTAGAACAGCGAGATCATCGGCATCTGGTCGTAGGTGATCTGCTGCAGTTCCTGCGCGATCTCCACCTGACGGTCCTCGTCGACCGTGGTCTTCAGCTCGGCCAGCAGCGCGTCCGCCTCCGCGGACTGGAAGCGCCCAAAGTTGCCCGAGGCGGTGGTGCCGATCTCGGCGTAGAACTGCTCGCCCATCATCGCCCCGAAGTCCTGGTACGGCTGGCCGGTGCCGCCGACGGTGCCCATCACCATGTCGAAGTCGCCGGAGCGCATCTGCTGCTGGTACGCGGCGGGCTGCGGCTGCACGACCTCGACGTTGATGCCGATCGCGTTCAGCTGGGTCTTCACCTGCTGCACGCCCTGGAGCCAGTCGGACCAGCCGTTCGGGGTGGTGATGTTGATGCTCAGCTGCTGACCGCCGGCGTCCACCAGCTTGCCGCCGGACTGGGTGTACCCGGCCTTGGCGAACGCCGCCAGCGCCGCGTCGGTGTCCTGCTCGACGATGCCCTGGTTCGGCAGGTCGGCGTTCAGGATCTTCTCCTGCGCCGGGAGCATCAGACCGGACTGGCTGGCCTGGTCGACGTAGCCCTGCTCCGCCTTGTCCGCGATCTGCTGCTTGTCCAGCGCGAGCGAGATGCCCTGGCGGAAGTCCAGGTTGTTGTACGGCTCCTTGGTCATGTTCGGGATCAGCGCGATCGTGGCGCCGGCCGGGAACCAGTAGGTGTTGTCGTCCGGGTTCGCGGCGACCCAGGTGTCCTCGACGTCGCTCATGAACGCGTAGGCCCAGTCGTAGCCGTTGTTCACGATGTCCAGCTCGGAGTTGGCGGCGGGCTGGATCAGCTCGTCGGCGGCGACCTTGTCGGCCTGCCAGTAGCTCTCGTTCTTCACCAGGGTGTACTGGTTCGGCGTGAAGTCGCCCAGCGTGTAGGGGCCGGTGCCGATCGGGTCCTCGTTGGTGAACGTGACCGGGTCGTCCACGTCCTTCCAGAGGTGCTCGGGCACGATCATGGTCTGCGCGATGATCACCGCGGCGGGCACGTCCTCGCTCGACAGGTGCACGATCACGTCATCGCCGTCCGCCTCGGTGGACTCGATGTGCTCGCCGATCCCCTTGAGGTCGAGCTGCGGGTTCTGCATCAGCAGGTCGAAGGTGTAGACCACGTCGTCCGCGGTGAAGTCCTCGCCGTCGGACCAGGTCACGCCGTCGCGCAGGTGGAAGACCACCGTGCTGGCGTCGGGCTGCTCGTAGGACTCGGCGAGCCAGGGGGTCTCCTCCCCGGACATCTCGTTCACGATCACCAGCGGCTCGTAGATGTACGACGCGGTGTTGCGCTTGCTCGAGGAGTACGGGTTGAAGTTGCGTTCGAACGTCGGGGACCCGTTGTCCGCGGCGATCAGCATCGAGGTGGTGCCGTCGGCGGCATTGCCACCGCCGGAGGTCTGGACCGGGGCCGCACAGGCCGTGGTCACCAGCACTGCAGCGACGAAGGCGGCAGTCGCGGCACCCGTCTTCCAGCGCGAGCGCGTCATGAGTTGTTCTCCTCCACGTTGAGGCGGCCCGATCGGGCCTGGCGGGTTGACTGTATGCGCATACATCCATGCAGGGCAATCCCGGACCCGGGGCTGTGCGGTGCCTACGCCCCGGCGGTGCAGCCGCAGGAGTGTCGCAGCAGCACCCTGACCGGCAGGTTGATCGTCGCGGGCGGCAACGTGCGGTCGGCCATCCGCCGTCGCAGCCGCTCCACCGCGGCCCGGCCCAATTCCAGCATCGGCTGACGCACCGTGGTCAGCGTCGGCTGCGCGGCCAGTCCCGCGTCGATCCCGTCGAACCCGGTCAGCGCGACCCGGCCCGGCACGTCGATCCCGGCCGCGGTCAGCTCGTCCAGGAAGCCCAGCGCGGTCTGGTCGTTCGAGCACACCAGCGCGCGCGGCAGCTCCCCCGCGGCCAGCATGGTGCGGGCCAGCTCCCGCGCGGTGTCCCGGGTGAAGTCGCCACGCACCGCCGGCCCGGCCGGCACCGGCAGCCCGGCCTCCGCCAGCGCCGCGCAGTAGCCCAGGAATCGCTCCGCGTCGTCGGGCGCGTCCGACGGGCCGCCGATGAACGCCAACTCCCGCAGGCCGTGCTCCGCGATCAGGTGTGCGGTCAGCGCCCGCATCCCGGCCGCGTTGTCCACGCTGATGTGGTCGTGTGCATCGCCCTCGATCCGCGGACCCGCCATCACCACCACGGGGATACGCCGCGCGATGTGGGCCAGCACGTCGTCCGGCACCGTCGCCGACAGCACCGCCAGCCCGTCCACCCGGCCCGCCAGGTCCGAGACCAGCGCCGCGGGCTCCGTCCCCCGGGCCACCGCGATCATCACGGCCAGGCCGGTGCGCCAGGCCTCCAGCTCCGCGCCGCGCATCACCTCGCCCATGTAGAGGTTCCCGGGATGCACCGCGGGCAGCTCGCCCAGGTCGCTGATCACCTCCACGGTCTGGCCCACCGACACCGGGTCGGGCAGATCCGCCGGATCGTCGATGCCGTCCACGTCCGGGAAACAGAGGCCGAGCACGCCGGTCTGCCGCGCGGCGAGCCCGCGGGCGGCCCCGGAGGGCACGTACCCCAGCTCCTGGATCGCGGCGTGCACCAGCGCACGGGTCTCCGCGCGGACCTCGTCCGGTCGGCGCAGCACCCGCGACACCGTGGCGATCGACGTGCCCGCCCGGGCGGCCACGTCGTACACCGTGGGGGTCTTCGGCACCGGTCCTCCCTTGCACTGGCTGCTCGCGACCGTCGGATACCGTAGCCCGCGATCCGCGCCACCTGCGAGTCACCCTCCTCGGCGAGAAGCCACGACGTGTCGCCCCGCGGGCGAATTGTCCGACGCAGATCGGCTTCTCGGTGCGCGCTAGGCCTCGGGGTCCTCCTCGTCGAGGCAGACCATCGCCAGGAACAGGTCGACGCGGTCGGCCATGGTGCTCATGTCGCGGTTGGTGAGCTCCTCGATCCGCGCGATCCGGTAGCGCAGCGTGTTCGTGTGCAGGTGCAGGGTGCGGGCGGTCTCCTGCCAGGCGCCGCCGCCGTCCAGGAACGCGCGCAGGGTGCCGACCAGGTCGGCGTTGTGCCGCTGGTCGTAGGACAGCAGCGGGGCCAGGACCTCCCGGGCGTAGCCGTGCCGGGTGCTCTCGCCCAGCATCCGCAGCAGGGCCCGATGACCCTGCACGTGCAGCGCGGTGGAGACCAGCACCGGCTCGGTGCCCGCCGCGTTCTGGGCCCGCTCCAACGCGGTCGCGAGTGCCGAGTTGAGCCGGCTCACGCCGGACACCGGGTCGCTGATCCCGATCCGCAGCTGCCGGCCCGCCAGCAGCGAGCCGTGTTCGGCGGTCAACTGGTCGGCCAGCGGGAGCTCCCGCTCATCCGCGCCGTTGACCAGCAGGAACACCGTGTCGTCGATCGGCGCGCCCATCACCTTGTGCCCGCGGGCCGCGAGCGTGCGCTGCACCATGTCCTGCACCGCCGCGACCGGGAACCGCGGGTCGTCGACCCGCGCGACCAGCACGGTCTTGTCGTCCTGCGGGGCCAGACCCTCCAGCCGCATCCGGGCCGAGATCGCACCCGGGGACGCCTCCTGGTCCCGGATCGACCGCACCAGCTCCGCCACCTGCGCGTTGCGGGTCTGCCGCCATCGGCTGGTCAGCTCCATCTCCACCCGGAGCGCACCGGCCAGCGCGTCCACCGCCAGGCCCATCTCCTCGGAGAAGCCCCGGTGATCGCCCCAGCACCCGAAGAACCCGGTGCGATCCCGTCCGCCGATCCGGGTGATCGTCGCCGGGCCTCGCTCCCCCGCCACGATCAGCCGCTGCTCGTCCTCCCGGCGCAGCATCGTGTTCCACTGCTCGGCGACCTGGGACCGCTCCGGCACCTGGCCGGAGGACGCCAGCGTGCTCCCGGTCTCGTCGATCACCCAGCAGCCGACCGAGAACTCCGCGCTGAACAGCGCGAGCAGCTCGCTCACCCCGCCGCCGCGGGACACCGTGTCCGCCAGCCGACGGCTGAACCTCATCGACCGCTCGGCCATCCCGCTCGCCGATCCGGGCTGACTGCCCGCGATCACCTCGGAGATCCGCCGGAACGACACCCCCGGGGAGACGGTCAGCAGGGTCAGGCCCGCCTCCCGGCAGCGGGCGATCACCTCGTCCGGGATGACCCCGATCTCGATCAGCCCGAGCACCACCGCCGGCACCTGCTGGCGGGCCAGCGCGGTCAGGAAGGTCTCCGCGCCGTCCTCGCGGCCCAGCCAGAGCCCGCTGGTCAGCACCAGGTCCCCGGTGGACAGGAAGCGCGAGGGATCCGGCAGATCGGTGATGTACGCCGCCGTCACCGGGCGGTCCAGCGCGTCGGGCTCCGCGGTCACCAGGCTCAGACCGAGCTCCGGCGTCGCGAGCAGCTCACGGACGTCCAAGGGTCACCAGCTTCCGTGCGCGCATCGCCCCATCGTAGGTCGCCGCCCTGCCAGACTTCATCGATGACCACCGAGGACCGGGCCGGCATCCGCGACTACTACGACCGGCTCGGTGCCGCGGAGTACGACCGTCTCACCACCGACCCCGCCGGCCGGGTGTCCTACGAGGTGCATCGCCGGTTCCTCACCCGTGCGCTGCGGCCCGGCGACCGGGTGCTGGAGATCGGTGCCGGTCCGGGCCGGTTCACCGAGCTGCTCGCCGACCTGGGGGCTCACGTCGTGGTCACCGACCTGTCCCCCGGGCAGCTGGCCGCCCACCGGGACCGGCTCGGCGACCACCCGGCGATCGAGCGCCGCGAACTGCTCGACGTCTGCGACACCGGCCGCTACGAGGACAGCGAGTTCGACCTGGTGCTCGCCTACGGCGGCCCGCTGTCCTACGCCTTCGAGTCCGACGTCGACGCCCTGCGCGGGCTGCTCCGGATCGTGGCCCCCGGTCGCCCGGTGCTGGCCTCGGTGATGTCCGCGCTCGGCACCTGGCGGCACTCGCTGCCCGGCGTGCTGCGGCTCGCGGAGTCGATCGGTGAGCAGGCCAACGACCTGGTCCTGCGCACCGGGGATCTGCGGCACGTGCCCGGCGCCGCGCACGTCTGCCGGATGTACCGCTCCGCGGAGCTCGCACCGTGGATCGAACGGGCCGGCGGTCGGCTGGTGGCCGTCAGCGCCTCGCACTGGGCCGGACTCGCCGACCCCGCGGTGCTGGAGCCGGTCGAGGCCGACCCGGAGCGGTGGGCGTCGTTCCTCGACCAGGAGGAGCGCGCCTGCGCCGAACCCGGAGCCTGGGACGGCGGCACGCACCTGCTGTTCGCGGCGGTCGCCGCCTAGTCGGCGGCGCCCGCGATGTTCACCAGCCAGGTGACGCCGAACCGGTCGGTGAGCATCCCGAAGGCATCGCCCCAGGGGGCCACCGTCAGCGGCTCGATCGGCGTACTGCCCTGGGAGAGCTTCTCCCAGTAGCCACGCAGCTCAGCGTCGGAGTCGGCGTCCCCGCTCAGCGACACCGAGATCGCGCCGCCCGGGGCGTAGTCCATCGAGTTCGGGGTGTCCGCGGCCATCAGGACCAGGCCGTTCGCCCCGATCAGCTGCGAGTGCATGATCTTGTCCTGCTCGTCCGGGTCCTGGCTGGCACCGAACTCCCCGAACGTGCTCCGGGTCAGCTCGCCGCCGAAGACCGACTGGTAGAAGTCCATCGCCTCGCGAGCGTCGTCGCGGAAGTTCAGATACGGGTTCAGACGGGTGGGCATCGTCGACTCCTCGGTGGACATGTGACCTGGATCACTGTCCTGCGCGGCGCGCACGCTCGTCAAGTGGTCAGACCAGATCGAGCCCGGACGCCGCCGCGAGCAGCTCGTCCACCACCGCCGACACCGCCGGACCGGGCTCGCGGCGGGTCGCCCGGTGCCGCGCCACCAGTCGCCGCGACCCCAGACCCGGCACCGTCGCCACCGTCACCTGCTCCGGCAGATCGCCCTGCAACGCCAGCGCCGGCAGCATGCCGATCCCCTGCCCCGCGGCGACCAGCGCCAGCGCCACGTCGAAGTCGTAGTACACGTGCCGCACCGTCATCGGGCCGAGCGCCCCCGCGATCCGGCCCAGCGCCCGCGCCGCCGCCGTCCCCGGTTCCGCCCCCAGCCAGGTCGCACCGGCCAGGTCGGACAGCTGGGTCGGCGTCGCCACCGTCGGCGGCAGCACCGCGCGCCACGGCTCCTCCAGCAGCACCACGTCCCGCTGCCCGCGCGGCACGTGGCTGTCCGCGTCCTCGTCCCGCTCCAGCAGCACGATGTCCGCGTCCCCCTCGCGCAGCCGCCGCAACGACTCCGCGGGCTCGCGTTCCTCGATCACCAGGTCCAGGCCGGGGTGGTGCTCCGCGATCATCCCCATCGCCGGGGCGATCACCGCTCGGATCGCGGTCTGGAAGCCCGCCACCGTCACCCGGCCGGAGAGCTCGCCCTCCATCGCCGCCAGCGACTTGCGCGCCTCGACCAGCTCCGCCTCGATCCGCTCCGCCGCCTCGGCCAGGATCCGGCCCGCGGCGGTCAGCGTGGCCCCCCGCGGCCCGCGGTCCAGCACCGCGACGCCTTCCTCGGCCTCGAGTCGCTGAATCTGCTGTGACACGGCCGAGGCCGTCACATGCAGCAGATCGGCCGCCGCGAGCACCCCTCCTGCCCGGTGCACGGCCAGCAGCACAGCGAGTCTTCGCGGGTCCGTTGCCAACGCTTTACCTCTTTAGCTCCACTACATCCCTGGTCCAACTTTGTTCGATTGTGCTGAAGGACGCAAACGCGCAGACTGAGGGGGTCGCACCGGCCCCGACCGGCGACAACCCCACCCCCTCGCCCGCCTTCGTCATGCCCGGAGTACGCCCATGTCCGCAGTCATCACCGCCCTCGGTTGGGTCGGCGCGGTCACCTGCCTCATCGCCTATGTGTTCGTCACCCGTGGGAAGTGGGCACCCACCTCCGGGCGCTACCAGCTGGCCAACGTGATCAGCGGCCTGTTCATGGGCCTGGTCGCGGCATCCTCCGGCGTGTGGCCGTCGGTGCTGACCAACCTGGTGTGGATGGTCGTCGGGGCGCACGCGGTGATGGTGGTGCTGCGGGCGCGTCGTCAGCGGGCGCGGGACCGCGTGCCGGCCGCGGCGGCTGCCGTGCTGCCGACCCAGGCCGGGTCACCCGCGCTGGAGTCCGCGCCGGTCTCGCTCGCCGCCTAGAGCTCCACCACGCGCAGGGCGACCTGCACCGGGCTGTGCAGCGTCAGCCCCTCCGCGTCCCGGACCGCGCGCTTGATCGGCAGCGAGTAGCCGTCCTCGCCGGGGAAGATCGACGTCCGCCACGTGGTGCCGCCGACCGTGACCTCCACCCGGACCGACCCGAAGCCGTGGGTGTAGGCGGCGGCGCGGTCGAGGATCTCGTCGGAGATCGCGGCGGGCACGCTGACGAAGGTCCACAGGTCGGGGCGGGAGGACCACTGCCAGAGCGGGGCCTCGAAGGTGACGCGCATGGAGGCATCGTGGCGCACGGCGCCGACACCGGCCCGCTCGGAGCGGTCTACCGCCGCCGCCGTCCGGCCAGCACCGCATGGCCCAGCGGCAGCACCGACGCGACCATCAACCCGGCCCCCAGCGCCCCGTCGTCCGCCCGCAGCAGCGCCCCCGCGATCACCAACCCCGCGAACAGCACCGCCGACACCACGCGTCCCACCGCCCGCTCGACCGCGGCCAGCCGTCGCTCGGTCCCGGGCGAGGCCACCGCCAGCCGCCCGTGCTCGATCTGGGTCAGCACGCCGTCGATCCGTCGCGGCATCCCGGCCAGCGACGCCACGGTCGACATCGCCTGCCGGCCGAGGTCCTGCACGGTGCGCCCGCCCTCGCTGCGCACCAGCGATCCGGCGTAGGGCTCGACGGCCTGCCACATGTTGAAGGCCGGGTTCAGCGTGCTGCACACCCCGGACACCAGCGAGATCGCCCGGATGATCAGCAGGAAGTTCTCCGGCAGCTGCACCGGCAGCGTGCGCAGGGTCTCGCCGAACTCGTCCGCGAAGTCGACCATCTCCCGGCGGTCGACCGCCGCCAGCTCGGAGACGGCCATCCCGCCGAACCGGTCGAAGAGCTCGGTCATCGCCCGTTCCAGCCCCGCGGTGTCCGCGCTGGGCAGCAGGACGCCGATCCGCTGGATCCCGGCCACCATGCCGCGCGCGTCCCGGCCCACGATCGCGATCACCACGTCCCGCAGGCCCGCGCGCAGGTCGTCCGGGATCTGCCCCATCATCCCGAAGTCGACGAACGTCAGCGTCCAGTCGTCCCCGCCCGGGGTCACGAAGATGTTGCCCGGGTGCGGGTCCGCGTGGAAGAAGCCGTGCACGAACAGCTGCTCGAAGGTGACCCGCGCCAGCTCGTCCGCGACCGCGTCCGGGTCCACCCCGGCCGCCCGCAGCGACTCGACGTCGGAGATCTTGATCGCGCTGACGTCCTCCAGGGTGAGCACCCGCCCGGCGGTCCGCTCCCAGGCCACCCGCGGCGTCGCCACCCGCGCGTCCTCGGCGAACCCCTCGGCGAACCGTTCCGCGCTGCCCGCCTCGTGCAGGTAGTCGATCTCCAGCAGGCTGGTGGCGGCGAACTCCTCGACGATGGCCGGCGCGTCCACCCGCGAGGACACGAACCGGACCCGGCTCAGCCAGCCCGCGATCCGGCGCAGCGCCGCCAGGTCGATCCGGACGATCGTGTCGATCCCCGGCCGCTGCACCTTGACCACGACGTCGGCGAAGCCGGCGTCCTCCGCCAGACCCGTCGACAGCCGCGCCCGGTGCGCCTGGCCCAACGACGCCGCGGCGACCGGCACCGGGTCGAAGGACGCGAACGCCCGCTCCAGCGTGACACCCAGGTCGGCCTCGGCCACGGTCCGGATCCCGTCGAAGGGCACCGCGGGCACCTCGTCCTGCAGCCCGTCCAGCTCGGCGGTGATCTCCGGCGGCAGGACGTCCAGCCGGGTCGACATGAACTGACCGACCTTGATCATCAGCCCGCCGAGCTCCAGCGCCAGACCGTGGAAGCGCCGCGCGAACCGCCGCAGCCGTTCGGTCCGCCCCCGGTCCGACACCCCGCCGAGCCCGAACCGGGGCAGCACCAGCTCGAACCACCACTCGACCACCATGAACCGCGCGGCGAACCGCACGATCCGCCGGTACCGGGCCCGCGCCTCCCGCGCGGTCAGCTCGCGGTGCCCAGCCGCCACGCCCTAGCCCTCGGCCAGGATCGTGTAGATCTTGCGGCGGGCGTCGTTCACCACCTGCACCGCCTGGTCGATCTGCTCCGGGGTCGCGTCCCGCCCGAGCTGCGCCAACGCCTGGGCGAGCTTGACCCCCGCCTTCGGCAGCGCGGACGACCGCTCGGTGTCGTGGTGGCGTGTGGACTCCCACGGCAGCGCGTCCAGCGCCTCCGCCGCCTCGGCACCAGCCTCGGTCAGCACGTAGGTCTTCTTCTCCCCCGCGGTCTCGACCCGGACCAGGCCCTCGTCGGCGAGCAGCTGCAGCGTCGGGTACACCGACCCCGGGCTGGGCCGCCAGGTGCCGGCGCTGCGCTTCTCGATCTCGTTGATCAGCTGGTAGCCGTGCATCGGCTCCTCGGCGAGCAGCGCGAGGATCGCGGCCCGGACGTCACCGCGCGGGCGACGGGGCGGACCGGGGTGGCGGTCGAGCATCTCGCGGGCTCCCTCGACCAGGTCACGGAGGCCGGCACCGAGCCGGTCGCCGCTTCGCAGTCCTTCGGTGCTGAATCCGGTGTGCATGGCGATCTCCCGTCGTGAGCGATAGGTAGCGATATATCGTAACGCCGCTCGGGGGTGGAGGCCCGGCGTCGCTCCGCGCGTGGTGCGTCCCGGGACGACGACGCCCCGACCTGCACGGGGCAGGCCGGGGCGTGGCGATCACAGAAGTGGAGGTGGCGGGAATCGAACCCGCGTCCGATGACGAAAAACCAGGGCTTCTCCGGGCGCAGTCCGCAGCTGCTTTTCTCGGCCCCCACCATCACACGGACAAGTAGTGGACGGGCCCAGTCACGTGAAAGTCCCCGCAGCCCCCGTGACCAAGGCTACGAGCAGTGGCTTCCTAGATGACGCCAGGAACTGAGACGGAAGCTAGCTCAGGCTGACGGACTTCGGGACTCGCTCAGGCGGCGAGGGCGAAGTCGGTGCGCTTGGAATCGGCACCTATAGGTTTGCATGGAGCGTTGACGAGATGACCATGCATCCTCGGCCCGCTTCCCCTGGATCGACGATCACCGTCGAAACCGATCACCCCCTGTGAAGTTGTCAAGCACCACGCGAACGTGGCTCGACCAGTCTACCGGTCCAACCGCGCCGGCCGCACCGTGATTCCCGTCGACGCCGGACGACCGCACCGACCATGCTGGGCGGCATGCGCCTGCGCCCCGCCACCGCCGCCGATCGCCCGCTGCTGCTCGCCTGCACGGTCGAGGCGGTGAACTGGACCGGAGAGGACCGCGCCGACCCCACCGACCCGCTGCTGACGACGTACGTGACCGACTTCCCGGACCGTCCCGGGGACGCCGGGATCGTGGCGGAGGACGACGACGGACCGCTCGGCGCGGCGTGGCTGCGGCTGCTGCCCGGCGGATGGGGCCACGTCGCGGACGACGTCCCGGAACTGAGCCTGGCGGTCCTGCCGCGCGGACGGGGCCGGGGCGTGGGCTCCGCGCTGCTGGCCGGCATCCTGGCCGATCCGCCCCGGGTGAGCCTGTCCGTCGAGGACGGCAACGACCGCGCCCGTGGCATGTACGAGCGGGCCGGCTTCACAGTGGTGGGCCGGGTCGGCGGATCGGACACCATGCTGCGGGTGCGGGACGACTCCCCCGGCGGCACGATGCCGCGATGACCGATGTGGACCCCACCGACGGCCGGGACGAGACGCTCACCGAGCGGATGGACCGGAACTGGAACGAGCTGCTGCAGGAGCTGCGGGTCGCCCAGACCGGGGTGCAGATCCTCACCGGGTTCCTGCTGACCGTGCCGTTCCAGTCCCGGTTCACCGAGCTGGACGACTACCAGCGGGCGGTCTACCTGGTCCTGGTGGTGCTGGCGATCACCGCGACCGGACTGATCGTCGCGCCGGTCTCGCTGCACCGGGTGCTGTTCCGGCGGCACCGCAAGGAGTCGCTGGTGTCGCATGCGGACCGGCTGGCCCGGGCGGGGCTGGGCGTGCTGGCACTGGTGCTGGGCGGGTCGGCGCTGCTGTTGTTCGACCTGGTGTGGAACCGGGCGGCGGGGGTCGTCGCGGGGGTGGCCGTGCTGGTGCTGCTGGCCGTGGTGTGGGTGGCGATACCGGTCCGGCTGGCGCGCCGGGCGGAGTGACTCACCCCCGCCGCGACGACCGCAGCCCGGTCAGCTCCACGGCCAGGTCGTGGTCCACGATCAGGTCCGTCACCGCGTGCGCCAGCAGCGCCGCGTGCACGGCGGGGACTTTCGCATGCCCGGTGGCGACCAGGATCCGGCGCGGGATGCGGCGCAGCTGCGGCAGCGGCATCCCGGAGGACCGCTCGTTCAGGTCGATCCCGGTGGTCGTGCCGTCCGAGCGCAGGAAGATCGAGCCGACGTCGCCGACCACGCCCTGTTCCGCGAGCCGTTCGACGTCGGCGCGCTCCAGGTAGCCCGAGCGGTAGAGGTGCCCGGGGACCTCGCTGCCGAGGCTGCCGACCGAGCTGAGCGAGACGTCCGCGTGCCGTTGCATCTGGAGCACCCGCTGCACGGAGCGCTCGCGCCACATCGCCCGGCGGGTGGCCGCGTCGTCGAAGAACGCCGGCACCGGGAAGTGGTGCACCGAGGCGTCGAAGGCCGCGCCGAACAGGTCGATGATGCTGGAGGCGTAGGCGATGCCGGAGCTGTAGGTGTTGCCGGAGCCGTTGAGCTGGACGACCCGGGAGCCGGTGGTGCGGCGCGGGATCAGGTGCCGGGCGACCGCGGCGACGGTGGTGCCCCACGGGATGACCAGGGTCATGTCGCTGCCGAACACCGCCCGGACGTGCTCGGCGCCGCGGAGGGCGACCTGTTCCAGCCGGTCGACCTCGCTGGTGCCGGTCGCCACCGGGACGACCTCGGCGTGCACGCCGTACTGCTCCTCCAGGGTGCGGGCGACCTCGGAGGACCGGCGTTCGCTGTGGTGGACGGCGATCTCGACCACACCCCGCTCGCGGGCCTGGGTGAGCATCCGGGAGACGGTGGACCGGGACACGTGCCGCCGTTCGGCGATCTCCCGCATGGACAGCCCGTCCAGGTGGTACATCTCGGCCACGGCCGCCAGGGCTGCGCGTCGGTCGCGGTGCACGGTCCCCTCCTCAGGTCAGCAGGCGCCGCTCTCGTAGGAGCTGATCGCGTCCACCTTGGCCGCCGACGCCGACGCCGGGTCGAAACGGTAGTCCAGCCACTCGTCGACCAGCTTCTTGGCCAGCTCCAACCCGATCACCCGCTGGCCCATGGTGAGCACCTGGGCGTTGTTCGACTTCACGGCGCGCTCGACGGAGTAGGAGTCGTGGGCGGTGACGGCGCGGATCCCGGCGACCTTGTTGGCGCTGATCGCGACACCGAGGCCGGTGCCGCAGAACAGCAGCGCGCGGTCGGCCTGCCCGGCGACGATCTTCTCCGCGGCGGTCACGGCGACGTGCGGGTAGGCGGTGTCCTCGCCGGCGTGCACCCCCACGTCCTGCACCGAGGCGACCCGCGGGTCGGCGGCCAGCAGGTCGCGCAGGGCGTCCTTGTACTGCAGGCCCGCCTCGTCGCTGCCGACGATGATCCGCAGGGTGTCGCTCATCAGGAGTCCTCTCCGGCGCGCACGGTGCGCGCCATCTCGTCCAGCACGTCCGCCAGGGCGGCGGGGTCGTGCGCGCGGCGGCCCAGGAACAGGCCGTCGACGTGCGGGTGCAGCGCCGCGAAGGTGCCGGGTCCCGCGGTGCCGCCGTACAACAGCCGCACGGTGCGGCCGCGGTGCTGCGCCCAGCGGCGCAACCGGTCGGCGACCTCGGTGACGTGGGTGGCGGGGGCGGGGTCCTCGGCGCCGATCGCCCAGACCGGCTCGTAGGCGACGACCACCGGGACGCTGGGCGCCACGCCGGCCAGCACCGCGTCGAGCTGACGCACGCAGCGCACCGCCGCGTCCACCGGGTCGGTGCGCGGGTCCTCGCCGACGCAGATCAGCGGCTCGACGCCGACGCCCACCGCGGCGCGGGCCTGCGCGGCGAACAGGTCGTCGCTCTCCCCCGCGGCCCGGCGCTCGGCGTGGCCGATCTCCCCGTACCGGACCCCGAGCTCGGCGAGCACCGCCGCGGGGACCTCGCCGGTCGCGGCGCCGGGGTCGGCGACCGAGACGGACTGGGCGCCGACCGCGCAGACGTCTCCGAGCACGGCCACCGCCTCCGGCACCGAGGTGAGCTGCGGCAGCACCGCGACCTCGACCGCGGGCCGGGCGGCGGCGACCGGGCGCACCACGGCCAGCCAGCGGGCGGTCTCGGCATGACCGAGATACGCCTTCAGGCTGACCGCGGCGAGCGGCCTGGCGGCCTGGGTCACAGGTCCACCCCGAGGATCAGGGCCAGGGACACCGCACCGGGGTCCGGGTGTCCGACGCTGCGCTCGGCGAGCGGACGGGCACGGCCGATCCTCGGCGTGAGCTCGGCGGTGGCCCGCGCGGCCTCGTCGGCGACGACGGCCGCGGCGGACCAGGCGTCCCGGAGGCCGTCACCGGCGGCGACCCGGGCGTCGAGCGCGTCGGCGAACGGCGCCAGCGCGTCGATCAGCGTCTTGTCCCCGACGTGCGCCTTGCCGAAGCCGAGCACGTGGTCCAGACCGGCCCGCACGGCGGCGGCCACGTCCTGCGCGCCCGGCGCCGTGGTGTCGGAGAGCCGATCGGCCACCGCCCGCAGCCCGGTGCCCCACAGGGCGCCGGAGGTGCCGCCGGCTCGTTCGCCCCAGGCGTCGCCGGCGTGCCCCAGCGCGGAGGACACCCCGGCTCCGGCCTCGACGGCGGCGCGCAGGGCGGTCAGCGCGGCGGTCATCCCGGCGCTCATCCCCCGGCCGTGGTCCCCATCGCCGGCGATCGCGTCCAGGTGGCCGAGGTCGTCGACCGCCGCCTCCAGCGCCACGTCCGCCCGCTCCGCGAGTGCCAGCAGCCCGGCCGCGGCGGCCCGGGACTCCGGTGCCGCCTCGGCGAATCCGGCCGGACCCGACTCCTCGACCACCCGGCGCTGCCGGTGCGCACCGGTCTCGGTGTGCCCGCGCCGGAACGCCGGGGTGGTGGCCGGCGCGGTCCAGAACCGCTCCAGCTCCTCGTCCAGCCAGGTCAGGGTGAGCGAGCAGCCGGCCATGTCCAGGCTGGTGATCAGCTCGCCCACCTCGGGGGCGACCACCTGCAGGTCGGCCTTGCCGAGCAGACCGGCCACGTCGTTCCAGAGCACGAACAGCTCCTCGTACTTGGTGCCGCCCAGGCCGTTGAGCAGGGCGATCACCCGGCCGTCATGGTCGGCGGGTCGCTCGGCGAGCAGCTTCTCGACCAGCATCGACGCCAGCTCGGCCGACGGCAGCACGTCCTGCTCGGCGATGCCCGGCTCGCCGTGCACCCCCATGCCGACGCCCATCCGCCCCTCGGGGACGGTGAACAGCGGGCCGTCGGCGCCGGGGAGCGTGCACCCGGCGAACGCGATGCCGAAGGACACCGTCCGGGCGTTGGCCCGGCGGGCGACCTCGGTGACCGCGTCCAGGTCGTAGCCCGCCTCGGCGGCTGCCCCGGCGATCTTGAACACCACCAGGTCCCCGGCGGTGCCGCGGCGGCGACCGGCGTCGTCGGCCGGGGCGCTGGTCACGTCGTCCGTGACCGGGATCGAGTGCGCCGGGACGCCCGCCGCCCGGAGCCGGTCCTGCGCCAGGTCGAAGTTCAGCACGTCACCGGCGTAGTTGCCGTAGCTGAACAGCACCCCACCGCCGTTCTCCGCGGCCCGGGCCACCGACTCGATCTGCTGGGTGGACGGGGAGGCGAAGACGTCCCCGCACACCGCGCCGTCGGCCAGCCCGGGGCCGACCCATCCCGCGAAGGCCGGGTAGTGCCCGGAGCCGCCGCCGATCACGACCGCGACCTTGCCGGGTGCGGTCTCGGTGGCCCGGACCACGCCGCCGTGGACCTTCTCCACCAGGTCGGCGTGCAGCCGGGTGAATCCGGAGAGCATGTCGTCCGCGAACCGGGTCGCGTCGTTGAACACCGTGGTCATGGAACTTCTCCTTCGAAGTGGGGGGTCACCAGGCGGCGGAGGCGAGACCGGCGATCGCGCCGCCGACCAGCGGACCGAGCACCGGCGGCCACCAGTACGACCAGTCCGCGGAGCCCTTGCCCTTGATCGGCAGGATGCTGAACGCGATCCTCGCGGACAGGTCACGCGCCGAGTTCAGCGACCAGTTGGTGTTGCCGCCGAGGGTGATGCCGACGCCGATCACGACCAGGCCGACCGCCAGCGGTCCGAGCCCGCTCGGGGTGTCGCCCTGGGACAGGATCACGAACACCAGCACGAAGGTGGCGATGACCTCCACCAGGAAGTTGTGCCCGTGCCGGCGGATCGCCGGGTAGGTCACCATCGACTTCAGCTGGACCGTCTGGTCCTCGGTCTGGTCGAAGTGGTCGCGGTAGACGAACCAGGCCAGCACCGAGCCGACGAACGCGCCCAGGAACTGCGCACCGAGGTAGAGAGCCACCGAGCCGACCGTGGTGGCCACCCCCGGTGCGAGCTCCCCGCTGCCCTCGACGACCTTGCCGATCGTCACCGCGGGGTTGATGTGAGCGCCGGAGACCCCGGCGATGTAGATGGCGCAGAACACGCCGAGACCCCAGCCGAACGCACCCATCAGTGTGGTTCCGCTGCCCCCGTAGGTCCGGACGAGCTGCAGGTTCATGGCCACTCCGAGCCCCATCAGCAGCAGCAGTGCCGTGCCGAAGAACTCCGAGAGGAAGATCGTGCCCAGCGAGACGCCCATGTCCGCCCTGTCTTCCAGGCCCGGGCTGCGTCACCCGGGCGATCCGATCGTGTGTGTCCGAGGTGGACGGCACCGATCGTCGGCGCGGGCCGGAGCCGGTGTCCACGAGAACGCACGGATGCGGCACTGTTCCGCACCCGTGGACCGGGTCGCCCCCGAGGTCACCTGCACGGATGCAGCAACCTGGCGCGTCACCCCAGCTGAGGGCGTTGCCCGGGCGCGACCGGGCGGGCCGGAGCACGATGTGCGCCATGGACCTCCCTGTGCAGCCCCCGGTCAAGCCGATGCTGGCCAAGGCGGTCAGCGCGATCCCGCCCGGTCATGTCGAACCGAAGTGGGACGGCTTCCGCACCATCGTGTTCCGGGACGGCGACGAGGTCGTGCTGGGCAGCCGGAACGAGAAGCCGATGACCCGGTACTTCCCGGAGCTGGTCGAGGCGATCAGGGCGAACACGCCGCAGCGGTGCGTGCTCGACGGGGAGATCGTGCTGGTCTCCGGCGACCGGCTGGACTTCGACGCGCTCCAGCAGCGCATCCATCCCGCCGCCAGCCGGGTGACGCTGCTCAGCGAGCAGACCCCGGTGTCCTTCGTCGGCTTCGACCTGCTGGCGCTCGGCGACGAGGACCTGATGTCCACTCCGTTCGGGGAGCGCCGGTCCCGCCTGCTGGACGCGCTGGGCGACGCGGCGGACCCGATTTTCCTCACCCCCGCGACCACCGACCCGGAACTGGCGCAGGACTGGTTCACCCGGTTCGAGGGCGCCGGGCTGGACGGCGTGGTGGCCAAGCCGCTGGACGGGACGTACCAGCCGGACAAGCGCGCGATGTCCAAGATCAAGCACCAGCGCACCGCGGACTGCGTGGTCGCCGGGTTCCGCTGGCACAAGTCCGGCGACGTGCTCGGGTCGCTGCTGCTCGGCCTGTGGACCGACGACGGTCGGCTGCAGCACGTCGGCGTCGCCGCCTCGTTCCCGATGGCGCGCCGTGCCGCCCTGGTCGAGGAGCTCGCCCCGCTGCGCAGCGACGTGGACGACCACCCGTGGGCGCAGTGGTCCGACCAGGCGGCGCACGAGGGCCAGCGGATGCCGGGCGCGGTCAGTCGGTGGAGCGGCGGCAAGGACCTGTCCTTCGTCCCCCTGCGCCCGGAGCTGGTGGTCGAGGTGTCCTACGACCACATGGAGGGCGACCGGTTCCGGCACACCGCGCAGTTCCAGCGGTGGCGCCCGGACCGTGACCCGGCGAGCTGCACCTACGCCCAGCTGGAGGAGCCGGTGCGCTTCGACCTGGGAGAGATCCTGGGTCGGCGGTGAGCGCATGCTGATCCGCACCCTCACCGCAGACGACGCCGACGCGGTGCGGGACATCTTCACCGCCGGGATCGCGTCCGGGAACGCCACCTTCGAGGTCGAGCCGCCGAGCTGGACCGCCTGGGACGCCGCGCACCACCCCGGCCTGCGCTACCTGGCTGCCGCCGACGACGGCACCGCGCTCGGCTGGGTCTCCGGGACGCCGGTCTCCGCCCGGGCGGTCTACGCCGGCGTGCAGGAGCTCGGGCTGTACGTCGCCGAGCAGGCCCGCGGTCGCGGGGTGGGCACCGCGCTGCTGACCGCCGCGGTGGACCGCGCTCCCGGGCTGGGGCTGTGGACCCTGCAGTCCACGATCTTCCCGGAGAACGCCGGCAGCCTGGCCGTGCACCGGCGGCTGGGCTTCCGCGAGGTCGGCCGTCGCGAGCGGATCGCCCGGATGACGGTCGGCCCGATGGCCGGGCGGTGGCGGGACACCCTGCTGCTGGAGCGGCGGCTGTAGAACGCGCGCGCCGGTCGATGCGCTCCTAGGGTCGAACGCGTCCGTCCCCCGCCCCGGAGGTGCTCTCCCCATGACCCGCACCCGCCCGCACGACGTGGTCGTCATCGGTTCCGGCTTCGGTGGCCTGTTCGCCACCCGCGCCCTGGACGGTGAACCGGACCTGCGCGTCACCGTGATCGACGGCACCGCGCAGCACCTGTTCCAGCCGCTGCTCTACCAGGTCGCCACCGGCGTGCTGTCGATGGGCGAGATCTCCCCCGCCACCCGCGAGGTGCTCAAGCGCCAGCGCAACGCCCGGGTGCTGATGGGCACGGTGACCGACATCGACGTCGAGGCCCGCGAGGTGGTCTCGACCTCCCCGATCGGCGAGCGGCGCACGCCCTACGACAGCCTGATCGTCGCTGCCGGTGCCGGGCAGTCGTACTTCGGCAACGACCGGTTCGCCGACCACGCACCCGGGCTGAAGAGCATCGACGACGCCCTGGAGCTGCGTGGCCGGATCTTCGGCGCCTTCGAGCTGGCCGAGCTGTCCGCCGACCCGGCCGAGCGGGCCATGCTCACCACGTTCGTGGTGGTGGGCGCGGGCCCGACCGGGGTGGAGATGGCCGGGCAGCTGGCCGAGCTCGCGCACCGTTCGCTCCGGCACAACTTCCGCGGGCTCGACCCGGCGCAGGCGCGCATCCTGCTGGTCGATCCGGTGCCCGCGGTGCTGCCCGGCTACCCGCGCGGCCTCCAGCAGGCCGCTGCCCGGACCCTGGAGGGGCTGGGTGTGGAGCTGCTGATGGGCCACAAGGTCGTCGACGTCACCGAGGACGCGGTCGAGGTCGAGGACGGCGACGGGCGGCGCAGCCGGATCGCTAGCCGGGCCAAGGTGTGGGCCGCCGGGGTCGCCGCCTCCCCCCTGGGCAAAGTCCTGGGCGAGCGCACCGGTGCGGAGGTCGACAAGGCCGGCCGGGTGATCGTGGAGCCCAACGGCTCGCTGCCCGGCCACCCCGAGGTGTTCGTGGTCGGCGACCTGGCCTCGCACCAGGACGTCCCGGGCGTCGCCCCCGCCGCCATGCAGACCGGGACCTACGCCGCCGAGGAGATCCTCCGTGCCCACCGCGGCGAGCCCAGCGCCGGACCGTTTGAGTACCACGACAAGGGCAGCCTGGCGACGGTCTCCCGCTTCCAGGCGGTGGCGTCGATCGGGCCGATCCGCACCTCCGGTTTCCTCGCCTGGCTGCTCTGGCTCGGCGTGCACCTGTTCTACCTGGTCGGGTTCAAGAACCGGCTGACCACGCTGCTGCACTGGGCGGTGAGCTTCGTCGGGCGCGGTCGGTCCGAGCGGACGTCGACCTGGCAGCAGGTGGTCGGGCGCACCGCTCTGCGGCAACGGGACGCGGACCGGCCCACCGAGCACGCGGCCGAGCGGACCACGACCTAGCGGTCGCGCTGCTCCCGCATCGCCCGCTGCGCCTCCAGGTTGTCCTGGCGCTCGCGCAGCGACTGCCGCTTGTCCCAGTCCTTCTTGCCCCGGGCCAGCGCGATCTCGACCTTGGCCCGGCCGTCCAGGAAGTACAGCGACAGCGGGACGATGGTCTGACCCTTCTCCCGGGTCTTCGCCTCCCAGCGGTCGATCTCCTGGCGGTGCAGCAGCAGCTTGCGCTTGCGCCGCGGGGCGTGGTTCGTCCAGGTGCCCTGGGCGTACTCGGGGATGTGCACGCCCTCCAGCCACATCTCCCCGCCGTCGATCGTGCACCAGCCGTCGACCAGGGAAGCCCGCCCGGCGCGCAGTGCCTTGACCTCGGTGCCGCTCAGCACGACGCCCGCCTCCATCACGTCCTCGATGAAGTAGTCGTGCCGGGCCTTCTTGTTGGAGGCGACCAGCGCCCGTCCGGTCTGCTTGGCCATCGGCCCCTCCTTCCGCTCGTGGGTCGATCAGCGACGCGACAGCCTATCCGGCCACGTCCGGCGGGGCCGAGCGAATTCGCTACAGGCCGAGCAGCGGCCGCGGGTTGACCGTCGCGCCGTTCACGTACACCTCGAAGTGCAGGTGGCACGCCGCGGACGTCCCGGTGTTGCCCGAGTAGCCGAGCAGCTGCCCCTGGGACACCGCCTGGCCCCCGCTCACCACGAACGAGGTCATGTGGTTGTACGAGGTCATCAAGGAGGACCCGTTGTACAGGCCGTGGTCGACCATCACCTGGTTGCCGAAGCCGTTGCGCCATTGCGCCCACTGCACGGTGCCCGCCTTGGCGGCGTAGATCGGCGTGCCGCAGTACGTGCGCAGGTCGATGCCCGCGTGCAGCCGGTAGTAGCCCAGGATCGGGTGCAGTCGCATCCCGTACTCGCTGGTGACGTGGATCGGGTTGATCGAGGTCGGGTTGCCGAAGATCGCGCCGTTCACCGGTCCGGCGGCGGGGGCGGGCTGCCCGGCGGCGGCCGCCGCGGCCGCCGCACGCTTCTGCTGCTCGGCGCCGATCGCCGCGAGCTGGTCCTCGATCTTCTTGGCCTCGGCGTCGATCGCGGCGATCTGCGACTCGACCGCGGACTTCTGCGACGCGAGCTGGTCCTGCTTCTCCTGCTCCTGGTCGATCAGGTCCTCGACCTCGGCCTTGCGGTCGGCGGCGTCCTGCCGCGCGGTCTCGGCCTGGGCGACCTTGGCGTCGGCCTCGGCCTTGAGCTGGGTGATCCGGTCCTGCACCGCGGTGAGCCGGGCCTGGCTGTTCCGGTTGTTCGCGTCGACGGCGATCAGCTCGTCCAGCACCTGGCTCTGCACCCGCTGGGCGGTGCTGGCCGCCGTGTAGCTCTCGGTCAGCTCCTCGACGCTCTGCGCGCCGATCACCAGGCTCAGCGTGCTGGAGTCGCTGTCGCCGCCCTGGTAGGCCTGGCGGGCCATCTGGGCGACCTGGCTGCGGATCTCGTCCGAGCGCGCCGAGTCCTGCTCGATGGTGGCGTTGATCGTCACCTCCTGGTCCTCGGCGTCCTGGAGCTGGCTGGCGATCAGCGCCTGTTCGCGCTCGTACCCGGCCAGGGTGGACTCGGCGGCGGTCAGCGCCTGCTGCGCCGCCGGCAACTGCTGCTGGACCTGCTGCAGGGCGATCGCGGTGTCCGCGTACTCCGCGTTCAGCCCCTCGAGCGCGGCCTCCGCGTCCGCCTTCTCCTGCGCGTTCGCCGCCTGCTGCCCCTCCGCGGTCGACTTCTGGTCGTCCAGGTCGTCACCGGCGGCAGGACCGGCCAGCACCAGCCCGGCGAGCAGCGCCAGGGTCGCGGCGAACGCGGCCGAGACGGACCGACGGGTGCGGGTCACCGGGCGACCGGCACGACCGCTGCGGAACAGGCGGAGATCGGGCATCGGATCAGACCTTCGTGTAGCGGCTGAGGGTGACCAGGGAGGAGATCGCGGCCAGCAGGATGGCGACGCCGACCAGCACCGGGGCGATCTGCCACACCTCCTGCGTGGTGACGTAGGGCACCCACTGCAGGGTGCCCCCCAACCAGTCGCCGATCACGAACTTCACTGTCGCCCACAGGCCGGCGACCGACAGCACCGCACCGATGGTCGCCGCGATGGCGCCCTCCAGCATGAACGGCAGCTGGATGAACAGGTTGGAGGCACCGACCATCCGCATGATCCCGGTCTCGCGCTTCCGGCTCATCGCGGACAACCGGATGGTCGTGGTGATCAGCAGCACCGCGGCCAGCAGCATCACCCCGGCCAGTCCGACCGACAGCAGCGTGGCCCGGTTGAGCACCAGGAAGAGGGTGTCGTAGATCTGCCGCTGGTCCTGGACCTTCTCCACGCCCTGCCGCCCGGACAGCACGTCCGCGACGACCTGGTACTGCTCGGGGTCGGTCAGCTTGATCCGGAGCGACTCGTTCATGTCCTCCGGGGACTGGACCACCTGCGACCAGAAGCTGCCGGAGAACCGCTCCTGGAACGAGTCGAAGGCCTGCTGCTTGGTCTCGGTGTAGATGTGCTCGATGTACGGCTTGATGTCCGGGGCGTCCAGCGCCTCGGTGATCGCGTCCTTCTGCTCCTGGGTGACCTCGCCGCCGGCACAGGTCGGCTCCGGCGACTCGCCGGCCGGGCAGAGGAAGACCGAGACCTCGACCTTGTCGTACCAGTCGTCCTTCATCTTGCCGATCTGCATCTGCAGCAGCGCGGCCGAGCCGACGAAGGTGAGCGACACGAAGGTCACCAGCACCACGGAGATCGCCATCGACAGGTTCCGGCGCAGGCCGATGCCCATCTCGGAGAGGATGAACTGCAGTCTCATGATCGTCCCCTCACCGGTCCGAGCCGTAGACGCCACGGGACTGGTCGCGGACCAGCTCACCGCCGGACAGCTCGATCACGCGCTTGCGCATCTGGTCCACGATCTCGTCGTCGTGGGTGGCCATCAGTACCGTGGTGCCGGTCCGGTTGATCCGGTCGAGCAGTCGCATGATGCCCAGGGACGTGGTCGGGTCCAGGTTCCCGGTGGGCTCGTCGGCCAGCAGGATCGCCGGGCGGTTCACGAACGCGCGGGCGATCGCCACCCGCTGCTGCTCACCGCCGGACAGCTCGTGCGGGCGCCGCTTCTCCTTGCCGGCCAGGCCGACCATCTCCAGCACGTCCGGGACGGTGGACAGGATGTGGTGCCGCGGCTTGCCGATCACCTGCAGCGCGAAGGCCACGTTCTCGAACACGGTCTTGTTGTGCAGCAGGCGGAAGTCCTGGAACACCGCACCGATCTGGCGGCGCAGCTGGGGCACCTTCCAGTTCGACAGCGTGGTCAGGTCCTTGCCCGCGACGAAGACCTTGCCGCCGGTGGGCCGTTCCTCGCGCAGCACGAGCCGCAGGAAGGTCGACTTCCCGGAGCCGGAGGCCCCGACCAGGAAGACGAACTCCCCGCGTTCGACCTCGAGCGAGATCTGGTCCAGCGCGGGACGGGCGCCCCGGGCGTAGACCTTGGTGACGTTCTCAAGTCTGATCACAAGCGTGGCGGCCGGTTGTCGGGGACGGGAGGGAGGTCATGCGGTCTTCACCAGCCTTCCGGCACGGTACGCAGCCCGGGGCCGTGACCCGACCGTGACACGCCGCCCGGTCCCTGTGAAGCCGGGCACCCGCGCCCGGAATGCCCGGTGTGTCAGTCGACGGCGGCCGAACGGCGCCAGCGGATGCCCGCCTCGATGAAGCCGTCGATGTCCCCGTCGAACACCGCGGAGGTGTTGCCCACCTCGTGCTCGGTGCGCAGGTCCTTGACCATCTGGTACGGGTGCAGGACGTAGGACCGCATCTGGTCGCCCCAGGACGCCTTGATGTCCCCGGCGAGCTCCTTCTTCTTCGCGTCCTCCTCGGCCTTGCGGACCAGGAGGAGGCGGGACTGGAGCACGCGCAGCGCGGCGGCCCGGTTCTGGATCTGCGACTTCTCGTTCTGCATCGAGACCACGATGCCGGTCGGGATGTGGGTCATCCGGACCGCGGAGTCCGTGGTGTTGACCGACTGACCGCCCGGACCGGAGGAGCGGAAGACGTCGACCTTGATCTCCGACTCGGGGATCTCGATGTTGTCGTCGCTCTGCTCGATCAGCGGGATCACCTCGACCGCGGCGAAGGAGGTCTGGCGCCGGCCCTGGTTGTCGAAGGGCGAGATCCGCACCAGGCGGTGGGTGCCGGCCTCGACCGACAGGTGGCCGAAGGCGTACGGCGCCTTCACCTCGAAGGTCGCCGACTTCAGGCCGGCCTCCTCCGCGTAGGAGGTGTCCAGCACCGTGGTCGGGTAGCCGTGCCGCTCCGCCCAGCGCAGGTACATCCGCATCAGCATCTCGGCGAAGTCGGCGGCGTCGACGCCGCCGGCCCCGGCGCGGATGGTCACGACCGCCTCGCGCTGGTCGTACTCGCCGTTCAGCAGGGTGCGGACCTCGAGCTCGCCCAGGTCCTTGGAGATCGCGGCCAGCTCGGCCTCGGCCTCGGCCAGGGTGTCGGCGTCGTCCTCCTCGCCCGCGAGCTCGACCAGGGTCTCCAGGTCGTCGATCCGGGCGCCCAGCTTGTCCACCCGGTCCAGCTCGGACTGCGTGGCCGACAGGGCGCTGGTGACCTTCTGCGCGGCCTCGGGGTCGTCCCAGAGGTCGGGCGCGGAGGCCTGCTCGGTCAGGACGGCGATCTTGGCCTGGAGGGCGGTGGGGTCGGAGACCGCCTGGATCGTGCCCAGCGTGGAACGCAGGTCGCGGATCTCGGCGGGAAAGTCGGTGGCTGCCACGACGGACCAGGCTACCGTCCCGGGGCCGCCCTCGCGGACGGACTACCGTGTGAGCGTGAACATCCCCTTTCCCTCCGGGACTCAGCACACCCTGGCCCTCGGCGATCAGCGGGCCGTCATCGCCGAGGTCGGCGCCAGCGTCCGCGAGTACGCCGTGGGCGGCCGGGACGTGGTGCTGCCGTTCCCCGCCGAGCAGATCCCGCCCGCCTTCTCCGGCGCCGTGCTCGCACCCTGGCCCAACCGCCTGGCCGACGGCCAGTACACCTGGCTCGGCGTCGAGCATCAGGTGCCGCTGACCGAGCCGGACCGCCGCAACGCCCTGCACGGCCTGGCCGCCCAGGTGCGGTGGTCCCCGATCGAGGCCGACGCCTCCTCGGTGAGCCTGCGGCACGATCTGGTGCCGACCTCCGGCTACCCGTTCCCGCTGCGGCTGGAGGCGACCTACACGCTCACCGCCGACCGCGGCCTCACCCTCCGGGTCAGCGCGACCAACCTCGGCGACCGGCCCGCGCCCTACGGCATCGGCTTCCACCCGTGGCTGTCCCCCGGCGACGCCGCCGTCGACGACTGCACCCTGCGGGTGGACGCCGCCACGATCGTCACCGTCGACGACCGCCTGCTGCCCACCGGCACCGCTCCGTTGACCGGTGCCGCGGACCGCCGCACCCCGCAGCCGCTGGCCGGTGTCGCCCTGGACGACGCGTTCCTGGACGTGAACCGGGACGCCGACGGGCTGGCCTGGATCGTGCTGGGCTCCCCCGACGGCCACGGGTCCGCGATCTGGATGGACTCCTCGATGGACACCTGGCAGGTGTGCACCGGCAACGGCATCCCGTCGATCGACCGTCGCGGCGTGGCCGCCGAGCCGATGAGCTGCATCGCCGACGCGTTCCGCACCGGCGAGCGACTGGTCCGGATCGAACCCGGCGCCTCGCACACGGTGACCTGGGGTATGACCTTGGTCTGACCCACCCCGCTCAGCGGAAAGGCCCCCTGGTGATCCAGGGGGCCTTTCCGGTGTCGGGGGCGATCACTCGCCGTAGTAGAACCCGTCGGTCTGCACCTTGGTGTACTCCCAGTGCCAGCGCTCGTACGGTCCCGAGCCGCCGGGCTGCGCCCAGGCCGGGTTCTCCCAGCCGAAGGTGGCCGCGTTCTCGTTCAGCCACTCCCACTGCACGCCGCTGGTCAGGCCGGAGCAGAAGTCGACCGCGAGGCCGAAGCCGTGGTTGGACTTGCCGGTGGCGGCGGCCAGGCTGCCGCGGGCGGCCTTGACGGCGCTCTGCTGGGCCAGGGTGCGGTAGCCCGAGGACAGGCACATGTCCGAACCGAACTTGGCGACGTACATCGCGTTCAGCTCGGCCAGTGCCTCGGCGGCGTCGGCGCGCAGCTGGGTGCCACCGTCCCAGAGGGTGCACAGGTCGGCGGACGGCAGCTGGCCGTTCGACGCGTTGGGGGTGCTGACCTCGCCGGAGCAGCCGGGCAGGATCTCGCGGTCCTCGCTGCGGCTGGCCGCGACCTCGCTGCGGACCGCGGAGGCGTCGGTGGAGAGCAGGGAGGACGGCGGCACCAGCGTGGAGCTGGGCGTGCCGGTCAGGGCCTCGACCGTGCTGGGCAGCACCGCGTCGTCCGCGGCGGACTCCCCGGTGGCGGCCACCGAACGGTCCTCCTGCTGGGTGAGCGGGACGGCGACGGTGACGGCGGCGAGGGTGACGAGCACACCGGTCCGGATGCCCCAGCGGGCGGCGGGGTGGCCGGAGCGGGCCGACTCGGCGACGGCGGTGCCCCCGGCGGCCTGAGGGGTGGGTCGACGACGGGAGCGCCGGTTGCCGGCCTGCTCCGCCTCTCGCAGCTGCCGACGGCTCGCCACGGGGGCGATGTCGGCGGGCGCGATGTGCGACGCCACGGGACCTCCGATGTTCTACGGACAGGGGGCACCCCGGGGGCCCGGACACAGGTCGACCCTGTGGGAGGGATCCGGGGGAACGATCACGGAACAATAACGGCTCCGCGGCCCGCATTCCAAGACCCTCAGGTCCCTTCCGTTCTCAGGGATCTGTGCTAGGCGCCCGGGTGCGCCACGTCTCACCGACGCGGGATGCCCAGGTGACCGCGCTGCATGGCGTCCCGCACCTCGCCGACCAGCTCTTCCAGGATGTCCTCCAGGAAGACCGCGCCGACGATCGCCTTGTGACCGGATTCACCCGTCTGCTCCACCCGGGCGACGTGCACCCCGGAGCGCTGCATCGCCGCGAGGGCCTCCTCGACCTCGTCCCCGGGGGCCACCACCGCGGTGGTGCGCACCCGCCAGGCCGGCACCGGCAGCCGCCGGGACTCCCCGTCGGCGTAGAGCACGTCCTTGACGTGCAGGTACCCGGTCGGCGCGCCGGAACGGTCGAGCACCGGGAACCGGCTGAAGCCGGTCTTGGCGACCAGGCGCTCCACCTCCTCCGGGGTGACGTCCTGCGGCACGGTGACCAGCTGGTCGCGCGGGATCATCACCTCGGCGGCGGTGCGGTCGGAGAACTCCAGCGCACCGGACAGCAGGCCCTGCTCGTCCTCCAGCAGCCCCTCGGCCTGGGACTGCTCGACGATGGACTGCACCTCCTGCGCGGTGAACGCCGAGGCGACCTCGTCCCGGGGATCGACCCGGAACAGCCGGAGCACGTGGTTCGCCAGCCAGTTCAGCGCGGTGATGATCGGCTTGACCACCCGGCCGAGCCAGACCAGCGGCGGGCCGAAGATCAGCACCGCGCGGTCCGGGCCGGAGACCGACAGGTTCTTCGGCACCATCTCGCCCAGCACGACGTGCAGGTAGACCACCAGCAGCAGCGCGACCACGAACCCGATCGGGTGGGTCAGCTCGCTGCCCACGCCGAGCGCGTGCAACGGGGCCTCGATCAGGTGCGCGATCGCCGGTTCGGCCACCACACCGAGGGTGGTGGAGCAGATGGTCACGCCGAGCTGCGCGCAGGCCAGCATCAGCGACACGTGCTCCATCGCCCACAGCACGGTCTGCGCCCGGCGGTCCCCCGCGGCGGCGAGCGGCTCGATGGCGGAACGTCGCGCGGAGATGATCGCGAACTCGGCCGCGACGAAGAACGCGTTCCCGGCCAGCAGCAGGACCGCCAGCACCAGGGCCAGAGTGGCGTTCACCCGGCCACCTCCTCGGCCCGCGGCAGCACGACGACCCGGTCGACCCTGCGGCGCTGCATGGATTCGACGGTCAGGTCGATCCCCGGCAGCCGCACCGAGTCGCCTGCCTCCGGCACCCGGCCCAGCTCGGCCATCACCAGGCCGCCCAGCGTCTCGTAGCGGGCGTCGTCCGGGACGACCAGGCCGGTCTGCTCGGTCAGCTCGTCCGGCCGGAGCAGGCCGGAGACCACCCAGGCGCCGTCCCCCCGCCGGGAGGCCGCGGTCCGGCGCCGGTCGTGCTCGTCCGCGACGTCCCCGACCAGCTCCTCGACCACGTCCTCCAGGGTGACCACGCCGGAGGTGCCGCCGTACTCGTCCACCACCACCGCCATCTGCAGTCCTTGCTCGCGCAGCTCGACCAGCAGCGGACCCAGGTGCACGGTCTCCGGCACCCGGGGCGCCTCGATCATCAGCGCTGCCGCCGGGACCTCGCCGCGGCGCTCGTAGGGCACCGCGATCGCCCGGCGCAGGTGCACCAGGCCGATGATGTCGTCCGAGTCCTCGCCCAGCACCGGGAACCGGGAGTGGCCGGTCTCCCGGGCCAGCCGGATCACCTCGGTGGCGGGGTCCTCACGGTCGACGGTGACCATCCGCTGCCGATCGGTCATCACGTCCACCGCGGAGAGCTCGGAGAACTCGATCGAGTTCGTCAGCAGCGTCGCTGTCGACTCGTCGAGGGTGCCCACCTGCGCGGACCGCTTCACCAGCGCGGCCAGCTCCTGCGGCGAGCGCGCCCCGGACAGCTCCTCGCGCGGCTCGACGCCGAACCGGCGCAGGATCGCGTTCGCGGAAGAGTTGAACAGGCCGATCAGCGGCCGCAGCCCGGTGGTGAACCCGTGCTGCAACGGCGCGACGAACCGCGCGGTGCCCAGCGGCCGGCTGATCGCGAAGTTCTTGGGCACCAGCTCGCCGAACAGCATGGAGAACCCGTTCACCAGGACGACCGTGATCACCCCGGCCACCGCGATCCCGGCGCCACGTCCGAGCGGCCCGGTCAGCGCGCCCCCCAGCAGGCGGCTGACCGCGGGCTGCGTGGTGTAGCCGAGCAGGACGGTGGTCAGCGTGATGCCGACCTGGGCGCCGGAGAGCTCGGTGGACAGCCGGCGCAGCGCCTTTAGGACGGTGTTGCCCCGGCGGTCGTCGGGCCGGGTCTCCTTGGCCACCACCCCGGGGTCGAGCGTCACCAGGGAGAACTCACTGGCGACGAACAGGGCGGTGCCCGCCGTGAGCAGGACGCCGAAGGCGATCAGCAACCACTCGGTCAGCACCGGTCACCACCGGTCGTCGTGCGGGAAGGGGAAGAACGGAGGGGGCCGACTCTGCTCGCACAGGGTCGGCCACGACTTGAGCTGGGCATGGTCGCAGCATCATACGAAAACCTCCACACCCGTGTGCCACGCTGGGCCCATGACCTTTGCCACTCGCCCCGGCTCCCCCGCCGGTCCCACCGGCCAGGGGGCCGTGACCGCCACGGTGCTCGTCGTGGAGGACGAGCCCGCCATCGCCACCGCGGTGGCCCGCCGGCTCGCCGCCGAGGGCTATCAGGTGGAGACCGTCGGCGACGGCCTGGCCGCCGTGGACGCCGCGGCGCGGATCCGGCCGGACGCCGTGGTGCTGGACGTGATGCTGCCCGGGATCGACGGCCTGGAGGTCTGCCGCCGGATCCAGGCCGAGCGCCCGGTGCCGGTGCTGATGCTCACCGCCCGCGACGACGAGACCGACATGCTGATCGGGCTGGGGGTCGGCGCGGACGACTACATGACCAAGCCCTTCTCCATGCGGGAACTGGTCGCCCGGGTGAAGGCGCTGCTGCGCCGTCAGCAGCGCGCCGCCCTGGCCGCCGAGCAGGCCACCACCGCCAGCGGCGCCGAGCCGCCGGTGACGATCGGCGACCTGGTGATCGACCGGGCGCAGCGCCGGGTGCACCGGGCCGGCACCGAGGTGCACCTGACCCCGACGGAGTTCGACCTGCTGCTGGCCCTGGCCGCCAGCCCGCGCACCGTGCTCACCCGCGAGCGCCTGCTGGCCGAGGTCTGGGACTGGGTCGACGCCTCGGGCACCCGGACCGTCGACTCGCACGTCAAGGCGCTGCGGCGCAAGCTCGGCGCCGACCTGATCCGCACCGTGCACGGTGTGGGCTACGCGCTGGAGCCCGCCACCGGCACCGACACCGCGGAGGCGGGCCAGGAGTGACCAGCTCCCCTCGCCGGGACCGCGAACGACCCCTCGCCTCGGCGACCTCCCTGCCCCGCCTGCCGGACGTCCGGCCGCTGGACCGGTTCAAGTCGCTCAAGATCAAACTCGGCGTGCTGGTCGCGGCGTCCTCCGGCGTGGCGGCCCTGCTCACCTGGTTCGGGCTGAACAACACCCTGGGACCGACCCGGACCTTCCCGGTCGTCCTGGTGATCGTGCTGGTCTTCACCCAGCTGCTGGCCCGGGGCATGACCTCCCCGCTGCGGGAGATGACCTCCGCGGTGCGCTCGATGGCCGCGGGCGACTACACCCGGCGGGTCCGGGCGACCTCCCGCGACGAGGTCGGTCAGCTGGCCGAGGCGTTCAACCGGATGGCCGACGAGCTGGAGCAGACCGACACCATCCGGCGCGAGCTGGTCGCGAACGTCTCGCACGAGCTGCGCACGCCGGTGACCGCACTGCAGGCCTCGCTGGAGAACATCGTGGACGGGGTGGACGACCCCGACCCGGAGACCATGAAGGCCGCCCTGGCCCAGACCCAGCGGCTGAGCCGTCTGGTGTCCACACTGCTCGACCTGTCCCGGCTGGAGGCCGGAGCGGTGGAGCTGAACCTGACCGACGTGCCGCTCAGGGAGTTCCTGGAGGAGGCGGCCAGCGAGGGACGACTGGTCGGCGCCAGCAAGGGGCTGACCTTCCCGGTGGTGGTCGAGCCGGAGAACCTGGTGATCCCCGCGGACCGCGAGCGCCTGCACCAGATCCTGGCGAACCTGGTGCAGAACGCCGTGCGGCACTCCCCCGTGGGGGCGCCGGTCCGGCTGGAGGCGCACCGCTCCGGCGGCTGGGTCCGGCTGGACGTGGTGGACCAGGGCCCGGGCATCCAGCCGGATCAGCGCGAGCGGGTGTTCGAACGGTTCGCGCGCGGCAACACCCCGGCGATCACCGGGCAGATCTCCACCGGCGGCACCGGGCTGGGCCTGTCCATCGTCCGGTGGGCGGTCAATCTGCACGGCGGCACGGTCGGGGTGGCGGACACCCCGGCGGGCTGCACGATGCGGGTGATGCTGCCCTCGCGGCGGCAGAGTCGCCGGACCGCGCCGTCCTCCGCGGGCTAGTTCGACTCCTGGGCCTTCGCCACCGCCTCCGGGTAGCCCTCGTCGAGCTGCTCGAAGAAGCTCAGCGAGGTCCCGATCGCCACGTTGAGGTGGTCGGTGAGCTGGTCGTCGGTGACGCCCGAGCGGTAGTTCACGCTCAGCTCCGCGAACACGCCCAGCGTGCCGTCGTCGAACGCGCGCACCACGACCTTGGGCCAGTGGGTGTCGGCGTGCCAGTCGTTCACCCGGATCAGCAGACCGGGCTGCGCGTCGATCGGCAGGTCACGCGCCCAGCGGGCCCGGACGTACAGCGTCTCGCCGTCCTTGCCGGACGTGCTGAACGTGAACGGGTGGTCGTCCCAGGTGCCGTAGGCCTCGGTCCGCTCGTCGTCGGTGCCGTAGTTCCACTCGTTGGCGTCGAGCGCGGCGGTGAGCCGGTCGAAGGTGAAGGCCGCGGGGGCCGCGTTCGGGGTGACGTCCTTGGTGAAGAAGCCCATGGACACAGCCTGCCAGACCCCTTGTTCTATCCAAGGTAGAACAGTTACGGTCGAGGGCATGACCGCTCCCGCGATCGAGATCCGGCACCTGTCCAAGAGCTTCGGACCCGTCCGCGCCGTCGACGACCTGAGCTTCACGGTCGCTCCGGGCCGGGTCACCGGATTCCTCGGCCCGAACGGCGCAGGCAAGACCACGACGTTGCGGATGCTGCTCGGCCTGATCGCCCCCACCTCGGGCACCGCGACCATCGGCGGCCGGCGCTATGCGGACCTGGACCGCCCGCTGCGCACGGTCGGCGCCGCACTGGAGGCGGCCGACTTCCACCCCGGCCGGACCGCTCGGGACCACCTGCGGGTCTCGGCGCCCAAGGCGGGGGCGCCCGACTCCCGGGCGGACGAGCTGCTGGAGCTGGTCGGCCTGCGCGAGGCGGCGAACCGGCGGGTCGGCGGCTTCTCGCTCGGGATGCGTCAGCGACTCGGCCTCGCGGCCACCCTGCTCGGCGATCCGCCCGTCCTGCTGCTGGACGAACCCGCGAACGGTCTCGACCCGGAGGGCATCCGCTGGCTGCGCGACCTGCTCCGCAGCCTGGCCGCGGAGGGCCGGACGGTCCTGGTGTCCAGCCACGTGCTGGCCGAGGTGCAACAGACGGTGGACGACATCGTGGTGATCTCCCGCGGCCGACTGGTGCACTCCTCACCCCTGTCCGAGCTGGTCGCGCTGGCCGAGCACCGGGTGCGGGTCACCACCCCGGACCGCGCCGGACTACTCGCCCTCGCCGAGCGTGCGGGGTGGTCCCTGACGGCAGGGCCGGACGGGAGCGCGGAGCTCAGCGGGGTCGACGCCGCCACCGTCGGTCACGCCGCCTTCACCGCCGGACTGGAACTGCACGAGCTGAGCGCCCGGGGCGCGTCGTTGGAGGACGTATTCCTCCGCCTGACGGCAGTCACCGAGGGAGCGACCCGATGACCGACACGCTGCGCGCCGAGTACCGCAAGCTGGTCACCACCCGGATCTGGTGGGTGCTGCTGCTCGCGATGGCCGGCTACATGCTCTTCATCGCCGCGATCATGGCGTTCGCCCTCACCGTGGACCCGTCCTCCGGCGTGGAGACCGACCTGCCCGCCACCACGATGGACGACGCGACGATCGCGATCACGATCTACACGCTGTCCGCCTCGCTGGGCTTCGTGTTCCCGCTGCTGGTCGGGGTGATGTCCGTGACCGGCGAGTTCCGGCACCACACGATCACGCCGACCCTGCTGGCCGAGCCGGACCGCACCCGGCTGATCGTGGCCAAACTGCTCGCCAGCGTGCCGTTGGGCCTGGTGTTCGGGCTGGTCGGCGCCGTGGCCACCACCGGCACCGGCGCCGCGGTGCTCGCGATGATGGACCACCCCACGCTGCTGACCGACCCGGCGGTGCTGGGCACCGTCGGACGGACCGTCCTGGCCCTGACCGTGTGGTGCGTGCTCGGGGTCGGGCTGGGCTGCGTGCTGACCAACCAGGTGCTCGCGATCGTCGCGGTGCTGGCCTTCACCCAGTTCGTCGAGCCGCTGGCCCGGCTGCTGCTCGGCCAGGTCGAGGCGCTGTCCGGCGTGGGCGCCTATCTCCCCGCGGCCGCCGGGGAGG
>NZ_JANZKP010000080.1 GCF_025642745.1 Cellulomonas sp. RIT-PI-Y
GCGCGCCGCCAAGGCCATGTCCAAGCGCCTGACCGCGCTCGGGTACCGGATGGCGGTGCCGCCGACCGGGTTCCTGGTCGGCGGGGTGACCGGGCCGCTGATCGACGGGGAGCTCGACCGGGCGCGGGCGTGGGGAGCCGAGCTGGCGGGGGTCGTCGGGGGCTGAAGAGCCTCTGTGGACAACCCCGGAACAGATGCTCTCGCACGTCACGATGGCGTATGGCAGAGCACGTGTTCGTCGACGAGAGCAAGAAGCGGGACTACCTGCTGGTCGCCGCCGCCCTGCCCGAGACCGCGCTGCCCGGGGCTCGACGGGCGCTGCGGGCGCTGCTTCGGCCGGGACAGCGACGCCTGCACATGGTGAAGGAGTCGGGCTCGCGGCAGCGGCAGGTGCTCGGGGTCATCCGGGAGCTGGCCCCGCGGGTGACGGTGTACCGGGCGGTGAGGGACGGGCGGTCGGACACGCTCCGCCGCGCGGCGTGTCTCATGTCGCTGGTGTCTCATTCCTGCGAACACGGGGCCGCCAGCATCACTCTCGAACGCGAGGACAGTGCCGAGGAGCGCGACCGGCACACGATCTTCCAGCAGCTCAGCCGTTTCGCACCTCAGGACCGCCCGCACTACCGCCACGTACGCCCGACAGCGCGAAACCCGAGTGCCGCAACCGTCCGGAAGGGTCTCGGGTCCACTTTCCCGGGCTACTGCCCGGAACACGTCCAGTTTACGGCCAGCCCACGCGCACGGTCCAGCACGATTGCCCCTCCTCGGCCCCCCGCACTACTCATCCGACCGCCGCCCGCCCGAGGCTCAGCACCGGAACGCCCCCATCCAGGCCGAGGCCGCCGACCGGAGCCGCTCCCGGACGGTCGGTCGCGCGAACGGGCCGGATACCCTGGCGCACCACCCCAGTCGCCGCAGCTCGGAGGAACCATGCGCCTCGCCGTGATCGGCCTGGCGTCCTCCCACGTCGACCAGATCGTGCGACTGGCGATGACGGGCCGACTCGGTCCGGCGCGGATCGGTGCGCTCATCCCCGCCGAGCACGAGCCGGTGCCGGTGGAACGGGTCGAGGCGCTGCGACGCGCGGCCGGACATCGTGGCCAGGACGGCTACGACGTCGCACTCGTGACCACCCGGGACCCCGCGACGCACCGCGCGCTGGCCGAACCGCTGCTGCGCGCGGGGGTGCCGGTGTTCGTGGACAAGCCGTTCGTCGCGGATCCCGCGGATGCCGCCGCGCTGGTCGCGGTGGCCGATCGGGCGGGGGTGCCGCTGACCTCGTCCTCGGCGCTGCGCTGGCACCCGGCGGTACGAGCGGCCGCGCGACGGTGGGCGGACGGCGGTGACGGCTCCGGTCGTGACCCGGCCACCCCCGGGCGCACGGCGAAGCACCCGGCTGATCCCGCGACGGCCGGCCTGACGCTGGGGGTGTCCGGCCCGGTGGATCGCGGCTCGCCCCACGGCGGTCGGGCGTTCCTCGGGGTGCACGCGGTCGAGGCGGCACTCGGGGCGCTGGCGCTGCGCGGAGCCGGCCTCGACCGGAGCGGGCGGGGTCCCGGTGCGGCGCGGGTCCTGCGGGTCGTCGACGACGAGCACCGCCGTCTGGTGGAGGTGGAACGAGGCGCGGACCGGGTGTCGATCGACCTGGGGCCCTGGGACGGCTGGCATCTGGTGGGACCCGGTGTCGACGCGGACCTCCCGCTCGCCGACGACTACCTGCGGCCGGGCCTGCTCGGTTTCATCGAGGGGGTGGCCCGCGGTGACCGGACCGGACCGCTGCCCGGCGCGGCACTGGTCGAGGCGGCGGAGCTGCTGGCCGAGGTGTGCCGTTGATCCCGCCGACGCACGCGGAGGGCGGTACCCGTGTGGGTACCGCCCTCCGTGGTGGGGTGTGGTCCAGCCCGACCGTCATCCCCGGGGTCCTGCGGCTCCGCCAAGAGCTTTCCAAACGCCATTCGGCACGACCGAACGGATAAGTCATTCAAGCAAGCGCTCCGGGCGGCGGCAACAGTTCAGCGTTACGGTTCTGTAAAGCCTGGTGCTGTTCGGCATAGCCGAATAGTCACACCACCAGGTTCCCGTCGGTCAGTACACCGGCCCCGGTGGGCGGCAACGCGTCCCGGACGACCCCCCGCTCGACGCAGGCGGTGTGCATCAGGGTCGACCCGGTCGCGAAGCCGGAGAGCTCCAACGCGCCGCCGATGAAGGTCGACCCGGTCGCCCGGTAGTGGTTGACGCCGTCGGTGACCCGGATATGCCCGAGATCCGCCCGGGCCGCGGTCCCGGTGTGGCCGTCCAGGTTCCAGCTCACCGACCGAGCTCCCCCGGCCGAGCGGCCGAGCACCGCCCCGGTGGACGGACCCCCCGTCGCGTGGGTGCCGGTCGCGGACAGCTCCTGGTCGGCGGCACCGTTCAGCAGCACCCCGGTGTTCTCCAGCGTCGTGCCGTCCATGGTCAGCCGGGAGGCGGCCACCGGGATCGGAGCGCCCGCGCCGTCCGCCGTGCCGCGCAGGGTGCACCCGGTCAGGGTCAGCGGACCGGTGCCCTGCCACGAGGTCGTCGCGCCGTCCAGGCCGGTGATCGTGGTGCGCACCAGGTGCACCGGCGTGGTCACGTTCGCCGCGATGAACGGCAGGGTGGCGTCCGCGCCGCTCAGCCCGATCACGCAGTCCTCGATCACGGTCGGCCGGGCCGAGACCGCGGTGGCCTGGGAGAGCTGGAACCGCGCATCGACCCGGCAGCCCCGCATCTGCAGGCCGTCGGCGTTCACCCACATCCAGCTCGGGTAGTCCGGCATGCTCGGGTCCTTGACCACCTGGCAGTCCTCCAGCGTCAGGTCGATCACCCCCACCCGGGCGAAGAACAGGGCCGTCACCTGCTGCCGCACCGTGACCCGCTTGGCCCGCCCACCCCAGGTCGCCCCCGAGTTGGCGAAGGTCATCAGGCCGCTGTTCCCGATGTAGGTCAGGTCGTGCTCGTACTGCCCGTGCGTGACGAACGGGCCCTGGACGTCGCCGTCACCGTGACAGTTCTGCACCATCGAGTACGCGGCGCAGGTGAAGTCGTTCAGGTGCCGGGCGTTCGACGTCCGGCAGTCCCGGACCTGCGCGTACAGGCAGCTGATCTGCTGGGTCAGGTAGCCGGCGCCGCCCAGCGTCACGCTCACCGGATTGCGCAGCGAGCACTGCGAGGTCACGTAGGTGGTGTTCCAGCGCCGCATGATCACCGGCCAGAACGTGCCCTCGGCGTCGATGGCGTGCACATCGCAGTGCGTGGCGTACTCGAAGGCGACCGGGTGCGACCCGGTGAGCTGGTCGCTGCCGGTGCCACGGAACCGCATCCGCTGGACGGTCACCCGCTGCACCGGGTCGACCCGGGTCCAGGTCAACGTGCGCCCCGCGGTCAGCGCCCACCCGGTCTTGTAGCCGACCCGGACGTGCGTGCCGTCGACGATCTGGGTGATCTGGAGCAGGTACATCAGCTCCCGCTCCGCGCTGCCGCCGCCGGGCCGGGGGTCGGTCTGCACCGCCCACCACTGCCCGATGGTGAACGCGGCCGAGTCCGGCACCGGCAGGATGTCCACCTGCTCCGGCAGGTCCGCGGGCAGGGCGCCGGTGACCACCTCCGCGGTGACCGCGCCCTGGAAGAACAGCACGGCGGCGAACGGGTCGTTGGCCGCGGCGGCCTCGATGCCCTCGGTGGTGACCAGGTGATGCCCGAAGTCGACCACCAGGTCCGAGCGACTGAACCGGTGCCGCCGGACGAAGTTCAGGTCGGTGTACGCCTCGATCCGCTGCACGGCCGGGTCGGCGACCATCGCGTCGAGCGCGTCGTCGGCCGGGGCGTCCGGGCCGAGCACGCCGAACTGGCGGAAGTCGACCGTGCCGTCGTGCACCAGCAGCCAGCGGCCGGTCCCGCCGGAGGACGCGGCGATCACGGTGCCGCCGTTGGGCGTGGCGGCGGAGTCGGGGTCCCAGCGGACCAGCAAGGACCCCCCGTCACCCGAGGCGGTGTACCCGTTCACCACGACCACGTCGTCCCGGGTCGGGGACAGCGCCTGGAGCTCGGCGACGGTGGCGACGCTGCGGGTGGGGCGGACCGAGCTGTTGCCCTGGTGGCTCCGGCCGCTGGTGGGCTGGTCGGCCCGCGCGGTGCCGGCCACCCCCGCCACGGCCGCGGCGCCGAGGAGGGACGCTCCGCCCAGCCGGAGCAGGCTGCGGCGACCGGTGGTCGGCGTCGGATCGTCCACGGTGACGGATGCGGGCAGGTCAGAGCTGTGCAAGCGCATGACAACCTCCTGGATCGATGGATGGATCCGTGCGGAGGTGCCGGGCGTTCGGGGCGGTCGTGCGCGGGCTGGGCGGACGGCCAGGCGGATGGAGCGACCACGCTGCGGCCCCTGTCGGGGTCGGGCCGAAGCTATGGCCGTCGTCGATCGGGTGTCAATGGGCGATCGGGCGTCGACGGCTCAGGGCGATCAGCGGCCCAATGCCTCCAGCCGGGCCGTCTGCGAGTCCAGCACGGCGGCGAAGTCGCCGGGGTTCTGGTCGACGGCCTGCTGCTGGTAGTCGGTCAGGACCGCATAGAAGACGTCGGCCCACCCGCTCTCGCCGGTGCACCGGACGTCGGCGAGCGCGACGGCGATCTCCGCGTCGGAGAGAAGGCTCAGCGAGAACGACTCCGCCGGGCCCTGCACCGTGTCGTAGTCGTAGCCGGCGGTCGCCATGCAGGTGGACCAGGCACCCACCGCGGCGACCACGTCCCGGTGCTCGAACGTCAGGTTGATCAGCTCGGACCGGATGTCGACGTCCGAGATCAGCGCGCCCCCGATCTCCCCCTCGACCTCGCGGAGGCACCCGCCGGCCGGGACGGGTTCCCCGCTGCCGTCGGTGAGCTCGGTGGGGTCGTCGCCGTCCGCGGGGCCGTAGGTGACCAGGGCCGTCAGCTCCCCCGAGGCGTCCGGTGGCGGGAGGATGTTGCTCGGGTCCTTGAGATAGAAGCCGCCCACCGGCGCCCACTCGCCGGTCGGGGACGCGTGATACCCGTACTCGGCGGCATGGGCCTCGTCGAGGGTGCCGGGTCGTCCGCCCCACATCGAGCGGCTGAGGTCGGCGGGTCGGAGGTAGTCGCCGCTGTAGACGGCGTCCACCCCGTAGCGAGCCGCGCAGGCGTCGAGGCGCGCGACCTCGGCGGACTGCATCGCCTCGAGATCCGCGACGTCGAGGTGGAACGCGTCGAAGGGCAGCGTGCTCTGCGCGGTGAAGGCGGGCACGTCCGCCCCCACCTCCGGTGTGACCCAGGCGGTGGTCGCGGTCTGCGGCGCGCAGCCGGCTGTCATCAGCGCCAGCAGGCCGGCGACGGCGATCGTTCCCCGTGTGCGCACGGAACACCCTCCCCTCACGGGCCACCAGGTGACGGGCGGGTCGCCCGCCACCTGGTGGCGATCGGTGATGAGCTCAGCGGCTCAGAGGGTGGAGCTGACGTAGCCCGTGCAGGCGATGGTGGTCGAGTTGTTCTTGACGCAGGCGTTGAACGCGATCGTCCCGCTGCTGCCGGGGATCGTGGTCGTGGTCGTCGTGCCGTTGCCGTTGGAGTTGTCCTTGACGCCGGTGCTGCCGCCGGACGTGCTCCAGATCGACCGACCGCCGTAGCCGTCCTCGCGGATGTCCCGCACCGCGAGCGTGTTCGAGCTCGACGTGTAGGAGACCGTGATGCGCGTGAGCCCGCCGTAGGAGCCGGTGACGGAGTTGTCCGCCTGGGCGACGCCCACCCCGACCCCGGACAGCGCGAGGCTGAGACCGACGACGGCGGCGGCTGCGAGGCGCTTCTTCTTCTGCATGGTTTCCCCCTAGAAACGTGATCTACGTCACTCGGCCGAGCGACCTGTGGCACGTTACCCGCGCGATGGGGGTCCGCGGGCGCGATTCGACGAACCGATCCGTCGCCGCCGATCCCCCCGCCGCGGGGACGTCCTGTCGCCCACGCGGTCCGGCCCCTGTCCAGCTCCTGGACTTGTCGTGTCAGGGATCCTTGCCACCGACCCGCTCACCACCTAGCGTTGCCGCACCCATCCAGAGCGACCGAGAGACCTGGCTCGTCGACGTCGCAGCAACCCCCCGCGCGAGCGGGTGCGGGTGCTTCCGCCAGGACCGATGGAGCATGCATGAGCGCGAGCGAGCAACGAGTCCCCACCGATGCGGTCGTCGACGGCCTGGGCGCGGTCGAGCGGCCCACGGTGTCCTTCGAGCTCTACCCCCCGCGCAACCCGAACGCGGCGCCCAAGCTCTGGGCGACCGTGCAGGCGCTCGCCGAGGTGCGCCCGGACTTCGTGTCGGTGACCTACGGCGCCAGCGGCTCCACCCGCACGACCACCCGCACCCTGGTCCGCCGGCTGCTGCGCGAGACGTCCCTCACGCCGATCGCCCACCTGACCTGTGTCGGGACGTCCCGTCAGGAGCTCGCCGACACCGTCGAGGAGTTCCTGGACGAGGGCGTGCGGGCGTTCCTGGCCCTGCGCGGCGACCCGCCGGCGGACGGCTCCTGGCGGGCCCACCCGGAGGGACTGCCCACCGCGGGCGCCCTGGTCGGCCTGCTCCGGGAGATCGAGGCCCGGCGGTGCGCGTCCAGCCCGGCCCAGGCGGTCCGCGCGACGGTGCGCCCGCTGTCGGTGGCGGTCGCGGCGTTCCCCCGGGGCAACGCCGGGGCGGGCAGCACCCGTGAACAGGACATCGCCGCCCTGCTGGCCAAGCAGGCCGCCGGTGCGGACTTCGCGATCACCCAGCTGTTCTACGACGCCCCGTCCTACCTGGAGCTGGTCGACCTGGCCCGCCAGGCCGGCGTGACCATCCCGATCGTGCCCGGCATCATCCCGATGACCGATCCGGCCCGACTGCGCCGGGTCCAGCAGCTGACCGGGGTCGAAGTGCCGGAGCACGTGCTGTCCCGGCTGGACTCCTTCGACCCGGAGACCGAGACCGCCGCCCGGCACCGTGCCGGGACCCGGCTGGGCATCGACCTGGTGAACGCCGTCCTGGACGGCGGCGCACCGGGCGTGCACCTCTACACCTTCAACAACGCCGGCCCCGCACTCGACCTGCTCGACGGTGCGGGACTCGGCGGCTCCGGCGCCCCGCGCGCCCGGGTGTCGCTGGCCGGTGCAGCGCCCTCGACCCCCACGATTTCTGTGCCCGTTCCAACCAGCTGAGGCGAAGATGACCCACACCCACCCGTTCCCCGCCGGCATCGTCCTGGGCTACCCGCGCATCGGGCCCCGGCGTGAGCTCAAGAAGGCGATCGAGTCCTTCTGGGCCGGCCGCTCCACCGCGGAGGAGGTCGAGGCCACCGCCGCCGACCTGCGCCGTCGCACCCGCACCCGGTTGGCGGAGCTGGGCCTGAGCACCACGCTGCCGGCCATCCCGAGCGCGTTCTCCTTCTACGACCAGGTGCTGGACGCCGCGGTCGTGCTGGGTGCGGTCCCGGAGCGGTTCGCCGACCTGCGCGACGCGGACGGCGGCCTCGACCTGGCCGGGTACTCGACCGTGGCCCGCGGCCGCGGTGACGACCTGCCGCTCGAGATGACCAAGTGGTTCGACTCGAACTACCACTACCTGGTCCCGGAGATCGGCCCGGAGACCGCGTTCGCCTACTCCTCGGACCGCCCGGTGCGCGAGTTCGCCGAGGCGCTGGCCGACGGCGTGCTAACCCGCCCGGTGATCGTCGGCCCGGTGACCTTCCTGGCGCTGGCCAAGGCGACCGAGGCCGCACCCGAGGGCTTCGCGCCGATCGACCGGCTGGAGGACGTGCTCGCCGTCTACGTCGAGCTGCTGCGCGCCTTCCAGGCCGCCGGCGCCACCTGGGTGCAGCTCGACGAGCCCGCCCTGGTCTCCGACTCGACCGGTGTGGACGCCGACCGCCTGCTGGCCGCCACCGAGCGGGCCTACCAGGTGCTCGGCGGCCTGGACGAGCGTCCGGAGCTGCTGGTCGCCGCCCCCTACGGCGAGCTGCGCGGCGCCCTGGACGTGCTGGCCGCCTCCGGCGTCGACGGCATCGCGCTCGACCTGGTCCGCGGCTCGCTGCCGACGGTGTCCGACGACACCCGCGCGAAGCTCGCGGACAAGGTCCTGGTCGGCGGCGTGATCGACGGCCACAACATCTGGCGTGCCGACCTGGACGCCGCGCTCACCACGCTGGAGCAGCTGGAGGGCCTGGGCGCCGAGCAGACCGCCGTCGGCACCTCGACCTCCCTGTTCCACGTCCCGCACGACGTGCAGGACGAGCCCGACCTGGACGACACCCTGAAGTCCTGGCTGGCGTTCGCGGACCAGAAGGTCGCCGAGGTCGTCACCCTGGCCACCGGCCTGACCGAGGGCCGCGAGGCCGTGCACACCGAGCTGCTCGCGGCCGCCGACGCCCGTCGGTCCCGTGCCGAGGCCGCCGGCGTGGTCCGCCCCGAGGTGCGCGAGCGCGCCGCCGGTCTGGACGAGTCCGCCTTCCACCGCGGCGAGTACACCGGACGTCGCGACGCGCAGGCCGCCCGCCTGAACCTGCCGCCGCTGCCCACCACCACCATCGGCTCGTTCCCGCAGACCCCGGAGATCCGCAAGGCCCGGGCCGCGTTCGTCGCCGGGGAGCTCACCGCCGAGCAGTACGACGACGCGATGAAGGCGGAGATCCGCGGCGTCGTCGAGCTGCAGGAGCGGATCGGCCTGGACGTGCTGGTGCACGGCGAGCCCGAGCGGAACGACATGGTGCAGTACTTCGCCGAGAACCTGGACGGATTCGCGGTCACCCGCAACGGCTGGGTCCAGTCCTACGGCTCCCGCTGCACCCGCCCGTCGATCCTGTGGGGCGACGTCTCCCGTCCGAAGCCGATCACGGTCGGCTGGACCGGCTACACCCAGTCGCTGACCAGCAAGCCGGTCAAGGGCATGCTCACCGGCCCGGTCACCATCCTGGCCTGGAGCTTCGTCCGCGACGACCAGCCGCTGGCCGACACCGCCAACCAGGTCGCCCTGGCCCTCCGGGACGAGATCGTCGACCTGGAGTCCGCCGGCATCGCCATCGTGCAGGTGGACGAGCCCGCCCTGCGCGAGCTGCTCCCGCTCCGGGCCGAGGACCACGCCGCCTACCTCGACTGGTCGGTCCGGTCCTTCCGGCTCGCCACCGCCGGCGTCCGCGCCGACACCCAGATCCACACCCACCTCTGCTACTCGGAGTTCGGCGAGATCATGGGCGCGATCGACGGCCTGGACGCCGACGTCACCTCCATCGAGGCCGCCCGCTCCAAGATGGAGATCCTCGGCGACATCGCGAACGCCGGGTACCCGCGCCAGGTGGGCCCGGGTGTGTGGGACATCCACTCCCCGCGGGTGCCCTCGGAGTCGGAGGTCACCGGCCTGCTCAGCACCGCGGTCCGGGACATCGACCCGGCTCAGCTCTGGGTGAACCCGGACTGCGGGCTGAAGACCCGTCGCTACGAGGAGGTCACCCCCTCGCTCGAGCACATGGTCACCGCCACCGGCACCGCCCGCGCCGGCCTGGCGGTCCCGACCGCCTGACCCGCACCCACGACGGCCGGGACGCCCACGGGGGTCCCGGCCGTCGGCGCGCGCCGCTTCCCCGGGCGAGTTCGGTACATCGGCGCCGAGTTCGGTCGCACAGGTACCGATCTCGCTGCCGATGTACCGAGCTCAGCGGCGGGTCCGACCCGTGACACCCGGCGGTCGAGCCGCCTCGGCGGGGGTCAGACCCGGGCGGCGTGCGCGGCGAGGGCGTCGACGATCCGCACGTCCGCGTCCAGCCAGGGCACCTGGTGCCAGTCACCGGCGGGGAGCCAGCGCAGCTCGTCGTGCTCGACCAGTGGCCGCGGCTCGCCGTCGGTGATCACCGCGAGCCAGAGCCGCATCTCGTAGCTGTCGGACAGGCGCCAGGCGCCGCCGTCCGGGCCGACCAGCTCCTGGCCGAGCCGCAGCTCGACGCCGAGCTCCTCGCGCAGCTCCCGGTGCACGCCCTCGACCGGGGTCTCCCCGGGTTCGACCTTCCCGCCCGGGAACTCCCAGCGCCCGGCCAGCGAGACCGGTCCGGAGCGGCGTGCGGCGAGCAGCGAACGCGGCGCGTCGAGGTCGTCGACGATGGCGGCGGCCACCACGAGGCGAGGGGAATCGGGCACGTCCGCAGTCTGCCAGCCGGTCGCCACGATGCCGGTGCTGGTCAGCGCAGAGCGGAACCGGGAATGCGTCACAGCATCGAGAGCCCGGCCAGGCTCACCCCGCCCGCCACCAGGGTGGCCAGTGCCCCGAGGGCCAGCGGCCGACCGCCGGTCCGGATCAGTCGGCCGAGGTGGATCTGGGTGCCGAGTGCGACCATCGCCGCACCCAGCGCCAGGGTCGTCACCGGCTTGACCAGTCCGATCGCGGGCTCGGGCACCGCACCCACCGTGCGCAGCAGCACCGCCAGCACGAAGCCGAGCACGAAGACCGGCACCAGCGGCGCGGCCCGGCCACCGACCGTCGCTCCGGTCCGGCTCCGCACCACGCCCACTCCGGCGACCATCGGCGCCAGCAGCAGCACCCGCGCCAGCTTGGCCACCACCGCGACGGTCAGCGCCACCGCCGACACCGTGCCGGCCGCGGCCACCACCTGCGCGACCTCGTGCACGGACATCCCGGCCCACAGTCCCGCGGTGCGGTCGTCCAGGCCGAACACCCGGCTGAGCAGCGGGAGCGCGATGATCGCCAGCGATCCGTACACCGTCACCAGGGCGACCGCGGTGGCGACGTCCTCCTCCTCCGCGTCGGCCACCGGAGTCATCCCGGCGATCGCCGCGGCGCCGCAGATCGAGAACCCGGTCGCGACCAGCAAGGTCAGCGCCCGGCGGACCCGGAGCAGTCGACCGAGCCAGAGCGTGGTGCCGAAGGTCGTCCCCACCGTGATCAGCAGGACGACCACCTCCCCGAGACCCAGGTGCAGCAGGTCCCCGACCGACAGCTGGAGACCGAGCAGGACGACACCGGCCCGCAGGACGTGACGCGCCGACCAGGCCAGCCCGGGTTCCAGCACGGCGGGCACCCACCCGGCACCCCGGGCCAGCGCGCCGAGCACGATGGCGATCAACAGCGCGGGCGCGGCCGGCGCGATCGCCGTCACGGCCACCGCCACTCCGGACACCGCGACCGTCACCAGCACCCCGGGCCAGCGCGACGAGTGCGACGAGTGCGACGAGTGCGACGAGTGCGACGAGTGCGACGAGTGCGACGAGTGCGACGAGTGCGACGAAATTGTCGCGCTACGGGCGGTTTGGGCGACAACTTCTTCGCACTCGGCGCACTCGTCGCACTC
>NZ_JANZKP010000081.1 GCF_025642745.1 Cellulomonas sp. RIT-PI-Y
CAGGAACGCGGCCGGGTCCTGGTCCAGGCCGCGGCCCATCGTCGACAGCCGGACCGGGCTGGCGCCCAGGGCGGTGTAGAGGTCCTCGCCCGCGGGGACGTCGACCAGGCGGTGCCGTGACCCGAGCGCCTGGACCTGCTGGCCGATCCGGCGGCCGAGACCGTCCAGGGGGTGCAGCAGGTCGGTCAGCGGGTCGGGGTCGAAGACCGGGACCACGACCTCCGCGGGGGCGAGCGCGACCCGGCCGTAGGCGGTCAGCGAGTGGTGCGACACACCGAGGTGCCGTTCGCGCGGGTCGGCGCCGGAGACCCGGAGCGAGGCGATCGGACGGCCGCCGAGCACCGAGGCGGCGTTCAGGGCCTCACCGGCCGCGACGCCGGAGAACCCCCACCGGGTGCCGGTGCCGAGGTTGCCGGGTCCCTGGGCCACCACGATCACGTCCGCGCCGACCACCGCCCGGGCGGCGAGCAGGGCGGTGTGCACGGTGACGGCCTCGAGATCGCCGCCGAACGCCTGACCCGCCGTGAGGCAGGACGCGATCCATCCGGCCTCGCGCAGACCGGCGACCGTGCGCGAGAACCACGCGGGCAGGGCACCGCCGTCGGTCATCACGTAGGCCACGGTGGGGGCGGGCCGACCGGCGCGGGCCGCACCGTGCCGGAGCCCGGCGACGATCGCCGGCAGCGCGGAATGCAGGTCGGCGACCACCACCGGGGTACCGGCCAGGTCGTCGGCGTCGCGCAGCGCGTCGTGGTGCGGGGACTCCTGGTCGTCGACCCCGAGCACCATCGTCTGCAGCGGGGTGTACCGCGCCTTGACCAGGTGACCCGGGCCGTCCGGCGGGTCGGCGGGCAGCCGCTCGGGATCACCGGGGGCGACGACCAGCGCGTAACCGCCGGTGCCGAGTCCGCGCGCCAGTGCGGAGACGTTGAGCAGCACGGTGTCGCCGACGTCGAACGTGCCGACCACCTCGGGGTAGGCCAGCGCGCGCACGCTGACCGGCTCGGCGCCGAGGGTGACCCGCACCCCCAGTTCGAGGGCTCCGGGCCACTGCTTGCCGACCGACTCCACCACACCCGCGCGCCACGTGATCACCGGACCACGCTACCGGCCACTACGGTTGACCCGATGCCCGAGACGATTCCCCCCGCCGAGCGGCTGCTCAACCTGGTCATCGCCCTGGTGCACACCCCGGGCCGGATGACCAAGGAGCAGATCCGCCGCACCGTGGCCGGCTACGCCGACGCGGTCAGTGACGACGCCTTCGAGCGGATGTTCGAACGCGACAAGGACACCCTGCGCGACCTGGGTATCCCGGTGACGACGGTGACCGCGATCGGCCACGGCGACGACATCGGCTACCGGGTGGACCAGGACGCCTACGCCCTGCCCCCGGTGGAGCTGACCTCCGCGGAGCTGGCCGCGCTGTCCCTGGCCGCCGAGTTCTGGCAGGACCGCTCGGTGCGTACCGAGACCAGCCGGGCGCTGACCAAGCTGCGCGCCGTGGGCGAGGACGCGGCGTCGACCGAGCTGGTGTCCGGTCTGGCCCCGGCGGTCCGGGCCGGTGGCGACGCGTTCCGGCCGCTGCTGGACGCGGTGCAGGACCGGCAGCGGGTGCGGTTCACCTACCGGGCGGCGAACACCGGGGAGGTGCGGGAGCGGATCGTCGAACCGTGGCGGCTGGTGGCGCGGCGTGGCGGCTGGATCCTGGTCGGCCGGGACGTGGACCGCGGTGCCTCGCGCAGCTTCCGGCTGAGCCGGATCGAGGGCCGGGTGCGTGCCGACGGCGGTGCCGGGTCGTTCGAGCCGCCCGCGCCGGAGGAGGTCGAGTCCGCGTTGCGCACCTGGGAGGTCGGGCAGCAGCGGACCGCGGTGCTGGCCCTGCGGCCGGAGCGCGCCGAGGTGCTGCGTGCCCGAGGTCGGGCGCTGCCGCCGGAACCGACCCGGGCGCCGGACCGTGATCTGATCGCCGTGCACTACCGGTCGACCTGGGAGCTGGCCGAGGAGGTCGTGACCTACGGTGACGCGGTGCTGGTGCTCGACCCGCCGGAGCTGCGGGCCGAGGTGATCCGGCTGCTGCGCACCGCGGCGGCCCTGGACGGCGGGACGGTCGATGGCTGAGCGGGCGAGCGAGCGGCTGCTCCGGCTGATCGGGATGATCGGGTACCTGGACCGGCACGAGGGCGTCCCGGTGGACCGGGTGGCCGAGCACTTCGGGGTGTCCGCGGCACAGGTGATGGCCGACGTCGACACGTTGTGGATGAGCGGCACGCCGGGGTACTACCCGGAGGACCTGATCGACTTCGACGCGGACTCCTACGACCGTGGCGTGCTCCGGCTGGTCGAGGCCCGGGGGATGACCCAGCCGCTGCGGCTCAGCACCCGGGAGGCGGTGACCCTGGTGGCCGCGCTGACCGCGATGGTCGCCGACCTGGCGCCGACGCTGGACGCCGCGCAGGCGGACGTGCTGCGGTCGGCACTGGCCAAGCTCACCGACGCGACCGGGGAGGCCGCCCAGGCGGTGGACGTCCGGCTGGCGGTGGACGGCCGGCCGGAGGTGGTCGCGGCCGTGCGCCGGGCGCTGGCCGAGGGTCGCCGACTGCGGATCCGGTACGTGAACGCCTCCGACGTGGCGGGGGAGCGGGACGTCGACCCGTTGCGCCTGACCACCTCCGATGAGCGGTCGTACCTGCAGGCCTGGTGTCACCGGGCGGGTGGGGAGCGGCTGTTCCGGCTCGACCGGATCGTGGCGGCCACCGTGCTGGACGTCGCGGCCGAGCCGCACCCCGGTGCCGGACGGGGTGCCACCGTGCAGTTCCGGCCGGACCCCGGCGGTGACCGGGTGACGCTGCACCTGCGGTCGACCGGCCGCTGGGTGGCCGAGACGGTGCCGGTGGAGGAGGTCCGCAACCTCCCCGACGGCAGCTTCGAGGTGGACCTGCTGGTGGAGCAGCCCGCCTTCGTGCAGGCGCTGGTGCTCCGGGCCGGGCAGGACCTGGTCGACGTGCGTCCGCCGGAGGTCGCCGCCGCGGTGGCCGGGGTGGCCCGGGCGGCCCTGGCCGCCTACGGTCCGATGGACGTGCCGATGGACGACGCGCAGGAGGAGGACCGGTGATGTGGTGGCTGGTGTGGGCCGTGCTGGTCCTCGCGACCCTGATGGGCGCGTTCTTCCTGGGCCGGGAACTGTGGCGCAAGGGACGTGCGCTGGTCGCGGAGCTGGACCACGCCGCCCAGGTGCTGGGCGAGCTGGCCGACGCCACCGGCCGGCTCGCGGAGGAGGCCCGGGCGGCCGAGCACGCCGCGCTGGCTGCGGCCGAGGCACTGCCGAGCAGGGAGTCCGCCCGCGCGCAGTGGGCCGCGAACCGGGAACGGATCGAGGAGCGCAAGGACGCCCGTCGGGCGCGTGACGAGGAGACCCGGCGGCGCTGGCGGGCACTCAGCCGCTGACCCGATCCGGACAGATCGCCGGAACCGGACCAGCCCGGTGCTGTGCCGCACGGGCACCGACGGTTAGGATCGGCCCCCAGTGGTGTCCTCCAACGACAGGAAACTCGCAGATGAACGCGCTCAAGCCCTGGCACATCGGCGTGCTGCTCGTCGTCATCATTCTGCTGTTCGGAGCCAAGCGGCTGCCGGACCTGGCGAAGAGCGTCGGCCAGTCCCTGAAGATCTTCAAGTCCGAGGTCAAGGACCTCACCGATGACGACAAGACGACCGCGGTCCAGCCCACCGAGCCCACGGTGAAGCCGGCCGGACCGGTGCAGCAGCCGGGCAGCACCACCTACCCGCCGTCGGGCGGCAGCAACACCCCTTCCTGACCCACGGTGGCACGCAAGCAACGTCGGGTGAACCCCGACGGTCGGATGCCCCTGCGCGAGCACCTGCTCGAGCTCCGCAAGCGACTCTTCCTGGCGGCGGCCGGCCTCGCGGTCGGCGCGGTCGGCGGGTGGTTCCTGTACCAGCCGGTCTTCGAGCTGCTGCAGCAGCCCCTGCTGGACGCGGCGGCCGAGCGCGGCGGGAATGTCTCGGTGAACTTCGCCGGGCTGGCCAGCGCGTTCGACATGCAGCTGAAGGTCTCGCTGTTCCTGGGCGCGCTGGTGTCCAGCCCGTGGTGGCTGTTCCAGCTGTGGGCGTTCATCACACCGGGGCTGACCAAGCGGGAACGCCGGTCGGCCTTCGGGTTCCTCGGGGCGGCGGTGCCCCTGTTCCTCGCCGGGTCGGCGCTGGCCGCGTACGTGATGCCGACCGCGGTGCGGGTGCTGACCGACTTCACGCCGGAGGGCGCGTCGAACTTCATCGACGCGCAGACGTACCTGAGCTTCGTGATGCGGTTCGTCCTGGCCTTCGGGCTGGCCTTCGTCCTGCCGGTGATCATGGTCGCGATCAACCTGGTCGGGCTGGTCCCGGCGCGGACCTGGGCCAGGGGCTGGCGCTGGGCGGTGCTGCTGGCCTTCGTGTTCGCCGCGGTGATGACGCCGACGCCGGACGCGATCACCATGATCGTGATGGCGCTGCCGATCTGCGGGCTGTACTTCGCCGCGCTGGGCGTCTGCGTGCTGCACGACCGTCGGGCGGCCAAGCGCCGCGCGGCGGAGCCCCCGGTCGAGGAGGCCGAGCCCGCGTGAGCCACCTGGGGGTCGTGGTGAACCCGGTGGCGGGCAAGGGCCGGGGCAGCGGGGCCGGGGAACGGGCGCTGGCCGCGCTGCGCACCCGCGGGCACCGGGTCGAGGACCTCACCGCCCGGGATCTGCTGACCGCCACCGCGCACGCCCGACGTGCGGCGGTGGACGGGCTGGACGCGCTGATCGTGGTCGGCGGCGACGGCCTCGTGCACCTGGGCGCGCAGGTGGTGGCGGAGACCGGCCTCCCGCTGGGCATCGTGTCCGCGGGCACCGGCGACGACGTCGCCCGCGCGCTGGGACTCCCGCTCCGGGGCCTGGACGCGCAGGTCGCGGCGCTGGAGCACGGGTTGACCGCGGGGCCGCGGCCGATCGACGCGGTGCGGGTCGGACCGCCCCGGCACTCGGCCCGCGAGTGGTACCTCGGTGCCTTGAGCTGCGGGGTGGACGCGGCGGTGAACGCCCGGGCGAACGCGATGACCTGGCCCCGGGGTGCCGCACGGTACGTCCGGGCGCTGGCCGCCGAGCTGACCGCGTTCCGGCCCTACGGCTACCGGGTCACCACGGACGAGGGCGTCTGGGAGTCGTCGGGCACCGTCGTCGTGGCGGCGAACGGGCCGTGGATCGGCGGTGGCGTCAAGGTGGCACCGGACGCCCTGATCGACGACGGCCTGCTGGACGTGGTGATCGCCGGGCCGTTCAGCAGGACGGGCGTGGTCCGGATCTTCCCGGGCATGTACGTCGGCCGGCACGTCCGGCACCCGAACGTGCAGGTGGTGCGCACCACCCGGCTGCTGGTCGAGGCCGCGCCCGCACGGGGGGCCACCCCGCCCGACGCCCACGCCGACGGTGAGCGGATCGGCCCGCTGCCACTGGAGGCCGTGGTCGAGCCCGGCGCGGTGCTGGCGCTGACCTGACCGGCCGGTGTCGGCGCCGCCGCCTAGGCTGGGACCGTGCCACGCCACACCGAATCCGAGCTCTCGCCCGCGGAGCGCTATGCCGAGGCCCGGCGCCGCACGGCGGCCGAGCGCACCGAGCTGGCCTCCTTCCGCCGGGTGCTGGACTTCCCGCTGGACGACTTCCAGGAACGGGCCTGCGAGGCGGTGGAACGCGGCTCGGGGGTGCTGGTGGCCGCCCCGACCGGCGCCGGCAAAACGGTGGTCGGCGAGTTCGCGGTGCACCTCGCGCTCGCCCAGGGCCGCAAGGCCTTCTACACCACCCCGATCAAGGCGCTGTCGAACCAGAAGTTCCACGACCTGGTGCGCCGGCACGGTGCGGACCGGGTGGGCCTGCTGACCGGGGACACCACGATCAACGGTGAGGCGCCGGTGGTCGTGATGACCACCGAGGTGCTGCGGAACATGCTCTACGCGGACTCCCGGACCCTGGACGGCCTGGGCTACGTGGTGATGGACGAGGTGCACTACCTGGCCGACCGGTTCCGCGGACCGGTGTGGGAAGAGGTGATCATCCACCTGTCCGCCGACGTGCAGGTGGTCTCGCTGTCCGCCACGGTCTCCAACGCGGAGGAGTTCGGCGACTGGCTGACCACCGTGCGCGGCGACACCGAGGTGGTGGTCTCGGAGCACCGACCGGTGCCGTTGGGGCAGCAGGTCCTGGTCCGGGACCGGCTGCTCGACCTGTACGCCGGGCACGTGGACCCGACAGCACCGGGCAAGAACCCGCCGATCAACCCGGACCTGGCGCACGAGCTGCGCCGGACCTCCCGCGCGGACGGGCCGCCCCAGCGTGGCCGCCGTGGACCGGGCGACCGGGGCTATCGCGGTGCGGGCGGGAACCGGCGCGGGGGAGAGGCGATGGGTCCACGCCCGGCGCCCCGTCCGGTGATGATCGACGTGCTGGCCGAGGCCGGGTTCCTGCCGGTGATCGACTTCATCTTCAGCCGGGCCGCCTGCGATGCCGCGGTCACGCAGTGCGTGGCCGGCGGGGTGCGGCTGACCACCCCGGCCGAGCAGACCGAGATCCGGCTGATCGCGGAGGAGCGGTGCGCCGCCATCGCCTCCGAGGACCTGGACGTGGTCGGGTACTGGGGCTTCGTGGACGCGCTGACCCGCGGGGTCGCCGCGCACCACGCCGGGATGCTGCCCGCGTTCAAGGAGACCGTCGAGGAGGCGTTCGTCCGCGGCCTGGTGAAGGTGGTGTTCGCCACCGAGACGCTGGCGCTGGGCATCAACATGCCGGCCCGGTCGGTGGTGCTGGAGAAGCTGGTCAAGTGGGACGGCTCCGGACATGTCGACCTCACACCGGGGGAGTACACCCAGCTCACCGGTCGTGCGGGCCGCCGGGGCATCGACACCGAGGGCCACGCGGTGGTGATCGGCCGTGGCGGGCTCGACCCGATGGCGCTGGCCGGTCTGGCCTCGAAGCGGCTGTACCCGTTGAAGTCCGCGTTCAAACCCACCTACAACATGGCGGTGAACCTGATCGCCCAGGTCGGCCGGACCCGTGCGCGCGAGGTGCTGGAGACCTCGTTCGCGCAGTTCCAGGCCGACCGGGGCGTGGTCGGCCTGGCCCGCCAGGCGCAGCAGCACGCCGAGGCCCTGGGCGGCTACGCGGAGGCGATGAGCTGCCACCTGGGCGACTTCGCGGAGTACGCCGGGCTGCGTCGCGAGCTCTCCGACGTCGAACGCGGGGTGCACCGGGCGGCCGTGGCGGACCGGCGGCGCAGCGCGTCGGAGAGCCTGGCCGAGCTCCGGGTCGGCGACGTGGTGGCGATCCCCACCGGGCGGCGTCCGGTGCACGCGGTCGTGGTCGAGGCCGACGGGTCGGGGGGCTTCGAGGGGGCCCGCCCCTTGGTGGTGACCACCGAGCGCGATCTGCAGCGTCTGAGCGTCCAGGACCTGAACGACGCCCTGCGTGCGGTCGGTCACCTGCGGGTGCCGAAGGGCTTCGCGCCCCGTGCCGCCTCGCACCGCCGGGACCTGGCCGCTCAGCTGCGGGCCGAGATCTCCGCCGGGCGGGTGCAGGCGCCGCCGCCGGGCAAGCGTGGCCGTCGTGGACCGCAGGGGGCGGACGAGGACCAGCGGATCGCCGAGCTGCGGCGCACGTTGCGGGCTCATCCCTGCCACGGCTGCCCGGAGCGGGAGCAGCACGCGCGGTGGGCGGAGCGCTGGTACCGGGCGGACAGCGAGCACCGGGCGCTGGTGCAGCGGATCGAGGGCCGCACCGGGTCCATCGCGGTGGTCTTCGACCGGATCTGCGACGTGCTGGTGCGCCTCGGCTACCTGGATCGGGGCGAGCAGCTGGAGATCACCGACGACGGCCAGTGGCTGCGGCGGATCTACGCGGAGAACGACCTGTTGCTGGCCGAGTGCCTGCGCCGGGGCGCCTGGGCCGACCTGGACGTGCCGGGGCTGGCCGCCGTGGTCTCCGCGGTGGTCTACTCCGCGCGCCGGGACGACCGGGACCGCGACCCGGCGGTGCCCGGCGGTCCGCACGGCAAGCTGGGCACCGCGCTGGACACCACCGTGCGGATCTGGTCCGAGCTGGACGACCTGGAGCAGGCGCACCGGCTGTCCGCCACCCAGCCGCTGGACCTCGGCATCGTCACCGCGGTGCACCGGTGGGCCGCCGGTCGTGGGCTGGACGCGGTGCTGCGGGGATCGGACCTGGCCGCGGGCGACTTCGTCCGGTGGTGCAAGCAGGTGGTCGACGTGCTGGACCAGGTCGCGAAGGCCGCTCCGGACGAGCACCTGCGCGCGGTGGCCCGCAAGGCCATCCCGGCCGTGCGTCGCGGGGTGATCGCCGACGCGGGCACCTGACCGGTCCACGTAGGCTGACCGCTCGTGAGCAGCACCCTGTACCGCCGCGGTGTCGTCGACTCCCCGACGACGCACGGGGCGACCGCCCTGCTGGTCGAGGGTGACCGGATCGTCTGGATCGGCGCCGAGGACCAGGCCGACGGGCTCTCCCCGGACACGGTGGTCGATCTGGACGGCGCGCTGGTCACGCCCGGGTTCGTCGACGCGCACGCCCACGTGCTGGCCACCGCGCTGGTCGCCGACGGACTGGACCTGTCCGGGTCCGCGTCCCTGCCCGAGGCACTGGCCGCGATCCGGTCCGCCGCCGGCGGGGAGCTCGGACGTCGGCTGGCCGCCGAGGGTGCGCCGCTGGCCGGTGCGGGCTGGGACGAGCAGCGCTGGCCGGAACGCCGGGCCCCGAGCCGGGCCGAGCTCGACGCGGCCGCGCACGGGGCGCCGGTCTACCTCACCCGGGTCGACCTGCACTCGGGGGTGGCCTCCAGCTCCTTCGCCCAGGTGCTCGGACTGGACCGGCTGCCCGGGTGGAGCCCGGACGGGCTGATCACGGGTGCCGCGCACGAGGCCGCACGGGATGCGCTGACCGACATCGCCCCGGGCCGCCGCGATCGACTGCACCGGTCCGCGCTGCACCGGGCGGCGTCCCGTGGCGTGGTCGCCCTGCACGAGCACTCGGCGCCGTTCACCGACACCCGGGCCGGTCTGCGCGCGCTGCTGGCCCTGGGCGCCGAGCCGGATCTGCCGCTGGTGCTCGGCTACCGCGGCGAGCTCTGCGTGACCACCGACGATGCCCGCGAGCTGCTGGCCGACATCCCGGGACTCACCGGGATCGGCGGCGACCTGTGCGTGGACGGCTCGGTCGGCTCCCGCACCGCGGCGCTGCACCGGCCCTACCTGGACGCCCCGGTGGACTGGCCGTTCCCGACCGGTGAGCTCGAGCTGACCGCGGAACAGCTGAGCAATCACGTCGCCGCCGTGACGCGGGCCGGGGCGCAGGTCGCGCTGCACGCCATCGGCGACCGCGCGGTGGCCGAGGTGCTGCTCGGGGTACGGGCGGCCACCGACGTGGAGGGGCTGGACGCGATCCGGGCGGCCGGGCACCGGATCGAGCACGCGGAGCTGCTGGACGCCCCCGCCCTGGCCGCGACCGTGCTGTTCGGGCTGACCGCCTCGGTGCAGCCCGCCTTCGACGCCGCCTGGGGCGGGCCGGACGGGATGTACGCCGCGCGACTCGGCGCGGCGCGGGCGGCCCACATGACGCCGCTGGCGGATCTGCGTGACGCCGGGGTGCCGCTGGCCCTCGGCTCGGACACCCCGGTCACCCCGGTGGACCCGTGGGGAGCGGTGCGGGCCGCACTCGGCCACCACACCGCCGAGCAGCGTCTGAGC
>NZ_JANZKP010000082.1 GCF_025642745.1 Cellulomonas sp. RIT-PI-Y
ACCCGCGGCTGCACCGTGCGCTCGACCTCGACGCCGGTTCGGAGGCGTTCAGTCCCAGGTGGTCGGCGGATCCGGCCTGCTTGCGCACGCCGTGCGGCCCGTCGGCGAACCAGAGCGACCGGACACCGAGCCGGGACAGGTCATGGGTCTGCCAGACCGTCCTACCGGTCAGCAGAGCGGCCTTCTCCAGCAGGGTCGCCGTGGTCAGCAGAGCGGCCGGATCCAGTGCGCTCGGGCTCTCGGTGGTGGACAACGTGCACTCCTCGTCGATGAGGGAGGTGGACTGGGGTCGGTCGGACGACCGGGGGTGCCGCCCCGCCGGGCGGAGGTGGGCTCCGTCTGCCCGGCGGGGCGGGGCGTGTGCGTCAGCTCGCCCGCTGGCGGCGGACCCGGCGGATCACCATGACCACCCCGGCCAGCACGAGCAGACCGACCAGGACCGTCGCGATGATCTGGATGTACACCCAGGTCGGCGGGGTGTAGTCGACCGTGGCGCCCGGGGCCAGCCCGTTCATCGCGTTCGAGTTCGCCACCGTGAACAGGATGTTGTGCGTGGCGTTGCGGATGTCGGTGACCGCCTTCGCCGAGGAGGTGTCCCCGAAGGACTTCGACGGCTGGAAGGTCAGGGTCAGATCGGTGCCCGCGCTGATCCCCTGGTTCGGGTTCATGTAGGCGTAGAGGTTGAAGTCCGAGATGGCGAAGCCCTCGAATCCCCACTCCTCGCGCAGCACGTTCGTCATCAGCGCCTCGGAGCCACCGGCCCAGGTCGACCCGATCCGGTTGAAGGAGCTCATCACCGCGGTCGATCCGACGGTGGTGTGCTCGATGGTCCCGTCCGCGTCGGACACGTAGGCCACGTCCATCGTGATGCCCTTGACCGCCATCTCGAACGGCTTGAGGTAGAGCTCACGGATGGTCTGCTCGGTCGCCCAGGTCGCGATGCCGTTGTTGACCCGGTTGGTCTCCTGATCGTTCAGCGCGAAGTGCTTGAGCGTGGTGTAGACGCCCTTGGTCGCCGCGCCGTTGGCCACCGAGGTCATCATCGAACCGGACAGGAACGGGTCCTCCGAGTAGTACTCGAAGTTGCGGCCGGCGAACGGCGAGCGGTGCAGGTTGGCCGCCGGGGCGTACCAGCCGTTGATGTCCTTCTGCATCGCCTCGTTGCCGAGCATCTCGCCCATCGCGGTGCCGAGGTCGACGTCCCAGGTCTGGGCGATCAGGAACTCGGACGGGTACGCCACGCCGTTGATCGAGGAGTTGATGAAGGAGGAGAAGCCGGCGGGACCGTCGGGCTCGGTGGTCTGCGGCTTGCCGATCGAGCCGATCGCGGCGGTCTGGTACGCGCCGTTCAGCAGCATGTCGGTCATGTCGCCGACGGTCAGCGAGTCGAGCAGCTCGTCCCATTGCGGGTCGTCCTTGGCCAGGCCGCGCAGGTCGATCAGGGACAGGTCGGTGCCGGCGCCGGTGGTCGGCATCTCCCCGTCGAAGGCCTCGGCGGCGGTGTCGTCGTCCCAGGCGGCGAAGCCCTCGGCGACCGCGTCGTCCGCGACCAGCTGGTCCCCGGTCGGAGCGGTCGGGAACGTCCCGGCGAAGTCCGCGCGGGACATCGACACGATCTTGCCCTCGGTGGGCTCCGCGACGAACTGGGCCGACACGTCGTCGAACTGGTTGGTCACCGCGGCGACGTCGCTGGCGCGGTGGTCGTCGCCGGCGTACACCACGTCGGAGTCGACGGTGTAGGTCAGGGCATCCGCGACCACGGTGTGCGAGTCGGAGCGCAGGCTCAGCAGGTAGTCGCCGGCCTCCAGCACGTAGGCGGCCTCGCCCTGGTGGTCGTAGGACGCCATGTCCTCGACGGCCAGCTCGATGGTCACCGACTCGCTCGCCCCCGGCTCGATCAGCCCGGTCTTGTCGAAGCCGCCGAGGACGACCTCGGACTTCTCGATCCCGCCCGGTGTGTACGGGGCGGTGTAGTACAGCTCGACGACGTCCTTGCCCGCGACGTCACCGGTGTTGGTGACCTGCACGGTCACGGCGATGGAGCCGTCGACGGCACCGGCCTGGGTGTCGGTGACCTGCCAGGCGAAGTCGGTGTAACTCAGGCCGTAGCCGAACGGGTAGACCACGGCGTCGTCGTAGTCGAGGAAGCCCTCGGCCGCGGCGGTCTCGTAGTAGCGGTAGCCGATGTAGATGCCCTCGGCGTAGTTCACGAACGGCGCCTCGTCGGTGACGGTCGCGTTCGAGGTGGCGGACTCCACGGCGGAGACGGGGTAGGAGACCGACAGGTTGTCGTAGAGGTACCCGCCGAAGTTCGCGAAGGTCGGGTCGGCGGTGAAGTCCGCGGCCCACAGGTCGGCGGTCCGGCCGGACGGGTTCACGTCACCGGACAGGATGCGGCCCAGCGCGTTCAGGCCGGTGGCGCCGGGCGACCCGGCGAGCAGGATCGCGTCCACGCCGGCGTCGTCCTGCAGCGGGCCGAGCTCCATCGTCGTGGACGCGTTGATCACCACGACCACGGTGTCGAAGTTCGCCTGGGCGAGCGCGACCAGATCCTTCTCGTCCTGGTTCAGCTCCAGCTGGTGCTGACCGGACACGTAGTGGTCGTCCCAGCCCTCCATGTCGGTGGCCAGGTCACCGCCCTCGCCGCCGGGACGGCCGACGTAGATCACCGCGGCGTCGCCGTACTCGGCGAAGGTGGACTGCTGCGCCTCGTACTGCGCGACCGGCAGCTCGCCGATCGTGTAGGAGGAGGCCTCCGGGTTGTCCATCTCGATGTAGCCGCGCGGGTTCTCCGCGGCGAAGGACTCGATGGTGCTGAACACCGCGTCGTTCACGGTGAAGCCGGCGTTCTCCAGGCCCTGGCGCGCGTTCACGGCCGAGTTGGTGTCGACCGACCCCGAGCCCGAACCGCCGAACACCGGGTCCGCGGCGGCACGGCCGAGCATGGTGACCTTCGCACCGGCGGCCAGCGGCAGGGCCGCGGACTCGTTCTTGGCCAGCACGATGCCCGCGCCGGAGATCTCCTCCACCAGGTCCTTCGCGGCGGCGTCGACCTCGTCGATGTCCGCGTAGTCGGAGGTGTAGTAGTCGGTGTCCCAGTCGGCCGACTCCTCGGCATTGGTGAAGGTGTAGGTCCCGGAACCGAACTGGGAGGCGACCCAGCCGCCCGCGACCACCAGGGCGACGTTCGCCACCACGGCGACCAGGGTCACCAGGGCCAGCACCGGCACCCAGATCGCCAGGTACTTCTTGTTCGACATGCGCTTCTTCACGCGGGCGTTCACTGCGTTCCTCCTCGGGAGCGATCGACGGTGCGGCTGGGCCGGGGCGCGGGTGGGCGCCCCGGCCGGGTGCGACCGCTACTCGGTGACCTCGGTGATGGTGCCGTCCTGGTCGATCTGCCAGGTCTTGCCGGTCTCCGCCGAGTCGGCGTCGATCGTGTAGGCGCCGTCGGTGATCGTGACGGTGCCCTGCACGCGGGACGCCGCCTCGGAGAAGGAGTAGGGCACCACCAGCAGGCCGTACTTCACGGTCGGCGCCTGCACGTCGCTGGCCAGCATGATCTGGCCCCAGGAGTCGTCCTCGGCCAGGGCGTCGGACACCGCGGCCCGGGCGTTCTCCAGGTCCTCGGCGACGTCGACGTCCTGCGACGTGGTGGCGGCGGTGTCGCTGCCGCCCGACGAGTCGTCGCTGCTGCACGCGGTCAGGCCGAAGGCGCCGGTCAGGGCGATCGCCACACCGAGTCCGGTGGTCAGGATCTTGCGCTTCACTGTCGTGCTCCTCGAATGAGAGTGCTGGCCGCGGGCCCACCCCGCGGCCGGTGGTGCACCGGGTGGCCGGGACGGATGCGCCGGCCACCCGGGTCGATCACCCGGCGATGACGCCGCTGTAGTCCAGGCCGAACCCGAACAGGTAGGAGTTGCCGGCCGAGTCCACGTAGGGCTCGGTGTCCTCCTGGACGTCCTCCAGCTGGGCCTCGACGGCGTCCATGGAGGCGGGGAAGGCGATCGGCAGCCGGCCCTGCGGCTCGGACAGACCGAGAGCGGTCTCGATCAGGGCCTGGTCGCTGACGCCGAAACCGACCAGGATCGCGTCGGACTGCGCCTCGAACTCGGCCGGGACGGTCGGGTTCTTGGCCTTGAGGACCGTGATGACCGGGATGTCCTTGCCGGAGGCCTCGACGGCGGCCACCGCACGCTCGAACGCGTCCAGGTCGGACTCGTTCGCGGTGCGCGAGGTGTTGCCGTAGTAGGACCGGTTCTGCTGGGTGCCGTCCGCGAGGAGGTCGCCGGAGAGGGAGACCTGGCGGACGTTCTCGCCGTCCGCGGTGTACGGGCGGTACTGCAGGGACAGCGGGTACCACTCGTCGGTCTCGGTGTCGTGGCCGGAGTTGGCGAAGACGGCACCACTGTTCGGCGAGTCCATCCCGACCAGGACCAGGTCCACGTCGGACAGGTCGGGGGCGGTGTAGCTGGTGACCTTGCCGTCCGCGTCCTTCACGGCCTCGTCGGTGACGACCTCGGCGAAGTACTCCTCCGCGATCTCGACCGTCAGGCCGGGGCCCTCGGTGTACTCGCCCGGGCCGAACAGTCCGTCCTGGCCGGTGTCGTAGTTGCTCGGGATGTAGACCGTCTTGTCGGCCCAGTCACCCGCCTCGGCGGCGGCGATCGTCTCGGCGTCGTTCTTCAGCATGACGACCGAGTCGAGCTGCGCCTGGTAGCCGGCGTCCAGCTTGTCCTGGCTCGCGACGATCTCCTGGGACTCGTCGAGGTCCAGGTAGGCGTTCTCGTACAGACCCGGCTGGAACAGCATCGCCAGGATGCGGGTCCCGGACTCGGCGAAGCGGGTCTCGGCGTCGACGTCGTTCACGCCCGCCTCGTAGTCCGCCTGCCACATGTCGTAGGCCTCGAGCACCGGGGCGACCGCGTTGTTGCCGCCGAACATGTCGACGCCGTTCTGCAGGATCGCGTAGTGCCGCTCCGCCACCGTCAGGTCGTCCGCACCCCAGGAGGTGCCGATCAGCGCATCGGGGTCGGTGCTACCACCGGCGGTGACGCCCCAGTCGGTGACGACCACGCCGGAGAAGTCCTGCCGCAGCAGGCCGGTGCGGTAGGAGTCGTAGGCGGAGCCCATCCGGTCGCCACCGCCCAGGGCGTTCCCGTCGCCGTCCAGCGCGATGGAGTACGCGGTCATCACGGCGGCGGCGTCCATCGAGCCGAGGAAGACCTCGGCGTGCGCGTCGAAGTTGTCACCGGGGTACACGCCGTACTTGCCGGCCTCGGTGTGCGACTCGCGGCCGCCCTCGCCCGGACCGTCGCCGGCCCAGTGTTTGATCATCGCGTTGACGGACTCGTCGCCCCAGCCGTCCTCGTCCGGGGTGGCCTGGAAGCCCTCGACGTAGGCCTGGGCCATCGCGGTCGCGAGCTCGACGTTCTCCCCGAAGGTGCCGTCGACCCGCAGCCAGCGCGGCTCGGTGGCCAGGTCGATCTGGGGGCTGAGCGCGGTGCCGATCCCCAGCGCGCGGTACTCGGCCGACACGGTGCTGGCGAAGGTGCTCATCGTCTCGGTGTCGAAGGTCGCGGCCAGGCCCAGGTTCGACGGCCAGCGCGAGATGTCGCCGGAGGCGTTGTAGTTGCCGCCGCTCTCCGCGGTGGAGCGCGGGTCGGAGCTGAAGTTGACCGGGACGTAGGGCTCGTCCTCGGTGGCCAGGGACTCGACGTAGGCCTGCAGCTCGTTGGACCAGGTGACGTTCGCCTCGACGTCGTTCGGGCCGGCGTTCAGCACGTTGCGCAGGCGCGAGTCCGACAGGTACTCCTTCTGCGCGTCGGTGAGGCCGTCGGCGGGAGACCGCTCGTGCGAGCTGAACAGCATCAGACCGGCGATCTGCTCCTTGGAGAGCTGTCCGGCCAGATCAGCGGCCCGGTCCTCGGCGGACTCGCGCCAGTCCTCCCAGAGGTCCAGCGTGCCGTTGCCGTTCATGTCCTTGAACGCGTACTCCTTGCCGTCCACCGTCTCGGTGAGCAGCTCGATGCCGCTGTCCGCGCCGTAGGACAGCGTCGCGCCGTCGCCCGGGTTGGTCACGACCACGAAGTCGGTCGTGCCGTCGCTGACGTCCCGGGTGGTGAAGCTGCTGGAGTCGGAGCTCTGGTCCTCCGGGTCGGCGGAGGTGCATGCCGTCAGGGCGAACAGGGCCACGCCGGTGACCACCGCGACGCCCTTGACGTACGTGGCCCCCCGCGGGGTCCGTGGTGTCGTCGTCTTCATTGACCTTCCTTGTCCTTCGAGCGGCCCTGCTGCCCGCCCCGGCCGACTCCCGTCCCCCCATCGGGGCGGGCGTCCGGTCCGGCGTCACAGCGCACCGAGCTGACCTGACGCGACCCGGGACGTCCTGGTCCGGTGGCCGCGGTCGCCAAGCTAGGACCGACGGACGGAGGTTCCGAGGGCCGTCGGGTGGACCGTCGTCCTGGACGGGCAACCGGTCGCGAAGGTCACAGGACGGTCACAGCGAGGTCGCGGAAGGTCTCACCGCCGAGCGGCTCGATGTCACCGCCCGGACGCCGCTGCAGTCGCCCTGCCGACGGGCCGACCCGCGTCGGCGGCGATCCGCTAGGAGGCGACCGCCTGCGCCGTGCTCGCGCGCGCCCAGAGCTCGTCCAGCGACACCCCGAGCACGGCAGCGATCGCCGCGACGGTCGGGAACGCCGGGGTGGCGATCCGCCCGGACTCGATCTTGCGCAGCGTCTCCGGCGACACCCCGGCGTCCAGTGCGACGCTGAGCATCGACCGCTCGCCGCGGGCCTGGCGCAGGGCGGCGCCCAGTCGGCGGCCGCGTTCGAGCTCGTCGGAGGTGAGCGGGAGCCGGACCATGACGCCGATAGTAATACCGGGATACCCTGGCCGGGATAGTTATTGGCAACTCGTGCGAGAAGGCCCCGATGATCGAGATCCTCAGCCCCAGTGAACTTCCCCGTGCCCGGGCGGTCGGCGCCCTGGTGGCCCGCATCCTGCAGGCCATGAAGGGCCGCGCCACGGCCGGCACCAACCTGCTGGAGATCGATCGCTGGACCCGGGAGATGATCGTCGAGGCCGGCGCGGTGTCCTGCTACGTGGACTACGCCCCGTCCTTCGGCGAGGGGCCCTTCGGGCACTACATCTGCACCTCGGTCAACGATGCGGTGCTGCACGGCAAGCCGCACGACTACCGACTGGCCGACGGCGACCTGCTGACCCTGGACCTGGCGGTCTCCCTCGACGGGGTCGTCGCGGACTCCGCGATCACGTTCGTGGTCGGCGGCCGGGGGTCACAGGAGGACCTCGACCTGATCGACGCGACCCAGCGCGCGCTCGCCGCGGGGATCGCCGCCGCCCGCCCCGGGGCGCGGATCGGCGACCTGTCGTACGCGATCGGCGAGGTGCTGACCGACGCCGGGTACCCGATCAACCTGGAGTTCGGCGGGCACGGCGTGGGCTCGACCATGCACCAGGACCCGCACATCTCCAACGACGGGCGTCCGGGCCGCGGCTACACGCTGCGCCCCGGCCTGCTGCTCGCCCTGGAGCCGTGGATCATGGCGGACACCGACGAGCTGGTCACCGACGCGGACGGCTGGACGCTGCGCAGCGTGACCGGCGCCCGGACCGCGCACAGCGAGCACACCATCCTGATCACCGAGGACGGGGCCGAGATCCTGACCCTGGCGGAGTGACCGGTGCGGCCGACCCGGTGTCCCGGGTCGGCCGCACGTCTGTTCAGCGCCCCAGATCGCTCAGGAAGCGCTTGGTCCACTGCAACGGGGTGGAACCGCTCACCGAGCTGCAGATCGGTGAGGCGGTCGACTGCGGTGAGGCGCACGGCGTATCCCGGTCCAGCGACCAGTGGTGCAGGCCGGCGATCCCGTTCTGCACCGCCCAGGCCGTCACCGTGTCCACGTCGGCCAGGGTGAAGACCTCGTCCGAGGTGTCGTTCACGCCGATCATCGGGGTGAGCTCGACCTTGCTGTACGGGATGGCGTAGGTGTGCTTCAGGTTCACCGCCGCCTGGATCGTGGACGCACCCATGTCGCAGGTCGCCCCCTTGAGGACGCAGTTCGCCGCGGTCGCCCGGCCGAAGTCCATCGTCATCAGGTTGATCGTGTAGTTGGTCAGCGTGGACGCCTTGATCGCCTTCACCACGGCGTCCCCGGTGCTGTTCAGCCCGCCGTAGGACCCGTCCGAGGCCGCCAGCGTCGCCAGGGTGAAGGAGAACCGGAGCTTCGGGTAGGTGGACTGGGCCGCCGCGGCGGCGTTCACCAGGGCCTGGACGTCCGCCACCGACTGCCCGCTCTCGATGTCGAAGTCGATGCCGACCAGGTGCGGCGTGGCGTAGGTGGCGATGAACGCCTTCAGCGCGTCGCCCGTGGCGCACTTGAACGACCCCGCAGCACCGCCGGTGGAGACCACGTAGTTCAGCCCCGCGCTGTCGAGCTGCGGGATGTTCGCGGCGACGAACGCGTCCTTGGACACCCCGCCCCACGACTCGCTGCCGCAGGTGCCGGTGGCGAAGGCCAGGGTGATCGCGCCGAGGTTCGGCAGAGCGCTGGACACCAGGCTGTTGCTGGCGCCCACCACCGGGATCACCTGACCGGTGGCCGCGGTCCGCATCTGGTTGGTGTTCCAGTTCAGGTTGACCGTGATGTCCTTGTACGGGCTGAACA
>NZ_JANZKP010000083.1 GCF_025642745.1 Cellulomonas sp. RIT-PI-Y
GTGAGGCGTGCGGCGAGCCGGCCCCTCCGGCCGGGTCAGTGCTCCGTCCCGGCCGTCACCGCCAGGTCGTCGGCGGTGGTGAGGGCCGCGTGCAGGATCGCGCCGAGCGCCCGTCCCGCGTCCTGCGCGGACATCGACGGCTCCCCCGGCGGCATCTGCTCCGGCAGCCGCGGTACGTGCACGAACCCGCCGCGCACCTGCTGCTCCCCGACCGCGTAGGCGATGGTGTTGCAGACGAAGGTCCCCGCGGTGTTGGAGACCTCGCCCGGCACCCCGGCGGCCTGGACCGCGAGCATCGCGGCCTTCACCGGCAGCGTCGAGAAGTGCGCCGCCGGTCCGCCGTCGACCACCGGGACGTCGACCGGCTGCGCGCCGTCCTCGTCCGGGATCCGGGCGTCCTGAACGTTGATGCCGACCCGTTCGATCGACACCCGGCCCCGGCCGCCGGCCTCGCCGACGCAGACCACCAGATCCGGACGGTGCTCGGCGATCAGCGCGCGCAGCCGTCCGGGCGCCCGGGCGAAGGACACCGGCAGGAGCGCCGTCACCAGCGTCGAGGGCGCGGACCACCCGCGTTCGACCTCGCGCACGGCCGCCCAGGAGGCGTTGACCTGCTGCCCGTCGAAGGGCTCGAACCCGGTGAGCAGGACGGTCGTCATGCGCGTTCCTCGTCCCGTTCCTCCAGGAGCCGGACCCACAGCCCGTCGACCTGCTCCCGCAGCCCGTCGGGGCTCCCGTTGCCGTCCAGCAGCACGTCCGCCACGGCGGTCCGGGCGTCGTCGCCGACCTGGGCGTCGATCCGGTCGCGCGCGTCCGCCTCGGACAGGCCGCGCCCCTGCACCAGGCGGTCGACCCGGAGCTCGACCCCGGCCAGCACCGCGACCACCAGGTGGAAGGAGTCGTCCCGGCCGGACTCGGCCAGCAGCGGGATGTCGTGCACCACCACCGCGTCCGGGTCGGCGGCGGCCGCGGCGGCCTCCCGCTCGGCGGCCAACCGATGCACGATCGGGTGCACGATGTGGTTGAGCCTGGTGCGGGCCGCCGCGTCCGCGAACACGATCCGGCCCAGCGCCGGGCGGTCCAGTCCGCCGTCCGCGGCCAGCACCCCGGGGCCGAAGGCGGCCACCACCTCCTCCAGCCCGGCGGTGCCGATGGCGACCGCCTCCCGCGACAGCAGGTCGTAGTCGATCACCACCGCCCCGAGCTCGGCGAGGCGGGCCGCGGCGACCGACTTGCCTGCCGCGATGCCCCCGGTCAGTCCGATGCGCTGCATCCGCCCATCCTGCCCCGGGTGTCAGCGCACCGCGAAGCCCCGCGCCCGCAGGTGGTCCTTGACCTCGCGGATGCTCAGGGTGCCGAAGTGGAACACGCTCGCGGCCAGCACCGCGTCCGCCCCGGCCTCGGCGGCCTGGGCGAAGTGCTCGACGGTGCCGGCGCCCCCGGAGGCGATCAGCGGGATCCGGACCTCGCCCCGGACCGCGCGCAGCATCTCCAGGTCGAAGCCGTCCGTGGTGCCGTCGGCGTCCATCGAGTTGAGCAGGATCTCCCCCGCGCCGAGCTCGGCCGCGCGGGCGGCCCAGGCGACGGCGTCGATGCCGGTGCCGCGGCGCCCGCCGTGGGTGGTGACCTCGTAGCCGGAGTCGGTGGAGGTGTCGCCGACCCGGACCCGGCGGGCGTCGACCGAGAGCACCAGGACCTGGGAGCCGAAGCGCTGGGCGATCTCGCCGATCAGCTCGGGCCGGGCGATGGCGGCGGTGTTGACGCCGACCTTGTCCGCACCGGCCCGCAGCAGGCGGTCGACGTCCTCCGGCGAACGCACGCCGCCGCCCACGGTCAGCGGGACGAAGACCTGCTCGGCGGTGCGGCGGACCACGTCGTAGGTGGTCTCCCGGTCCGAGGAGGACGCGGAGACGTCGAGGAAGGTGACCTCGTCGGCGCCGTTGGCGTCGTAGGTCGCGGCGAGCTCCACCGGGTCACCGGCGTCCCGCAGGTTCTCGAAGTTGACGCCCTTGACCACCCGGCCGGCATCGACGTCCAGGCACGGGATCACGCGCAGCGCGACGGACACGTCATTCCCCCTCGGTGGCGGTGGCGCCGTCGGTCGGCGTGGCGGCCGGCGCACGGGTGGCGAGCAGGTCGATCACGAAGACCACGGTCTGCCCGGCGAACTCCTCGGACTGGGTCACGCCCAGCGCGTAGGACGGCGGGACGACCACCATGACCTGCGAGCCGACCGCCTGCTCCAGCAGCGCCTCGGACCAGGCCGGGACGTCGGAGAGCGTGAAGGTCTGCGGGCTCCCGGAGGTCCAGGTGGAGTCGATCTCCTGCCCGTCGGCCCACACGAAGCCGGTGTACTGCACGGTGATGACGTCACCCGAGCCGACCTGCTGCCCGGTGCCGCGGATCAGCGGCTGCACGGTGAGGTCGCCGGGCGGCTCGGTGCCGGTCGGGGTCAGCGTCGGCGCGCCGTCCTCGCCCAGGGTGACGGTGGGCATGCCCTCCCGCGGGGCGACCGCCTCGCCGTCGGCCCGGGTGGGCAGCACGTCGAGCACGGTGACCGTGGGGTACGAGGCGGCCGAGGCGCTGGAGGCCGGGGCGATCTGGACCAGGCGGGCGCCGACCTTCTGGCCGCTGAGCGTGGCGTAGAGGTCCTTGCCCAGGTCCTCCTCGGTCAGCATCCGCGGGGTGGGGCTGGAGGTGTAGGACTCCTTGACCAGGCTGGCGTCGTCGGCGTTCTCCAGCCAGAAGTCCAGCAGCACCGGGCGGCCGTCGACCAGCTCCGGTCCGGTGCCCTCCCACACGGTCTCCCGGGTGGTCTCGGCGACCCGCAACGGGGTCCGGTAGGTCACCGTGGGGGCGGCACCGACGTCACCGGTCACCACCACCTCGGGGTCCTCGGGCGTGTTGTCGCCGCACCCGGCGAGCAACAGCACCGCGGCGGCGCACAGGGCCACGATCCGGCGCACGTCGATCCTTCCGTTCCAGCTGACACGACCGGCCCACAGTACTGGTCATGCGTGTGCGGGACGTGTGGGCAGGTGACGGAACCGTGCTCACATCGACTCGATCAGCCGCTCCACCCGCTCGTCGACGCTCCGGAATGGGTCCTTGCACAGCACGGTCCGCTGCGCCTGGTCGTTCAGCTTGAGGTGCACCCAGTCGACGGTGTAGTCCCGGTGCGCCTCCTGGGCCGCCTGCACGAACTCGCCGCGCAGCTTGGCCCGGGTGGTCTGCGGCGGTACCGACATCGCCTCGAACACCTCGACGTCGGTGGTGATCCGCTCCACCAGACCGCGCTGGGCGAGCAGGTTGTACAGCCCCTCGGTCCGGGAGATGTCGTGGTAGGCCAGGTCCATCCGCTGCACCCGGACGTCGGCGAGGTCGAGCCCGTGCTTGGCCCGGTAGCGCTCGATCAGCCGGTACTTGATCACCCAGTCCAGCTCCCGGTCGACCAGGGAGAGGTCGCCGGTCCGCAGGGCGCGCAGGCCCCGCTCCCACAGGTCGAGCACCCGGGCGATCTGCGGGGTGACGGCACCCTCGCCCTGGGTCGCGAGGAAGTCGGTCACCCGGCCGAGGTACTCCTCCTGCAGGTCGATCGCGGTGACGGTCCGGCCGCTGGCCAGGGTGATCGGCTGCCGGCCGGTCAGGTCGTGGCTGATCTCCCGGATCGCCCGGATCGGGTTCTCCAGGGTCAGGTCCCGCATCGGCAGCCCGGCCTCGATCAGCCGCAGCACCAGATCGGTGGCACCGACCTTCAGCATCGTGGTGGTCTCGGACATCGAGGAGTCGCCGACGATCACGTGCAGGCGCCGGAAGTGCTCGGCGTCGGCGTGCGGCTCGTCCCGGGTGTTGATGATCGGCCGGGAGCGGGTGGTCGCGGAGGACACCGACTCCCAGATGTGGTCGGCGCGCTGGGAGAAGCAGAACGTGGCACCACGCGGGGTGGTCAGCACCTTGCCCGCACCGGTGAGGATCTGCCGGGTGATCAGGAACGGCACGAGGACGTCGGAGGTGCGCGCGAAGTCCCCCTGACGCCGGACCAGGTAGTTCTCGTGGCAGCCGTAGGAGTTGCCCGCCGAGTCGGTGTTGTTCTTGAACAGGTGGATCCGGCCGGGCAGGCCCTCGTGCTCCAGGCGCTGCTGGGCGTCGGCGATCAGCCCCTCCAGGATCCGCTCCCCCGCGCGGTCGTGGGTGACCAGCTGACGCCAGTCGTCGCACTCGGCGGTGGCGTACTCCGGGTGCGAGCCGACGTCCAGGTAGAGCCGGGAGCCGTTGCGCAGGAAGACGTTCGACGACCGGCCCCAGGCCACCACCTTGCGGAACAGGTAGCGGGCGACCTCGTCGGCGGACAGCCCCCGGCCCTCGTCGGCGGCGCAGGTGACGCCGTACTCGGTCTCCAGGCCGAAGATCCTGCGCTCCATCAGTTCCCTCCGAGCAGTTCGGTGAGCACCGCTCCGGTCAGCCGCCGGAACGCCCGCCGCGGCCGGGTCCGGTCCAGCACGGCGACCTCCAGCTGCGCGGCGGGGATGACCCGTCGGTCGTCCTCCTCCGCACCCTCGGGCGGTGCGCCGAGCACCCGGACCGCGAGGTCGAGCACCGCGGCCAACGGCATGCCGGGGGTCCAGCGGCCGGCGATCTCCTCGCGCAGCCGGTCGGACTGGCCGCCCATCACCACGAAGCCCTGCTCGTCGGTGACCGAGCCGTCGTAGGACAGCCGGTAGATCTGGTCGGTGTCCGGGCCGTCGCCGACCTCGGCCACCACCAGCTCGACCTCCAGCGGCTTGGACTCGGTGGTGAAGACCGTGCCGAGGGTCTGCGCGTAGGCGTTGGCCAGGCCGCGCGCCGCCACGTCCCGGCGGTCGTAGGAGTAGCCGCGCAGGTCGGCGTACCGCACCCCGGCGACCCGCATGTTCTCGAACTCGTTGTACTTCCCGACCGCGGCGAAGGCGATCCGGTCGTAGATCTCCGAGACCTTGTGCAGGGCGCGGGACGGGTTCTCGGTGGCGAAGGCGATGCCGTCGTCGTAGGCGAGCACGACGACCGAGCGACCGCGGGCGATGCCCTTGCGCGCGTAGTCGGCCCGGTCCTTCATCAGCTGCTCGGGCGACACGTAGAACGGCATGCTCATCTCGGGGTCCCCTCGGAAGCAGGAGCGAAGCGAGTGCTTGCGTGGGGTGAGTTCATCTCGGGGTCCCCTCGGAAGCAGGAGCGAAGCGAGTGCTTGCGTGGGGTGAGTTCATCTCGGGGTCCCCTCGGAAGCAGGAGCGGAGCGAGTGCTTGCGTGGGGTGAGTTCATCTCGGGGTCCCGTTCCCGCTGTTCTGGCGGTGCTGGGTCTGCCGGGCCGCCAGGATGTCGGCCACGGCGGCGCCCAGGTCGTGGTCGGGCACCCGCAGGTACCCGGCGGCGGAGACCGTGGCCACGACCGGCCAGATCGCCCGGGAGACGTCCGGGCCGCCGGTGGCGGAGTCGTCGTCCGCGGCATCCACCAGCGCCTCGAGCGCGACCCGGACGGCCTGCTCGGGATCCAGTCCGGCCCGCCACAGCTTCTTCAGCGAGCCCCGGGCGAACACCGAGCCGGAGCCGACCGCGTGGTGCTGGTGCTCCTCGTAGCGGCCGCCGGTCACGTCGTAGCTGAAGATCCGGCCGGTGCCGCGGTCGATGTCGAAGCCGGCGAACAGCGGGACGACGGCCAGGCCCTGCATCGCCAGGCCCAGGTTGCCGCGGATCATGGTGCTCAGCCGGTTGGCCTTGCCGTCCAGGGACAGCAGCGAGCCCTCGATCTTCTCGTAGTGCTCGAGCTCCAGCTGGAACAGCCGGACCAGCTCCACGGCCAGTCCCGCGGTCCCCGCGATGCCGACCGCGGAGAACTCGTCGGCGGGGAAGACCTTCTCGATCTCCCGGGACGCGATCTGCGAGCCCATGGTCGCGCGACGGTCGCCGGCCATCACCACCCCGCCGTCGAAGACGAGCGCGACGATGGTGGTGCCGTGCGGGGTGGCCGGCACCTCACCCACCGGCAGGGAGCCGCCCCGGCCGGGCAGCAGCTCGGGCGCGTAGCCCGCCAGGAACTCGGTGAAGGAGGAGGTGCCAGGAGTGGTGAAGGCGGCGGGCAGGCGGCCGGTCACTCACTGGCCGCCCTTCTGGACGAACCCGCGCACGAACTGCTCGGCATTGGACTCCAGGACGTCCTCGATGTCGTCCAGCAGCGCGTCCACGTCGGCGTCGCGCTGCTGGGCGCTCGCCTGGGCGTTCTCGACGGCTGTGTCATCAGCGCCGTCGACGGGCTCGTCGTCGCGCCGGGTGCCCTGCGTGTGCTCCTGACCGGCCATCTTCGTCTCCCTCGAGGTGTCGTGCAGCCCACCCTAGGTCAGCCGCCGAGTTTCTCCAGCAGGGAACCGGCGTCCGGGCTGGAATCCAGCAGCGGACCGACGTGCGCCCGGGTGCCGCGCAGCGGATCGCGCATCGGCACCCGCTGCAACGACGGCGCCCCGGGGACGTCGAAGACCACCGAGTCCCAGCTGGCGGCGGTGATCTGCGGGCCGAACCGGGCCATCACCTCGCCGCGGAAGTAGGCCCGGGTGTCGGCCGGCGGGTGGACGACCGCGTCGGCGACCTGGTCGTCGGTGGTCAGGCGCTCGACCGCACCGGCCGCCGCCAGCCGGTGGTAGAGCCCGCGCTCGGGACGGACGTCCGACCACTGCAGGTCGACGGCGAGCAGCTTGGGGTGGTCCCAGGCCAGCTCCTCCCGGCGGCGCATGCCGTCCAGCAGCCGGAGCTTGCCGACCCACTCCACCTCCCGGGCGCAGGACGCCGGGTCGACGGCCAGGCGGTCCAGGATCGACGCCCAGCGGTCCAGCACCTCGGCGGTCTCCGGGTCCGGGTCCGGGATCAGCTCGCGCAGTGCCTCCAGGTACACCCGCTGCAGGTCCAGAGCGGTCATCGCACGGCCGTCGGCCAGGTCCAGCGGCTCGCGGAGGCTCAGGTCGTGACTGACCCGGCCGAAGGCGTGCACCGGATCGGCCAGGGTCAGCGCGTCCAGCCGAGGACCCCAGTGCGAGGCGGCGCCGGAGGAGATCTGCTCGATCAGCCAGAGCACCAGGGAGGTGCTGCCGGTCTTGAGGAAGGTCGCGACCTCGAACAGGTTGGCGTCCCCGACGATCACGTGCAGCCGCCGCCAGAGCGCCGGGTCGGCGTGCGGCTCGTCCCGGGTGTTCACGATCGGGCGGCGCAGCGTGGTCTCCAGCCCGATCTCGGCCTCGACGTAGTCCGCGCGCTGGGACAGCTGGTAGCCCGGTCGCTCACCGCGCTGGCCGAGCCCGACCCGGCCGGAGCCGGTGAACACCTGGCGGCTGACCAGGAACGGGGTGATCCAGCTCGCCAGGTCGCCGAAGGGCACCGCGCGGTCGACGAGGTAGTTCTCATGGGTGCCGTAGGTGGCGCCCTTGCCGTCCACGTTGTTCTTGTAGAGCGCCACGTCCGGCAGCGCCTGGACACCGGCCAGCGCCCGCACGGATTCCAGCATCACCCGCTCCCCGGCGACATCCCACCGCACGAGGTCCCGCGGCGTGGTGACCTCGGGCGAGGAGTACTCCGGGTGCGCGTGGTCCACGTAGAGCCGGGCACCGTTGGTCAGGATGACGTTCACCGCACCCGGGTCCTCGTACTCGTCGTACTCCGGCCGGGGCCGCGTCTGCGGCGCGGAGGGACCGGTGGAGGCACCGGAGTCCGGGTCGGTGTCGCCGGAGGGCGCCGGGCGGGCCGGGTCGTCGGTGAGCTGCGAGGGGTGCGCGGCCGCACGCTGCAGGTGGAACCCGCGTGCGTCCTGCAGCGGATCCTCGTCGTCGTAGTCCCACCGGGCCTTGGTCCGGCCCGCCTGCTTGGCCGGGGCGTGCACCGCCACGACGTGCGAGGACAGCAGCATCGGGTTGGCGTTCGCCTTGCCGGGCTGCAGCACCCCGTACTCGGTCTCGATTCCCATCACGCGGCGCACGGTCACGCGGCCACCCTAGGCCGGGGCACGGACGAATGCGACGAACCTGTCGCCTGACGGGCGGTACGGGCGACAGGTTCGTCGCACTCGACGAACA
>NZ_JANZKP010000084.1 GCF_025642745.1 Cellulomonas sp. RIT-PI-Y
CGCGGGATCCTGCTCAGCCTGGGTGCGGTGGTGACGCTGTTCCCGTTCTACGCGATGGTGATCATCGCGTTGAAGCCCGAGACCGCGGTGCAGTTCCCGGGCTCGCTGATGCCCTGGAACCTCGACACCGCGTCGTTCGTGGACGTCCTGGCGGGCCGGGACATGTTGCGCTGGTTCCTGAACACCGTCATCTACTCGGTGGTGTCCGTGGTCCTGGTGCTGCTGCTCGCCTCGATGGCCGGGTACGCCTTCGCCAAGAAGCGGTTCCCCGGGCGCGAGGCGATGTTCTGGTCGTTCCTGGCGATGGTGATGGTGCCGTACCACGTCACGCTGATCCCGACCTTCATCGTGCTGGCCCGGATGGGCGGCGTGAACACCTACTGGGGTCTGATCCTGCCGACGCTGGCCAACGCGCAGGCGGTGTTCCTGATGCGGCAGTTCATCAAGGGGCTGCCGGACGAGCTGTTCGAGGCGGCCAAGATCGACGGTGCGGGGGAGTGGCGCACCTTCGTGCAGATCGTCCTGCCGCTGTGCAAGCCGGTGCTGGCGACCCTGGGCACCTTCGTCTTCCTCTGGCACTGGAACGACTTCCTGTGGCCGCTGATCATCGGCAAGAGCGCGGACATGTGGACGCTCACCGTCGGCATCGCCTCCCTGCGGCAGCAGCAGGTGCCGCTGTCCGTGGTGCTGGCCGGGTCCGTGGTGGCCCTGGTGCCGATCTTCGCCGCCTACGCCGTGGCGCAACGCTCCTTCCAGGAGGGCGTCGCGCACACCGGGATCAAGGGCTGACCTCACCGATGCGGAAGGATCCGATGTTCACCTCGCAGTCCGAGCTGGAGGACCGGCTCACCACCCCCTCGCCCGCGTTGATCGCCGACCTGTCCCGGGGCAGCGGCGACCTGGTGATCCTGGGCGCCGGCGGCAAGATGGGACCGACCCTGACCGTGCTGGCCCGGCGGGCGCTGGACGCCGCGGGCCGCACCGGGGACGCCGTGCACGCGGTCTCCCGCTGGTCCGACGCTGCCCAGGCCGACCACCTGCGTGACCAGGGCGTGTCCGTGCACACCGCCGACCTGCTGGCCGACACCGAAGCCGATCTGCCGGACGGCGCGGACGTGCTGTTCATGGTCGGCGCGAAGTTCGGGTCGGCCTCCGCGCCGTCCTGGGCCTGGGCGGTGAATGCCGCCCTGCCGGACCGGATCGCCCGCCGCTACGCCGGGTCGCGGATCACCGCGTTCTCCACCGGGAACGTCTACCCGCTGGTGCCGGTGACCTCCCAGGGTGCGGCGGAGGGCCACCCGGTCGGCCCGGTCGGCGAGTACGCGATGTCCTGCCTCGGGCGCGAGCGGGTGTTCTCGCACGGGGCGCTGACCCGCGGCACCCCGGTCAGCCTGATCCGGCTGAACTACGCGGTCGACCTGCGGTACGGGGTGCTGGCCGACATCGGCTCGACGCTGCTGGCCGGTCAGCCGGTCGACCTGACCACGGGGCACGTCAACGTGGTCTGGCAGGGCTACGCCAACGAGGTCACGCTCCGGGCGATGGCGCACGCCACGCCGGAGGTATTCACGCTCAACCTCACCGGTCCTGAGGTGCTGCCGGTGGAGCGGGTCGCCCGTCGACTGGCCGCCGGACTGGGGGTGGAGCCGACCTTCGTCGGGGAGCCCTCGCCGACCGCGCTGCTGAACGACGCCACCCGGTGCTTCGACCTGTTCGGCTACCCGGACGTCACCGCCGGTCAGCTGATCGACTGGCAGGCGGACTGGCTCCGGGCCGGACTGCCGACCAGCGGCAAGCCGACCAAGTTCGCGGTCCGGGACGGGGCGTTCTGATGGCCCTGTCCCCGGAGCTGCACCGCCTGCTGCACGACGGCGCCGTCATCCCCGCGCACCCGCTGGCGCTCACCGCCGAGCGCCGATTCGACGAGCACCACCAGCGCGCGCTGACCCGGTACTACGCGGCGTCCGGTGCCGGCGGGGTCGCGGTCGGGGTGCACACCACCCAGTTCGAGATCCGCGAGCCCGGGATCGACCTCTACCAGCCGGTGCTGGCGCTCGCGGCCGACGTGCTCGACCGGGAGGTGGACCGGCCGTTCCTCCGGGTCGCGGGGGTGGCAGGCCCGACCGCGCAGGCGGTGGCGGAGGCCGAGGTAGCCGCCGGGCTGGGCTACCACGCGGTGCTGCTCAGCCCGCCGCGACCGGCCCCCGGAGACCCGGACCCGACCGAGGACGCGATGATCGACCGGGCCGCCGCGGTCGGCGAGGTGCTGCCGGTGATCGGCTTCTACCTGCAGGCCGCGATCCGCGGACCCCGGCTCGGACTGTCGTTCTGGCGCCGGTTCGCGGAGCTGGAGTCGGTGATCGCGGTCAAGGCCGCCCCCTTCGACCGGTACCGCACCCTGGACGTGGCGCGTGCCGTCGCCGGATCCGCCCGGGGGGCCGACATCGCGCTCTACACCGGCAACGACGACGCCATCGTCACCGACCTGCTGTCCGACCTGACCTTCGAGGGCCCGGACGGCTCGCCGGTGACCCGGCACGTCTCCGGCGGACTGCTCGGGCACTGGTCGGTGTGGACCCGGCGCGCGGTCGAGCTGCTGGGCCGGGTGCGGGACGCGCGGGGCGGGGACCGGGAGGCGCTGGCGGAGCTGATGTCCCGGGCCGCCGCGATCACCGACGCGAACGCCGCGCTCTTCGACCCGGCGCACGGCTTCGCGGGCTGCATCGCCGGCGTGCACGAGGTACTGCGCCGCCAGGGACTGCTCGCGGGCACCTGGTGCCTGGACCCCGAGGAGGGCCTGTCGCCCGGACAGTCCGCGGAGATCGACCGCGTGCTCCGGCTGCACCCCTGGCTGTCCGACGACGACTTCGTCGCGGAGCACCTCGACGGATGGCTGCGATGACGGCCGCTCTCGACGCGGGGGCGTCGCTGCTGGTGGCGGTGCCCGAGCGGCTGCGGGGGGAGTTCTTCGACGCCGAGGCGTCGCGGCGGCTGGGGGCGGTCGCCGAGGCGCTGGGCGGAACGGTGGAGTGGCTGGACGGCGGGGGCGTGCTGGGGGAGCTCCCGCCCGGCGGCACGGGGACGACCCGGCACTGGCCGGCCGTCCGGGCGCTGGTCACCTCCTGGGGTCAGCCGCCGTTGACCCCAGCGCTGCTCGACCGGCTGCCCGCGCTGGAGCTGGTCGCGCACACCGGTGCCACCGTGCGCCCGTTCGCCACCGCGGAGGCGCACGCCCGCGGCGTCCGGATCACCCAGGCCGGGCAGGGGATGGCCCGTCCCGTCGCGGAGGTCGCACTCGCCTTCACCCTGGCCCTGCTGCACCGGATCCCGCGGTTCGACCACGCGCTGACCGCGGGCGTCCCCTGGGAGCGGGCGGAGGACGTCCCGCCCCGGCACGAGCTGGCCGGCAGCACGATCGGCGTGGTCGGCGCCTCCCGGACCGGCCGGGCGTTCATCGCGCTGCTGACGGCCCTGGGCGCCCGGGTGCTCGTCGCGGACCCCTACCTGACCGACGCCGACGACCTCGGCGTGGAGCCGGTCGACCTGGACGACCTGTTCCGTCGCAGCCGGGTGGTCGTGCTGCACGCCCCGTCACTGCCGGAGACGCACCACCTGGTCGACGCCCGGCGGCTGGCACTGATGCCGGACGGGGCGGGACTGGTGAACACGGCGCGGTCCTGGCTGGTCGACGAGGACGCACTGGTCGCGGAGCTGCGCACCGGCCGGGTCGACGCCGCGCTGGACGTGTTCGACGCCGAGCCGCTGCCCACCGACCACCCGCTGCGCACGCTGCCCAACGTCCTGCTCACCCCGCACCACGCGGCCGGGACGGTCGAGGGCCGGCTGCGGCAGGGCCGGATCGTGCTGGACGAGCTGGAGCGGGCGGCCCGCGGTGAGCCGTTGGAGCACGCAGTGACCCCCGAGGACTTGGAGCGGATGGCATGAAGCAGGCCCTCGGGGTGTGGAGCACCCTGCCCGACCCGGTGACCGCCGAGCTCCTCGGCCGCGCGGGCTACGACTACGTGTGTGTGGACCTGCAGCACGGACTGACCGGGCCCGGCACCGTGGTCCCGGTGCTGCAGGCGCTCCGGCACACCCCCGCGACCGTCCTGGTGCGGGTGGCCGACCACCGGCCGGACGGTCTGATGCGCGCGCTGGACCTGGGGGCTGACGGCGTGGTGGTGCCGATGGTCGACAGCCCGGACCAGGCCGCCGCCGCCGTGGCCGCCTGCACCTACCCGCCGTCGGGCTTCCGGTCCTGGGGTCCGATGTGGGGCGACGTCGACGGCTCCGCCCCCGGCCCGGACCAGGCGGACGCCGCCCGGCGGGTGATCGTGATGGTCGAGACCGCGGCCGGGTTCGACGCCGTGCGGGAGATCGCCGCGGTGCCGGGGGTGTCCGCGGTCTACGTCGGACCGAACGACCTGGCGCTGACCCTCGGACTGGGGCGGGAGACCTACGCCACCTCGCCGGCCGTGCACCGGGCGCTGGACACCGTGCTGGCCGCGACCGACGACGCCGGGATCGCCATGGGGCTGCACTGCTCCTCGGGGGAGATGGCGTCCTACTGGCGCGAGCGCGGGGTCGGCATGCTGACGGTCGCGACCGACAGCACCCTGCTGCGCACCGCGTCGTCGGCGGTGCTCGCGTCGGCGTCCGGGGGCGCCCGATGACCGAGGCCCCGATCCTGCGCGACGTGCTGCCCGCCGTCACCACCTGGACCCCGCGCGAGTCCGCGGTGACCGCCGGGGTGGCCCGCACCGACATCACCCCGCCGGTCGGCGTCCGGGCGCACAACTGGGGTGCCGCCCGCACCGAGCTCGCCACCGGCGTGCACCGGCCGCTGACCGCCACCGCCCTGGCCTTCCACGACCGGACCGCCGATCGGTGGCGGTACCTGCTCACGCTGGACCTCGGCTGGTGGCGGGACACCGCGTCCTTCCACCGGCTGCGCGATCCGATCCTGGCCGCGGTGTCCGCCGACCCGGACGACCTGCTGCTGCACCTGGTGCACACCCATGCCGGTCCGTCGATCAGCGACCTGGGCCTGGACCTGCCCGGCGCCGACCTGCTGCCGGAGTACCAGGACCGGTTGACCTCCGCGGCGATCGTCGCGTGCCGGTCCGCCCGGGAGACCGCCGCGCCCGCCGTGCTCACCTGGGCGCAGGGCCGCTGCGACCTCGCCGTGACGAGGAACCTGCCGTGCGGCGACCGGGACGTGGTGGCCTTCGACCCCAGCGCGCCCGCGGACGACACCCTGCTCGTCGGCCGGATCGCCGTCGACGGGGCGACCGTCGCCACCCTGGTCAACTACGCCTGCCACCCGACCACGCTGGCGCACCACAACAGCCTGGTGTCCCCGGACCTGGTCGGTGCGACCCGCGAGGTCGTGGAGTCGGTCACCGGCGCCCCGGCCCTGTTCCTGCAGGGAGCCTCCGGCGAACTGTCGCCCCGCGAGCAGTACGGTCCGGGCACCGAGCAGGCCGACCGCAACGGCCGGGTGCTCGGCCACGCCGCTGTCGCCCTGCTGGAACGGATGGGGGAGCCCGGCACCCGGCTGCGGTTCGACGGGGTGGTGGAGTCCGGTGCCCCGCTCGGCCTCTGGCGGCGCGAGGCGACCGAGGTGCCCGCCGACGTCGACTGCACCGCGAGCGTCGTCCCGCTGCCCGCCCGGCCCCCGCTCTCCCCGGCCGAGGTCGCCGAACGCTGGTCCGGCATCGACCCGGTCGCCGCCGCCGAGCGCCTGCGCCGGGCCACCCGGCTCGCCGACGGCTACCTGGACGGCGCCACCGCACGGCACCCGCTGTGGGTCTGGCGGCTGGGCGACGCGGTGATCGTCGCGCACCCCGGCGAGGCCTTCTCCGCACTGCAGACCGAGCTGCGCCGCCGCCATCCCGAGCGTGCCGTGCTGGTGCTCAACCTGACCAACGGCCCCGGGTTCGTGTATCTGCCGGACGCGCCGTCGTACGAACGGGACCGGTACCAGGTCTGGCAGACGCTGCTCGCCCCGGGCGGCCTGGAGCTGCTGATCGAGGCCGCCGACCACCTGATCGCCGGCCTCGCCCCGGCCCGTGAGGAGACCGCATGACCGACCGTGAACGCTCCGTCGTCGTCACCGGCTCGTCCTCCGGCATCGGACGCGCCATCGCCGGCCGGCTGGCCGCCGACGGCTGGGCCGTGGTCGTCACCGGTCGTGACCCCGAGCGGACCACCGCCGTCGCCGACGGACTGCGCGCCACCGGCGCCCGGGCCGCCGAGGTCGCGGGGGACGTCGCCGACCGCGAGCTGCATTCCCGGCTGCTCGATGCCGCCACCGGCCTCGCCCCGCTCGGCGGCTGGGTGAACTGCGCCGGGATCACGGTCCGCAACGGCCTGACCGACCTGTCCGAGCCGGACACCTGGGCCATGGTCCGCGGCAATCAGATGGGATCGCTGTGGGGCTGCGAGGCCGCGGTCGGTGCCTTCCTCGCGGCCGGGACCCCCGGCGCGATCGTGAACATGTCCTCGGTGCACGGCTCCCGGGCCTACCCGGAGCACACCGTGTACGAGATGACCAAGGCGGCGGTCGAGGCCCTGACCCGCTCGGTGGCGGTGACCTACGCCGCGCACGGGATCCGGGCCAATGCGGTGGCTCCTGGGGCGGTGCGCTCGCCCGCGCTGGACGACTCCTTCCGGCGCGCTCCCGACCCGGCCGGCGCCGAGCGCTTCCTGGCCGACCGGTCGCCCGCCCGCCGGATCGGCGAGCCGGAGGAGGTCGCCGCCGTGGTGTCCTTCCTGCTGTCCGCCGACGCGTCCTACGTGTCGGGGCAGACGGTCGCGATCGACGGCGGGTGGCTGGCGGCGCTGGCCGACGACCCGGACGACCCCGGGGCCCGCCGGGCGGGGGTGGCCGGATGACCCGCCCGCTGCGCTCCGCCGCGTGGTTCTCCGGCACCGACGAGGTCGCCGTGCTGCACCGGGTCGCCCTGCGGCTCGGACCGGAGGACCTGGGCAAGCCGGTGATCGGCATCGCGGACACCGCCAGCGACCTGAACCCGTGCAACGCCGGCTTCACCGCCCTCGCCGCCCACGTCGCCGACGGGGTGCGCGCGGCCGGTGGCATCCCGGTCCGGTTCCCGGTGATGTCGCTGGGCGAGGACCTGATGAAGCCCTCGGCCATGCTCTACCGCAATCTGGTCGCGATGGAGCTGGAGGAGACCGTCCGGGCCTACCCGCTGGACGGTGTGGTCCACCTGGCGAACTGCGACAAGACGGTCCCCGCCGCCCTGATGGCCGCCGCCTCCGCGGACGTGCCCGCCCTGCTGCTGCTCGGCGGCGCCCGGTCCGCGCCGGAGTTCCGCGGCCGGCCGCTCGGCGCGGGCACCGACCTGTGGCGCGCACTGGACGACCGCCGGGCCGGGACGCTGGACGACTCCGGCTGGCGCGACCTGGAACGCTGCCTGGCCTGCGCGGGTCCGGGTGCGTGCAACGTGATGGGCACCGCCTCCACCCTGGCGATGCTGACCGAGGCGCTCGGCATGGCCCTGCCCGGCACCGCCCTGCTCGACGCGGTCGGCCCGGCCATCGAGCAGGCCGCCCGGGACACCGGCGCCCGGCTGGTCGCCATGGTGCGGTCCGACGACCGGCCGTCGACCCGGATCACCCAGACCGCCCTGGACACCGCCGTGCGGGTGCTGGCCGCGGTCGGCGGGTCGACCAACGCCGTGATCCACCTGGCCGCGATCGCCGGACGGCTCGGCCTGGACGCCGGCCTGGCCCGGATGGACACCCTCTGGCGGGACGTCCCGCTGCTGGCCGACGTCGAACCCTGCGGCAGCGGTCTG
>NZ_JANZKP010000085.1 GCF_025642745.1 Cellulomonas sp. RIT-PI-Y
ATCGGGGGTGGCCTTTCGTCGTGTCCGGGGCCGCGACCCGTGGTCCTCGCGCCGCGCGTTCCTCGCCGATCAGCGCACCAGCCGCACCGTGGTGGGGATCGGGCCGAAGGCCGACGTCGCGCCGTCCGGCTCGAACCCGTTACGCCGGTAGAAGGCCCGGGCACGGGGATTGTCGGCCGCCACCCAGAGCGAGGCCGGCCGATCGCCGAGCACCGCGTCCAGGAGCGCCTGTCCGACTCCGCTCCCGTGCTCGCGGGCGAGGACGTACAGCATCGAGAGCTCTTCCGGCCGGACGGCCTCGGGTTCCGTGGACGTACGGGCGGCGGCGAATCCCACGGTGTCGCCGACCGGGTCGACGGCGAGCACGGTGGTGAGGACGTGCTCGCGCAGAGTGGTCTGCCACATCCCGATCCGGGGCTCGACGGCGAACCAGGGGCTGCGATCCGGGTCCGCCACGAACCGACCGTAGGTCTCCCGCCAGGACGCGGCGTGGACGCGAGCGATCTCCTCGGCATCGGCCGGGGAGGCCGGTCGGATCGTCGTGCCACCGTCGGTGTCGGGGTGTGTCGCGTCGAGGTGTGCCATCGGGCCAGCGTGTCAGATCGCCTCTTGCGCTGCACTGGAGCAGGCCGGGGAGGCGGGGGACGGCGGGCCTCCGGTCGCCGGGAACAATCTTCGGAACCCGAGAGTTGAGTAGGGCAGACTCAAGTTCGACGGCTCAAGTTGCCAGATGCACTGGATCGCCGCAGACTTGAGCCCGGACGACTCAAGGCGCCGCTTCCGTGGCGCCGATCAGACGCGCAGACCTGGACAGCAGGACGAAGGAAGGCAACAGACATGGCACGTGCAGTCGGCATCGACCTCGGTACCACCAACTCCGTGGTCGCGGTCCTCGAGGGCGGCGAGCCCACCGTCATCGCCAACGCCGAGGGCTCCCGGACCACCCCGTCCGTCGTGGCGTTCTCCAAGACCGGTGAGGTGCTGGTCGGCGAGGTCGCCAAGCGCCAGGCGGTGACCAACGTCGACCGGACCATCAGCTCGGTGAAGCGCCACATGGGCACCGACTGGACCACGGACGAGGTCGACGGCAAGAAGTACACCTCGCAGGAGATCAGCGCTCGCGTGCTGGGCAAGCTGAAGCGGGACGCCGAGGAGTACCTGGGCGAGCCGGTCACCGACGCGGTGATCACCGTCCCGGCCTACTTCAACGACGCCGAGCGTCAGGCGACCAAGGACGCCGGGCAGATCGCCGGGCTGAACGTGCTGCGGATCGTGAACGAGCCGACCGCGGCAGCCCTGGCGTACGGCCTGGAGAAGGGCAAGGAGGACGAGCTCATCCTGGTCTTCGACCTGGGTGGCGGCACGTTCGACGTGTCCCTGCTCGAGGTGGGCAAGGACGACGACTTCTCCACCATCGAGGTCCGTGCGACCTCCGGCGACAACCGGCTCGGCGGTGACGACTGGGACAACCGGATCGTCGACTGGTTGGTGTCGCAGGTGAAGAACTCCAGCGGCGTGGACCTGTCCAAGGACAAGATCGCCGTGCAGCGTCTGCGGGAGGCCGCGGAGCAGGCCAAGAAGGAGCTGTCCTCCGCGACCAGCACCAACATCAGCCTGCAGTACCTGTCCATGAGCGAGAACGGCCCGATCCACCTGGACGAGAAGCTCACCCGGGCGCAGTTCCAGGAGATGACCAAGGACCTGCTGGAGCGCACCAAGGCGCCGTTCAACGCCGTGATCCGCGACGCCGGCATCAAGCTGGCGGACATCGACCACGTCGTGCTGGTCGGCGGTTCCACCCGGATGCCCGCGGTGACCGAGGTCGTGCGCGAGCTGACCGGTGGCCGCGAGCCCAACAAGGGCGTGAACCCGGACGAGGTCGTCGCCGTCGGCGCCGCGCTGCAGGCCGGTGTCATCAAGGGCGAGCGCAAGGACGTCCTGCTGATCGACGTCACCCCGCTGTCCCTGGGCATCGAGACCAAGGGCGGTGTGATGACCAAGCTGATCGAGCGCAACACCGCGATCCCGACCAAGCGGAGCGAGATCTTCTCCACCGCCGAGGACAACCAGCCGTCGGTGCTGATCCAGGTGTTCCAGGGCGAGCGCGAGTTCGCCCGGGACAACAAGCCGCTGGGCACCTTCGAGCTGACCGGCATCGCCCCTGCCCCGCGCGGCATGCCGCAGGTCGAGGTCACCTTCGACATCGACGCGAACGGCATCGTGCACGTCTCCGCCAAGGACCGCGGCACCGGCAAGGAGCAGTCGATGACCATCTCCGGCGGCTCCGGCCTGCCGAAGGAGGAGATCGACCGCATGGTCAAGGAGGCCGAGGCGCACGCGTCCGAGGACAAGAAGCGTCGCGAGGAGGCGGAGACCCGCAACTCCGCCGAGCAGCTGGTGTACTCCACCGACAAGCTGCTGACCGACAACGACGACAAGCTGCCCGAGGACGTCAAGACCGAGGTCCGCTCGGCGCTCGACGACCTGAAGAAGGCGCTGGAGGGCGAGGACCTGGCCGAGGTCACCGCCAAGCAGTCCGCCCTGGTGACCGCCAGCCAGAAGATCGGCGAGGCGCTCTACGCCCAGAACCAGAACGAGGCCGCCCAGCCCGCCGGTGGGGAGGCGCCCGCCGCCGACTCCGACGACGACGTGGTGGACGCCGAGATCGTCGACGACGAGGGTGAGAAGAAGTGACCGAAGAGCACCCCGAGGACACCCCGCGCTTCACCGACAAGCGGCGCATCGACCCGGAGACCGGCGAGGTGCGCGAGCCCACGGCCGAGGAGCAGGTGCTGGCGGAGGCCGAGGTCGCCGCGAGTGCCGGCGCCGAGCCGGACGCGCTGAGCGAGGCGGAGAAGCTGGCCGCCGAGCGCCTGGACGAGCTCCAGCGCCGGAACGCCGACTACTACAACCTCGAGCAGCAGTACTCGGCCTACGTGAAGCGGTCCAAGACCGACAACGCGGCCGCTCGGGACGGTGGCGTCGCGTCGGTCGCCGAGGCGCTGATCAGCGTCCTCGACGACATCGAGCTCGCTCGCCAGCACGGTGACCTCACCGGCCCCTTCGCGTCCATCGCGGAGAAGCTCGAGGCCACCCTCGGCCGGTTCGGGATCGAGCGCTACGGCGTCGCCGGGGAGCCGTTCGACCCGACGGTGCACGAGGCCCTGATGCACGGTCACTCGGCGGAGGTCACCGAGCCGACCGTCCAGCAGGTGCTGCAGCCGGGCTACCGGATGGGCGAGCGGGTGGTCCGCGCCGCCCGGGTGGCCGTGGTCGACCCGGAGTGATCAGCTCCGAGACCGGCATCCGGCCGCCGGGGTCCGTCGTGACCCCGGCGGCCGGGTCGCAGCCGGCAACGATGAGAAGGGAGGCGTCATGAGCGGACAGGACTGGTTGGAGAAGGACTTCTACGCCGTTCTCGGCGTCTCCAAGGACGCGGACGCGGCCACGATCAAGAAGGCCTACCGCAAGCTCGCCCGGACCATGCACCCGGACCACAACCCGGGGGACGCCAAGGCCGAGGCGAAGTTCAAGGAGGTCGGTGAGGCCTACGCGGTGCTCTCCGACCCCGATCAGCGTCAGCAGTACGACCAGCTGCGCGCCATGACCGGGGGCGCTCGCTTCCAGGCCGGTGGCGCGGGCGGCTCGTCCGGCGGCGCCGGGTTCGAGGACCTGTTCGGTGGCGTGTTCGGCGGGGGCGCCGGCTCTCCGGGCGGATCGCGGGTCCGGTTCGGCAACGGCGGTGGCGCGAGTACGGGTGGCGGATTCGAGGACATCCTCGGCGGCCTGTTCGGCGGCGGGGGTGGCGGCTTCGGCGGCCAGACCCGCGGGCGGCGCGGCACCGACCTGTCCGCGGTGACCACGCTGCCGTTCCGCCAGGCCGTCGAGGGGTCGACCGTGTCGCTCGGGGTGGAGGGCCGGACCGTGAAGGCCCGGATCCCCGCGGGCGTGCGGGACGGCCAGAAGATCCGGCTCCGCGGCAAGGGCCGGCCCGGTGAGGGTGGCGGACCGGCCGGTGACCTGGAGGTCACGGTGAAGGTCTCCCCGCACCCGGTGTTCGCGCTGGACGGCAACAACCTACGGGTCACCCTGCCGGTGACCTTCGACGAGGCGGCGCTCGGGGCCCAGGTGCAGGTGCCGACCCTGGACGGTGGCACCGTCACGATGAAGATCGCCGCCGGGACCCCCTCGGGCCGCACCCTGCGGGTCAAGGGCAAGGGGATCACCACCTCGGCCGGGGTCGGCGATCTGCTGGTCACCGTCCAGGTGGTCGTCCCGCAACGGCTGGACGGTGCGGCGAAGGAGGCCGTCGAGGCGTTCCGGGCCGCGACCGGCGGTCAGGACCCCCGTGCCGAGCTGATCGCGCAGGCCGGGACGTGAGATCTGCCGCGGGGCGCCGGGTCCGGCGCCCCGCGGTCCACAGCTGAGGAGAGGGGCAGCCGATGCCGGCGGAGAACGCGCAGGTGTACGTGATCTCGGTGGCCGCCGAGCTCGCGGGCATGCACCCGCAGACCCTGCGGCAGTACGACCGGCTCGGGCTGGTCTCCCCGGCGCGCACCCGTGGTCGGGGCCGCCGGTACTCCCTGCGGGACATCGCCACCCTGCGCGAGGTCCAGCGGCTCTCCCAGGAGGAGGGCATCAACCTGGCCGGGATCAAGCGGATCCTGGATCTGCAGGCCGAGGTCGAGCGACTGTCCGCCCAGGTGGACTACCTGCGCGGTCTGGCCGAGCCCGGGCGCCGGGTGTTCACCGCGCACCCGTCCGGCGACGTGGTGGCGATCGGCCGCAGTCGTCGCCGGCGCGCGGTGGCGGACCGCGTGGTCGAGTCCGCGGAACGGACCGAGCGGGCGATCGTGCTGTGGCGGCCGACCGGGCGCTGAGCCCTACGCGGCCGTCGCCTCCTGGTGGACCAGCGCGGAGATCCGGCGCTTGAGCGCGTTGAACTCCGCCGACGTGACGTCGCGGTCCGGGCCGAGCGGGATCCGGATCTCCTCCCGCACGTGCCCGGGTACCCCGTGCGCCGCCCCGCCCGCCATCACCACCACCCGGTCGGCCAGGTAGACCGCCTCCTCGATCGAGTGCGTGATGAACAGCACCGTCGTGCCGGTCTCCCGGTGGATCCGGGACAGCTCGCCCTGCAGCGACGACCGGGTCAGCGCGTCGAGGGCGCCGAAGGGCTCGTCCATCAGCAGCAGGGACGGGTCGTTGGCCAGGACCCGGGCGATCGCCACCCGCTGCTGCATCCCGCCGGAGAGCTCGCTCGGGAAACGGTCGGCGAACCGGGTCAGACCCACGGCGTCGAGGAACCGGTCGGTGCGCTCCTGGACCACGGGACGCTGCAGACGCGCCTGGCGCGGACCGTAGGCGATGTTCTCCCGGACCGAGAGCCACGGGAACAGGCCGTAGTCCTGGAACACGACCCCGCGCTCCGGATCGGGGCCGGTGACGGGCAGGCCGCCGACCTCGACGCTGCCCGCGGTGGCGTGCTCGAACCCGGCGAGGATCCGCAGCAGCGTGCTCTTGCCGCAGCCGGAGGCGCCGACGACGCAGACGAACTCGCCGGCCGGGATCTCCAGGTCGACGTCGGCCATCGCGGCGACGGGCGCGCCCGAGCGGCTCGGGTACTCCTTGCCCAGCGAGCGGACGCGGACGTCGGCGGGCTGGCGGGGGCGGACGGTGCCGATGTGAGGCATGCGTGTCCTCTCAGGTGAGGGTCGGGCGACGGCGGGTGACGAGGGTCAGGGCACCGCTGAGGAGTCGGTCGGCCACGAACCCGCACAGGCCGATCACGATCATCCCGGCGACGATCAGGTCGGTCTTGGACTGGTCGCGGGCCTGGGTGATCATCGCGCCGAGCCCGGTGCTGATCCCCACGGTCTCGCCCACGACCAGGATGACCCAGGCCAGTCCGAGCGCGACCCGCAGACCGCTCGCGATGGATCGCATCGAGGCGGGCAGGACCACCTTGTAGAGCACCTGCGCCGGACGGGTGCCCAGCATGGCGGCGGCCTCGATCAGCCGCGGCGGCACCTGGCGGACCCCGGCGATCGTGTTCAGCAGCACCGGGAAGAACGCGGCCAGGAACACCAGGAAGATGGCCGAGCCGTCGCCGTAGCCGATGATCAGCAGGGTCAGCGGCGCCCACGCGGTCACCGGGATCGGCCGGGCCAGGTTGACCGTGGGGTCGAGCATCCGGAACGCCAGCGAGTAACGCCCCATCACGACGCCGAGCGGGACCGCCAGCGCCACGGCGAGTCCGAACCCGGCGAGCACGCGCTGGGTGGAGGCCCACAGGTGTGCGGGCAGGGTCCCGCTGAACGCGTCGTCGACGATGCCGCCCGCCGCCAGGTCGACCAGGCGGCGGCCGACCTCCCACGGCGTTGGCAGGAAACCCATCTGGATGCCGAAAGGCAGGTCCCACGCCTGCTGGACCCCGATGGTCCAGAACACCAGGATCAGCGCCGGGACGGGCAGGGCGAGCAGGAAGGTGGCGCCGCGCGGACGACGGCGGACGAGGGTGGGTCGAGCCTGGGTGCTGCTCATGGCACTCCCTGAGGGTCGGGACGGGGGGTGGCCCGGACCGGGTCCGGGCCACCCGGAGGGTCAGGAGGTGCTGCCGGCCTCGGAGGCCTCGACGAAGGTGGGATCGATCAGCGCGTCGACGTCCACCTCCCCGTCGATCTGCCGGAGCGCGGTCATCTGCTCGATCAGCGCGGCCACCTGGGCGGTGTACTCGTCGTCGATCTCCCAGCGCGGCCAGATGTTCTGCACGGCGGTGTCCACCACCTGCTGGTCGATGCCGAACTCCGCGACCACACCGTCGGCCCAGGCCTGGGTGTCGTCAGCCATCTGCTCGGTGGCCCGGATGTGGGTGTCGACGACCTGCTGGACCAGCTCGGGGTCGGACTCGATCAGGTCCCCGGTGGTGTAGAGCCCGATGTTCACCCGGCCCACGGGGGTGTCGTACGGAGAGGCGACCTCCACGGCGCCGGCCTGGAGGGCGGTGGACGGGCCGAGCTCGGCGCTGGAGAAGGCGTCGATCCGGCCGGCGGCCAGCGCGCTCGCCATGTCGGAGAACGGGAGGTTCACCAGCTCGACGTCCTCGTCGGCGTCCATCCCGGCCGCCTCCAGGGTCAGCCGGAGCAGGATCTCCTGCGAGGAGCCCTGGGGGTAGCCCACGGTGAGCCCGGCCAGCGACTCGATGCCGTCCAGACCCTCGCGTCCGATGATCCCCGACCCGCCGTCCGCGGCCGCGGCGACCACGACCACGTCCTGGCCCGCCGCGCTGCCGGAGACGGCGGACGGCACACCCGCGACGCCGAAGTCGATGTTCCCGCTGACCACCGCGTTCTTGATGTCCGGCGAGGTGTCGAACTGCACCACCTCGAACTCCACGCCCTCGGGCGCGAGGTCCTGGTAGAGGAACGGGTGGTAGAGGTGCGGCTGCCCCTTGAGGGTGCCGACCGTCACGACGGTGGTGCCGTCGTCGTCCGCGGCACCGCCAGCGGCGTCCGGGCTGCAGGCGGACAGGGCCGCGACGACCAGGGCGGTCGACGCGAGGGCGAGG
>NZ_JANZKP010000086.1 GCF_025642745.1 Cellulomonas sp. RIT-PI-Y
CGCCACCACGTCGCCCGGCCGCGCCCCGGACCGCAGCACCGGAGCCCGTCCCCCGAGGTCCCCGTGCACGGTCACCGCGACCACGACGTGCTCCCCGCCCGACAGGTCGCCGCCGACCACGCCGGCTCCCACCGGGGCGGCCAGATCCGCCAGTCCGCGGGCCAGATCCTCCACCCAGGCCACCGGCAGCGCGCCCGGCAGCACCAGCGAGACCACCAGTGCGGTCGGCCGGGCCCCCATCGCCGCGATGTCCGCCAGGTTCTGCGCCGCCGCGCGCCGTCCGACCGCCCGCCCGTCGGACCAGTCGAGCCGGAAGTGCCGTCCCTCGACGAGGACGTCGGTGGAGACCACGAACCGGCCGTCCGGGGCCGCGACCACCGCCGCGTCGTCGCCCGGGCCGAGCAGGGTGTCCTCACCGGTGGGCAGCAGCGGGAGGATCCGGGCCAGCAGGCGCTCCTCGCCCAGGTCGGCGACGGTCGGCTGGGTCGGTGCGGCGTCGTTCACGCCGGTCACGGTAGTCGGTGCGGTTAGCCTGGCCCGATGAGTCCGTGCCGTGTCCTCGCCGCCGGGGGCACCGTCCTCGTCCTCGCCGGATGTTCCGCCGCGGTCGGGGTCTCCGCCGCACCGCACGCCCAGGACCCCGAGTGCGCCCGGGTGATCCTGGCGCTGCCGCAGTCGCTCGGCGACGGGCTGGAACGCCTGGAGACCACCAGCCAGGCGACAGCGGCCTGGGGCACGGCGACCGAGGCCGTGGTGCTGCGCTGCGGGGTCGAGCCGCCGGGGCCGACCACCGACCAGTGCGTCACGCTGGAGACCGCCGCTGGGGCGACGGTGGACTGGCTGGTGCAGGCGGACGCGCTGCCGGCCGACGACGCCTCGGACGAGCCCGCGCCCAGCGGCACGCTCGACCCGGCGCTGGACCCGGGCGGATCGGACTGGACCTTCCTCACCTACGGGCGCGATCCCGCGATCGAGGTCACGGTCCCCGCGTCCGTGGTGGCGGAGCGGTCCACCGCGTTCCTGGACGCCCTGGTGCCCGCGGTGTCGCAGGTCCAGGCCGAGCGCTCCTGCGTCTGACGGGTCAGCGCAGCCCGATCGGCCGTTCCAGCGCGAGCTGCAGCAGCTCGTCCAGCAGCTCCGGGTAGCCGATCCCGGACTCCTGCCACATCCGCGGGTACATCGAGTACGGCGTGAACCCGGGCATGGTGTTGATCTCGTTCACGACCACCTCGCCACCCTCGGTGACGAAGACGTCCACCCGGGCCAGCCCCTCGCAGTCGATCGACTCGAAGGTGCGCACCGCCACGTCCTGCACCCGGGCGGTGACGTCCGCGGGGAGGTCCGCCGGGCACTGCAGCGACACGGCCGACTCGTCCAGGTACTTCGCCTCGAAGTCGTAGAAGGTGTGCTCGGCGTCGGTCACCACGATCTCGCCCGGCAACGAGGCCCGGGCCCGCGCGCCGGAACGGCCGCCCAGCACCGCGCACTCGATCTCCCGGCCGACGATCCCGGCCTCGATCACGACCTTGGGGTCGTGCCGCTGCGCCTCGGCGATGGCGGCGGGCAGTTCCGCGAGGTCGGTGACCCGGGTGATGCCCAGGCTCGAGCCGGCACGGGCGGGCTTGACGAACAGCGGCAGGCCGAGCGCCTCGACCCGGGCCCGGATGCCGCCGGTGTCGCTCTGCCAATCGGTGCCGCGCAGCACCTGGTAGGGCCCGATCGGCAGTCCGGCGGCGGCCAGGGCGACCTTCATGAAGTGCTTGTCCATGCCGACCGCTGAGGCCAGGACCCCGGCGCCCACGTAGCGGACGTCGGCCAGCTCGAGCATGCCCTGCAACGTCCCGTCCTCGCCGTAGGGGCCGTGCAGCAGCGGGAGCACCACGTCGACGGTGCCCAGGTCGGCGGCGGGCAGCCCGGGCTCGATCACCCGGACCTCGCGGGAGCCGACCTCCTGGGGCAGCAGCACCCGCTCGGGGACCTCGGTGACCTCCGGCAGCCTCCCATCGGTGATCCGCCACTGGTCGGGGTCGTCGGCGACCCGCACCCAGCGGCCCTGCGGGGTGATCCCGATCGGCAGCACGTCGTAGCGCTCCCGGTCGATCGCGCGCAGCACGCCACCGGCGGTGGCGCAGCTGATCGCGTGTTCGCCGGAGCGACCGCCGAACAGGATCAGGACACGGGGACGGGACACGGAATCGGCTGAAGTGGACATCGGCGTCGAGCCTACCGATCCGTGGAACGTGCTCCCGGCACCGGAGTCGGCGGGTTTAGTGTGCGATCCGTGCCTCAGGACCATGACCTCAGCCGGTTGTCCCCCGCCACCGTCGCCGTGTCGGGCGGTCGGCCCGCCCGGGTGCAGGGCGCTCCGGTGAATCCGCCGATCGTGCTCTCCTCGACCTACGTGTCGCAGGGCGAGCCCGGCCCCGCCCCCGAGCTGCTGTACGCCCGCAGCGGCACCGAGACCTGGCTGCCCTTCGAGGAGACGCTGGCCGCCCTGGAGCGCGCGGAGCTCCCCGCCCTGGTCTACGGCTCCGGGATGGCGGCGATCGCGGCGGCGCTGTCGCTGATCCCGCACGGCGGCCGGGTCGTGGTGCCCCGGCACGCCTACCAGGTGCTGCACGGTTACCTCGCCGACCTGACCGCCCGCTCGCGGGTCGAGGTCGTGGTGGTCGACATCGCCGAGACCGACCAGGTGATCGCCGCCCTGACCCCCGGGACGTCGATGCTGTGGATCGAGTCGCCGACCAACCCGATGCTGGAGGTCGCCGACCTGCCCGCGCTGATCGCCGCCGCCCGCGCGGCGGGTGCGCTGACCGTGGTCGACAACACCTTCGCCACCCCCCTGGTGCAGCGTCCGCTGGGGCTGGGCGCGGACGTGGTCGTGCATTCGGTGACCAAGTACCTGGCCGGGCACTCCGACGTGGTGCTGGGCGCGGCGCTGTCGGACGACCCGGCCCTGCACGCACGGCTGCTGGCGTACCGCACGCTGCACGGTGCCATCGCCGGACCGGCGGAGGTCTACCTGGCCCTGCGCGGCCTGCGCACCCTGGCGCTGCGGGTCGAGCGGGCCCAGGCCAACGCGCTGGAGCTGGCCCGCCGGTTGTCCGAGCACCCGGACGTCGTCGAGGTCCGGCATCCCGGTCTGCCCGGCGATCCGGGTCATGCCCGGGCCACCGCCCAGATGACCGGCTACGGCGCGATCCTCGGCGTGCGGCCCACCGGTGGGGCGGACGGCGCGGACGCCGTGGTGGCGGCGCTCCGGCTCTGGGTCCCGGCCACCAGCCTGGGCGGCGTGGAGTCCAGCATCGAACGCCGGCGCCGGTTCGGCACCGAGTCGATCACCGTGCCGTCGGACCTGCTGCGGCTCAGCGTCGGCATCGAGGACGTCGAGGACCTGTGGCGCGACCTGGACCGGGCGCTGCGCGGACGCTGAGGCTCAGACGCCCTCGGCCTTGCGCGGCCGCTCCAGGAGCAACGGGGCGAGAGCGTCGACCGGCAGGTCCTCGTCGAGCACCCGGACCACGGCACCGGTGATCGGCATCTCCACACCGACCCGTTCGGCCAGGTCCAGCACCGAGCGCGAGGTCTTCACGCCCTCCGCGGTGCCGCCGGTCGCCACGATCGCCTCGTCCAGGGTCAGCCCCTGGCCGATGTGCACGCCCAGACGGTGGTTGCGGGACTGCGGCGAGGCGCAGGTCGCCATCAGGTCACCCATCCCGGCCAGACCGCCGAAGGTCTCCGCCCGGGCGCCGAGCGCCTGACCGAGCCGGGTGATCTCCACCAGGCCGCGGGTGATCACGGTGGCCATCGTGTTGTACCCGAAGCCGCGGCCCTGGGAGATGCCCACCGCCAGCGCGATCACGTTCTTCACCGCGCCGCACAGCTCGACCCCGACGACGTCGTCGTTCGTGTAGGGCCGGAAGTACGGGTTGGCGCAGGCCTGGGCGACCCGCTCCGCGGTGGCGGGGTCCCCGGAGGCGACCACGGTCGCCGTCGGCTGCCGCACCGCGATCTCATCGGCCAGGTTCGGTCCGGACAGCACCGCCACCCGCCGCTCGGGCAGGTCCAGCACCTCGGCCAGCATCTGGCTCATCCGCTGCTGGGTGGCCAGCTCCACGCCCTTCATCAGCGACACCGCGACGGTGTGCCCGCCCAGCGTCCCGGCCAACGGGGCCAGCGCGGTGCGGGCGGACTGGGCGGGGACCGCCACGGCCACCACCTCCGCGCCGTCCACCGCGCGCCGCAGGTCGGCCTCGCCGCCGACCCCGGCGGGCAGCTCCACGCCGGGCAGGTACCGCTCGTTGCGGTGCTCGGCGGTGATCTGCGCGCACACCGCCGCGTCCCGGCCCCAGACGGTCACGTCGCAGCCGGCGTCGGCCAGCACAGCGGCGAAGGTGGTCCCCCACGCCCCGGCGCCCAGGACGGTCGCCCGGGTCACGCGCGCGCCTGCTTCCGCATGTCGTAGACCCCCTCCGGGGGCTCCTCGCCACGGATCTCGGCCAGCAGGGCGGTGATCGCCGCCATCACCCGGCGGGTGGCCTCGCGCAGGGTCGCCGCGTCCCGGGGCCGGTCGTACAGGTCGGACAGGTCGACCGGCGGTCCGGCCAGCACCGTGACCCGCTTGGCCGGGATCGGCTTGAACACCTTGCCGTACCGGGCCAGCAGGTCCTGGGCGCCCCACTGGGCGATCGGGATCACCGGGACGCGGGTGTCCAGCGCCAGCCTGGCCACGCCGGTCTTGGCCAGCATCGGCCACAGGTCGGGGTCGCGGGTCAGGGTGCCCTCCGGGAACACCGCCACGCACTCCCCGTCGGCCAGCGCCCGCTCCGCGGCCTCCAGGGACCGGCCGGCGTCGGCGGTGCCGCGGTACACCGGGATCTGACCGGTGGTCCGCAGCACCCAGCCCAGCACCGGCACCCCGAACAGCGAGGACTTGGCCAGGATCTTCGGCGCCACCCCCTGGTCGTACAGGTAGTGCGCGAAGGTCACCGGGTCGATGTTGGTCAGGTGGTTCCCGGCCGCGATGAAGCCGGTGTCCGTGGGCAGGTGCTCGGTCCCCCGCCAGTCACGGCGGGTGATGGCGCGGAGCACGGGCCTCAGCACACGGGCGGCGTTGCGGTAGGCACGGTTCGATCGGGCGGGATGCACGGGAAGGGATGCTACCCGGGTGCTTCTCAGCCCCGGTCGAACTCCGCGCCGAGTGCGGTCAGCTTCTCGGTGAAGTGCTCGTAGCCCCGGTCGATCAGGCTGATCCCGCGCACCTGGGAGGTCCCCTTGGCGGTCAGGGCCGCGATCAGGTGGCTGAACCCGCCGCGCAGGTCGGGCACCTCGATGTTCGCGGCGGACAGCGGGGTCGGTCCGGAGATCACCGCGGAGTGGTAGAAGTTCCGCTGTCCGAAGCGGCACGGCCGCCCGCCCAGGCACTCCTTGTAGACCTGGATCGTGGCCCCCATCCCGCGCAGCGCGTCGGTGAAGCCGAACCGGTTCTCGTAGACCGTCTCGTGCACGATCGACAGCCCCGTGGCCTGGGTCAGCGCGACCACGAGCGGCTGCTGCCAGTCGGTCATGAAGCCCGGGTGCACGTCGGTCTCCAGGACGATCGACCGCAGGTCGCCGCCGGGGTGGAAGAACCGGATGCCGTCGTCGTCGATGGTGAACTCGCCGCCGACCTTGCGGAAGGTGTTGAGGAAGGTGGTCATCTCCGGCTGGGTCGCCCCCCGGACGTAGATGTCGCCGCCGGTGGACAGCGCCGCCGACGCCCAGGACGCCGCCTCGATCCGGTCCGCCAGCGCGGTGTGCTGGAACCCGACGAGCCGGTCGACGCCCTCGATCCGGATCACCCGGTCGGTGTCGACGGAGATGATCGCGCCCATCTTCTGCAGGACGTTGATCAGGTCCATGATCTCGGGCTCGATGGCCGCGTTCGCCAGCTCGGTGAGGCCCTCCGCGCGCACCGCGGTCAGCAGCAGCTGCTCGGTGGCCCCGACGCTGGGGTACGGCAGCGCGATCTTGGTGCCCTGGAGCCGGCGCGGAGCCCGGATGTGGATCCCGCTGTCCCGCTTGTCCACCACCGCGCCGAACTGCCGCAGGATGTCCAGGTGGTAGTTGATCGGCCGGTCGCCGATCCGGCAGCCGCCGAGGTCGGGGATGAACGCCTCGCCGAGCCGGTGCAGCAGCGGGCCGCAGAACAGGATCGGGATCCGGCTGGACCCGGCGTGCGCGTCGATGTCGGCCACGTGCGCGGACTCCACGGCGGAGGGGTCGAGCGTCAGCACGCCGCCGACGGGATCGGCGTCGACCCGGACCCCGTGCAGCTCCAGCAGCCCGGTCACCACGCCGACGTCGCGGATCTGCGGCACGTTCCGCAGCACGCTCGGGGTCTCCCCCAGCAGCGCGGCCACCATCGCCTTCGAGACGAAGTTCTTCGCCCCCCGCACGGTGATCTCCCCGCTCAGCGGGGTGCCACCGTTCACGTACAACAGATCGCTCATCGGACCATCTTCGCGCACCGCGCCCGTGCCCCCGCGTCCGACGCGCCCGCGCCGGCCGCCGGCACGCGCACCCGCAGGTCCCCGCCGAGAGTGCACGAGTGCAGGCCGCACGATCCGATCAGCCTGCCGTC
>NZ_JANZKP010000087.1 GCF_025642745.1 Cellulomonas sp. RIT-PI-Y
GCGAGTGCAGTACCATCGGCGCTGAGGGGCTTAGCTTCCGGGTTCGGAATGGGACCGGGCGTTTCCCCCTCGCTATGACCGCCGTAACTCTGTCGAACTATCAAACACCACACCTCGGACCCAGAACTGGGGAGGGGTGTTCGCGGTTCGGGAACCGCACAGTGGACGCGTAGCAACAATGATGTTGTGGTGAAGTTGTCGGCTTATTAGTACCGGTCAGCTGCGGCAGTCGTTAGTCCTGCCTTCCACATCCGGCCTATCTACCCAGTGGTCTAGCTGGGAGCCTCTCACCCACAAGGGGCATGGAAACCTCATCTTGAAGCAGGCTTCCCGCTTAGATGCTTTCAGCGGTTATCCCTTCCGAACGTAGCTAACCAGCCGTGCTCCTGGCGGAACAACTGGCACACCAGAGGTTCGTCCGTCCCGGTCCTCTCGTACTAGGGACAGCCCTTCTCAAGTTTCCTGCGCGCGCAGCGGATAGGGACCGAACTGTCTCACGACGTTCTAAACCCAGCTCGCGTACCGCTTTAATGGGCGAACAGCCCAACCCTTGGGACCTACTCCAGCCCCAGGATGCGACGAGCCGACATCGAGGTGCCAAACCATGCCGTCGATATGGACTCTTGGGCAAGATCAGCCTGTTATCCCCGGGGTACCTTTTATCCGTTGAGCGACGGCGCTTCCACAAGCCACCGCCGGATCACTAGTTCCGACTTTCGTCCCTGCTCGACCTGTCAGTCTCACAGTCAAGCTCCCTTGTGCACTTGCACTCGCCACCTGATTGCCAACCAGGCTGAGGGAACCTTTGAGCGCCTCCGTTACATTTTAGGAGGCAACCGCCCCAGTTAAACTACCCACCAGGCACTGTCCCTGATCCGGATTACGGACCGAGGTTAGATATCCAGAGCGACCAGAGTGGTATTTCAACGTTGACTCCACCGACACTGGCGTGCCGGCTTCACAGTCTCCCACCTATCCTACACAAGCCGCACCGAACACCAATACCAAGCTATAGTAAAGGTCCCGGGGTCTTTCCGTCCTGCTGCGCGTAACGAGCATCTTTACTCGTAGTGCAATTTCGCCGAGTTCGCGGTTGAGACAGCGGGGAAGTCGTTACGCCATTCGTGCAGGTCGGAACTTACCCGACAAGGAATTTCGCTACCTTAGGATGGTTATAGTTACCACCGCCGTTTACTGGGGCTTAAATTCTGAGCTTCGCCTTGCGGCTAACCCGTCCTCTTAACCTTCCAGCACCGGGCAGGCGTCAGTCCGTATACATCGTCTTGCGACTTCGCACGGACCTGTGTTTTTAGTAAACAGTCGCTTCCCCCTGGTCTCTGCGGCCCTCCACGCTCCCCGAGCACGTCGGTTCACGCTTCAGGCCCCCCTTCTCCCGAAGTTACGGGGGCATTTTGCCGAGTTCCTTAACCACGATTCACTCGATCGCCTTAGTATTCTCTACCTGACCACCTGAGTCGGTTTAGGGTACGGGCGGCTAGAACCTCGCGTCGAAGCTTTTCTCGGCAGCATAGGATCACCCTCTTCCAGCATACGCTGTCACCATCAGTTCTCAGGCTCAATGAGTGGCGGATTTGCCTACCACTCGCCCTACAACCTTGGACGTGGACTACCATCGCCACGCCGGGCTACCTTCCTGCGTCACTCCTGTTAATACGCTTACCTACTACCGGATCGGGTCACGCGCTCCCCCACACGATGCCAACCGAAGTCAGCGGTGCGTGGGCTCGGGCGTTTAGCATCACCGGGCTCGGTATGGGCGGTTCTTCGCCGGTACGGGAATATCAACCCGTTGTCCATCGACTACGCCTGTCGGCCTCGCCTTAGGTCCCGACTTACCCAGGGCGGATTAGCCTGGCCCTGGAACCCTTGGTCATTCGGCGGACGGGTTTCTCACCCGTCATTCGCTACTCATGCCTGCATTCTCACTCGTGTAGCGTCCACCACTGGGTTACCCCGCAGCTTCACCCGCCACACGACGCTCCCCTACCCATCCACACGCCTGGACCACGAAGGCCTAGCAGAATATGTGAATGCCACAGCTTCGGCGGTGTACTTGAGCCCCGCTACATTGTCGGCGCGGAATCACTTGACCAGTGAGCTATTACGCACTCTTTCAAGGGTGGCTGCTTCTAAGCCAACCTCCTGGTTGTCTGTGCAACTCCACATCCTTTCCCACTTAGCACACGCTTAGGGGCCTTAGCTGGTGGTCTGGGCTGTTTCCCTCTCGACTACGGAGCTTATCCCCCGCAGTCTCACTCCCGCGCTCTCACTTACCGGCATTCGGAGTTTGGCTAACGTCAGTAACCTGGTAGGGCCCATCGGCTATCCAGTAGCTCTACCTCCGGCAAGAAACACGCGAGGCTGCACCTAAATGCATTTCGGGGAGAACCAGCTATCACGAAGTTTGATTGGCCTTTCACCCCTAACCACAGGTCATCCCCTCGGTTTTCAACCCAAGTGGGTTCGGTCCTCCACGCGGTCTTACCCGCGCTTCAACCTGCCCATGGCTAGATCACTTCGCTTCGGGTCTAGAGCACGCGACTATGATCGCCCTCTTCGGACTCGCTTTCGCTACGGCTTCCCCACACGGGTTAACCTCGCCACGTACCACTAACTCGCAGGCTCATTCTTCAAAAGGCACGCTGTCACCCCTGCTAAGGAGGCTCCAACGGATTGTAGGCACACGGTTTCAGGTACTATTTCACTCCCCTCCCGGGGTACTTTTCACCTTTCCCTCACGGTACTTGTCCGCTATCGGTCACTAGGTAGTATTTAGGCTTAGCAAGTGGTCTTGCCAGATTCACACGGGATTTCTCGGGCCCCGTGCTACTTGGGATCCCCTTCAGGAGGCCATGCCATTTCGTCTACGGGGGTACCACCCTCTGTGCCGGGCCTTTCAATGCCCTTCGACTATGACACGACTTTGTAACTCCTCGGTTGCTCGGCAGAACAACCCGAAAGGTCCCACAACCCCGCATACGCAACGCCTGCCGGCTATCACACGCATACGGTTTGGCCTCATCCGCTTTCGCTCGCCACTACTCACGGAATATCTCTTCCTGCCGGTACTGAGATGTTTCACTTCCCGGCGTTCCCTCCACACACCCTATATATTCAGGTGCAGGTCACACGACATGACTCGTGCGGGGTTTCCCCATTCGGAAATCCTCGGATCACGGTTCGTTTGCCAACTCCCCGAGGCTTATCGCAGGCTACAACGTCCTTCTTCGGCTCCTAGTGCCAAGGCATTCACCCTGTGCCCTTAAAAACTTGACCACAAAGACATACAATAAAAGATGCTCGCGTCCACTGTACAGTTCTCAAACAACGAACGATCCCCAGATACAACCCGCACCTACCCACACCCACAGGATGCGAACGGTTTGACAAGGTCAACCAGGCCCGTCGAGAAGCAACACCCACCATCAGCGGCTGTTCCCTCAGGACCCAACAGTGCGCCCATGACCACCCAACCCGAACACCAGCACCGTTCCTTGACCCTCCCAAAAAGAGAACCAGTACTAGACACCAGCACAAGCCAGATGATCGCAGTTGATGTTCCACCCTTGAGCACCACCCCGAACGCGTACGGTCCGAGCATGGCCTCTGCACACCGAAGCAAAACCCCGGCGCCAGATGCTCCTTAGAAAGGAGGTGATCCAGCCGCACCTTCCGGTACGGCTACCTTGTTACGACTTAGTCCCAATCGCCAGTCCCACCTTCGACGGCTCCCCCCACAAGGGTTGGGCCACCGGCTTCGGGTGTTACCGACTTTCGTGACTTGACGGGCGGTGTGTACAAGGCCCGGGAACGTATTCACCGCAGCGTTGCTGATCTGCGATTACTAGCGACTCCGACTTCATGGGGTCGAGTTGCAGACCCCAATCCGAACTGAGACCGGCTTTTTGGGATTCGCTCCACCTCGCGGTATCGCAGCCCTTTGTACCGGCCATTGTAGCATGCGTGAAGCCCAAGACATAAGGGGCATGATGATTTGACGTCATCCCCACCTTCCTCCGAGTTGACCCCGGCAGTCTCCTATGAGTCCCCGGCATAACCCGCTGGCAACATAGAACGAGGGTTGCGCTCGTTGCGGGACTTAACCCAACATCTCACGACACGAGCTGACGACAACCATGCACCACCTGTACACCGACCTTGCGGGGCAACCATCTCTGGAAGTTTCCGGTGTATGTCAAGCCTTGGTAAGGTTCTTCGCGTTGCATCGAATTAATCCGCATGCTCCGCCGCTTGTGCGGGCCCCCGTCAATTTCTTTGAGTTTTAGCCTTGCGGCCGTACTCCCCAGGCGGGGCACTTAATGCGTTTGCTGCGGCACGGAACTCGTGGAATGAGCCCCACACCTAGTGCCCAACGTTTACGGCATGGACTACCAGGGTATCTAATCCTGTTCGCTCCCCATGCTTTCGCTCCTCAGCGTCAGTTGCGGCCCAGAGACCTGCCTTCGCCATCGGTGTTCCTCCTGATATCTGCGCATTCCACCGCTACACCAGGAATTCCAGTCTCCCCTACCGCACTCTAGTCTGCCCGTACCCACTGCAGGCCCGAGGTTGAGCCTCGAGTTTTCACAGCAGACGCGACAAACCGCCTACGAGCTCTTTACGCCCAATAATTCCGGACAACGCTTGCGCCCTACGTATTACCGCGGCTGCTGGCACGTAGTTAGCCGGCGCTTCTTCTGCAGGTACCGTCACTTTCGCTTCTTCCCTGCTGAAAGAGGTTTACAACCCGAAGGCCGTCATCCCTCACGCGGCGTCGCTGCATCAGGCTTGCGCCCATTGTGCAATATTCCCCACTGCTGCCTCCCGTAGGAGTCTGGGCCGTGTCTCAGTCCCAGTGTGGCCGGTCGCCCTCTCAGGCCGGCTACCCGTCGTCGCCTTGGTAGGCCTTTACCCCACCAACAAGCTGATAGGCCGCGAGTCCATCTCTGACCGATAAATCTTTCCAGACACTTCGGATGCCCGAGCGTCTCGTATCCAGTATTAGACCCCGTTTCCAAGGCTTATCCCAGAGTCAGAGGCAGGTTACTCACGTGTTACTCACCCGTTCGCCACTGATCCACCCAGCAAGCTGGGCTTCACCGTTCGACTTGCATGTGTTAAGCACGCCGCCAGCGTTCGTCCTGAGCCAGAATCAAACTCTCCGTGAATGTCTCATGGCACCCACCACCCGAAGACAGTGAGCAACCGACAACACAAAACAGCACCACACACACTGACGAATGCGGCACCAATCAGATTCGGCTAACCAG
>NZ_JANZKP010000088.1 GCF_025642745.1 Cellulomonas sp. RIT-PI-Y
CCGCCCGCGGCTCGACGGCCCGGCGGCGGCGACCGAAGGAGAGCAACGGGCGGCGGGTCTTGTTCCCGCGCTCGCGCCGCGGAGCCGGCAGGTCGTCGGTGCCGTCGCCCCGGACCACGCTGGCGAAGTCGGGGAGCTCGACACGCTCGACCGGCGGCACCGGCGCGGCGGCCGGGATGTCGGCATCGGCATCGGCCGGGATGTCGGCATCGGCATCGGCCGGGGTGTCGGCGTCGGCGTCGGCCGGGGTGTCGGCGTCGACGGACGCGGTGTGGGCGGCATCGACGGACACGGCGTCGGCGGAAGCGATGTCCGCGGACGCGGCGGCGGCCGCCTCGGCCGGGGCGTCCAGGACGCCGATCGGCGCGAAGGGCTCCGGCACCGCGAACGGCGGCTCGTCCCGGGTCGGCGCGGCGTCGGCGTGGTCGGCGAGCGCGGGAGTCCCGGCCGCCCACTCGCCCAGCGGGGAAGGCTCGAGCACCGAGCGCGGGTCGACCAACGGCGTCGGGTCGGTCTCCGGCATCTGGTCCAGCACCGGCTCACCCAGGGAGTTCACCGCGAGCGGCTCGCCCCAGGCGGCCTGCTCACCCCAGGACGGGTCGACCGGCTCGTCGTCGGGCATCAGCGCGGGCACGATGAACGCCGACCGCTGCTCCTCGACCGGGTCCGTGGCGACCGGGTCCGTGACGACCGGGTCCGTGACGGCGCGTGCCTCGTCGACCGGGGCCGCCGCCGGGGCCAGTTCGACCGGGGTCTGCTCGACCGGGGCCGCCGCCACCGGGATCTGCTCGACGGGGGTCGTGGCGACCGCCGGGGTCTCCTCGACCGGATCGGACAGCTCCTGCCGGGTGGTACCCGGGCCGTCGAGACCGGGCTGCGACGCGGACTGCGCGCCGTCCAGGGCCGCGCGGCCGCGGAACCCGGCGAACAGTCCGGCACGCGGACCGGTCGGGTTCTCTGTCGTCGTGGTCTCCCGATCGCCGCCGGAGCGCGCGGACTGCCGGGTCGGCAGCCCCGATCCGCGGGTCGGCAGCACGGAGCCGCGACCGGGCAGTGCGGCACCGCCGTCGGCGGGGACCGCGGGGGCCCAGCCGGTGGGCGCGGAGGTGATCTCCGGGGAGAGCGTGGTCGCGGTCGGCACGGGGAGCACCACGCTCGGACCGGCGGGCACGTCGGGGCCGGGGGCACCGGTCCGGCGGCGGGGCAGGCCCGTGCCGGTGGCGCCGTCGGTGAGCGAGGCGAGGTCGACCGGCACGGCGGCCGGGGCCTCGGGCTGCTCGACCACCGGCACCGCACCCGTGGCGGCCGCGGCGAGACCGTCCCCGGCGGCGGTCGGCTCGGCGGTGAACAGCTGACCCGGGAACGCGACGGTCGCGACCGTGCCGGATCCGCCGTCGGTGACCCGGGACAGCGTGACGGAGGCACCCAGCCGGGTGGCCAGGCGGGCGACCACGTACAGGCCCAGGCGCTGGGCGCCGATCGCGTCGGTGGCGGCGGCCGCGGCGATGGTGGCGTTGGCCTCGGCCAGCTCCTCGTCGCTCATGCCGAGTCCCTGGTCGACGATCGTCACCAGCACCTGACGGTCGCCGGAGCGTTCACCGGTCCGCTCGTCGGTCCGCACGAACACCGGGGTGCCGGGCTCGGAGAACAGCGTCGCGTTCTCCAGCAGCTCGGCCATCAGGTGCGCGGCAGCCAGCGCGTTGAAGCCGTGCATCAGCGGATCGACGCCCAGGTCCAGCTGCACGCGGTCGTACTGCTCGATCTCCGAGGACGCGGTCCGGACCACGTCGGACAGCGGCATCGCCTCGCGCAGCCGACGGCCGGAGTCGATCCCGGCCAGCACCAGCAGCGACTCGGCGTTGCGGCGCATCCGGGTGGCGAGGTGGTCCAGGCGGAACAGGTTGGCCAGGGTGGCGGGGTCCTCCTCGGACCGTTCGAGCGAGTCGATGAAGGCCAGCTGACGGCCGAGCAGCACCTGGTCGCGGCGGGCGACGTTGACGAACATCTCCGCGATCGAGCCACGCAGCGCGGCCTGGTCCCGGGCGACCTGGATGGTGGTGGCGTTCACCGAGTTGAAGGCCGCGGCCAGTCGGCCGACCTCGTCCTGGGACGTCACCGGGATCTCGGCCAGCGACAGGTCCGGGGCCTTGCCCGGCTCCGCCACCTGCTCGACCAGGCGCGGCAGCTCCTCGCGGACCTCACCGGCGGCCGAGGTCAGGCGGCGCAGCGGGATGACGATGCCCCGGGAGACCAGGAAGGCGATCACGATGGACAGCGCGGTCGCCGCGATGGTGATGCCGATGGTGATCGCCGACTCGCGGGCCGCGGCGGAGGCGAGGGCCTGGGCGCGGTCGTCCGCCGAGGTCAGCAGATCGCCGGACACCGCGCGCAGCGAGTTGAGCTCGGCGTTCACCAGGGTGTTCCACCGGACCGAGTCCATGGTGGAGATGTTCAGCTGGTTGCCGTTGCTGAGCGCGATCTGCATCGCGGTCAGGTCCGCACTGCGCGAGGGCAGCTGGATGTCGTTGAGCCGCAGGTTGTTCGTGGTGGTGCGGGCCGTGGCGCGCGCCTCGTCGGCGACCGCGAACAACGCGGCCATCTCCCGGACCTCGTCCGGGTCGGAGCCGTCGTCCGCCAGCACCTCGAGCACGATGGGCTGGGTGCGCAGCACACGTTCGATGGTGCCCGCGACCTGTCCGTACGCGGTCAGGCGGGACGCCAGGGACCGGTCGGACAGGGTCTCCGCGACCAGGGCCGGCACGTCGTTGTGGGCCGTGATCATGTCGGTGAAGTTGGAGTCGACCAGCGCCTGCGGGATCGTCTCGGCATCCACCTGTTCGCGCACGTTCGACAGTCGGCTGCGGGAGTTCTGCGCCGCCGCGATCGCCTCGCCCACCCGGGGGTCCAGGCCGGACAGGTCCAGGGCGGAGGCGGCCTCGGTCAGCGCGATCAGGGAGGCGTCGGTGTTCTTGCGCGCGGCCGCCATGCTCCCGGACAGCGCGTCGCCGTCGACCTGCTGCATGGAGAGCGTGCGCTCCTGCTGCAGGGCCTCGATCGCGATGGCGTAGTCGGGCAGCACCTGGACCACGCGGTTGACCGCGCTCGCGGTGCGGGCCTGGCTGACCGACTGCACCGAGATGTAGGCACTGGCGACCAGCAGCACGAGCACCGGCAGCGCGAGCACCGCCAGCACCTTGGCGCGGATGCCGAGCCTGCGCAGCATGTCGACCTGCCTCCTGTTCCCCCGCGACCGGTCGGCCGACGGCGGACGTCACCGAGGAGACGTCCGTTCAAGCCCCATCGGACGATTGACCGGCGGACATGAGCGCTCGGTGCGGATTCATCCGGTGCGTACCCTCGACGGATGCGCGTGATCGAGGTGGAACAGCCCGGCGGACCCGAACAGCTGAGCGTCGTCGAGCGGCCGGATCCGGTTCCCGCCGGCGGTGAGCTCCTGATCCGGGTGGCGGCCGCCGGGGTCAACCGCGCCGACCTGTTGCAGCGCGAGGGCCACTACCCGCCACCGCCCGGGGTGCCGGCCTGGCCCGGGCTGGAGGTGTCCGGCACCGTCGTCGGCCGCGGACCCGAGGTCGACGCCGCGACCTGGCCGGACGGTCTGCCGGTGGCGGCGCTGCTCGGCGGCGGGGGCTACGCGGAGCTGGTCACGGTCCCGGTCGGCCAGGTGCTGCCGGTGCCGGACGGGGTCGACCTGATCGCCGCGGCCGGACTGCCCGAGGCCGCGTGCACCGCCTGGACCAATCTGATCGACTCCGGTGGCCTGGCCGCGGGCGAGACCCTGCTGGTCCAGGGCGGCTCCGGCGGCGTCGGCTCCCTGGCGGTGCAGATCGCCGCCGCGCTCGGTGCCCGGGTGCTCACCACCGCCGGCGGACCGGAGCGCGCGGCGCGGTGCCGGGAGCTCGGCGCCGACGTGGTGATCGACCACCGGATGCAGGACGTGACCGCGGCCGTGCACGAGGCCACCGACGGCCGGGGCGTGGACGTGGTGCTCGACGTGCTCGGTGCGGGCGGACTGGAGACCAACCTCGCCGCGCTGGCCACCGGTGGGCGGCTGGTGGTGATCGGCACCCAGCGCGGCGCCCGCGGCACCCTCGACCTCGGACTGCTGATGGCCAAGCGCGCCTACGTCACCGGCAGCACCCTGCGGTCGCGCACCGTGGCGGAGAAGTCCCGCGTGGTCGCGCAGGTCGCGCACCGGGTGTGGCCGATGGTCGCCGACGGCCGGGTGCGCCCGGTCGTGCACGCCACGCTGCCGCTGGACCGGGCCGACGAGGCGCACCGGCTGCTGGACTCCGGCGAGGTCTTCGGCAAGGTGCTGCTCCTGCCCTGAGCCGGGCGGTCGCGCACCGGACCGGCCGGGGGCAGCATCGGGTCATGAGCCAGGACGACAGCGCCACCGACCGCCCGCGGATCGTCGTGCTGGGCGGCGGTGCGGAACCGGACGCCGACCGCGCCGATCCGGCGCCGCAGGTCGACCAACCGGCCAAGGTGATGCGGATCGGCACCATGATCAAGCAGCTGCTGGACGAGGTGCGCTCCGCCCCGCTGGACGAGGCGGCCCGCGCCCGGCTGGCCGAGGTGCACGAGCGCTCGCTCGCCGAGCTGGAGGACGGGCTGTCCCCCGAACTGGTCGAGGAGCTGCACCGGATCACGTTGCCGTTCACCGACGACAGCAGGCCGTCGGACGCGGAGCTGCGGATCGCCCAGGCCCAGCTGGTCGGCTGGCTGGAGGGGCTGTTCCACGGGATCCAGACCGCGCTGGTCGCGCAGCAGATGGCGGCTCAGGCGCAGCTCGGACAGATGCGCCGGGCGCTGCCCGGCGGTGCGGCCGGTCCGGGGGCGCCGGGCGAGCACGGGCCGGGGCAGTACCTCTAGGGCTCGCGGTGCGGGCGCTCAGCCGTGCCGTCGCCGGGTGGGCACCGCGGTGAGCACGATCGCCCCGGACACGCAGGCCAGTCCCACGATCTCCCACCCGTGCGGCCACTGCCGCAGCGCCACCGCGCCCACCACCGCCGCGGTCGCGGGCAGCAGCGCCAGCAGGACCGAGAAGGTCGCGGCCGTGACCCGGCGCAGCACCACCTGTTCCACCGCGTACGGCACCACCGAGGACAGCACCGCGATCCCGATCACCGCGGCGGCCAGGGCCGGGTCGTGCAGCACGGGCGCGGCGGGCACGGCCAGGAACGGCGCGAAGACGATCGCGCCCGCGAGCATGCCCACCGCGAGCGACGCGAAGC
>NZ_JANZKP010000089.1 GCF_025642745.1 Cellulomonas sp. RIT-PI-Y
AGTAGTCGCGAGTCGTTGCGGCGGAGTGTCCGCGTGTTGCCGGGACGTAAAATCTATCTGTGACAGGTAATGCGCTAGCCTGAGCCGTGTGACCGACCTCCTGCTGCGAGACACCCGTCTGATCGACGGCACCGGCGCGGACCCGCGCGAGCGCGTCGACGTCCTGGTCGCCGACGGCCTGATCTCCGCCGTGGCCCCCACCGGCACCCTGCCCACCGGCGAGCGCCTGCGGGTGGTCGAGGGGCGGGGGCGCACGCTGCTGCCCGGCTTCCTGGACTGCCACGTGCACGTGAGCACGTTGCCGGCCAAGGACCCGATGGCGGACGTCCTGGCCCCGGAGTCGCTGTTCGTCCTGCGGTCGGTGCCGCACCTGTCCGCCACCCTGGACGCCGGGGTGACCACCGTCCGCGACCTGGCCGGTGCCGACTCCGGCTACCGCTCCGCCGTCGAGCTCGGCCTGATCCGCGGCCCGCGCCTGCGGATCGCGATCCGGATCCTGTCCGTCACCGGCGGTCACGGCGACTGGCGCACCGTCGAGGGCGTCGCCCTGGACACCGGTCCGGGCGCCGGGGCGATCGCCGACTCGCCCGCCGAGTTCGTCCGGGCGGTGCGCGAGGTGCTGCGGCAGGGTGCCGACTGGGTCAAGGTCGCCGCGACCGGCGGGATGGGCAGCCCCGCCAGCCACCCCGAGTCCGGTGGCCTGTCCGGACCCGAGCTGCGTGCGGTGGTCGAGGAGGCCGACCGGCACGGCGGGGTCGGGGTCGCCGCCCACGCCCAGGGGGCGGCCGGGATCGCCGCCGCCGTCCGCGCCGGGGTGCGCAGCATCGAGCACGGCTACCAGATCGACGACGCCACCATCGACCTGATGGGGGAGCGCGGCACCTGGCTGGTGCCGACGCTGTCCACCCTGACCCGGCCGCTGTCGGACGGCCTGGCTCCCTGGGTCGCCGCCAAGCGCCGCACCATGAAGGAGGCGGCGAGCGAACGCCTGCACGCCGCCCTCACCGCCGGGGTCCCGGTCGCGCTCGGCACCGACGCCGGGATCGCCCCGCACGGCACCAACCTCACCGAGCTCGCCCTGTTGGTCGAGCACGGCCTGACCCCGATGGCCGCCCTGGTCGCGGGGACCTCCGGGGCCGCCCGGATGCTCGGCCTGGAGGATCAGGTCGGCTCCGTCGTCCCCGGCCTGCGCGCCGACCTGGTGCTGACCGAGGTCGACCCGCTGACCGACATCGCCGCCCTCGCCGACCCGGACCGGATCGACCTGGTCGTGCAGGACGGCCGCGCCGTCAAGGAGCTGCGATGACCGCCGAGTCCGCCCCGCGCCGCCGCGGACGCCCCCGTTCCGTCCCGCGCACCGACTCCGGCCTGTCCACCCGGGAGGAGATCCTGGCCGCCGCCGCCCGGTTGTTCGGCGACCAGGGCTACACCGAGACCACCACCCGGCAGATCGCGGACGCGGTGGGCATCAAGCAGGCGTCGCTGTACTACCACTTCCCGGACAAGAGCCAGATCCTGCGCTCCCTGCTCAAGGGCACGGTCGCCCCGTCGGTGCAGTGCGCCGCCTGGCTCCGGGACCGCACCGACGACCCCGCCGTCGCCCTGGCCGCGCTCACCCGGTACGACCTGGACGGCCTGCTCCGTGACCGGTGGAACCTGCACGTGGTCTACCGCCTGCTCGACATCGCCGAGACCGAGTTCGTCGAGACCCGGGAGAGCCAGGTCGCGCTGCGTCGGCACTACCGCGAGCTCTCCGCCGCCACCCTGGCCCGGCAGGGCGTCGACCCCGCAGGGCTGCCGGACGCCGACCTGGAGCTGGCCTTCGGGCTGGTCGAGGGGATCATCGCCCAGCGGCAGTGGGGGGACGACGGCTCCCGGGTGGCGTACGCCGAGGCCGTGGTCCGCGGCTGCCTGCGGCTGGTGCACGTGCCGGAGGCCGGGATCGCGGCGGCGGTGGACGCGGGGGTGGCGCTGGCGGCGCGGTTCCGGGCGGAGACCGGCGAGGACTGACGGTCGCCCCGCTGCCGCGGGCGCGGCACCATGTCCCCATGCCCGCCACCACGGACGACCCGCTGGTCCTGCCCGACGTCGCCGCCTGGCGCGCCTGGCTGGACGTCCACGAGTCGACCTCGGACGGCGTGTGGCTGCTGCTCGCCAGGAAGGGCACGACCACGCCGACCAGCATCTCCGCCGTGCAGGCGCTGGACGAGGCGCTGTGCTCCGGCTGGATCGACGGCCAGCGACTCGGCCGGGACGACACCACCTACCTGCAGCGCTACACCCCGCGCCGGGCCCGGAGCCTGTGGTCGGCCCGGAACGTCGAGCACATCGCCCGGCTCACGGCCGCGGGGCGGATGCGATCGCCGGGTCTGGCCGAGGTCGCCGCCGCACGGGCCGACGGCCGCTGGGACCGGGCCTACGCCGGGCAGGCGACCATCGAGGTGCCGCAGGACCTGACCGACTCCCTGGCCGCGGTCCCGGGGGCCGCCGAGGCCTTCGCGGCGCTGTCCCGCGCCGAGCGGTACTCGGTCCTGCACCAGGTCGTGACCGCCGTGACACCGCGCACCCGGGCGGCCCGGATCGCCCGGTGGACGGCCCGTCTCGCGGACTGATCGGCCCGTGCGCGTTCTCACAACCGCGGAATCGGGCATCCGGGCGATCCGAGGACCTAGAATCCTCAGCGTGAGCACCCAGGACGCAACCCCGAACGAGGCCGCGGAGCAGACGGACGTCGCACCGCTGGACCTCGACATCCCCACCAAGACCGAGCAGAAGCCCGCCGACCCGGAGGCCCGCCCGGCCCGCCGCGCCGTCGTCGCCGAGGACGAGGCCCTGATCCGGATGGACGTCGTCGAGACGCTCCGCGAGGCCGGCTTCGACGTCGTCGGTGAGGCAGGCGACGGCGAGCAGGCCGTGGCGCTGGCCACCGAGCTCACGCCGGACGTCGTCGTGATGGACGTCAAGATGCCCGTCCTCGACGGCATCTCCGCGGCCGAGCGGATCGCCAAGGCCCATCTGGCCCCCGTGGTCCTGCTGACCGCCTTCTCCCAGACCGAGCTGGTCGAGCGTGCCCGCGACGCCGGTGCGATGGCCTACGTGGTCAAGCCGTTCAGCCCGGCCGACCTGCTGCCCGCCGTGGAGATCGCGATCTCCCGGTACGCGCAGATCAGCGCGCTGGAGTCCGAGGTCGCCGACCTCGCCGAGCGCTTCGAGACCCGCAAGCGGGTGGACCGGGCCAAGGGCCTGCTGATGACCAAGATGGGCCTGTCCGAGCCGGAGTCCTTCCGCTGGATCCAGAAGACCTCGATGGACCGTCGTCTCACCATGCGTGAGGTCGCGGACGCCGTGATCGACCAGGTCGGCGGCGCCTCCTGACCCTCGCCTGACCCCTGGTGCTCAGCGCGGAGCCCGACCCGTCCACCCGACGGGTCGGGCTTCGCGCGTTCCCGGGGCGACACGTCACGAATCGGCAACAACCCTGGATGAGACACGGCGGACACACGCGTGACACACGTCACGCATAGCGTCGCGCCCACTCGACCGGCGGACGTCACCGCCGGGCGTCCTCACGACAGGGGTACCCGCATGACTCGAACGACACATGCCGTCCAGGCGGCCGCCCTCGCCGGCGCCGTCGCACTCGTGCTCACCGCATGCAGCAGCTCCGACGACAGTTCCGGCGGTGAGACCGGTTCCGGCGACGCCAGCCCGCTGGTGGTCGGCACCCTGCTGCCGCAGACGGGCACCCTCGCCTACCTCGGTCCGCCCGAGGTCGCCGGTGTCGACCTGGCGGTCCAGGAGATCAACGAGGCCGGCGGTGTCCTCGGCTCCGACGTCGAGGTGGTGCACGCCGACTCCTCGGACGCGGACCACGCCGAGGTCGCGACCCAGTCCGTGACCGACCTGCTGTCCCAGGACGTGCAGGTCATCATCGGTGCCGCCTCCTCCTCGGTCACGCTGAACGTCATCGACGACATCACCGGTGCGGAGGTCGTCCAGATCTCCCCGGCGAACACCGCGACCTCGCTGTCCGGCTACTCGGACTACTACTTCCGCACCGCCCCGCCGGACACCGTGCAGGGCGCGGCGCTCGGCAACCTGATCACCGGGGACGGTCACGCGAACATCGGCATCCTGGTGTTCAACGACGACTACGGCACCTCGTTGCGCGACGTGGTCAAGACCACCGTCGAGGACGCGGGCGCGACCGTCGTCTACGGCAACTCCGGCCAGGAGTTCGACCCGGCGGCGTCGTCCTTCGCCACCGACGTCACGGCGCTGATGGCCACGGACCCGGACGCCGTGGTGGTGCTGGCCTTCGAGCAGACCAAGCAGATCATCCCCGAGCTGGTCGCGGCCGGCGTCGACCCGTCGACCATCTACATGGTGGACGGGAACACCGCCGACTACTCGGCCGACTTCGAGCCCGGCACGCTGGAGGGCGCCCAGGGCACCATCCCGGGTGCGTTCCCCAGCGACGACTTCCAGGCACGGCTCAAGGAGGTCGACCCGAACCTCTCCGACTACGCCTACGGTCCCGAGTCCTACGACGCCACCATCCTGGCCGCGCTGGCCGCGGTGAAGGGCGGTGCCACCGACGGCCCGACGATCCAGGCCAACATGGCGGCGGTCTCCGGCGCGGACGGCGGCGAGGAGTGCAAGACGTTCAGCGACTGCGTCGCCCTGATCGAGGACGGCTCGGACATCCAGTACGTCGGTCAGGCCGGTATCGGCCCGTTCAACGAGGACAACGACCCGTCGTCCGCGTTCATCGGGGTCTACCAGTACGGCGCCGACAACAAGAACGTCTGGGTCAAGGCGGTGGAGGGCACCGTCGGCGAGTGACCCGCTGACCGCACGACGGACGGGCCCGGGGCGTACGCCCCGGGCCCGTCCGTGCGCTCGTGCCGTGCCGCTCCGCTCTGTGTGTTGCGCTCGCGCCGCGCCGGGCCCGTCTGCGTGCGCGCTCGCGCCGGCGCGGCCCCGTGTCGTCCTCCTGCGCTGCCCTGCGTCGCCCAGCCCGCCCGCGCACGACTCCGGCGTCGAGAAGCCACGGACCGTCGC
>NZ_JANZKP010000009.1 GCF_025642745.1 Cellulomonas sp. RIT-PI-Y
GGGCCGAGCTGCCCGACCACGGGGCGACCGCACGGCTGGCGGTGATCGGGGTACGGTGGCGGGCGTGACTGCTTCGACGCCCCGGCGCGGGGGATCGCTGGCCGGACGGCTGACCCGGGCCGGGTTCGACGACGCGGCGAGGGCCGAGCGCCTGCTCGCCGACGGCGCACTGGCCGCGGTGCTGGGCGTGTCCGGTGCCGAGTCGGTGGCGGAGGTGCTGCTGCCGGCGCTCGCGGAGGCCGCGGAGCCCGATCTGGCGTTGTTGGCGCTGGCCAAGATCGCCGGGTCGGCGGGGGAGACGCTGACGCCGTTCCTGGTCGGGGACTCGCCCGCACGGCACCGGCTGATCGCGGTGACCGGGGCGTCGGTGGCGCTGGGCGACCAGCTGGCCGCGCATCCGGAGGATCTGGCGCTGCTGGCGGAGGACGTGCCGGGCACCGGGGTGGACGCCCGGGCGGTGCGAGCCGAGCTGCTGACCGCGGTGGGCGCCGACCCCGGGGCGCCGGTGCCGGTGGCGACCGGAACCGGCGGCACGGACCGGATGCGGCGGGCGTACCGGCGGCGGCTGCTGCGGATCGCGGCGACCGACCTGACCGGTGCCGAGCCGCTGACCCAGTTGCCCGCGGTGGCGGCGGCGATCGCCGATCTGGCGGCGGCCGCCCTGGAGGCGGCGCTCGCGGTGGCCCGGGCCGAGCTGCCCGACCACGGGGCGACCGCACGGCTGGCGGTGATCGGGATGGGCAAGACCGGCGGCCGGGAACTGAACTACGTCTCCGATGTGGACGTGGTGTACGTGGCGGAACCGGTCGAGGGCGCGGACGAGGCGGAGGCGCTGGCGGCGGCCACCCGACTGGCGGCGGGACTGGCGCGTGCCTGCGGCGGGCCGTCGGGGGAGCCGGAGCTGTGGCCGGTGGACGCCGCACTGCGCCCGGAGGGCAAGGACGGGCCCCTGGTCCGCACCCTGGACTCGCACCGGCAGTACTACCAGCGGTGGGCGAAGACCTGGGAGTTCCAGGCGCTGCTCAAGGCGCGACCGCTGGCCGGGGACGCCGACCTCGGCCGCGCGTACGTCGAGTCGATGAACCCGATGGTCTGGCAGGCGGTGCAGCGAGAGAACTTCGTCTCCGACTCCCAGGCGATGCGGCGCCGGGTGGAGAGCAACGTGCCCGCCGCGGAGGCGGACCGGCAGATCAAGCTCGGCAAGGGCGGCCTGCGGGACGTGGAGTTCACCGTGCAGCTGCTGCAGCTGGTCCACGGGCGCAACGACGACTCGATCCGGTCCGGCAACACGTTGACCGCCCTGACGGCGCTCGCGGAGGGCGGGTACGTCGGGCGGGACCACGCCGCGCAGCTCGGGGTCTGCTACCGGTTCCTGCGGGCGGTCGAACACCACAACCAGCTGCACCGGCTGCGACGCACCCACCTGATGCCGACCGCCGAGGCCGATCTGCGGCGGCTGGGCCGGACGGTGGGGATGCGCACCGATGCCGCGCAGGCGCTGACCGACCGCTGGCGGCAGGTGCGCCGGGACGTGCGGCACCTGCACGAGGAGCTGTTCTACCGTCCGCTGCTGCCCGCGGTCGCCCAGTTGTCCGCGGAGGAGGCGTCGCTGGCACCCGAGGCGGCGCGCGCCCGGCTGGCGGCGATCGGCTACCGGGACCCGGCGGGGGCGGTGCGGCACATCGCGGCGCTGACCGAGGGCGTCTCCCGGCGGGCGTCGATCCAGCGTCAGCTGCTGCCGGTGATGCTGGGCTGGTTCGCGGACGGCCCGGATCCGGACGGCGGGCTGCTGGCGTTCCGGCGGCTGTCCGACGACCTGGGCGGCACGCACTGGTACCTCAAGCTGCTGCGTGACTCCGGCACGGCGGCGCAACGGCTCGCGACCGCGCTGTCCACCTCGCGCTACGTCGCGGACGCGCTGCGCCGGTCGCCGGAGTCCGTGGTGTGGCTGGACGACGACGCCGAGCTGCACCCGCGGGGCCCGGAGCGGCTGGCCGGGGAGGCGGATGCGATCCTCACCCGGGCGCACGAGCCGGTGCCGGCGCTGACCGCGCTGCGCGCGCTCCGCCGCCGGGAGCTGGCCCGGACCGCGGTGGCGGACGTGCTCGGCGTGGTGACCGGCACCCGGGCGTCCCGCAGTCTGTCGGCCAGTGCGGACGTGCTGATCGCCGGCGCGCTGCGGGTCGCGCGGGCCGAGGAGCGCGCCGCCCGGCGACTCGACGTCGACCCGACCGCCCTGCTGGTGGTGGCGATGGGCCGGTTCGGCGGGCAGGAGATGGGCTACGCCTCGGACGCCGACGTGATGTTCGTGCACGACCCGGTGCCCGGGGCGGACCCGACGCTGGCCCAGACTTTCGCGATCGGGGTGGCGACCCGGCTGCGGTCGCTGCTCGGCGCGGTGGGTCCGGAGCCGACGCTGGAGGTCGACGCCGATCTGCGGCCGGAGGGCCGCAACGGTCCGCTGGTGCGGTCCTTCGACTCCTACGCCGAGTACTACGCGCGCTGGTCGCTGGTCTGGGAGAGCCAGGCCCTGCTGCGTGCCCGACCGGCGGCGGGCGACGACGAGCTCGCGGCCCGGTTCGTCGCGCTGATCGACCCGCTGCGCTACCCCGAGGGCGGGCTGGACCCGGCCGCGGTGCGGGAGATCCGGCGGATCAAGGCCCGGGTGGAGTCCGAGCGGCTGCCGCGCGGGGCGGACCCGGCCCGGCACCTGAAGCTCGGTCGCGGCGCGATCGCGGACGTCGAGTGGACCGCGCAGCTGCTCCAGCTCCAGCACGCGGCGGAGCTGCCCGGCCTGCGCACCACCGGCACCCTGGACGCCCTGGCCGCCGCGAGCGAGGCCGGGTTGCTCGACGCCGAGGACGCCGCGGTGCTGACCGAGTCCTGGGAGCTGGCCTCCCGGCTGCGGGACGCCCTGGTGCTGTGGACCGGCCGGGTCGGCGGCGCACAGGCGGACGTCCTGCCGCACGACCGGCCCTCCGTCGCCGGGATCGCCGCGGTGCTGGGCGCCCCGGGGTCGGCGGCGGAGCTGGAGGACACCTGGCTGCGCACCGCCCGCCGGTCCCGGGCGGTGGTGGAGCGGGTGTTCTACGACTGAGCCGCGCGACCACCGAGCCGCGCTACGACTCGGCGGGCTCGGGCTCGTCCTTCTTCCGGGCCGGGGGCTCGTCGGCCAGCAGCTCGGACTCGATCAGCTCGTGCCGGCGCAGGTAGGTCGAGGACACCGCCTGGATGGTCGCCACCACCGGCAGGGCCAGGATCGCGCCCAGCGCACCGAACAGCGCGCCGAACGCCAGGACGGACAGGAAGGCCACCGCGGGGTTCAGCTGCAGGGACTTCTGCGAGACCTTGGGCGTGAGGATCAGGTTCTCCACCTGCTGGTACGCCACGATGAAGACCAGCACGATCACGGCCTTGACCGGGTCGACCGCCAGTGCGACCAGCACCGGGGCCGCGCCGCCGATGTAGGTGCCCACCGTCGGCACGAACTGGCTGACCAGACCGGTGAAGACCGCCAACGGCAGCGAGTACGGCACCCCGAGCACGGTCAGGCAGAGGAAGGTCGCCACAGTGGAGATCGCGGCCAGGACCACGCGCGAGTTGATGAACCCGGCGACCTTGTCCTGGGACAGCTCCCAGATCCGCAGCACCTCGCGCTGCCGGTTCGGGGCGAGGTAGCGGCAGACCGCGGCGCGGAACTTCGGTCCCTGGCTGGCCATGTAGTAGACCACCAGCAGCACAGCGGTGAAGGTGAACAGGGTCCCGGCGACCGCTGCGGTGATGCCGACGACCTGGCCGCCGATGTCGTCCGCGTACCCACCGATGGTGCTGATCAGGTCACTGGTCCGCGGCACCTCGACGCCGAACTCGGTGTTCAGCCAGGCCGTCACCTGACCGTAGTACCGGGGCACCGACTCGACCAGGCTGACCAGCTGGCTGATGAACAGCCCGCCCATCAGCGCGATCATCCCGGCCGCGACCAGCAGCCCGCCGATCATCGTGATGCCGGTGGCCCAGGTGCGCCGGATGCCGTGCCGACCGAGCCAGAGGATCAGCGGCTCCATCGCCAGCGAGAGGAACCAGCTGATCACGACGATGGTGATGACGTTGCCGAGCAGTCCGGCCGCGCGCCACACCATGAGGCCGAGGAAGACCGCGAAGCCGATCATCAGCAGGGCGCGCGGCAGCCACCGGGGCGGGACGGGGGAGTGCCAGTGCGGCGGGAGCTCGCGCATCAGACGCCGCTCGGCCGGGGTCGGGCGCGGGGCGTCGTCGGACGCGGCGGGAGTGGTCGGCTGCGTGGGCATCGGTCTGCTCCGGTGCTCGTCGGGCGGGTGCGGGCTGCTGGGTGAGAGTAACGCCCGGGGGAGGACCGGCGGCCCGGCTCGTCGCCGCCCGGCGGGAACGGGCGGCCCGGCTCGTCGGCTAGCGCGCGAGGTGGGGCGGGCCGGCGTGCGGCGGGGCGACCACCAGGAGGTCGCCCACCTGGCAGCCGAGCACGTCGCAGATCGCGGTCAGGGTGGAGAACCGGATCGCCTTGGCGCGGTCGTTCTTCAGCACGGACAGGTTCACCACCGTCACACCGACCAGCTCCGCCAGGCGGGCCAGCGTCATCCCCCGTGCGGCGAGCAGCTCGTCCAGCCGGCAGTGCACGCGCCCGGCATCGTCCTGCGGCGGCATCAGACCAGGCCCTCAGTGTCGCGCTGCATCCGCTCGCCGGCCTTGAACACCGCGGCCAGGGCGCCGACCGCCATCGACACCAGGATCGGCGTGGAGGAGAACGGCCGGCCCGCGGCGTCGGCGACGGCCGGGTCGGCCATCTGTGCGAGGGCCCAGTTCGACGTCATCACCGCACAGCCCAGCTGCAGCAGCCAGGCCCCCGCGATCACCAGGGAGATCGCGGTGATGATGTGCGTCGCGGTCGAGGAGAAGAACCGGCCCGCGATCAGGTTCCGGCACAGTGCCAGCACCAGCAGCGTGATCGCGATGGTCGCGATCGGGACCACGACGACCGCGCCGAGTGCCAGAGCGTGCACGAACACCGGGAGGTCGGACACCGGGACGTCCGCCGAGGCGACCTGCGCCGCGACCGCCGTCCCGCCGGGGCCGATCGGCAGGTCCAGCTCGACCCCGGAGAGCAGCACGGTGACGTCGACCTCGCGGTTCGGCAGCAGCCGGGCGACCCCGCGTGTCAGCACGATCAGGTTCCACACCACCGCGACCGCCCCGACGATCACCACGCTCCACAGGTCGGCGGGCCGGGCGAACCAGGGTGACTGCTGCTGCGACATCTCGGACGCTCCGTCCATATCGTTGGTCGATAACATCGAGAAACGATATGCCCCGGCTCCGGTGCTGTCCAGCGGGCTCCGGTCGAGCGGGGGATGTGCGCGTCGTCAGGCGGCGGGAGGCAGGGTGCGCGAGGCCCCGGCGGGCGGTGCGACGGGCTGGGGCTGCGAGGAGGCCGCGCCCTCGTCGCGCAGGACGGGTGCGTGGGTCGGTCGCCCGGACACCTCCACCTCGGGGGTGCGCGCGCCCAGCGCGACCAGGCCGTCCCGTGGCTCGTCCCCGGCTGATCCGCGCACGGTCTGCTCGGCCAGTGCGACCACCTCCCGGGCCCGCGCCCGGGTCCGGGTGGACCACGCGGCGGCGCGCACGCCGGCCGGCCAGCCCGCGACCACGGTCCGGGGCAGCAGGCCGCCGGTCGCCACCAGCAGGTCGACCTGCGTGCGACGGTCGGGGAACAGTCTTGCTCCGACGGTGTAGCGCGCGTCGAAGCCGGGGTCGAACAGGGGAGCGTCGGTCCGGGTGAACACGTGGGTGAGGGCCGCCAGCCGGCCGATCGAGCCGGGGCTGTACCGGTGGTGCTCCTCCGCGTAGGCGTCCAGGAAACCGAAGTACGAGCCGCCCGAACGGAGCAGGTAGCCGATCCACAGCGTGCGGTCGCCGGCGCGCAGCCGGAGTCCGACCAGGTCGCCGGTCCCGCGGAAGCCCGACGTCACCTCGCGGAACCACCGCTCGCGCCGGGGGTGCAGACGGAGCGAGGCGCCGCCCGTCTCGGCGCGGCCCTTCCATCCTGCGTGCTGGAGCTCGACGAACTCGTCGTCCAGGACGTCGTCGTCGACCAGATCCGCGACCGCGGGGGCGCCGAGGTCCCGGGCGATGCCGCGCAGTCGTCGACGGGTGTTCTTGGCGTCGTCCGGCGCCAGATGGCCGAGCAACAGGGGCAGCGGGCCGTCCTCGGCGACCGGCGAGCGGCCGAGCACGGTGTGCCGCAGGGCGATCGGGGCGACGGTGCGACGCCGTTCGACCAGGCCCATCCGGGTGCCGGCGCAGACCGCGGCGAGGGCGTCCGCGACGGGACCGTCGGCGGGGACGTGCTGGAGCTGGAGCAGCCCGGGCAGTCCGGCGGCGCGCAGGCCGGTGAGCAGGGAACGCAGGGCGGCCGCCGGCCGGTCGCGGTCGAGCAGCGGATGGTGCCGGTCGGCGTGACTCGTCATGAAGTCGCCGCCGGTGGTGGTGGTGCGCCATCGCAGGCGTGCGTGCACCGGTTTGGTGGTGACGGCCAGGGCGCCCTGCCACTCGCCGCCGTCGTCGGCCACCAGGAGTCGCAGGTCGGCGGACTCGGGGAAGGCGGCGCGCACGGTGGCCAGGAATCGTGGGTCGAGGAACGCGTTCGGGCTGACGGCGCGGTCGGCGAGCCGCTGCCAGGACGCCAGGTCCGCGGGCGCCAGGGCGTCCAGGTCGATGATCCGTGTCCGCACGGCTGCCCCCCGAGTCGATGCCCGCCTGGTGCGGGCGAGTGAAAACTAGAGCCGGAACAGCGGGAGCGGGAGGGCAAACGAGTGAACAAATCGGGTGAAAACGGACATCACCCGAATGGGCCCGATCTCGCCAGGCGGACGAACGGAATGGGCCTCGGAAAGAGCGACGGGCCGGTGACCTGCGCGAAGGCGCGTCGATCCCGAGTGGCCCCTGACCGTCAGTCCGCCTGCCGTCCATCATGCGGACCGCGGTCTCATCAGGCGTCCGGCGGTTGCTACCGTCGCGCCATGAGCCGCAGCCGACGCACCCCTGGGGGTCGCTGCTGCCTGCCCACGGACGCCGTCGTCCGTGGCCGCTGTTGTCGGTTCTGATCCGACCCTGGCCGTGAACCACGGCCCTGCGCGCCGCACCGGCGCCCCTCGTGACGTCCCCGCACGCACCCCTCGCTGCCTGGAAGGGCTCCCATGTCTGCACCGCGCATCCAGATCTCCGGTCTGCGCAAGGTCTACGGCTCCGGCGACCGCGCCGTCGTCGCGCTGGACGGCGTCGACCTCGCGGTGGCACCGGGCGAGATCCACGGCGTGGTCGGCCGGTCCGGGGCGGGCAAGTCCACCCTGATCCGCTGCCTGACCCTGCTGGAACGACCGACGTCGGGCAGCGTGGTCGTCGACGGGGTGGACCTGTCCACGCTGTCCGAGCAGCGGCTGCGCACCGCCCGGCGCGCGATCGGCCTGGTGTTCCAGCACGTGAACCTGCTGGACTCCCGGACCATCGCGGCGAATGTGGCCTACCCGCTGGAGATCGCGGGTGTCGGGCGTTCGGAGCGTCGTCGCCGCGCCGCCGAGCTCCTGGACCTGGTCGGGCTCGGCGACCGCGCCGACGCCTATCCGGCCCAGCTCTCCGGCGGGCAGCGGCAGCGGGTGGGCATCGCCCGGGCGCTGGCCGCCGAGCCCGCGGTGCTGCTCTGCGACGAGCCGACCTCCGCGCTGGACGGCGAGACCACCCGCCAGATCCTGGCGCTGGTCCGCGAGCTCCGGGACCGCCTGGGCATCTCGGTCATCGTGATCACACACGAGATGGCCGTGGTCCGGCAGGTGTGCGACACCGTCACACTGCTGGACGGCGGCCGGGTGGCACAGCACGGCGCGGTGCGGGACGTGGTCGCCGACCACGGCAGCCGCCTGGCCCGGGAGCTGATCCCGGTGCCCGAGCTGCCGGTCGGTGCCGAGCGGTCGCTGCTGGAGGTGTCCTTCGACGACGCCCGCACCCCGGTGCGGGAGGTGCTCGCCGTGCTGGCCGGCCTGGGTGCGGGCGTGCAGGTCGCCGCCGGGGCGGTCGAGCAGATCGCCGGTCGCGGGGTCGGCCGGTTCCAGCTCGACGTGCCGGCCGCCGAACGCGACCAGGTGACCACCGCCCTGCGCGCCGCGGGCCTGACGACCACGGAGGCGACCCGATGAGCTGGTGGCAGGAGCTGATCTCCAACCCGGTGATCCAGCAGAAGTTCCCCGAGGCGACGCTCGAGACCGTCTACATGGTGGGCATCTCGGGCATCCTCACCGGCCTGCTCGGCGTGCCGCTCGGTCTGCTGCTGCACGCCAGCTCCACCGGCGGTCTCACCCCGAACCGCCCGGTCAACGCGGTGGTCGGGTTCGTCGCGAACATCATCCGGTCGATGCCGTTCCTGATCCTGATGATCGCGCTGATCCCGTTCACCCGGCTGGTGGTCGGCACCACGCTGCAGTGGCAGGCGGCCGTGGTGCCGTTGACGATCGGCGCGGTCCCGTTCTACGCCCGGCTGGTGGAGACCGCCGTGCGGGACGTGAACCCCGGCAAGGTCGAGGCCGCCCGCGTGATGGGAGCGACCCGGCTCAACATCGTGCGGCACGTGCTGCTCCGGGAGGCCCTGCCCGCCCTGGTGTCCAGCTACACCGTCACCGTCATCGCCCTGCTCGGCTATTCGGCCATGGCAGGCGTGATCGGCGCGGGTGGCCTCGGCGCCCTCGCCATCTCCTACGGCTACCAGCGGTTCGACAACGGCGTGATGTTCGCCTGCGTCGTCGTCCTGGTCGTCCTGGTCGTGGTCGTCCAAGCCGTGGGCGATCACCTGGCCCGGCGACTCGACCATCGCTGAGGCTGCGCTTTCGACGTCCGTGCTCTACCCAACCGTCCGGGAGGACATGATGAGGAAGACCTGGGGAGCCATCGCTCTCGCTGCCGCCACCACGCTCGCCCTGACGGCCTGCTCCAGCGGCGACTCCGCCGACGCGGACACCACCGCAGGGACGACGGAGGGCGGGGTCACCACGCTGACCATCGGCGCCAGCCCGACCCCGCACGCGGAGATCCTGGAGTTCGTGCAGGACAACCTGGCCGCCGACGCCGGGCTGGACCTGGACATCACGACCTACGACGACTACGTCCTGCCGAACACCGCGCTGTCCGAGGGCGACATCGACGCGAACTACTTCCAGCACCTGCCGTACTACACCGCGCAGGTGGAGGAGCAGGGCTACGACTTCGACCACTTCGAGGGCATCCACATCGAGCCCTACGCGGTCTACTCGAACACCTACGACGACATCGACTCGGTGCCCGACGGCGCGACGTTCGGGATCACCAACGACCCGGGCAACCAGGCCCGCGCGCTGGACCTGCTGGCCGAGAACGACCTGATCACCCTGGCCGACACCGGCGACGCCGACCCGACCCTGCTGGACATCGAGGACAACCCGAAGAACTTCGAGTTCATCGAGACCGCCCCGGAGTCCCTGGTCCGGGCGCTGGACGACGTCGACCTGGCGATCATCAACGGCAACTACGCCCTGGAGGCCGGTCTCAACCCGGTCGAGGACTCGCTGCTGATCGAGTCCGGTGAGGACAACCCCTACGCTAACTTCCTGGCGGTCCGCGCCGAGGACAAGGACAACCCGGCCCTGGTGAAGCTGGACGAGCTGCTGCACTCCGACGAGGTCAAGGCCTTCATCGAGGAGCGGTGGCCGGACGGCGAGGTGCTGCCGGCGTTCTGATCGGCGGAGTCCAGCACCGCCCCGGCCGCGAGGGGGAAGCGGCCGGGGCGGTGTGCTGTCCGGAGCCGGATCGGGTGGGCGGGAGCCGGTCTAGCCGTGCCGTCCGGCGGGACGCAGGTCCCGGATCCGCAGCAGGTCGGGGTCGGTGCTGGTGACCGAGCCGGGGTCGGCCAGGAACCGGTCCAGCGCACCGCGGGTGCGGGTGAGCTCCTCGATCCGGCGGCTGATCTCGTCCCGCACTCCGGCGACCGTCTCCTGGACCTGCTCGCGATCGACGGTGCTGTGGTCGCCGGTGGCGCACGGCAGCACCGCGCGCACGTCTTCCCGGGAGAACCCGAGGTCGAACATCGCGCGGACGGTGCGCACGACCTCGACCGCCTGCTCGTCGTAGTGCCGGTACCCGTTCGCCGACCGGTCCGACCCGATCAGGCCGAGCTTCTCGTAGTAGCGGATCGACCGGGTGCTGACCCCGGTGCGCCCGCTCAGCTCACCGATGATCACCGGTGTTCCTCCGACCTGGTTGACCTTGACACGATGTCACACCCTAGCGTCCGGGATCGCACGCCCATCAGCCGCGGCGTGCCTGATCACGAGGACATCGCATGCAGCACACCATCGACGTCGACGGACGGTCGCGCAGCTTCACCCTGGTCGAACCGGAGGACGGCCGCCCGGACGAGCCCCGCGACCTGATCCTGGTCCTGCACGGGTCGAAGCAGGACGGAGCCGGTCACCGCCGCTTCACCGGCGGGGCGTTCGACGCGCTCGCCGTCCGGGACGGTGCGTTGGTCGCGTACCTCGACGGGTACCGCGGCAACTGGAACGACGCGCGGCGGGAGAGCCGGTTCCCGGCGCGGGTCGAGGGTGTCGACGACGTCGGGTTCGTCCGGGCGGTGGTCGACCTGCTGGTCGGCACCCGCCAGGTGGACCGCCGTCGGGTGTTCGCGGTGGGGTACTCCAACGGTGGTCAGATGGTGCTGCGGCTCGTCCACGAGGCGCCCGCCGTGCTGGCCGGTGCCGCCGTCGTGGCCGCCACCCTGCCCGACCCGGACACCCTCGTGCTGACCGCGCCGGACCCCGATCCCGCGCCGATCCCGGTCCTGCTGGTCCACGGCACCAGCGACCCGATCGTCCCCTACGGGGGCGGGACCATGTCCTGGTGGGCGCGAGCGCTGTTCAAGGTGGGCGGCACCGCCCTGTCCATGCCGGACACCGCGCGCCACTTCGCCGTGCGCAACGGTGTCACCGCCGCCCCCACGACCACCGCCGTGGGTGCCACCGGAACGGCTCGCACCCGGGTGGAGCGCACCGACTACCGCCAGCCCGGACTGCCGCCGGTGGTGCTCTACACGGTGCGCGGCGGCGGCCACACCGTCCCGGGTCCGACGCGCGCGCCCCGGGTGCTCGGCCGGACCGCCACGGACGTGTCCACGGCGGAGCTGATCCGCGAGACGTTCGGGATCGGGCGAGCGCCGCGCTGACCGATCGACGGTGCACTGGACCCGGTGCCGGTCCGGATGCGACCGTGACCCGTGCGCGTCACCAAGGTCTTCAACAACAACGCCGTCCTCGGGCTCGACCCGGTCGGTGGCGAGCGGGTCCTGCTCGGCACCGGCATCGGCTTCGGGGTGCGCCCCGGTGATCCGGTCGACCCCGCGCTGATCGGCAAGACCTTCGCGCCCACCCATGGCACCCCGCCCGAGCGGCTGGTCCGGCTGCTCGCGGACATCCCCGCCGAGGACCTCGATCTGACCGCCGCGGTGCTGGACGACGTGCAGGACGTGCTCGGTCCGGAGGCCGCCGAGCACGTCCTGCTCCCGCTCGCCGACCACGTGAGCTTCGCGCTGCGCCGAGCCCGCGAGGGGGCTCCGGCGATCGAGTACCCGTTGCAGTGGGAGGTGCCCACCCTCTACCCGGCCGAGGTCGCGTTGGCCCGGCGGGCGCTGCGCGTGATCGAGCGTGAGCGCGGGGTCCGACTGCCGGACGCGGAGGCGGTGCCGGTGGCGCTGCACTTCGTGAACGCCCAGCTCGGCACGGCGGACATGTCGCAGACCGTCCAGCTCACCCGGGTGCTCACCGAGGTGCTGGAGCTGATCGGCCGGGAGCTCGGCGCCCCGGTGGACCCGGACTCCGCGGTGACCGCCCGGTTCGTCACGCACCTGCGCTACCTGGTCGTCGACCTCCGGGCGGCCCGGGCCCCGCGGGCGGCGGCGGACGACCAGATGGGTGCGGCGCTGCGGGACGCGCGGCCCCGGGAGTGGGCCTGTGCGGAGCGGGTGGCGGCCCTGGTGGGGGAGAGATTCGGCCGGACGGTCGACCCGGCGGAGGTCCCCTTGCTCGCCCTGCACGTGGACCGCCTCGCCGCCGAGACGCCTTCCTGACCGGCTCCGCTGCGGCCCTGCGTCGCGGGAGCGGACGGCATGACGAGCCGAGCGCTCGAGGCGGCACGGGCTGATCCGCCGACGGGGAGATCGGGCGCCGCCCGCGCCGGGACCCAGGTCCCGATCCTCGATTGGACACGGCGACGTATCGTGTGTGAGCGTTAACATTACAACGATGTAGAAACACTCCTCCGTGGCCGACGACGCCCCGGGGGTCTCGACGAGGAGACGATGTGACGAACGAGGTCGGCGTCAATCCGATCGTGGTGCAGCGGGCCGATCCGTGCGTCCTGCGCCACGACGGGCAGTACTACTTCACGGGCTCGTACCCGGCCTACGACCGGATCGTGCTGCGCCGCGCGGAGCGCCTGGAGGACCTGCAGGCCGCGGACGAGGTGACGATCTGGACCCGGCACGACGCGGGTGCGCAGTCGCACCTGATCTGGGCGCCGGAGATCCACCGGGTGGGCGACACCTGGGTGATCTACTACGCCGCCGCCCCGGACGACCACGGCACCGCCGACGTGCCGGGAACCGCGGAGACGTTCAACCACCGGATCTTCGCGTTGACCAGCACGGACGAGGACCCGCTGACGGCGCGCTGGGTCGAGCGGGGTCAGGTCGACACCGGGTGGGAGTCCTTCGCGCTGGACGCCACCAGCACGGTGATCGCGGGCCGCCAGTATCTGATCTGGGCGCAGCAGGCCTTCGACGTGCGCGGTCACTCCAACCTCTACATCGCCCCGATGGCGGACCCGTGGACCCTGGCCGGCCCGGCGGTCGAGCTGAGCCGCCCGGAGTTCGACTGGGAGGTGCGGGGCTTCTGGGTGAACGAGGGTCCCTCGGTGCTGGTCCACGGGGACCGGGTGTACCTGACCTACTCGGGCGCGGCGACCGGGATCGACTACGCGATGGGTCTGCTCACCGCGGAGCTGGGGTCGGACCTGCTGGACCCGGCGTCGTGGACCAAGAGCCCGGATCCGGTGTTCGTCTCCGACCCGTCGGCGGGTCAGTACGGCCCGGGCCACAACTCGTTCACCGAGCTGCCGGACGGCACCCCGGTGCTCGTCTACCACGCCCGCACCTACACCGAGATCGCCGGCGACCCGTTGCGCGACCCCAACCGGCACGCCCGTGCCCAGGTCCTCCGGTTCGACGCCGAGGACCGCCCGGTCTGGGGCACGCCCGTCCCGGACACCCGTCCCGTCCCCACCAGCACCGCCATCCTGAGCCCGAGCGGAGACCCCCAATGAGCGCCACCCCCTCCACCGCCGTCCGTCCCTGGGAGTCGCTCAAGCGCGGCGTGTTCTGGAACTACGGCGGACTGTTCTTCTTCTACTTCGCGATCTGGCAGCTGGCCTTCACCTTCCTGCCGCTGTGGCTCGCCCGCGAGGGGATGCGCCCCGGTGCGATCGGTGTGGTCAGCACGGTCTCCGCGATCACCGCCCTGGTCCTGCAGCCGATCTACGGCTACCTCCAGGACCGGCTCGGCTTCAAGAAATACCTGTTCGCGTTCGTCGTGCTGTGCGCCGCGTTCATGGGCCCGTTCTTCGTCTTCGTGTTCCAGCCGCTGATCGGCGTCAACGAGTACCTGGCCGCGGTGGTCGGCGGACTCTTCCTCAGCCTGTGCCTGAACTCGGGCGTCGGCGTGGTCGAGGCGTTCTCCGAGCGGGCCAGCCGCGCCAACGGCTACGAGTACGGCCACGCCCGGCTGTTCGGCTCCCTCGCCGGTGGCACCGCCGCCCTGGTCGGCGGCTTCATCTGGGCCGCCAACCCGAACAGCATCTGGTGGGCCGGGTCGGTCTCCGCCATCGTGCTCGGCACCCTGCTGTTCATCGCCCGCGTGCCGAGCACCCCGGTCGACGCCACGACGAGCGCAGACGGCGCTGAGACCAGCGGCGGCACCCGGATCACCAAGGCCACCATCCTGGGCCTGATCAAGGACCGGAACTTCCTCGGCTTCGTCATCCTGATGTTCGGCACCGCCGCGCTCTACGACGTCTTCGACCAGCAGTTCCCGAACTACTTCGCCACCTTCGTCGCGAGCGGCGACCCCGAGGTGCTGTTCTCCCGGGTGGTCGCGGTCCAGATCTTCGCCGAGGCGGCGTTCATGGTCGCCGCGCCGTTCATCGTCAACAGGATCGGCGCCCGCAAGGGCCTGATGGTCTTCGCTGCGATCCTGCTGGTCCGGGTGCTCGGCTCTGCGTTCTTCACCCACGAGTGGCTGCTGATCGCCTGGCGCCTGCTCGCGGCGATCGAGATGCCGTTCCTGCTGGTCTCGGTGATGAAGTACATCACCCGGATGTTCGACGTCCGGATCTCCGCGACGGCGTACATGCTCGGCTTCAACTTCGCCAAGCAGATCGGCATCGCGATCTTCGCGACCGTGTTCGGCGCCTCCTACGAGGCGATCGGCTTCGCGCACTCGTACCTGATCATGGCCGGGGTGATCCTCGCGGTGACGCTGGTGGCCCGGCTGCTGATGTCCGACGACCGCACGCACCGCGCCCCCGGCGAGCTCGAGGAGACCGCGGTCGAGGCCCGAGCCTGACCCGCGCATGGACGAGGGGCGCCTCCTTGGTGGGGGCGCCCCTCGTTCAACCGGCCATCTGCCGCACCCGCTCCGATTGCAGCACCAGCCGCACCTGCTCGCCCGCCGGGTCGCGACCAGCATCGAGGCGAGCGGGTCGAGGCCCCCGAAGGTCAGGTGGTCGGTGTCCATCACTCACAGCAGATCGCCGACGCCGCACTACCAGGATGCGCGCCCAGGTCAATCGGCAGGATGGTGCGCTGCGTAGGCCACCCGCACCTCGGCCGGGATGCGACCACGGACCCCGACCTCAAGACCTTGCGCCAAGGCCCACGCGCGGACGATGGCAGGAGCGACCACGTGGCCCCGTGCAGCGGATGCGGGTGTGCTGACCATGTCATGACCCGTCGGCGTCCCGCTGCCCAGCGGAGGCTGGATGTGGCGGAGCAATGTCCCGAACTCGGTCGGACTGACGACCCTGGTGCCGAGCCGCGCGGCCGCCGCTGCCTTCGTTCCGGAGACTGAGCCGTCCGTGATGAGCATTGCGGTGCGTCCCGATACGGTGGAGCCGATAGCGACGCCGGCCGACAGAGCCTGTTGTTCGAGTCGATTGCGTTCGTCTTCATCGCACCCCGTGAAGACAACTCTGCTTCCGACCCGCAGCGGATCGCCGAGTTCCCAGTTGGAGGGAAGCGGTGCCAGGTCCCGGGACAGCGCCGTGATCCGGGCGCTCTGCTCGACGTCGAGGAACCGCTTGAGATCGGATTCGGTCACATCGAGCAGTTCCGCCGTCGAGCGCAGTTCAGTGCGCTCGGCTGCGCGCAGGACACCGTCTTCGACTGCCTCACGAGCGAGAGCCTGGAGCAGACCTCGGTGTGCAGCGGCGACCTCAGTGTCCTCGAGTCCGTTCGCCTCGGCGATGTGATCGAGCGCGATGCGCTCTTCCTCCGTGATCTGAACGTCCTCGAGCGCGGCGACGAGCGTCTCAAGGTAAGGCAGGGCCTCGTCCGGTGCGCCGGCCTCGATGGCATCGCTCAGGGTGAAGGACTCCAAGAGCGTCGGATGGGCGGCCGGCGCTCTTCTGATCACGGATCGTGCCCTGGCCGTGAGCGGTCGACGGGGCTCGTCAGCATCGAACAGGTGCCCGTCCCCGGCACGCTGCGGCCAGGTGGTGCGCGAGGCGAGGTCCACGAGAGCGCGGTGGGCGGACAGCGGGGCGATGCCTGTTCCGCCGACCAAGTAGTGCGACAACAGTGCGGCGGTGGCGCGGGCGTCGCCGAGCGCCGAGTGTGCGTCGACGAGTTCGATGTCGCATGCCCAGCAGCAGTCCGTCAGCCTGCGCCGGTCGAGATAGGGCAAGAAGTGCTGTGACTCGCGCAAGGTGCACAGCATCGGCACTGTCGGCCAGCCCCACCCGGCGCGTCCGAATTCGTACTTCAGGAACGAGCTGTCGAAGGACATGTTGTGCCCGGCCAGGACACGACCCTCGAACAGGGGGAGCAGGTGGGGGACGACCTCCCCGAAAATCGGCGCGCCCACCACGTCTTGCTGGGTGATGCCGTGGATGTGGGTGGCGCCGACCGGTCCCTGCGGATCGATCAGCGTGCTCCACTCGTCTTGGACGTTCCCCTGTCGATCGAGCTGGATCACCGCGACCGAGACCACCCGGTCACGGCGCGGCGACAATCCGGTCGTCTCGACATCGACCACGGCGAAACCGCCTCGCGGAGCGGGTGCAGCGGCTGTGGTCCGCGGCTCGACCGGCTCGGGTTCGGGTGCGGTGCGCCCTAGCAGTTCCAGGCCGGTCTCAGTGGTGGCCACTGATTTCGATCCGAACAACCGACTCAACCAACCCATGTCCGCTCACTCCTGTCGCCGCTGGTGTCGAAGGCAGTGAAGCATGCAGGTCAGCGCCTGGTGTGGCGTTCGGCGCTATCGATGAGTGGCGCGACCGAGTCGCCGTGCGCGTGCGTCCGGACATGCCACGAGGGGCGCCTCCCGATGGGAGACGCCCCTCGCCTGCGCACTGACCGGGAGCAGCCGATCAGACGTCGTAGTAGAGCTCGAACTCGTGCGGGTGCGGGCGCAGCCGGATCGGGTCGATCTCCGCGGACCGCTTGTAGTCGATCCAGGTCTGGATCAGGTCCGGGGTGAACACGTTGCCGGCGGTGAGGTAGTCGTGGTCCGCCTCCAGGGCGTCCAGCACCTCGGCCAGCGAGCCCGGGACCTGCGCGATCTGCGCGTGCTCCTCGGGGGGCAGCTCGTACAGGTCCTTGTCGACCGGCTCCGGCGGCTCGATCCGGTTCTGGATGCCGTCCAGGCCGGCCATCAGCATGGCGGCGAAGCCCAGGTACGGGTTCCCCGACGGGTCCGGCACGCGGAACTCGATCCGCTTGGCCTTCGGGTTGGAACCGGTGACCGGGATGCGGATACAGGCGGAGCGGTTGCGGGCCGAGTAGACCAGGTTGACCGGGGCCTCGAAGCCGGGGACCAGGCGGTGGTAGGAGTTCACCGTCGGGTTGGTGAAGGCCAGCAGCGACGGGGCGTGCTTGAGCAGGCCGCCGATGTACCAGCGGGCGATGTCGGACAGGCCGCCGTAGCCCTTCTCGTCGAAGAACAGCGGCTCGCCGTCCTTCCACAGGGACTGGTGCACGTGCATGCCGGAACCGTTGTCACCGAAGATCGGCTTGGGCATGAAGGTGGCGGTGTGGCCGGCCTCGTGCGCGACGTTCTTCACGATGTACTTGAACAGCTGCACCTTGTCCGCGGACTTGGCGAGCGTGTCGAAGCGGTAGTTGATCTCGGCCTGACCGGCGGTGCCGACCTCGTGGTGGGCGCGCTCGACCTCGAAGCCGAGCTCGTTCAGCTGCAGCGAGATGGCGTCGCGCAGGTCGGCGAAGTGGTCGACCGGCGAGACGGGGAAGTAGCCGCCCTTGTAGGGGGTCTTGTGGCCGAGGTTGCCGCCCGGCTCCTCGCGCCCGGTGTTCCACGCGGCCTCGATCGAGTCGATCGCGTAGTAGGAGGTGTTCTGCTTGGTCTCGAAGCGCACGTCGTCGAAGACGTAGAACTCCGCCTCGGGGGCGAAGAAGGCGGTGTCCGCGATGCCGGTGCTGCGCAGGTAGGCCTCGGCCTTCGCGGCGACCTGGCGCGGGTCACGGGAGTAGGGCTCGTCGGTGTACGGGTCGACGACGTGGAAGTTCAGCGCGAGGGTCTTCTCGATCCGGAACGGGTCGATGAAGGCGGTGGTGACGTCCGGCACCAGCTTCATGTCGGACTCGTTGATCGCCTGGAAGCCGCGGATCGACGACCCGTCGAACATCTGGCCGGTGGAGAAGAAGTCCTCGTCGACCGAGACGGCCGGGATGTTGAAGTGCTGCATGACGCCGGGCAGGTCGCAGAACCTGATGTCGACGAACTTCACGTCCTCGGACTTGATATAGGCCAGGAGTTCCTCTGGCTTGCTGAACATCCGCTGCTCCTCGGGTCGTCGGTGCCCGTGATCGGGCGTTCCGAGGCTAGGCCGACGCAGTTTCCCTCGGGTGTACCCATTGTTTCCGGCGTGTTACGGATCGTGGGCGGGTGCGTCAGGGGCGTGACGTGACCAGGGCGTTCGCCACGGGTGTCCAGATGCGGGCGTGAGGTGCTCGTCAGGCGGGACGACGCGGCACACCGCTTACCCTGGTCGGCATGGTCGAACGCGAGGACGTCGGGTCGTGGCTGTCCGGACCGCCGGTGGGCGGCGGGGCGGGGGCGCCGCGGGGGAGCCGGCTCGGTCTGCCGCCGTCCGGGCGCGGGTCGCCGGCCGGGATGGGTCGCCGGGTCGGGGCGCTGGTCGTCGACTGGCTGGCCTGCCAGGCGATCGCCTACGCCTTCTTCGACGCCCACCCGTTGATCCCGCTCGCGGTCTTCGCGCTGGAGAACCTGCTGCTGGTCGGCACGATCGGTGCCACGCTCGGGCACGCCCTGTTCGGCATCCGGGTGCGTCGCCTGGTGGCACCGCGGTCGCTGAGGGACGACGGGGCCCCGCACGACCCGGGCCCGGATCTGCCTGCCGGTCCCCTGCGGGCACTGGTGCGCACCGTGCTGCTGTGCCTGGTGATCCCGGCCGCGGTGTGGGACGGCGACGGCCGTGGTCTGCACGACCGGCTCGCAGGGACGGCGATCGTCCGCCGCTAGCAGCACCCGTCGCCGCGCCAGGACTCCCGGCCCTCCTTCACCGCCACCCCGGCGATCACCAGGGCGGCCAGCGGATCGGCCCAGGCCCAGCCGAGCCACGAGTTCAGCACCAGCCCGGCCAGCAGCACCGCGGACAGCCAGGAGCAGAGCAGGGTCTGCCGGGAGTCGGCCACCGCGGAAGCCGATCCGAGCTCCCGCCCGGCGCGGCGCTCCGCCCAGGACAGGGCCGGCATGATGCCCAGGCTGACGGCGGCCAGCACGATGCCGACCGTGGAGTGCTCGGCCTCGGCGCCGCCCAGCAGGCTGCGTGCCGCGTCGATCCCGACCAGGAGGGCGAGCCCGAAGAAGGACACCGCGATCACCCGCAGGGCGATCCGCTCGCGACGTTCCGGGTCGGGCGCGGCGAACTGCCAGGCCACCGCCGCCGCGGACAGCACCTCGACCGTCGAGTCCAGGCCGAAGCCGACCAGCGCGGAGGAGGAGGCGACGCGGCCGGCGGTGATCGCGACCACGGCCTCGACCACGTTGTAGCCGATGGTGCCCGCGACGATCCACCGGATCCGGCGCTCCAGGACGGCACGGCGGCGTCCGGTGTCCCCGGTCGTGCGGTCCGCGCCGGTCGACCGGGCGTGGCCGGTGGGCCCGCTCATGCGCAGGTGCAGTCGGGGCCGGCGCAGCAGGTCGGGTCCACGGCCAGCACCAGGCGGAGCAGATCGTCGAGCGCGGGGGCCAGGCGTTCGTCGGTGAGGCGGTACCAGGTCCGCCGACCGTCCGGGATGGACTCGACCAGTCCGCAGCCGCGCAGGCAGGCGAGCTGATTGCTCATCACCTGACGGGACACGCCGAGCGCATCGGCCAGGTCCGAGGGGTAGGCGGGTGCCTCGCGCAGCGCGAGCAGGATCCGGGTCCGGGTGTCGTCGGACAGGGCGTGCCCGAGCCGCGCCAGGGCGGCGGTGTGGGTGAGGGTGACCGTCTCGCTCATGGCGACGAGAGTACAGCGGACCGTGAATTCACAACACCCTGGAACGACGGCACCCCCGCGCCCACGGTGCGGAACGGGGGTGCCGGACAGCTCGCGGTCAGCGGCCGCGCATGCCCTTGCGGTCGGGCCGGGCGCGCATCGGGTCGACGCCCTTCGGCACCGGGACCTTCATCGCGCCGAGGGCGGTCAGGCGCTTGACCACCTCACCGGTCTCGACCTTGGTCAGGGTCGGCTTGAGCCGCTGCACCTTGCGGGCGAGCTGGGGGAGCGGCACCTGGCCCTCCTCGCGACCGACCTCGATCAGGGTGATCGGCACGTTCGGCAGCACGCGGGCGGTGCGCTTGCGCTCGGACTCCAGCAGCTTGTCGATCCGGTGCGCCGGACCCTCGCCGACCAGCACCACGCCGGCCCGGCCGACGCCGCGGAACACCAGGTCCTGGGTGCGCGGGGACATGGCCACCGGCTCCTGGGTGAAGGTCCAGCCGCGACGGATGGTGCCCAGCGCGGAGATCGCGGCACCGGGCTGGCCCTCGATCCGGCCGTAGGCGGCCCGCTCGGCGCGGCGCGTCAGGGTGAACATCGCACCCAACAGTGCGAACGGGATCGACATCAGCAGCAGGTAGACCGGGTGCCCGATCAGCACGCCGATGACGATGCCCAGGGCGATCACACCGAAGAAGATCGCCAGGATGATCCAGGTGACAGCAGGATCCTGCTGCCGGGTCATCTGGTATGCCTGCCAGATCTGGTGGTACCACCGGGTCTTCTTGACCTTGGGGGCCTTCGGTTCGCGCGCCATGGTCGGTGAGTCTACCGACCCGCGGCGGCGCGCCACGCATCGCGATCGGGACCTGGGTCCCTGGTCCGCGGGGGTCGGCGGAGGTCAGCCTGGGGGATCGGCCGCGAAGGGGAGGACGAGATGCGCATCCTGGTGACGACGGCGTCCCGGCACGGTGGCACGCGGGAGATCGGTGAGGCGGTGGCCGACGTGCTCGCCGCCGCGGGGCACGCGGTGGACCGGATCCCGCCGGAGGACGTGCTGGCGGTCGACCGCTACGACGCGGTGGTGCTCGGGTCCGCCGTCTACGCCGGACGGCTGGCGGTGAGCCTGCGTGATCTGGTGGAACGTCAGGGCGGTCAGCTCGCGGCGCGGCCGGTGTGGCTGTTCTGGTCCGGCCCGGTCGGGCACGGCGGGCGGGTCACCGGTGAGGCGGCCACCCCGCCGGACGACGTGGATGCGGTGGCCCGCCGGATCGACGCACGGGAGGTGGCCTGCTTCGGCGGGCAGCTGCGCAGCGCGGAGCTGGGCCTGGCCGAGCGGGCGCTGGTCGCGATGATCGACGCCGAGGACGGCGACCACCGGGACTTCGACGCGGTGGAGGAGTGGGCGCGCGGCGTCGCGGTCAGCCTTCGGGGTGCGCCACCGCGGCCAGCAGCGCCCTGAGCTGGGCGACCTGCTCCGGAGTGAGCCCGCGGGCGGCGATCCGGTCGGCGGCCTGCTGGTCGGCGGCCAGCCCTGCGGCCCGGCGTCCGTCGTCGGTGATCTCGACCTGGTGCTTGCGCCGATCCAGCCGGTGCGGGGTGCGCCGGATGTGACCGGTGCGCTCCAGCCGGGACAGGATCCGGCTCATCGTCTGCTCGGTCACCTCGCAGGCGGTGGCCAGCTCGGCCTGGGTGTGCGGACCGCCGAGCAGCATCATCAGCACCGGGAAGCTGGCGTGGTTGAGCTCCCACGCGCCGAGGTGGCCGTTCCACTCCCGCTCGACGCGCCGCGCGGCGGCGGACAGCAGACGGCCGAGCGGCCAGTCGGCGGGATCGTCGGAGGTCATCTCGGACCAGCTCCGCGGCTCGTCGGCGGGGTGCTGCGTCACGGGTGTGCCTCCTGTGCCCGGACGATGCCGGGACGTCTCGTCGTGGTGCCCCGGGTAGATGTTGCCGGATCGCGCGGGCTGACGCATAGTGCTCAGCATGCTGAGGAATGGTGTGGTGCGGGGTCTGGCGATCCTGGTCCTGGTCGCGGGCTGGCTCGCGGTCGGGGCGTTCGGCGGGATGTCGCAGGGTCGGCTGTCCCAGGTGCAGACCAACGACTCGGCGGCGTTCCTTCCGTCGTCGGCGGAGTCGACCCGGGCCGCGCAGGAGGCAGAGGCCTTCACCGAGGGGCAGGCGCTGCCGGTCCTGGTGGTGATCACCGCGGACGACGCCGATGCCGCCCTGCCCGCCGGGGCGATGGCCACGGCCTCCGCCGCGATCGAGGGATGGCCCGCTCTCGCGCTGCCCGGCGCCGGTGCGGGGGACCCCGCGACGGTGGGTGACGTGCTGACCGCCGACCCGGTGGTCGTCCCGAGCGAGGACGGCGAGGCGCTGCTGGTGCCGCTGTCCCTGGACGCGGAGCAGGCCGACGCGATCCTGGCGAACGACGAACGGGTGACCGGCGCGGTGGTCGAGGCGCTGCGGGACGCGCTCGCCGAGGACCTGGACGGCACCTCGCTGCAGTCCTGGGTCACCGGACCGGCCGGGTTCGTCGCGGACCTGGTGACCGCGTTCGGCGGGATCGACGGGGTGCTGCTGCTGGTCGCGCTCGGCGCCGTGCTGGTGATCCTGGTGCTGGTCTACCGCTCGCCGTTCCTGCCGTTCCTGGTGATCCTCAACGCGGTCTTCGCGCTGTGCGCCGCCGCGCTGGTGGTCTACCACCTGGCCGACGCCGGCGTGCTGACCCTGAACGGTCAGGCGCAGGGCATCCTGTCGATCCTGGTGGTCGGCGCCTCGGTGGACTACGCGCTGCTGATCGTCGCGCGCTACCGGGAGGAACTGCGGCTGGTCGAGTCGCCGGGTGCCGCCATGCGGACCGCGCTGCGCGCCTCGCTGGAGCCGATCAGCGCCTCGGCCGGGACGGTGATCGCCGGTCTGCTCTGCCTGCTGCTCAGCGATCTGGCGTCCAACCGCAGCCTCGGGCCGGTCGGCGCGATCGGCATCGTCGCTGCCTACCTGGCGTCGTTCAGCCTGCTGCCGCTGATGCTGCTGATGCTCGGCAAGCGGTCGCGGGGCCTGTTCTGGCCACGACGTCCGGTGGTGGACACCGACCCGGCGCACACCGGCCACGGAGTGTGGGAGAAGCTCGCCAGCCGGGTCGGCCGCCGCGACCGCCGGGTCTGGATCGGCACCACCGTGGTGCTGCTGGTCGCGGCCGCCTTCCTCCCGACGTTCCAGGCGCAGGGCACCAGCCAGTCCGACGTGTTCCGCACCCAGGTCGACTCGGTGGACGGGGAGAAGGTGCTGGCCGAGCACTTCCCGGCCGGGGTGGTGCAGCCGTCGACCGTGTTCGTGGACCAGGGCGAGTCCGACGCGGTGATCGCCGCGGCCGAGGACGTGGACGGTGTGCTGTCCGCGGCGGTCTACACCGGGTCGTCCTCGTTCAGCGGTCAGGCCGGCGGTGAGGCCGTGGTGGTCGACGGCCGGGTCCGGGTCGACGTGACCACCGAGGCCGGTGCGGACACCACCGCGGGGGTCGCGGCGGTCGAGCGGCTCCGTACCGCTGTACACGAGGTCGCGCCCGACGCCCTGGTCGGCGGTGCGGCGGCCGAGACCCTGGACGCCCAGGACGCCGGCACACGGGACCTGCGCGTGATCGTGCCGGTGGTGCTGGTAGTCATCCTGTTGATCCTCATGCTGCTGCTGCGCTCCGTGCTGGCCGCCGTGCTCCTGATGCTGGCGAACGTGCTGTCCTTCGCGGCCGCTCTCGGTGTGTCGGCGATCGTGTTCAACCACGTGCTCGACTACCCGGGGGCCGACCCCGCGGTGCCGCTGTACGCCTTCACCTTCCTGATCGCGCTCGGCGTCGACTACTCGATCTTCCTGATGACCCGGGTCCGCGAGGAGAGCCTGCGGGTCGGTACCCGGGAGGGCGTCCGGCGCGGGCTCGCGGTCACCGGTGGCGTGATCACCTCCGCGGGTGTGGTGCTGGCGATGACCTTCGCGGCGCTCGGTGTCATCCCGCTGCTGTTCCTGGCGCAGCTGGCGTTCATCGTGGCTTTCGGCGTGCTGGTCGACACCCTGGTGGTCCGCAACCTGCTGGTCCCGGCCCTGGTGCACGACCTGGGCGACCGGGTGTGGTGGCCGTCGAAGATCGCCCGGCGGTCCTAGGGTGACCGCATGACCCAACTGCGTGCGGGAATCATCGGGTACGGCTCGGCGGGCCGGGGGATCCACGGTCGGCTGCTGCGCGAGATCGGGGCCGAGGTGGTCCGGGTGGTCACCCGGAACCCCGCCCGGGCCACCGCCGCGCAGAAGGACTGGCCCGGGGTCACCGTCGACGCCACCGCCGAGGAGCTGCTCGCCCACGCGGATCAGCTGGACGTGGTGGTGATCGCCAGCCCGACCGGCGAGCACGTCGCGCACGTCACCGCGGCGCTCGCGGCGGGTGTGCACGTGGTGGTCGACAAGCCGCTGGCCACCACCGCGGCGGACGCCGCCCGGCTCACGGAGTTCGGCGACGGTCGGCTCACCGTGTTCCAGAACCGGCGCTGGGATCCCGAACAGCTCACCCTGCTCGGCCTGATCGCCGACGGGAAGCTCGGCCACGTGCACCGGTTCGAGCGACGGTGGGAGCGCTGGCGTCCGGTGCCGCAGGATCGCTGGAAGGAGAACGACCCGGAGTCCGGCGGCCTGCTGCTCGACCTCGGCGCGCACCTGGTCGACTCGGCGATCCAGCTGTTCGGCCCGGTCGCTACGGTCAGCGCCGAGCTGCGGAACCTCACCACACCCGCGGTCGACGACGTCTTCCTCGCCCTGCGGCACACCGGCGGCACGATCAGCCACCTGCAGGCCGGGTCCCTGGTGGGTGCCCCCGGACCCCGCACCCGGGTGCTCGGCAGCAAGGGGGCGTTCCTGGTGACCAGCTTCGAGGGCGAGGCGTCGCCGTTCAGCGTGCTGGACGAGGACGGGTCCCTGTTCGAGGGGCGGCTGGTCCGGGGCGAGGAGGTGACGCCGGTCCGGCGTGCGCCCGGCGGGCACCCGGACTTCTACCGCGCGGTGCAGGCCTGGGCGCTGGACGGTGGTCCGCTGCCGGTCGACCCGGCGGACGCGGTGCTCACCGCCCGGGTGCTGGACGCGGCACGGGTGTCGGCGGCGGATGAGCGGGCGGTCCGACTGGACTGAGCGCGACCGTCCCGGGCCCTGCGGTCCCGGGCGTGCGGGCGCAGCGAACCGACGGGCGTGGTCCTCAGCCGACGACCGCGCGCGCCGCGTCCTCGATCCGCCGGTACCGGTGCACGAACCCGCTGCTGTCCAGCTTCTGCGGCACGATCCGCTGCGAGGCCAGGATCTCGTCGGCGAACTCGCCGAGCACCAGGCGGAGGGCGAAGCCCGGCACCGGCAGCACCGCCGGGCGGTGCAGCGCCTGAGCCAGCGCGCGGATGACGTCGATGCTCCGGGCGGCATCCGCGACCAGGTTCACCGGGCCGTCGACCGGCGCGTCCATCAGGTGCCGGATCGCCCGGACCTCGTCCGCCAGGGTGATCCACGCCCAGTAGTTTTTCCCGGACCCGAGCGGGCCGCCCAGCCCGAACCGGATCAGCGGCAGCAGCGGTCCGAGGGCACCCCCGCCGGGCGTCAGCACGATACCGGTGCGCAGGAACACCACCCGCACCCGCGGGTCCTCGACCGCGGGCCGCGCCGCGTCCTCCCACGCCCGCACGACCCCGGCCAGGAAGGTGTCGCCCCGGGAGCTGTCCTCGGTCAGCACCTCCTCGCCGCGATCGCCGTACGCGCCGCTGGCGGAGCCCTGCAACAGCACGCGCGGGGGGTCGTCCGTCCCGGCGATCGTCCGGGCCAGCAGTGCGGTGCCGGTCGTCCGGGAGGAGAGCACCACCCGCTTACGCTCGGCGGTCAGCCGCTCGTCGCCGACGCCCGCACCGGCCAGGTTCACCACGACGTCCGCCCCCACCAGCACGTCGGGGTCGAGCTCGCCGCGGTCCGGGTCCCACCGGTGCTCCTCCGGGTGCGCGGGTGCGCGCCGCACCAGTCGGACGACATCCGCGCCCTCCGCCTGCAGCAGCTCCGTCAACGCCGACCCGATCAGCCCGCTCGATCCCGCGATCACCACCCGCATAGCCCCGACCCTAGGCGGACCCGCTGGACACCGCCCGATCGCGCCCCGCCCCGGCCCGTGGAGCTCGGCCCTTCCCGCCGCCCCAGACCCGGCGGACTGCCGACCCCGGCGTGGACTGCCGAGTTCGTGACATCGGTGCCGAGTTCGGTGTCCCGGGGACCGAACTCGCTACGGATGTACCGAACCCGCCCGCCGGGGCGAGCCGGCCTCGGGTCGGATGCGGCCGCCTGACGCACGCCGTCCGACGGACGCGGCTCGATCGCTGGACGCGGTCCGCCCGCTGGACGCGGTCCGCCCGCTGGAGGCGGTCCGTCCGCTGGCGGCGGCCCGTCCGCTGGCGGCGGCCCGATCGCCGGACGCACCCCGGCCGCCGGACGCACGCCCACCCGGGACGCACCGCGGCCCCCGGCAGCGCGGTGGCTGACGGGGGCCGCGGGTGGAGCGGTCAGGCGACGATCAGAGGCCGACCTCGGCCTCGAACGCGCCCTCCTCGATCCGCTGCTTCACGGTCATCAGGTACCGGGAGGCGTCCGCGCCGTCCACCAGGCGGTGGTCGTAGGACAGGGCCAGGTAGCACATGGACCGGATGGCGATGACCTCGGCGCCGTCGGCGTCCTTGATCACCACGGGGCGCTTGACGATGGTCCCGGTGCCCAGGATGGCGGAGGTGCCGCCCGGGACGATCGGGGTGTCGAACAGCGCACCGCCGGAGCCGGTGTTGGTGACGGTGAAGGTGGCGCCGGACAGCTCGTCCGGGGTGACCTTGTTCGCGCGGGTCCGACCGGCCAGGTCGTTGATCTTGCGGGCGATCCCGGCCAGGTTCAGATCACCGGCGTCGCGGATCACCGGCACGACCAGGCCGCGCTCGGTGTCCACCGCGATGCCGACGTTCTCGGAGCCGTGGTAGGTGATCTCCTTGCCCTCGAGCACACCGTTGATCTTGGGGTGCACCTTGAGCGCCTCGATCGCCGCCTCGACGAAGAACGGCAGGAAGGTGAGGTTCACGCCCTCGCGGGACTTGAACGACTCCTTGGCGGCCGCGCGCAGGCGGGCGACCTTGGTGACGTCGACCTCGACCACGGTGGTCAGCTGGGCCTGCGAGTGCAGGGCCTCGACCATGCGCTCGGCGATCACCTGACGCAGGCGGCTGGCCTTCTCCGTGGTGCCGCGCAGCGGGGAGACCTCGACGGCCTTCGACGACGCGGCGGGTGCGGAGGACGCAGCGGGAGCGGCAGCCGCCGGGGCGGTGGCCTTCGCGGCCTCGGCCTTGGCGGCCTCCACCTTGGCGGCCGCCTCCAGGACGTCCTCCTTGCGGATCCGGCCGCCGACACCGGTGCCGACCAGGGTGGACACGTCCACGCCCTTCTCGGACGCCAGCTTGCGGACCAGCGGGGTCAGGTAGGAGCCACCGGCCTGGGCCTTGGGCGCCTCGGACTGCGCGGGGGCGGCGGGAGCCTCGGCCTTCGGCGCCGGGACCGGAGCCGGGGTGGACTCGGCGGCCTTCGGTGCCTCGGCCTTCGGCGCCTCAGCGGCGGGAGCCTCGGCCTTCGGGGCCTCGGTCTGCGCGGAGGCGGCCGGAGCGGCGGCGCCGGAGCCGATCACGGCCAGTGGGGCGCCGACCTCGGCGGTCTCGTCCTCGCCCACCAGGATCTGCTGCAGGGTGCCGGCGAACGGCGACGGGACCTCGGTGTCCACCTTGTCGGTGGAGATCTCCAGCAGCGGCTCGTCGACCTCGACGCTGTCGCCGACCGCCTTCAGCCAGCGGGTGACGGTGCCCTCGGTGACGGACTCGCCGAGCGCGGGCAGGGTGACCTGCTGGCCGTCGGCGGAGCCCTCGTCCTGGGCCGCGGGGGCGGACTGCTCGGCGGGGGCCGGAGCCTCCTCCTCGGCGGCCGGTGCCTGCTCGGCGGCGGGTTGCTCGGCCGGAGCCTGCTCCTCGGCGGGGGCGGAGGACTCCTCGGCGGAACCGGCACCGCTGCCGTCGCCGATCACGGCCAGGACGGCGCCGACCTCGGCGGTCTCGTCCTCCTGCACCAGGATCTGCTCCAGGACGCCCGCGAAGGGCGACGGGACCTCGGTGTCCACCTTGTCGGTGGAGATCTCCAGCAGCGGCTCGTCGACGGCGACGGTGTCACCGACGTTCTTCAGCCAGCGGGTGACGGTGCCCTCGGTGACGGACTCGCCGAGTGCGGGAAGCTGCACGTTGTCGGACATGACCTCGTGTCTCCTTCGTATCTGGTCAGTTGTGGGCGTGCAGCGGCTTGCCGGCCAGCGCCAGGTGCGCCTCGCCGAGAGCCTCGTTCTGCGTGGGGTGGGCGTGGACCAGGGCGGCGACGTCCTCGGGGTACGCCTCCCAGTTCACGATGAGCTGGCCTTCGCCGATCAGCTCGCCGACGCGGGCGCCGATCATGTGGACGCCGATCACGGGGCCGTCCTTCTGGCGCACCAGCTTGACGAAGCCGGTGGTCGCGAGGATCTGGCTCTTGCCGTTGCCACCGAGGTTGTACTCGAGGGTCTCGACGTTCTCCGCGCCGTGCAGCTCCTTGGCCTTGGCCTCGGTGAGGCCGACCGAGGCGACCTCGGGGTCGGAGTAGGTGACGCGCGGGATGCCCGACTCGACGATCGCGGCCGGCTTCAGGCCGGCGATCTCCTCGGCGACGAAGATGCCCTGGGCGAAGCCGCGGTGCGCGAGCTGCAGACCCGGGACGATGTCGCCGACGGCGTAGATGTTGCCGACACCGGTGTGCAGCCGCTCGTCGGTGATGACGAAGCCGCGGTCCAGGGTCAGGCCCTGCTCCTCGTAGCCCAGGCCGGAGGTCGACGGGCCGCGGCCCACGGCGACCAGCAGCAGGTCGGCGTCGAAGCTCTTGCCGTCCTCCAGGGTGACGTGCACGCCGTCGTCGTTCTGGGTCACGCCGGAGAACCGGACGCCCAGGTTGAACGCGATGCCGCGCTTGCGGAAGGCGCGCTCGAAGGCCTTGGAGAGCGCCTCGTCCTCGTTCGGGACCAGGTGGGGGAGCGCCTCGATGATCGTGACGTCCGCGCCGAAGGACTTCCAGACGGAGGCGAACTCGGAACCGATGACGCCACCACCGAGGATGATCGCCGACTTCGGTACCCAGTCCAGCTTCAGGGCCTGGTCGGAGGTGATCACGCGACCGCCGATCTCCAGACCGGGCAGCGAGCGGGCGTAGGAGCCGGTGCCGAGCACGATGTGCTTGCCGGTCACGCGCTCGCCGTTGACCTCGACCGTGTCGGGGCCGACCAGCTTGCCGTAGCCCTCGATCACGGTGATCTTGCGGGACTTGATCAGGCCCTGCAGACCCTTGTAGAGGCGGCCGATCACCGAGTCCTTGTACTCGTTGACGCCGTTCATGTCGATGCCGGTGAGCTCGGTGTGCACGCCGAAGTGCGCACCCTCACGGGCGTTGTCGGCCAGCTCGGCCGCGTGCAGGAGGGCCTTGGTGGGGATGCAGCCCTTGTGGAGGCAGGTCCCGCCGACCTTGTCGGCCTCGATGAGGGCGACGCTCAGGCCGAGCTGGGCACCGCGGAGCGCGGCCGCGTAGCCGCCACTCCCTCCGCCCAGGACGACGATGTCGAAAGCGGACCCGGTCGTGTCGGACACGTGGTGGCTCCTTGAAGTGACGTCGGTGTGGTGAGTCGCAGCCCATCTTGGCATCTCCGCCTGGGCCCGACGACCCAGATCATGGGATTGGCGGTGTGATTCTCGGTACAGACATCCCATGAATTAGATCGGGAGTCCTCTGCCGAAGTTCAGCCGGCACCCAGGTTCGCGCCGTTACCCTCTCCCGCATGGGTCTGTTCTCCCGCCGCAAGCGTCGCTCCGACGACGGTGCCGCCGTCGCCGCGCCCGCGCCGACCGGGCGCGCCGCTCAGCAGGCGACCGTCGACCACCTGGCCGAGTTCGTGCGGACCCGGGTCGGCGTCGAGGCCTATGTCGAGCCGGCCACCAACGTCACCCAGACCACGCTGATGCTGATCGCCACGGACGGGGAGTGGACCCGGCGCCGGGTGCCGGACGGCAAGGCCGCCGGGGACGTCGCCCGCAAGCTCGGCATCCCGGTGTACGACGTGCAGCGCACCGGCTACCCGCAGCGGATGCGCGACTGGAACACCCGGCAGCGGATCGAGCGCGAGCGGGCGGCCAAGGAGCGGGCGGCACGGCGCGAGGTCTGACCGACCCCGAGGTGTGACCGACCGCGTGGCCTGACCGTCCGCGTGGCACGACGGAGGGCCGCCACCCCCGATCGGGGACGACGGCCCTCGCGTTCGTGCCGGGACCGCTCAGCGGCCCGCGCGACCCTCGATCAGGGCCAGCAGCGTCCGCACGCCGACCCCGGTGCCGCCGACCGGCGTGTAGCCGAAGGCGGACTTCTCGTTGTAGGCCGGACCGGCGATGTCCAGGTGCGCCCACGGCGTCGAGCCGACGAACTCCTGCAGGAAGATCCCCGCGGTGAGCATCCCGCCGAACCGGTCGGAGATGTTGGCGATGTCGGCGACCTTGGAGTTCAGACCGGGGCGCAGGTCCTTCGGCAGCGGCATCGGCCAGAACTGCTCGCCGGAGGCGCCGGCGGACGCCACGACCTCCTCGCGCACCGCGTCGGTGCCCATCACCGCGGAGACGCGCGGGCCGAGTGCCACCAGCTGCGCGCCGGTCAGCGTCGCGATGTCCAGCACGACGTCCGGCTTCTCCTCGACCGCGGCGACCAGGCCGTCCGCCATCACCAGGCGTCCCTCGGCGTCGGTGTTCAGCACCTCGACGGTCTTGCCGCCGCGGATGGTCAGCACGTCCGACGGGCGCTGGGCGGAACCCGAGGGCATGTTCTCGGCCAGGCAGAGCCAGCCGGTCACGGCCACCGGGACCTCGAGCCGGGCGGCGGCGATCACGGTGTGCAGGACCGCGGCGGCACCGGCCATGTCGGACTTCATCGCGTCCATGCCCGCGGCCGGCTTGATCGAGATGCCGCCGGAGTCGAAGGTGATGCCCTTGCCGACCAGCGCGACCTTGGCCTGCGGCTTGGAGGGCGTGTAGGACACCTTCACCAGGCGCGGCGGGCGGACCGATCCCTGGCCGACGCCGACCAGACCGCCGTAGCCGCCGGCGGCCAGCTGCTTCTCGTCCAGCACGGAGATCTTCAGGCCCTTGGCGCCCGAGTCCTTGATCGCGGTCTTCGCGGCGTCGGCGAACGCGGCCGGGAACAGGTCGTTCGGCGCGGCGTTCACCAGATCGCGCACGCCGTGCAGTGCGGCGGCCAGCACCTCGGCCCGGGCCAGCGCGGCGGTGGCGGCCTTGTCCGTGGCCCGCGGGGTGACGAACTCGATCGAGGCGACCGGTGCCTTCGCCTCACCCGTCTGGTAGCGGGTGTAGCTGTAGGCGCCGAACAGCGCGCCCTCGGTCACCGCGGCGACCTGCTCGGCGTCGGCGGCGGGCAGCACCACCGCGACGGTCTCCACGCCGGAGAGCTCACGCAGCGCGGCGCCGGCGGCCCGGCGCAGCGCCTCCGGCTCCGGGGTGGCGCCGTCGTCGAGCGCACCGACACCGGTGAGCACGACGAGCTTGGCCTTCAGGCCGGTGGCGGGCACCGCGCGCACCTGGTCGGCGGCACCCGTCACGCCCAGCGGGGTGGCGAGGTCGGTCAGACTCGCGGCCAGGTCGGCGGGCAGCCAGTCCGCGGCGAGCAGGCGCGGGGGCCGACCCTCTCCGGTCTGGGCGACCGCGACGACCAGGGCGTCGGCGGACAGGCGGGCGGGGTTCGCGGAGGTCAACGTCACTCGGGGCACGGACCCGACTCTAGCCGTCGTGCGGGTACCGTCGACCCCCGTGACGCCGCCTCTGACCCTCCTGGTCGCCCTGGCCGCCGCCGCCCTCGGTCTGTGGGCGCTGTGGTTCGCCGTCCGCGACCGCGCGGTGATCCTGCGTCAGCTGTGGGGCGGTGCGGTGGTGGAGGGGCTGATGCTGGTGCAGGCGGCGGTCGCCGGAGTGCGCCACGCCACCGGCAGCGTGCCCGCCGAACCGGCCGTGTTCTGGAGCTACGTCGTCACCCAACTCGTCCTGCTGCCCGCCGCCGCGCTCTGGGCCTTCGCCGAGCGCAGCCGCTGGTCCTCGGTGGTGCTGCTGATCGCCGCCGCCGCCGTGGCCTTCCTGCAGCTCCGCCTCGCCCAGACCTGGGGGAACTGATGCCCACTCCGACGTCCACCGGCCCGGGCCGAGTCCTGGTCGCCGTCTACGGCCTGTTCGCGCTCGCCGCCACCGCCCGGGGCGTCAGCCAGCTGATCCGGGAGTACGACGCCGCTCCGCTGGCCTACACACTGTCCGCGGTCGCGGGTCTGATCTACCTGGTGGCGACGGTCGCGCTGGCCAAGGACTGGCGCCCGGTGGCCTGGACCGCGGTCGGCGTCGAGCTGCTCGGCGTCCTGACCGTGGGAGTCCTGACCCTGGTCGACGCGGCGGACTTCCCGGACAAGACCGTGTGGTCCTGGTTCGGCCGGGACTACGGATTCGTCCCGCTGATCCTGCCGTTCCTCGGGCTGGCGTGGCTGTGGCGTACGTCGAGAATACGAGAGGTCCCGTCGTCGGAGCGGTGAGACCGACTAGGTTGGGGGCCGTGTACGGCCTCCTGTTCCGCCTGGTCTTCGTCCGCCTCGATCCCGAACAGGCCCATCACCGGGCCTTCGCGCTGATCCGGCTCGCCGCCCGCATCCCGGTGCTGCGCTCGGTGATCCGTGCGGTCCTCGCCGTTCCCGCCGCCGGGCGGGTGCAGGTGCTGGGCCGGACGTTCCCCTCCGCCTTCGGGGTGGCCGCGGGCTTCGACAAGGACGCGGTCGGCGTGCCCGGACTGACCATGCTCGGCTTCGGCTTCGTCGAGGTCGGCACCGTCACCGCGCATCCGCAGCCCGGCAACGAGCAGCCCCGGCTCTGGCGGATGGTCGACCAGCGGGCGCTGCGCAACCGGATGGGCTTCAACAACCGGGGCTCGGTCGAGGTCGCTCGCACCCTCGCGGCGCTGCGCGGCACCCCTGCGGGCCGGGCCGCCGTGGTCGGCGTGAACATCGGCAAGACCAAGGTCACGCCGGTCGAGGACGCCGCCGCCGACTACGCCACCTCCGCCGAGCGCCTGGCGCCGTACGCGGACTACCTGGTGGTCAACGTCTCCTCCCCGAACACGCCCGGTCTGCGGGACCTGCAGTCGGTCGAGTCGTTGCGGCCGGTGCTGCAGGCCACCCGGGCAGCCGCCGACCGGGCCACGGCCGCCGCCGGTAGCCCGCGGGTGCCGCTGCTGGTCAAGATCGCCCCCGACCTGGCCGACGACGACGTGGACGCGGTCGCCGACCTGGCGCTGGAGCTCGGTCTGGACGGCGTGGTCGCCGTCAACACCACCATCGCGCACGACCTCGGCCCCGGCGGCGTCTCCGGCCCGCCGGTGCTGGAGCGCGGGCTCGCCGTGGTCCGTCGACTGCGCGACCGGCTCGGCCCCGACCCGGTGATCATCGGCGTCGGCGGGATCAGCACCGGTGCGGACGCGCGGGCCTACCGGGAGGCGGGCGCCACCCTGGTGCAGGGCTACACCGGCTTCATCTACCAGGGGCCGTTCTGGGCCTCCCGGATCGCGAAGGAGCTGGCGGCATGAGCGACCTCGCTCCGCACTGGTCCTGGCGGTTCGCCGATGCCGCGGGCCGGGAGATCGACCGGCCGACCTCGCCGACCTTCGTGGGCCGGTTCGACGCCGAGGAGTGGTTCGGGCTGCACTGGCGTGCGCTGCGCGACCAGGGCGCGGCCGCGGCGGTGCTCCGGCTGGCGGACGCGACCGTGGGCCCGAGCTACGACCTGCGGGCCGTGCCGGAGGAGATGACCTTCACGGAGGGCTGACGTCGGCGGAGCGTCTCGGGGCGGTCCAGGGCATCGAGCGTGGCCGCCCGCGCGCCGGTGCGCGGCAGCAGCCGTCAGACCGTGACCGTTCCGCGCGCCGGTGCCGCCGTGGGGGCAGCCGGTCCCAGCGCGGCCCACGCCAGCGCCAGCCCGTCCACCGCCCGGACCAGCTGATCCGGTGCGGCGGTGAACGGCAGGCGCAGCCGGTCCTCCATCCCGCCGTCGACGCCGAACGCCGGACCCGGCACGACCCGCACCCCGTGTGCCAGGGCCAGCGCGCTGAGCGCCGAGGACACCGGGGCGCCCAGATCGACCCACAGGCACTGACCGCCGCGGGGGACCGCGAACCGCCAGTCCGGCAGCCGGTCGCGCAGCAGCGCGACCAGCAGGTCGCGGCCCGCACGCAGCGTGTCGACCCGGCCGGGCACCGCACCCGGGCCCGCGCCGATCAGCTCCGCGGCGATCAGCTGCTCCAGCACCGGGGTGCCCAGATCGGCGCTGCGCCGGGCGAGGGCCAACCGGGTGGTCAGCTCGGCCGGGCCGCGCAGCCAGCCGACCCGCAGCCCGCCCCAGTGCGACTTGGACACCGATCCGATCGCCAGCACCCGCGGATCGCGACCGGCGCCGGCCCAGCTGTCGGGCGCCGGCCCGTCCAGCACCAGATCGGTCAGGACCTCGTCGCCGACGATCACGGTGCCGGTGCGCAGCGCGAGGTCGCGGATCTCGGCCCGGGCGTCCGCGGACAGGCAGCCACCGGTGGGGTTCTGGAAGTCCGGCACCAGGTACACCAGCCGCGGCGCCACCTGCCGCAGCGTGGAGGCCAGCAGCGCGAGGTCCACCCCTTCCGGGCCGGTCGGCACCGGGACCGGTCGCGCGCCGGTGGCCCGCACCGCGTCGATCGCGTGCACGTAGGTCGGCTGCTCGACCACGACGCGGTCGCCCGGCCCGGCATGCCCCTGGATCAGCAGGGCGATCGCGTGCTGGGCGCCGGTGGTGATCAGGATCTGGTCCGGCGAGGTCGGGGTGCCGCGATCGGTGTAGCGCTGGGCGACGGCCTCGCGCAGTTCGGGCAGACCCATCGGGTAGTAGCCGTGGTCGGCGTGGGCGGGCAGCCGGTCCAGCGCGGCGAGCGCGGCGTGGTGCAGCTCGGGCGGGGCGGTCGAGGCGGCGATCGACAGGTCGACGATCCCCTCGCCGCCGTAGCCCACCGGCGTGGTCCGGGAGCGCTGGTCGTGGGGGAGTGCGGTCACCGTGCCCGCCCCCTGGCGGCTGAGCAGGAAGCCCTCGGCGCGGAGGGTGTCGTAGGCCGCGGTCACGGTGGTGCGGGAGACGGCCAGCGCCGTCGCCAGCTCGCGCTCGGCCGGGAGCCGGGTGGACAGTGGCAGGGACCCGGCCAGGACGGCACGGCGCAGCGCGTCGGACAGGGCGGTGTGTGCCGGTCCGGGTCGTCGCCAGTTGCCGAGCACGGTCGCGGTCCGGGCGCCCGAGACCCGGCGGTCGGTGTGGAGTGCTGCCATGCAGGCCACTCTTGCGCAATTGGCTATCGAAAGGAAGGCCACTCCTGGCCCAGGATCAGACCATGTCGCAGAACTCCTCCCGTCGGCTCAGCCGTCGCCTGCCCCAGCTGTTCGTCGGCCTGGTGCTCTACGCCCTGTCCATCGCCATGGTCGTGCACCCGGCGCTCGGCTCGATGCCGTGGGACGTGCTGAGCCAGGGACTGTCCCACCAGTTCGGCTGGTCGCTGGGCACCTCGGTCCTGGTCAGCAGCGTCGGGGTCCTGCTGTGCTGGATCCCGCTGCGACAGCGACCCGGCGTCGGCACGGTGGCCAACGTCGTGGTGATCGGCGTGATGGTGGACCCGTTCGTCGCACTGCTGAACCTGCTGCCCGAGCAGCTGCCCGTGGTGGCCCGGATCGCGCTGATGCTGGCCGGGATCGGGCTGAACGGGCTGGCCGGTGCGCTGTACATCGGCGCGCGGCTCGGGCCGGGTCCGCGGGACGGCCTGATGACCGGTCTGGTGGCCCGCACCGGGGGCCGGGTGGCGCCGATCCGGATCGGGATCGAGTTGACGGTGGTCGTGATCGGCTGGGCGCTCGGCGGCACCGTCGGCGTGGGCACGGTGCTGTACGCGCTGTCGGTCGGGCCGATCCTGGGCTGGCTGATGCCGCGGTTCCTGGTGCGGCTGGACCACGAACCGATCCCGACGACGGCCGCACCGCGGGAATCGGCACCTCGTCCGGGTCGGCTCGCTCCCGTTCGACGTCGGTGAGACGCCGCCGACGAGGCGAGCCGCTACGAGCGGAGGTTCGCGGGCGTCGTGACCTCGCTGGAATCCCCGCGCTCCCACCCGACGTCGGTGAACCGCAGCAGATAGGGCGGCGCCGAACTGCGCAGCCGATCGTCGTAGCCCACCGTCAGGTCCATCCCGCAGCTGCCCTCGGGATAGTTGACCTGGACCCGGAGTCCACCCTGGATCCCGACGATCCAGGAGGCCTCGTTCCGGACCCCGGTGGTGCTGAGGTAGTTCTGGGCGAGGGAGCCGTTCACGACCACCGACGTGGTCTCCACCTGCGACATGTCCACCTCGGCGAGATAGCCACCGGAGCCGTCCGACTTCCGCGTGAGCGAGGCACCGGGGAACGTGGCCAGGTACGGATCCGATGACGTGCCGGCAGCGGCGTCGTAGCGGGGTGTGGACCAGCCGTACGAGCTGTCGAAGTCGGTCGCGAGGACACAGACCTGGTCGTCCTGGTAGCCGAGGCCGCTGCTGAGCACCTGGATGGCGGCATCGATCCGGATCTGGTCCGGATCGTCGTCGTACTGGTGCGGCCACGAGCCCTGGGTGCCCGACGCGGCGTCCACCCCGTCGCGGTAGAGGTAGTACTTGGTGAGGTTGTACGACCCGACCCACGTGCTGCCGTCCCCGTACCGGGAGGCGCGCCCGCGCAGCGCGACGCGCTGGTCCACCACGCTCACCTCGTTGGCGACGAGGCCGAGCTGATCGGTGCTGCCCGCGGCCACGAGGTCCCCGGTGACCAGCACCGCGCCGACGGATCCGAGCGTGACCGTGCCCTGGTACTCGCCCTCGACCCAGAGATTCCCCTTGGTCCGGTACCGCGAGGACGCGTAGGCCGAGGTGTCCAGCGCGATCTCGGTGTGACCCACGGTGCCGTTGGCCTCCGCCTGGGCGAGCGCGTCCGCGGCCACATCGCCGGCCGGGAGGTAGCCGTAGGTCGCGTTGCCGCCGATCTCGTGCGCGTCGAGCCGATCGTTCACCACACCGTTGTCGGCCACGACATCGGCGGGCAGGTCGTCCACGTAGACGACCATGCCGTCGGGCACCGCGACGTGTGCGCCCTCGTCCGACGCCAACGCTGCAGGGCTGCCGCAGGTGGGCGTGGTGCCGGAGAACGACGCCACGGCGAGGGTGAGGCCGGAGTACTGCGATTGCTTGGACCACACCCGCATCGAGCCGTCCGGCTCGAACACGACTCGGGTCGGCCCGTAGTAGTGGCAGCCCGGGGCAGAGGCGAGTGCGGTGGTCTCGTAGGGCAGCGTGTGCGGGGTGGACAACTGCGGCGCGGCGCTCGTGGTCACGGCCGAGACCGGGAGATTGCCGATGTACTGCGTGGTGGGCAGCACGCCGCAGCTGGTCGAGAACGCTCCGCTCTCCCACCCGGTCCCGAAGGTGCTGTCGCTGCACCAGGGGTTGACGACGGAGAGCGTGCCGTCCACCTGGTATGTCGCTCCCGCGGTGCCCGCCATGCTGGTCGGTCCCGGATTGATGAACCCGACGTCGTTGCTGAAGAAGTCCCCGTCGACCGGGTTGACCCAGGAGTTGAGCTTCCAGTCCACCCCGCCGTTGGTCTGGCTCACGGGGTTGCCCCAGGCGTTGGTGTTGTGCCAGTTATTGCGCGTGCGCAGGCAGAGGATCGAGGGCATGGGGCTGCCCGCACCGTAGGCGCCACTGCTGCGCTGATAGGCCCGGGCGCCGGCGGAGTCGGTGCAGTAGGCGGCAGAGGTCGGTCGCGCCCAGTGGTTCTGGTAACCGGCGTACTGCTCGGTGGACTCACGGGTCGCCCGGACCTCCACGGTGCGGTACTCGTCGGCGGATCGCCCGGTCACCCGCAGCGCGACCCAGCTGGCCTCGGTGCCGTTGTCCGTGTCCCAGTCCATGACCTGGTAGTGGTAGGCGGGGGCGCTGTCGGCCGATGTGCCCGCCTCGACCGGCGACCAGCCGACCTCCGTCGTCGTGTCGTAGCCGCAGCCGGAGTCGGTGACCGGCGCCTGCATCGCCGTGTTGTCGCAATCGATCTCCTGCCAGTAGCCGGGGACGGCGCTGGCACGGGTCAGGAAGTCGGCGAGACCCGATTCCGCCGCGGACAGGGCCTTCTCGCTGTCGGTGTAGGCCGCGCTGAGCCGCATCGACCGCACCACGTAGAGGGAGGTCGTGAGCACCAGCGCGAACAGCACGGCGAACGAGATCACCACCATCACCACCCCCATGCCGTCGTCGGTGCGGATGCGTTGACGTGCCGTGCCCACGGTGGTTCTCGCTCTCAACTGTTCTTCAGGTGGATGCGGTCGCTGTGCGTGCTGGCGATCTCCTGCCGCTGCGGCGAGGTGCGAACGACCAACGTGACCTCGACCGCTTCGACGGCGGCGGACGCGTCGATCTCGGTGCCGTGCGCGTCGAGGTAGGTGAATCCGGTCCCGGACTGGACCCCGTCGACGAGGACCCGGGTCTCGCAGGTGCGTCCGGAGCACCCGGCGCTCAGCGGGAGCAGGGCGCGCAGCTCGGTGGCGTCCGCGACGCCGGCCACCGGAGTGCGTCGTTCGACGAGGCGGTCGCCGGCGACCTCGAACTCGACCAGCACCAGTTCGTCCGCCGCCACGGTGGCGGACGTGGCATCGGCGTCGGGGTCGCGGATGAGCACCGCCAGGCTGGACGCACTGCCGCCGAGCACCGGCGAGGTCATCGCCTCGGCGAAGGGTTCGGCCCGGAGCGCGTAGGGCACCGCTCGCTCGATCACCCGGATGGCGTACTGGGCCGACAGGGTGTCGTCGGTCCGGCCCCAGCTCTTCGCGTCGGTCCGCTGGATGCCGATGGTCAGCGTGACGGTGGCGACCATGACCATGGTCAGGATGGACATCGCGACCAGCAGCTCGGCCAGGGTCAGTCCCTCGTCGCGGCCCTGCGGGCGGAGAGCTCCGGTGCGGACGGGGAGCCGGGTCATGCCGCGTCCCCGGACTCGGTCGGGTCGGGCACGGGCAGGGGGTCGTCGGTGGTCTCCGGATCGGGCTCTGGCCCGACGGAGGGCTCGGGGCTCGGCTCCACGCTGGGCTCGACGGTCGGTTCCTCGGTGGGCGTCGGCTCGGGCGTCGTCCCCCCTGGTTCCGGGACGATCCCGTAGCCCGGTCTGACCCAGAGGTCGACGGTCGCCCCGCCGGCCACGTCCACCTGGGTCATGGTCGCGGGCAGTTCCTCGCCGACGTAGGCCGAGTACAGACAGGGCCAGACGGCGGAGAACTCGGTGACCGCCGCCGTCAGGGTGGTGACCTTCCCGGGATCCGACGCCGCGGTCCCGGACGACGCACAGATCAGCGTGAGATTCTGCCCGGCGGCCTGCTCGTCCGTGGCTGCGGCGGTCCCGTCCTCGTTCGTGAGGTGCACCCGGAGGGTGGCGGACGGCGCGTAGGAGATCTCCACGCGGTTGACCAGCGAGTTCGCCCCGAGGCCGAGTTTGCCGATCAGCGTCGCGGCGGTGTCCGTCCAGGCCTGCCCGACGTAACCGCTCTTGCTCGCGACCGCGGTGTAGCTGGTCGACTTCTTCGCCCAGTCGCCGCTGACCTGGACCACCACGCACCCGTCGGAGTCGGTCGTCCTGCCGGACTTCACCGAGTAGTACCAGAGATTGGACTGCAGCTCGATCGCGACGCCCGGCACCCCGGCGCCGCCGTTCGTCGGGTCGACGACGTGCACGACGACCAGGGCGTTCTTGCCCGTCGTGAGACCGTCCGGGAGTCCGACGAACTCGACCAGGCGCACCGGGGCCATCGTCGTGCGGTCCGACCAGGTCACCGAGACCTCGATCCGCACCATCAGCCGGTCGGCCCCGCTCAAGGAGGTTCCGGTCCCGGTGCACAGGGACTGGCCCTCGGTGGCCGTGGACAGTCCGATCGTCCGGGTGACGGAGTAGGTCGTGCCCGCGCGGTCCGTCGAGGTGTCCTGGGTGTCACCGTCGATCAGGGTGTCCGTCGAGAGGTCCCCGGCGTCGACCGCGACGCGTGTCGTGGCGATCTCACTGGTGGCGAGTTCGGTGGCGACCGTCCGGGAGCGGAACTGCCCGGCGAGCCGGGTCGTGGTGGCCACCGCCGCGAGAACCGTCGTCGCGAAGACGATGAGCAGCACCATGGCGACCACCGCCTCGACGATCGTGAAGCCGTCGTCGCTGCGCGTCGCGCGGACGCGGGCGGTGGGCGGTGGGGCGACCATGGGGATCCGTGCTCTGCTCGGGGACGGCGGGCGGTTGGGGACGCTAGCCGCGATCGGAGCCGGGTCCGGGACTGGGTGGGACCACTCACCGTGACCTCTAGGTGGGTCGGCGTCTCCGGTGCCGAGCCGTTCGTGGGAATCCGGCCCCGACGTCCGCCGAACGCATGGGACCTTGACCCCGCGTCGCCCGGCAGGGCCGCACCCGTCCCTGGCCGATCCCACCTGACGCAGGACCGCCGGTGAATCCTCGGGCGCGTCCGGCCTCGGCTCGGCCACCCGGGTTGAGTGGCAGCGGACGACGCTGCGTGTCCGGTTCGTAGGTGGGCCGCTCTGCCCTGACCGACGACGACACGGCCCCCACGCCGTCCAGCGGGGCTGGCGGTCGTGGGGGCCGTAGGGGTGCGCTGAGGCTCAGCGCGAGGCGGGCGAGCTCTTCGCCGTCTCCGCCGGGTCGGTGATCACCGCGTCGCCCAGGATCTGGTCGATCCGGGTCAGCAGCTCGGCCGGGATCGTGACCCCGGCGGCCTTGACGTTCTCGGTGACCTGCTCCGGGCGCGAGGCACCGATGATCGCCGCGGCGACGTTCGGGTTCTGCAGCACCCAGGCGACCGCGAGCTGGGCGAGCGACAGGTCGAGCTCGGCTGCGACCGGCTTGAGCTCCTGCACCCGCTCCAGGATGTTCGGGCGGTCCAGGAACGTCTTGATGGTGCGGGCGCCGCCCTTCTCGTCCGTGGCGCGCGAGCCCTCGGGCAGCGGCTGGCCGGGCAGATACTTGCCGGTGAGCACACCCTGGGCCACCGGGGACCAGACGATCTGGGACAGGCCGAGCTCCTCGGACGCCGGGACGACCTCGCCCTCGATGACCCGCCACAGCGCGGAGTACTGCGGCTGGTTGGACACCAACTGGAAGCCCAGCTCCTTGGCCAGCGCGGCGCCGGCCCGGATCTGGTCGGCGGTCCACTCGCTGACGCCGATGTAGAGCGCCTTGCCCTGGCGGACCACGTCCGCGAAGGCCTGCATGGTCTCCTCCAGCGGCGTCGCGTGGTCGTAGCGGTGCGCCTGGTACAGGTCGACGTAGTCGGTCTGCAGCCGGGAGAGCGAGCCGTCGATGGACTCCATGATGTGCTTGCGGGACAGGCCGGTGTCGTTCGGGCCCTTGGGGCCGGTGGGCCAGTAGACCTTGGTGAAGATCTCCAGCGACTGGCGGCGCTCGCCCTTCAGAGCCTCGCCCAGCACGGACTCTGCGACGGTGTTCGCGTACACGTCCGCGGTGTCGAAGGAGGTGATGCCGGCGTCGAGCGCGGCCCGCACACAGGCGGTCGCCGCGTCGTTCTCGACCTGGGACCCGTGGGTCAGCCAGTTGCCGTAGGTGATCTCGGAGATCTTGAGGCCGGAGCGGCCGAGGTGACGGAATTCCATGCCGGTCAGCCTAGGACCCACACGCGGGCATGCATGAGCCGGCTTCACCTGTCGGGACACTGAGGGCTCGCGCTCTCAAGGGGGTGGGGGTTTCCACTTGGGCGCGTCACGAGCGGCTCGGATCGAGTAGCACAACCACTCAACCGGTCCAGGAGAAGTACTCATCTCTCGCTGATCGCCTTGCAGGCACGAGCCGTGCTGCACAAACCTCGCTGGTCAGACAGTCAAAGCCGACTAGCTGAGCGATCACAGGAGGGGTTCACGTGAACCGTAGTCTCCGTAGGTCACTGGTTGCTGTTGCGGTGGTGGCCGCGCTCGGGCTGGGAGGTGCTCCGGCGTTCGCCGGAACCGCTGGACCGGACGGTCAGCAAGCTGTCGAGGTTGATGCGCAGGTGCGAGCGGAGCTCGAAGCTGTCTTCGCCCATCACGGCGTCGAGCCGGGCGTATGGGACTCGCTTGTGGCGAAGGTCCGACGTGGGGAGCTGCTGCTGGCCGACGACCCGAGCGCCGAGCCCGTGTCGTCCGGCTCGGACTTCGTGGACGGTGAGCAGGTGATCCGCAACGTCTACGCCGACGGGTCGGTGTCGCTGGCGTCCATGCCCGAGGAGTTCACCCCGGTGCCGAACCCGATGCTGCGCGATACGACCATCAACACGTGCGGCTCGATCAAGACCTCTGCCAGCTGGAAGGTCTACACCAACTGCCGCGTGGTCTACGACGGAATCTCGTTCTCGTACTCGTTCTACGTCGACTTCGAGACCCGGTCCGGCTACAACGCGAAGATCACCAAGGCAATCAATCCGACGGTCCATCGTGCGATCGGGAATGGGATCAGTGACGTGAGGGCCGGCATCCCGCGTTCCACGCAGTCGGGGACGACTGCGGCGCAGGCCCGCATGTCGTTCACGATGTCGACGGCGTACGTCTCCGCGTGGTCTCGGACCGTGAACCTGGACTTCTTCGTCAAGGGCACAAGCTACTCGGCCAGCACTAACCTGTGACCATGCGAGCCTACGACGTCGTGTGGTCGGTGCTGTATCCCGCCTCGCTGGTCGGGTTGTTCGTCGTCGGGCGACGGCTCTGGCGACTGTGGTCGGCGAGGGCGCGCCTGGCCGCGCGCCGGTAGTCGACGCACCTGCCGTCGTCTCGAATCAGAACGCCCCCGATTCCGTCTCACGGACGAGTATCAGGGGCGTTCTGCATGGAAGCCCAAGTCTGTTGGCGCAGCAGGCCGATCGTAAGACCGTGGCGAGATCTCCAGCGACTGGCGGCGCTCGCCCTTCAGCGCCTCGCCCAGCACGGACTCTGCGACGGTGTTCGCGTACACGTCCGCGGTGTCGAAGGAGGTGATGCCGGCGTCGAGCGCGGCCCGCACACAGGCGGTCGCCGCGTCGTTCTCGACCTGGGACCCGTGGGTCAGCATGTCGTCAGACGAGGTCCCCGCACCCACACCTGCTGGTCAGGCGGGCCACTCGCCGTGCTTGTTCTGCGGCTTCGGCAGCCGGGCGCGGCGGATCTGGAACACCCGGGTGATCGCGTACATCATCGTGCCGCGCACGATGGCATCGGCGCCGAACTTCGCGGTCAGCTGCTTCTTCAGGCGCCGCCACATGACGACCGCGTCGACGACCATCAGCAGGATGAAGACGTACAGCGCGATCAGGGCGACGAACGCCGCGGACGTGCTGATCGCGGACAGGCCGATGTTCGCCAGCAGCACCACGATCGCGATCGGCAGGAACAGCTCCCCGAGGTTCCAGCGGGCGTCCACGAACAGCCGGGTGTAGCGGCGGACCGGGCCCTTGTCCTTGGCGGGCAGGTAGCGCTCGTCGCCGGACTGCATCGCCTGGTACTGCTTCTCCCGCTCGACCCGCTGGGCGGCGCGCGCGTCCTTGGCGGCGGCCTTGCGGTCGGCGGGCACCAGCGGCCGGCGGTTGGCGGCCTCGGCCTGCTTGCGGGTCGGGGTGGGACGGCCCTTGCCGGTCGGCACCTCGATCACCGCCGGGGTCTCGACCTGCGGCTGGCTGGCGTCGTTGTCCTTGCTGCGTCCGAACACCCCGCCAGAGTAGTCGAGTAGCGTGGCGACCCGTGACAGCCTCCGACTCCACCCCCGTCCCCGACGTCGCCGAGCTGCGGAACCGCGTGCAGGCCATCTGGCCCGGTGTCCGCTCCGACCTGGAGGACCTGGTCCGGATCCCCAGCGTCTCGAACAGCGACTTCGACCAGGCGCACGTCGCCGCCAGCGCCCAGGCGGTCGCCGACCTGCTGCGCGGTGCCGGCATGCCCGAGGTCCAGATCCTGCACGTCGACCGCCCCGACGGCACCCCCGGCGCCCCGGCGGTCGTCGCCCGGCGCCCCGCCCCGGCCGGTGCGCCGACCGTGCTGCTCTACGCGCACCACGACGTGCAGCCTCCGGGCGCGGACAGCGACTGGGACACCCCGCCGTTCGTGCCGACCGAGAAGGACGGTCGCCTGTTCGGTCGCGGCGCGGCGGACGACAAGGCCGGCGTGGTCGCCCACCTCGGTGCGCTCCGCACCCTGGCCGACGACCTGAGCGTCGGGGTCACCGTGTTCGTCGAGGGGGAGGAGGAGGTCGGTTCGCCGTCCTTCACCACCTTCCTCCACACCTACCGCGACCTGCTCGCCGCCGACGTGATCGTGGTCGCGGACTCCTCGAACTGGCGGGTCGGAGTCCCCGGCCTGACCACCTCGCTGCGCGGACTGGTCGACCTGGACGTCGAGGTCGCCGTCCTGGACCACGCCATCCACTCCGGGATGTTCGGCGGTCCGGTGATCGACGCGGTGACCCTGATGTCCCGCCTGATCGCGACCCTGCACGACGACCAGGGCGATGTCGCCGTCGCCGGTCTGCACCACGCCGACGACCCCACCGTCGACTACGACGAGGCCGCGTTCCGGGCCGATGCGGGCGTGCTGGACGGCGTGCAGCTGGCCGGTTCCGGGCCGATCAGCTCCCGGCTGTGGACCAAGCCGACCATCGCGGTGATCGGCCTGGACGCCCCGCGGGTCGCGACCGCGTCGAACACGATCACCCCGAAGGCCACCGCGAAGCTGTCGCTGCGGATCGCCCCCGGCCAGGACCCCGCCGCCGCCCTGGAGGCCCTGCGGTCGCATCTGCTCGCGAATGCCCCGTTCGGCGCCCGGGTCACGATCGACGACGGCGAGCTGGGCAAGGCGTTCCAGGCCCCCGCCGACTCCGAGGCCATGCGTGCCGCCCGCCAGGCGTTCGCCGACGCCTGGGGCACCGAGCCGGTCGACATCGGCATCGGTGGGTCCATCCCGTTCATCGCCGACCTGCTCGAGGTCTACCCGGACGCGGCCATCCTGGTCACCGGTGTCGAGGACCCCGACTCCCGCGCACACGGCGCCAACGAGTCGGTGCACCTGGCGGAGCTGGAGAAGGTCGTGCTCGCCGAGGCGCTGCTGCTGGCTCGCCTCGGTCGCTGACCGCCGCCCCGGACGGCCCGGCCCCCGTGCGGGGGCCGGGCCGTCCGCGCGTGCAGTGTCGCCGCCGGCTCGGAGCCGAGTGCGAAGAAGTTGTCGCTCAGAGGGCGGTTTGGGCGACAAGAACTCCGCACTCGGCGGGCGCACGGCGGTGTGGGGCGCAGGGGTGCGGGCGCGCAGGGTGCGGGTCGGACGGGCGCGGGGGTCAGACCGGCGGCGCGGGGTCGTACTGGATCGCGCGACGGACCTCGCGGGCGGCGGTGGCGGACTCGAGCCGGGCGACCAGGTGCAGGGCCATGTCGATCCCCGCGGAGACGCCCGCGGAGGTGAGGATGTCGCCGTCGTCGACGAATCGGGCCTCGGTGTCGATCAGCACGCTCGGGTCGAGGGCGGTGAGCTCGTCCACGGCTTGCCAGTGCGTGGTGGCGGGACGCCCGGCGAGCAGACCCGCGGCGGCGTAGACCAGCGCGCCGGTGCAGACCGAGGCCAGCAGCGGGGTGGTGGCTCGCAGGCCGCGCAGCCAGGCCAGGTGGTCGTGGTCCTGCGCGAGTCGCCGGGTCCCCTGGCCGCCGGGGTGGATCAGGACGTGCAGTTCACCGACCTCGGCCGCGGAGGTGTCGGGGAGCAGGCGCAGGCCCTTGGCAGCGCGGATCCCAGCGCCGTCCGGGGAGAAGATGCAGACCTCGGGGCGCAGCGGGGAGCGGGCCGCCCAGGCGGTGAGCACGTCGTAGGGACCGACCAGATCCAGTTCCTCGACATCGTCGAAGGCGAGGATGCCGATCCGCAACGGATGTCCCGTGCCCATGTGTGCTCCCAGTCGATCAGAGTCCCGGTAGTGCCAGCATCTGGTCCAGGGCCACCCGGGCCCAGTGCGCGTCGTCGGCGTCGACCACGATCCGGTTGACCGTGCGGCCGTCGGCCAGGGACTCCATCGCCCAGACCAGGTGCGGCAGGTCGATCCGGTTCATGGTCGAGCAGAAGCACACCGTGTCGTCCAGGTAGCTGATCCGCTTGTCCGGGTGGGCGGCGGCCAGCCGGCGGACCAGGTTCAGCTCGGTGCCGATCGCCCACGCGGAGCCCGGCTCGGCGGCGTCCAGGGCCTTGATGATGAACTCGGTGGAGCCGACCATGTCCGCGCCGGTGACGACCTCGTGCTTGCACTCCGGGTGCACGAGGACCGTGACGTCGGGAACGGCGGCGCGCGCGTCGACCAGGTTCTGCGCGGAGAACCGGCCGTGCACCGAGCAGTGCCCGCGCCACAGGATCATCCGGGCGTCGCGCAGCTGCTGGACGGTCAGGCCGCCGTGCGGCTTGCGCGGGTCGAAGACGACGCACTGGTCGAGCGGGATGCCGAGCTGCAGCACCGCGGTGTTCCGGCCCAGGTGCTGGTCCGGCATGAACAGGACCTTGCCGGTGCCGTCGACGCCGCCCACCCGGTCGAAGGCCCAGCGCAGCGCGACCTGGGCGTTGGACGAGGTGCAGACGGTGCCGCCGTGCCGACCGGTGAAGGCCTTGATCGCGGCGGTGGAGTTCATGTAGGTGACCGGGACGGTGTCCTCGGCGATCCCGGCCTCGACCAGCACGTCCCAGGCGTCCTCGACCTGGTCGATCGCGGCCATGTCGGCCATCGAGCACCCGGCGGCCAGGTCCGGCAGCACGACCTGCTGCGCATCGGAGGTCAGGATGTCCGCGGACTCGGCCATGAAGTGCACGCCGCAGAACAGGATGAACTCGGCCTCCGGCCGGGCGGCGGCCTCGCGGGCGAGCTTGAAGGAGTCGCCGGTGACGTCAGCGAAGTCGATGACCTCGTCGCGCTGGTAGTGGTGTCCCAGCACGAACGCGCGTTCCCCGAGGGCGGCGCGCGCCGCGCGGGCGCGTTCGACCAGGTCCGGGTCGCTGGCGGCGGGCAGGGCGCCGGAGCACTCCACGCCCCGCTCGGAGGCCAGGTCGGTGCCCTGGCCGAGCAGGAGCAGCGCGGAGGAACGCGGCTCGGTGAAGGTCGGTGGCTGGGTGAGCAGGGTCACCGCCCGATCATCGCACAGCGCCCGGGTCGGGCGATCCGGCCAGGGGTCCCGGGTGACACGTGCCACGATCAGCGGGTGCATGTCCTGGTGAGCCCCGGCCGATTCGACCGCCCGACGACCCCCGCGCCCGGTGCGTCGGCCGACTCCGGCTGGGCCGCGCTCGGCGCACCCGAGGTGGCGCGGGCGATCGCCGACGGCTGGCGCGACGCCCGTCCCGCCGACCGGGTGGAGCTGCTGCCGCTGAACGACGGCGGACCGGGGCTGATCGACGTGCTGCGCGCCGCGCGGGGCGGGGAGCTGGCAGCGGTCACGGTGCCGGACGCGGGCGGTGTGCCGGTGCCGAGCGCCGTGCTGGTGCTGACCGAGGACTCCGGGTCACGCACGGCGTACGTCGACGGATCGGTGGCGTTGAGCGGTTCCGCGCCGGTGGACCGCTCGTCGTCTGCCGGTCTGGGCGAGCTGGTCCGCGCCGCGGTGGACACCGGGGCGGAGCGGGTGGTGGTCGGGACCGGTCCGCGCCGGGTGACCGCGCACGACGGCGGCTGGGGTCTGCTGCGCGCGCTGATCGGGGCGGGGGACCTGCCGGAGCGGGGTCTGGGTGCGCCGCTGCCGTCGATGGCCGACCGGATCGCGGCCTTGCAGGAGGAACTGCGCGGCCGGGACCTGGTGCTGCTGGGCACACACGACCTCGCGTTGCTGGGCCTGAACGGTGCGAGCGCCGCCCTGGTCGACGCCGGGCGGGCGACCGCGGAGGAGTCCCAGGCGGTGGAGCGCCGGATGGCGGACCTGGTCGCGACCCTGACCGCGGCGGCCGGGGCGGGCCGGGTCGACCTGTTGGCGACCACGCACGCCCACGGTCACGGCCGCGACGACGGGCACGCCCACCGGCCGGACAGCGTCGCGCAGGTCGGAGCGGGGGCCGCCCTCGGTCGCCCGGCCGCCGCCGCGTCGAGGACCACCACCCGGCCCGCGGTGGCACCCGGCTCCGGGGCGGGGGGCGGGGCGGCGTTCGTGCTCGGCCTGCTCGGCGCCCGGCGGGTCGACGGCGCCGCGTGGGTCGCGGACGCGGTGCGGTTGGCCGACCGGGTCGAGTCGGCCGACCTGGTCGTCACCGGCGCCGGGGTGCTGGACGCCGCAGCGCTGGAGGAGGGCGTCGTCCCGGCGGTCAGCGGGGCGGCACTGCCGCTGGGCGTCCCGCTGATCGCCCTGGCGGCGCAGGTGCGGACCGGGCGCCGGGACTGGGGGGCGGCGGGGGTCGCCGGAGCGTTCGGGGTGATCGAGCAGCCCGGCCAGCTCGCGGACTGGCAAGCAGGCCCGGCGGCGGCGTTGCGGGCCCGGATACCGCGGATCGCCCGCACCTGGTCGCGCTGACCGTCCGGTGTCCGGGCCGGGTCCTCGCCGCGGGTCCCGGTGAGCCGGGCCGAACTCGGTCGTACAGTGGGGAACAGATCACGCGGGTGCCCTGTTGACCCGGTGTGACCGTGACGGCACCGGGTCGATCTGCGCCCCGGGGACCGCTGACCGGACCAGACACGGGAGAGACGATGAGCGAGACCACCGAGACCGCGACGCACGGCGTTCAGCTGACCGATGTCGCCGCGGGGAAGGTGCGCAGCCTGCTGGAGCAGGAGGGCCGCGACGACCTGCGGCTGCGCATCGCGGTGCAGCCGGGTGGCTGCTCCGGCCTGATCTACCAGCTGTACTTCGACGAGCGGGTGCTCGACGGCGACGCGCTGCGGGACTTCGACGGGGTCGAGGTCGTCGTGGACCGGATGAGCGTGCCCTACCTGGAGGGCGCGACCATCGACTTCGCCGACACGATCGAGAAGCAGGGCTTCACGATCGACAACCCGAACGCGGGCTCGTCCTGCGCCTGCGGCGGCTCGTTCAGCTGATCGACCTCTCGGAGCCCCGGACCGTCCCCTGCGCGGCCCGGGGCTTCGTGCCGTCTAGAGGCCCGCGTCCCGGCGGAGGTCCGCGACGATGCCGGGCAGTTCGTCGCAGAACCGCTCGATCTGGGCCGGATCGACGTCCGGCGGCAGGCTGAGCCGGACGTTGCCCTGGGTGAGCGACCCCATCGCCGCCAGCACGTGGCTGGGCTGCTCGGTGGCCGAGGTGCAGGCCGACCCGGAGGCGACGGCGAATCCGGCGCGGTCCAGTGCGGTCACCACGGCCTCGCCGTCGACGTAGAGGCAGGAGAACGTCAGCACGTGCGGCAACCGGGCGTCCGGTTCGCCGGGACCGGAGACCATGGTCATCGGCACCTCGGCGGCCACCCGGTCGCGCAGCCGGGCGACCGGGGCCGGGTCGGGGGTACGACGGCTGGCGAGCTGGAGCGCGACTGCGGCGGCCAGCGCGGCCGGGACCGCGACGCCGCCGGGGAACCAGCGCTCGGTGTCCTCGGTGGGGCCGACAGGGGAGCGGCGGACCCCGGTGCGGGTGACCAGCACCGCCACGCCGGGCACCGCGCCGACGTCCGCCGGGTCGAGGGTCAGCAGGTCCCATTCGGGGCCGACGGGCACGTGCCCGAAGGAACTGCCGGCGTCGACCAGGAGCGGGACGCCGGCCGAGCGGGCGGACGCCCAGGCGTCGACGACCGGCTGCCGGGTGCCGACCTCGCCGTTGGCGTGCTGCACGGCCGCCAGCGCGACGTCCCCGGCGGTGACCAGGGTGTCGAAGGCGTCCACGTCCAGTCGGCCCTCCCGGTCGACCGGCGCGGTCCGGCGTTCCCCGGCGAAGTCCGCGGCCTCCAGCACGGCCATCCGCTCCACCGCAGACGTGACGATCCCGGCGCCGACCCGTCGTCGGCCCTGGGCGACGGTGCGGACGGCGGCGTGCAGGGCGGCGGTGTGCGACGGAGCCAGGGCGACCTCCTCGGTGCGCGCACCGACCAGCGCGGCGATCGCCTCCCGCGCGCCGTCCAGCAGAGCGCGGGCACGACGACCCTCGGTGTGCAGCCGTCGGGGGTCCGCCCAGCCCTCGTCCAAGGCGGCCAGATAGGCGTCGCGGACCGCGGGTGGCACCGGGGCGTGCCCGGCGGTGTCGAGCAGGACGCGGGTCGGGGTGGTGGGCACGGTCCGAACGCTAGTCGCCGTCCCGGACGGACCGGGTCCCGGCGCTGGTCGCCGTATGCGTGTCGTGCACATGGCGTGTCGGGGGAGTGCGCGCGTGATTCAGATGACACTTCGTCAGTTCCTCGGCTCGAAACGCTCGCATCGGGTCACGACGAGCCGTTTCCCGCGCTACGCTGCACGGGATCGAGAGGACAAAGGTCCTAGGAAGATCCCTGACCGACGTCTGGCGCGGCGATGCGCACCGCCGGGTGGGGATCCGAGAGTGGAAGGCCCCCGGTGCGCTCGCAGACCCCCCGCCGCCGCAGCAGGTGGAACCGACTGGCCGTCGCGGGAGCCGCGGCGGCCGTCGTGCTCGCCCTCGCCGGATGCTCGCCGGAGGTCAGCCGCGGCTGGCTGCCCGGCGACTCCGAGAACGAGGTCACCAACCAGACCGGCCGGATCATGAACCTGTGGGTCGGCTCCTGGGTGGCGGCGCTGATCGTCGGCGTCCTCGTCTGGGGCCTGATCATCTGGTGCGTCGCCGTCTACCGGAAGCGCAAGGAGGACGACCAGCTCCCCGTGCAGCTCCGGTACCACGTGCCGCTGGAGATCATGTACGTGATCCTGCCGATCATCATGGTGGGGGTGCTCTTCTACTACACCGCCCGCGACATGACCGAGATCCAGGACACCACCGCGGAGCCCGACCTCACCGTCCAGGTGATCGGCAAGCAGTGGAGCTGGGACTTCAACTACGTCGACGACGACGTGTACGACACCGGCGAGCACGCCCAGAACGTGGGCGAGACCGGGGTCCTGGCCGACCAGCCGACGCTGTACCTGCCGGTGGGCCAGCGGGTCGAGTTCGTACTCGACTCCCGCGACGTCATCCACTCGTTCTGGGTGCCCGCGTTCCTGTACAAGCAGGACATGATCCCGGGCCGCACCAACACGTTCCAGGTGGTGCCGCAGGTCGAAGGCGAGTACGTCGGCAAGTGCGCCGAGCTCTGCGGCGAGGAGCACTCGTCGATGCTGTTCAACGTGAAGGTCGTCTCCGTCGAGGAGTACGAGCAGCACGTCGAGGACCTGCGTGACGCCGGTCAGGACGGGCAGATCGGCCTGGAGTACAGCCGGCTCCAGGACGCCCGCGTCGCCGGTGAGGGAGAGAACTGATGGCCACCGCCGAGCACATCGAGACCATTCCGGGTCTCGCCCCGCGCAAGCAGACCTGGGGTCGGACCGTGGTCAAGTGGATCACCTCCACCGACCACAAGACGATCGGGTACATGTACCTGATCACGGCGTTCATCTGGTTCTGCCTCGGCGGGATCATGGCGCTGCTGATCCGCGCCGAGCTGTTCGAACCCGGCATCCAGATCGTGCAGAGCAAGGAGCAGTACAACCAGCTCTTCACGATGCACGGCACGATCATGCTGCTGCTGTTCGCGACACCGCTGTTCAGCGCGTTCGCGAACATCATCATGCCGCTGCAGATCGGCGCTCCGGACGTCGCCTTCCCCCGGCTGAACGCGTTCAGCTTCTGGCTGTACCTGTTCGGCGGCCTGATCGCCGCGGCAGGATTCCTCACCCCGCAGGGCGCCGCGTCCTTCGGATGGTTCGCCTACGCGCCGCTGTCCAACAGCGTCTACTCACCGGGCGCCGGCGGTGACCTGTGGGTGTTCGGTCTGGCGTTGACCGGCTTCGGCACGATCCTGGGTGCAGTCAACTTCATCACCACCATCGTGACGATGCGCGCGCCGGGCATGACCATGTTCCGGATGCCGATCTTCACCTGGAACACCCTGATCACCAGCCTGCTGGTGCTGATGGCGTTCCCGCCGCTGGCCGCCGCGCTGTTCGCGCTGGGCGCCGATCGGCGACTGGGTGCCCAGGTCTTCAACCCGGAGAACGGCGGTGCCATCCTCTGGCAGCACCTGTTCTGGTTCTTCGGTCACCCCGAGGTGTACATCATCGCGCTGCCGTTCTTCGGCATCGCGAGCGAGATCCTGCCGGTCTTCAGCCGCAAGCCGATCTTCGGCTACAAGGGCATCGTCTACGCGACCATCGCGATCGCCGCTCTGTCCGTGACCGTGTGGGCGCACCACATGTACGTCACCGGTGCGGTGCTGCTGCCGTTCTTCGCACTCATGACCATGCTGATCGCGGTGCCGACCGGGGTGAAGTTCTTCAACTGGATCGGCACGATGTGGCGAGGGAAACTCACCTTCGAGACGCCGATGCTCTGGACGATCGGCTTCCTCACCACCTTCCTCTTCGGTGGTCTGACCGGCGTGATCCTGTCCAGCCCCGCCCTGGACTTCCAGGTCTCCGACACGTACTTCGTGGTGGCGCACTTCCACTACGTGGTGTTCGGCACCGTGGTGTTCATGATGTTCGGCGGCATGTACTTCTGGTGGCCGAAGTTCACCGGCAAGATGCTGGACGAGCGCCTGGGCAAGCTGCACTTCTGGCTGCTGTTCATCGGCTTCCACATGACGTTCCTGATCCAGCACTGGCTCGGCGTCATCGGGATGCCCCGTCGGTACGCGGACTACTCGCCGGAGGACGGCTTCACCTGGATGAACCAGGTGTCGACCGTGGGATCGATGATCCTGGCGATCTCCACGCTGCCGTTCTTCTGGAACGTCTACAAGACCTGGCGCAGCGCCCCCAGGGTCACCGTCGACGACCCGTGGGGCTACGGCGCCTCGCTCGAGTGGGCGACGTCCTGCCCGCCGCCGCGGCACAACTTCATCACCCTGCCGCGGATCCGGTCCGAGCGTCCGGCCTTCGACCTGCACCACCCCGAGGTCGCCGCGATGGACCACGTCGAGCCGTCGCCCGGGATCCTGGACTGGGAGTCCGAGCGCACCGGCGAGCAGGGCGTGGCCCGCGACCGGGTCGAGTCCGGCGGCGGTGAGCCGGAGCAGTCCAGCGCCACCATCGTCGACGACCGTCCGCGCACCGACAACGAGGAGGGCCAGCGATGAGCTCCCTGCGCGAGCCCGGCGGCCGGCCGTCCGAGCACGGCGCATCCACCCAGAAGCCGCACTCGATGAAGGTCGAGCCCTGGCTGTTCCTGGGCGGCGTGCTATTCTTCATCCCGATCGGCCTGGTCTACGCCTGGTGGTCCGGCGGAGAGCCGGTCGGCACCGTGGGCATCCCGCTGGTCGGCGGTCTGGTCGGCATGATCGGCGGTTATCTGCTGCTGGTCTCCCGTCGGATCGACGCCCGTCCCGAGGACGACCCCGAGGCACTGATCGCCGAGGGCGCCGGTGATCAGGGCGTGTTCAGCCCGTGGTCCTGGTGGCCGATCACGATTGCCGCGGCCGGCGCCCTGGTGTTCACCGGGATGGCCATCGGCTGGTGGATCGCGTACATCGGTGTCGCGCTGGGCGTCATCGGCCTGGTCGGCTGGGTGTTCGAGTTCTCCCGCGGCCAGCACGCGCACTGAGCCCGCGTTCCTGAGGGGCGTCTCCGCTACGGTGGGGGCGCCCCTCGGTCGTGCCGCAGGGGGTACCAGCGGCGGTCGCGCAGCGGTGAGCCGGGTCCGGTGGGCAGCCACGCACCGTCGATGACCGGGACGCCGTCCACCGCCCACACCGAGAAGTGCGCGAGCGGGGCCGGCCAGGGATGGTCCGGCGCGGGATGCGGGACCACGTTGCGGACGTGGCCGACCGGGCGCGGGTCGGGTCGTGAGGTGCCGAGTACTTCCTGCGCGAGCCCGAGGATCGTGCTCGCGCCGTCCGGGTCGCCGGACGGCACCGTCCTGGTGGGCAGGTCCAGGTCGACGCGGCCGTCCGCGCACGGCACGCAGGAGACCTCGCCACGGCGCCGGAGCAGGAGCCGGACCAGACCCGCCGGTCGCGGGGCGCGTGCGTCCGACCAGACCTCCGCGCGGGAGCCCGGCGGGAGCCACGCGGGATCGTCCGTGGCGTCCAGCAGTCGGCCCTCCGGGGGAGCACCGCTGAGCTGGCGGTGATCGCCGTGGACGCCGGCGCGGCACGACTCCTGCTCGGCCACGGTCACCGCCCTGGTCGGTTGCAGCGCCTCGGCCAGTTCACCCCACGCGCCCCCCACACCGCCGCCGCTCGGACGGCCCCAGAACCACCTGCGCCACTGTCGTCCCATCGCGCCACCCTGCCATGACCCTGATGCCGAGATCGGCAGTCCACACCTCCGCCGGGGCGGCGAACTGCCGACCCCGGCGCGAACTGCCGACCTGGGCGCGAACTGCCGACCCCGGCACGGACTGCCGACCCCGGCGCGGTCGCCCGGACATGCCGAGGGCCGGGCACCCCGTGGGGGAGTGCCCGGCCCTCGGCCGTGGGTCAGCGCGTCAGAGCGACGGGACGATCAGCCCGGCGGTCTGGGTGCGGGCACGCTCGAAGCGCGCACCGGCGTCGGCCCAGTTGATGATGTTCCACCACGCCTTGACGTAGTCGGCCTTCACGTTCACGTAGTCCAGGTAGAAGGCGTGCTCCCACATGTCCAGGACGACGATCGGCACCAGGCCGAGGGCGAGGTTGCCCTGCTGGTCGTAGAGCTGCACGATGACGAGCTTCTCGCCGATGGAGTCCCAGGCCAGGATGGACCAGCCGGAGCCCTGGATCGCGGTGGCGTTGGCGGTGAAGTGCGCCTGGAACTTGTCGAAGGAGCCGAAGAACTCGTCGACGGCCGCGGCGAGCTCACCGGTCGGCTTGTCGCCGCCGTCCGGGGAGAGGTTGGCCCAGAACACCGAGTGGTTGACGTGACCACCCAGGTTGAAGGCGAGGTTCTTCTCCAGGCCCGCGACGGCGCCGAAGTCACCGGACTCGCGGGCGGCGGCGAGCTTCTCCAACGCGGTGTTGGCACCGGCCACGTAGGTGGCGTGGTGCTTGTCGTGGTGGAGCTCCATGATGCGGCCGGAGATGTGCGGCTCCAGCGCCGCGTAGTCGTAGGGCAGGTCCGGCAGGGTGTACTCGGCCATCAGTACCTCTCGGTGCATCGGGGGTGGGCCCCAACTGGGGTCCCTCTGTCGTATCACGGTCGGCGGTCGCCCGCACCAGGGTGGAACGACCGACGCCCGCGGCGATCCCGGCGGCTGACCGGGACCGACGCGGACGTCGGGTCGTATGCCATCCAGTGGGTCCAACGTCCCACATGGATGAATGATTCCGCACGTCAGGGGCGTGTGGTGTCCTCGTCGTCGACCAGGTGCGTGCCGCCGCCGGCCGTGGAACCGGTGAGCTGGGCGTGCTCGTCCGCCGCGGGGAGGGCGTCGTGCCCACCGTGCGACTGGGCAGCCGCCAGCTCGGCCGGGGTGACCGGCTCGATCCGGTCCTCGTAGAACATCCGGGACACCCGCTGGCGGAGCCTGTCCTTTCGGTAGCCCGGCCGGCGCACGCCGCGGGAGTCCTCGGCGGGCTCGATCTCGATCGGGCGGCGCGGCTCGTGGCCGACCCGCAGCCAGCGCTCGTGCTCGTCCAGCGGCTTGTGCACCTCGATGTACTCACCGGAGGCGAACCGCACGATCCGGCCGGTCTCGTGGCCGTGCAGGACCAGCTCGCGGTCCTTGCGCTGCAACGACAGGCAGATCCGCTTGGTGATCCAGAACGCGAACCACGGGCCGAGGAAGATCAGCGCCCGGAAGGTCCAGGTGATGTCGTTGATCGACAGGTGGAAGTGGGTCGCGATCAGGTCGTTGGACCCGGCCAGGATCAGGATGAAGAACGCGGTCAGCAGGGCCACGCCGAAGGCGGTCCGGAACGGCGCGTTGCGCGGGCGGTCCAGCACGTGGTGCTCACGGGTGTCGCCGGTGGCGAACGCCTCGATGAACGGCCAGAGCGCCAGTGCGGTGAACAGCAGACCGGGGACCACGACCGCCGGGACCAGCACGTTCAGCGACAGGGTGTACTGACCCAGGACCACCTCGGTCTGTCCTGGCATCAGGCGTAGCCCGCCTTCCAGGAACAGCATGTACCAGTCCGGTTGGGCGCCCGCGGACACGATGGACGGGTCGAAGGGACCGTAGTTCCACACCGGGTTGATCGTCATCGTGCCGGCCAGCAGCGCGATCACGGCGAACACCACGAAGAAGAAGCCGCCGGCCTTGGCCACGTACACCGGGAACAGCGGGTAGCCGACCACGTTCTTGTCCGACCGGCCCGAACCCGGGTACTGGGTGTGCTTGTGCAGCACCACGAACAGCAGGTGCAGACCGATCATCGCCAGGATCAGACCCGGGATGAGCAGGATGTGCACCGTGAACAGCCGGGGGATCAGGGCGGTGCCCGGGAACTCCCCGCCGAACAGGAAGAACGAGATGTACGAGCCCAGGATCGGGATCGAGCGGGCCACGCCGTCCGCGATGCGCAGGCCGTTGCCGGAGAGCACGTCGTCGGGGAGCGAGTAACCGGAGAACCCGGCCAGCAGGCCCAGGATCATCAGCGTGAAGCCGACCACCCAGTTGATCTCACGGGGCTTGCGGAACGCGCCGGTGAAGAACACCCGCATCATGTGCGTGACGATCGACGCCATGAAGATCAGGGCGGCCCAGTGGTGGATCTGCCGCATCAGCAGACCGCCGCGCACCTCGAAGGACAGGTGCAGGGTCGAGGCGAAGGCCTCGGACATCTGCACGCCCTGCATGGCCTCCCACGGTCCCTCGTAGTGGACCTCGGTCATGCTCGGGACGAAGAACATCGTCAGGAACGTGCCCGAGATCAGCAGCACCACGAAGGAGTAGAGCGCGATCTCGCCGAGCAGGAAGGACCAGTGGTCCGGGAAGATCTTGCGGGCGAACTCCTTGACCGCGCCGCCGATGCCGGTGCGCTGGTCGAGGTAGTCCGCGGCCTTGCCCGCCGGGGTGGTGGGGCTGGTGGAGGTGGAGGTGCTCATCTCGGGGCCCCCGCGAGGTCGTGAGCGGAGCGAACGAGGTTGTGGGGTGAGTTCATGTCAGCCGCTCCCAGAAGCTCGGGCCGATCGGTTCGTTGAAGCCGTCCTGAGCGACCAGGTAACCCTCGTCGTCGACGGTGATCGGCAGCTGGGGCAGCGGACGCTTGGCCGGGCCGAAGACCACCTTGGCGCCGTCGGCGGCGTCGAAGGTCGACTGGTGGCACGGGCAGAGGATGTGGTGCGTCTGCTGCTCGTAGAGGGCCACCGGGCAGCCCACGTGCGTGCAGATCTTGGAGAACGCGACGATGCCGTCGTAGCTCCAGCCGTCACCCTGCTCGGAGCGGATGTCCCGGGGGTCCATCCGGATCATCAGCACGACGGCCTTGGCCTTCTCGTTCAGCGGGTGCTCGGCCTCCTCGATGCCCTCGGGCATGACGTGGAACACCGAGCCGATGGTGACGTCGGCCGCCTTGATCGGACGCCCCGTGGGGTCGAGCGCCAGCCGGGTGCCGCGCTTCCACAGCGTGTGCTTGGAGCGGGAGACGTCCCAGTCGCCACCGATGTTGCCGACCAGCGGCACCGCGATCGCGAGCGGGAACAGGGCGAGCGAGGACACCATGGCGCCCTTGAGCACGCCACGGCGGCCGATCGCGGAGTCCTTGATGCCGTCGTTCAGCTTGGCGACGGCGACCTCACGGGTGGCGTCGTCCGAGCGGATCGGGTGGCGCTCCTCGGCGACCTCGTGGTCGTTCATCAGCGACTTGGCCCAGTGCACGGCGGCCAGGCCGATGCCGGCCAGCGCGACGAACATCGCGAGGCCGAGCAGCAGGTTGGACATCCGGATCCCGGCGACCGTGCCGTCCGGCGGGACGATCGCGTAGGCGACCAGGAACGCCAGGGTGCCCAGCACCGACAGGCCGAACAGGACGACGACCTGGCGCTCGGCCCGCTTGTTGGCCTTCGGGTCGGTGTCGCCCATCCGCTCGTGGTGCTCGTGCAGGCCCGGGTCCTCGAACCGGTCGGGCAGCTCGCCGTTCACCGGCGTCAGGTCAGTGGAGTGGTTGCTCACGACGACTTCGCTCCGATCCAGACCGCGGCACCGATCAGCAGGCCCAGTCCGGCGACCCAGGCCCACAGGCCCTCGGACACCGGGCCGAGCGACCCGAGGGTCAGGCCACCGGCCGACCCCTCACGCTGCTGCTCGAGGTAGGCGATGACGTCCCGCTTCTCGTCCGGGGTGATGTTGGCGTCGTTGAACACCGGCATCGACTGCGGACCGGTCAGCATGGCCTCGTAGATGTGCTCCGGGGAGGTCTCCATCAGCGAGGGCGCGTACTTGCCCTGCGACAGCGCGCCACCGGCGCCCACGGCGTTGTGGCACATGGCGCAGTTGGTGCGGAAGATCGCGCCGCCGTTGGCGGCGTCGCCCTTGCTGGCGTCGACCTGGTCCGCGGTGGGGATCGACGGGCCGGCGCCGAGCGAGGCCACGTAGGCGGCCAGCTGGGAGATCTGCTCCTGGTCGAACTGGGCCGGGGCGGCCTGGATCTGCGCACCGTTCATCTTGGCGGGCATCCGGCCGGTGCCGACCTGGAAGTCGACGGCCGCGGCGCCGACACCGATCAGCGACGGTCCGCTGGCCGTGCCGTCGGCGGAGGCGCCGTGGCAGGTGGCGCAGTTGGCCTGGAACAGCTTCTCTCCGGCGTCGATGTCGCTCTGGCTGGTCGTCGCGGACGCCGCATCGGCGCTGGACGGGGCAGCGATCGCGTACACCGCTCCGGTGAGCAGCAGCGCCAGCAGGAGCAGCACGACCGGGGCTGACCGGTGGTGCCTGCGGGCGGCGAGTGCCTTCACGGGGTTAGTCCTTGGATCTCGGTAGGGCTGGGGGGCTCTGATGGTGGTCGGCGCCGACTACTTGATCAGGTAGATGGTCGCGAACAGCGCGACCCACACGATGTCGACGAAGTGCCAGTAGTACGACACGACGATGGCGGTGGTCGCCTCGTGGTGACCGAAGCGCTTGGCCGAGAACGAGCGGCCGAGCAGGAACAGGAAGGCGATCAGACCGCCGATCACGTGCAGACCGTGGAAGCCGGTGGTCAGGAAGAACACCGAGCCGTACGGGCTGGAGGAGATGGTCAGGCCCTCGTGCACCAGCTCGGCGTACTCGAAGATCTGACCGCCGATGAACACCGCGCCCATGATGTAGGTGAGGGTCATCCACTCGTTCATGCCCCAGCCCTTGAGGTTCAGCAGGCTGCCGGAGCGGCGGGGCTGGAACCGCTCGGCCGCCCAGACACCCATCTGGCAGGTGACCGAGCTGAGGATCAGCACCGTGGTGTTCGCGACCGCGAACGGGATGTTGAGCAGGGGCGTCTGCGCGGCCCACTCGTCGGGGACGGTGGAGCGGAGCGTGAAGTACATCGCGAACAGGCCGGCGAAGAACATCAGCTCGGACGCCAGCCACACGATGGTCCCCACCGACACGGGATTGGGTCGGTTGACGCTCACGTGCGGAGCGGACTGAGGCGCGGCCGTTGCGGTTGTCACGTGGGTCAGTATGCCGAAGATCGGCCGTTCATGGGTCACAAGTCCCAGGCCGTCGCGGAGTTTTCTGTCACATCGTCATTTCGCGCGGCGTGTCGCGAGCGTGTGCGGCCGGTCCGAGGACCGCGTCCGTCCGACGTGCCAAGATGCACTAGCGCACCCCTTCGCAGTGCCCCTAGTGAGGATCATCATGGCTGCTTCGCACCCGACCGACGACGCCGCGACCACCACCGGTCCGCGGATCCTGCTGTACAGCGACGACCTGGACACCCGTGCCCAGGTGCGGCTCGGTGTCGGCAAGCGGCTGGGGCGCGGTGCGCCGGACATCCGATGGACCGAGGCCGCCTCCCCGGCGGCGGCGCTGACCGAGGCCGAGGCCGGCGGCTACGACCTGTTCGTCTTCGACGGCGAGGCCGCCAAGGTCGGCGGGATGTCGCTGGCGCGCCAGGTCAAGGACGAGCTCTACAACTGCCCGCCGGTGCTGGTGCTGACCGGCCGCCCGCAGGACGCCTGGCTGGCCGCCTGGTCGGACGCCGACGCCGTGGTCTCCCAGCCGCTCGACCCGATCGAGCTGCAGAGCACCGTCGCGGGCCTGCTGGCCCGTACCCCGGCACGATGACCTGGTCGGATCTGCTCACCGCCCTGATCCGGGGCGAGGACCTCACCACCGAGCAGACCTCCTGGGCGATGGACCAGATCATGTCCGGGGAGGCCTCCCCGGTCCGGGTCGCCGGCTTCCTGGTCGCGCTGCGAGCCAAGGGGGAGACGGTCGAGGAGCTGACCGCGCTGGCGGACACCATGCTGGACCACGCGGTGCGGTTCACCGTGCCGGGTCGCTCGGTGGACATCGTGGGCACCGGCGGCGACCGGGCGCACACCGTGAACGTGTCGACCATGGCCTCGCTGGTGATCGCCGGGACCGGTGTCCGGGTGGTCAAGCACGGCAACCGGGCCGCGTCCTCGTCCTCCGGCTCGGCGGACGTGCTCGAAGCGCTCGGGCTGCGGCTGGACCACACCCCGGAGCGGGTGGCGGAGATCGTCGAGCAGGCCGGGATCACGTTCTGCTTCGCCGGGACCTTCCACTCCTCGATGCGGCACGCCGCCGTGGCCCGCCGGGACCTGGGCGTGGCGACGGCGTTCAACTTCCTCGGTCCGCTGACCAACCCGGCCCAGCCGGCGGCGGCGGCGATCGGCTGCGCCGACCCGCGGATGGCCGGTCTGATGGCCGGGGTGCTCGCCTCCCGCGGCACCGATGCGCTGGTGTTCCGGAACGACGACGGGCTGGACGAGCTGTCCCCGACCTCGACCGCCCGGATCTGGCGGGTGGCGGACGGTGCCGTCACCGAGCACACGCTCGACCCGGTGGCCGAGCTGGGACTGACCCCGGTGACGATCGCCGATCTGCGCGGCGCGGACGCCCGGTACAACGCGGGCGTGGCCCGGGACATCCTGGGCGGCGCACCGCACCCGGCGCGGGAGACCGTGCTGCTGAACGCGGCCGCGGCCCTGGTCGCCGAGGGGTCGCTGCCCGGTACCGGTGCAGGGTCGCTGGTCGACCGGTTGCGCGCCGGACTGGGTCACGCGCGTGAGTCCGTGGACTCCGGCGCGGCCACCCGGGTGCTGGACCGCTGGCGGGCCGCCGCGGCCTGAGTCCCTTGACGACGAGGCCCCCGGCGGACCGATCCGCCGGGGGCCTCGTCGTGGGGTCAGTCCTCGATGCCGAGGGCGAAGGCCGACTCCAGGTCGTGCTGGGAATAGGTCCGGAACGCGATGTAGGTCTGGGTGCGCAGCACGCCCTCGACCTTGCTCAACCGGTCGGCGATGACGTCGGCGAGCTCCTCGTGCTCGCGGACCCGGACCATGGCGACCAGGTCGACCTCGCCGGTGACCGAGTAGACCTCGCTCACCCCCGGCTGGTCGGCGATCGCCTGGGCGACCTCGGGGATGCGGGACGGTTCGGTGTCGATCAGCACGATGGCGGTGAGCATGCGCCCATCATGCCGCGCCGACGACGTCGGTGCCGGGGACCCGCACGACGGGCTCCGCCCGGGGGTCCGGCAGCGGCGCGATGCCCGCGATCGCCGCCGCGGGATCCGCCCAGGCGGCCGCCGATCGCACCGGCAGCGCCCACGGTTCGCTCAGCGACACCAGCCGCACCCCGGGGGAGCCGAGCCAGCCGAGGATCAGGTCCGCCTCCTCCGGGTGCCCGGCCGGGGCGGGCGCGATCGGCGGCGGCACGTGCTCCGCGGTGGCCCGCAGCGATGCGATCGCCGGGGCGGGGTCGGTGCGCGGCGGGACCAGGGCGGTGGTGGCCAGTCGGCCGTGCCGGACCAGGACCAGCTCCCAGCCGCCCTCGTCGGTACGCCGGGCCGCGCAGAGCTCGGCGATCCGGGCCAGGGGCGCCAGTCGTTGCACCCGCGCGGCACCGCGCAGGTACGCGGACAGCCGGTCCCGGACCGTGGCGGCCTCCTCGTAGCGTTCCCGGTCGATCAGCGCGGCGATCCGTTGCGCGTGCTCGACCACCACCCGGCTCGGGTCGCCGGTCATCGCGGCGCGCAGGTCCTCGACCTCGGTCGCGTAACCCGGCGCCGACGCGGTCCGGACGCAGGGTGCCGAGCAGCGGCCGATCTCCGCCAGGTGGCAGGCGGCGGCCCCGGCCCGGGGGATCGCGGGCAGCTTCCCGGCGCACCGGCGCACCGCGAACGTGTCCTGGAGCGCCTCCACCGCCGACTGGGCCGCGGCCCGGGAGGCGAACGGCCCCAGATGGGTCGCGCCCTCGACCACCTCCCGCACCACCGACAACCGGGGGAAGGGCTCGACGGTCAGCCGCACCCACGGCATCCGCTCCGGCATCCGGGACCGGCGGTTGTAGCGCGGGTTGTGCTGGGCGATCAGCCGCAGCTCGCGGACCTGGGCCTCCAGCCGGGTGGCGCACACCACCGGCGTGACGCCGAGCGCGATCCGGACCATCTCCCGCATCCGTCCGCGCTTCTCCGCGGCGGTGAAGTAGCTGCGCACCCGCTTGCGCAGGCTGGTCGAGGTGCCGACGTACAGCACCTCGTCCTTCGGCCCGCGGAACAGGTACACCCCCGGGGCGTCCGGCAGCCCGTCGGCCAGGGTCCGCTTGCGCCGCACGTCGGCGGGCACCGGGTCGGCGGCGGTGGCCAGGTCCTCCAGGTGGGTGATCCCGAGCGGGCCCAGCCGGCCGAGCAGCGCGTGCAGCACGTCCACCGTCGCCCGGGCGTCGGCCAGCGCGCGGTGCTCCGGCGTTGTCGTGGCGTGGAACAGCCCGGCCAGCGTGGAGAGCTTGTGGTTCGGCGCCTCGTCCCGGGTGACCACCCGCCGGGCCAGCTTCACGGTGTCCACCACCGGGAAGCCCGGCCAGGCGTGCCCGGTCTGCGCGGCGGCGGCCTTGAGGAACCCGACGTCGAAGGGGGCGTTGTGCGCGACCAGCACCGACCCGCGGGCGAACTCCAGGAAGGAGGGCAGCACCTCCTCGATCCTCGGTGCGCCGATCACCATCGCGGTGGTGATGCCGGTCAGCACCTGGATCTGCGCCGGGATCGGGCCACCGGGGTCGACCAGGGTCTGGAACTCGCCGAGCACCTCGCCGCCACGCACCTTCACCGCGCCGAACTCGGTGATCGCCGCGCCGGCGGTCAGGCCGCCGGTGGTCTCCAGGTCGACGACGACGAAGGTGACCTGCTGCAGCGGGGTGCCGATGTCCTCCAGGGTCACCTGCACCGGGGTCGGCGCGGCGGGGTGGGTCATGGCGGGGACGGTAGCCGCGGGGTCCGACACACCCCGCGGCCACCGGTGTCAGTGCTCCGGGTGCGGGCCCTCGTAGATCGCCTCGACGTCGGTGGCGAAGTCCTTCAGCACATGCGTCCGCCGCACCGACAGCTTGGGGGTGAGGTACCCGTCCTGGATGGTCAGGTCGCGTTCCAGGATCCGGTACTTGCGGATCGACTCGGCCCGGGAGACGGCCCGGTTCGCCCGCTCGACCGCCTTGTCCAGCGAGTCGATCACCTGGGGGTCGGTCCGGGCCTGCTCGACGGTGAGCGGAGCGCGGCCCTGGGCGGAGCACCAACCGGGCAGCCCCTCCGCGTCCAGGGTGACCAGGGCGCCGATGAACGGGCGGCCGTCGCCGACCACGACCACCTGGGAGACCAGCGGGTGCGCCCGCAGCCGGTCCTCCAGCACGGCGGGGGCGACGTTCTTGCCGCCCGCGGTCACGATGATCTCCTTCTTGCGGCCGGTGATCCGCAGGTAGCCGTCGTCGTCCAGCGACCCGAGGTCGCCGGTGCGGAACCACCCGTCGGTCAGGGACTCGCCGGTGGCGGTCGGGTTGCCGTGGTAGCGGCCGAAGACCTGCGGTCCGCGGATCTCGACCTCTCCGTCGGCGGCGATCCGGACCGAGGTGCCGGGCAGCGGGGGACCGACGGTGCCGATCCGGGTGGCGTCCGGCAGGTTGACCGTGGCCGGGGCGGTGGTCTCGGTGAGGCCGTAGCCCTCCAGGATCCGCACCCCGATGCCGCGGAAGAAGTGCCCGAGCCGCTCGCCCAGCGGTGCGCCGCCGGAGATCGCCCACTCGATCCGGCCGCCCATCGCCTCGCGCAGCTTGTGGAACACCAACCGGTCCGCGACGGCGTGCTGGGCGCGCAGGGCCAGGCCGGGCCGGCCCTCGTCGAGCGCGCGCGAGTAGGCGATGGCGGTGCGGGCGGCCCACTGGAAGATCTTCAGCTTCCCGCCCGCCGCGGCCTTCTGCTCCGCGGAGTTGTAGACCTTCTCGAACACCCGGGGCACCGACAGGATGAAGGTCGGCTGGAAGGTGGCGAGGTCCGCCAGCAGGGTCTTGGTGTCCGGGGTGTGGCCGAGGACCGCGCCCGCGGGCATGCACAGCACCTCGACGAACCGGGCGAAGACGTGCGCCAGTGGCATGAACAGCAGCGTGCGCGCGCCGGGGGTGGAGACCACCACCCGCAGGCCCTCGACCGCGTTCCGGGTCAGGACCGAGAAGTTGCCGTGGGTCAGCTCCACCCCCTTGGGGCGCCCGGTGGTGCCCGAGGTATAGATGATCGTCGCCAGGTCGTCCCGGCCCGCGTGCCGACGTCTCGCGGTGAGCTCCTCGGCCGGGACCGGGTCGCCGTCGGCCTGCAGCCGCTCCAGCGCACCGTCGGCCAGCACCAGGACGTCGCGCAGGTGCGGGGCTTCCGGCCGGACCTCCGCGACCACGGCGGCGTGCTCGGCGGTCTCCACCACCAGCAGGGTCACGTCCGCATCGGTCAGGATCCAGTGCACCTGCTCGGCGGAGGACGTCTCGTAGACCGGGACCGGGACGGCACCGGCGGTCCACAGCGCCCAGTCCAGCAGCGTCCACTCGTACCGGGTGCGGGACATGATCCCGACCCGGTCGCCGGGAGCGACGCCCCGGGCGATGAAGCCGCGGGCGGTTCGGGCGACCTGGTCCGCGAACGCGCGGGCGGACACCGGGGTCCACCCGCCGTCCGGTTCACGCCGCTCGATCAGCGGACCGTCACCGGTGGCGGCCACCCGCGCATCGAGCAGGTCGAGCAGGTTCTCCTCCGGTGCCGCGTCGAGCAGCAGCGGTGTGGTGAATTCCTCCATGGGTTCTCACTCCGTTGTCAGAAGCCGAGGGGTGTCCCGCAGCATATGGGACTTTGGTCCTGTTCGCTGACATGTCGTGGAGTGGGGCGATCCGCCGCGACCGAGGCCGGTTCCGCCGCGGGTGTGGGAGCGTGTGCAAGGTCCCGCCCGGAGCACGCTAGCGTGGACCTCGCGCGTGCACGCAGACCCCTCGCAGCAGCGAGCCGGGTCGGCGAGGTCCATCGGAGGGCCCGGCACGCGAACGAGTCTCAGGCGCGGAAGCGGGGAAGTATGCACGCCATCGGTGTGGACATCGGCGGGACCAAGATCGCCGCCGGTGTGGTGGACGAGGACGGCCGGATCATCGCGAAGGTCCGCCGCGACACCGACCCCCGGGACTCCGACAGCGTCGACCGCGGCGTGATCGAGGCCTGCCGCGAGCTGATCGGCAGCCACGAGGTGGGCGCCATCGGTCTGGCCGCCCCCGGCTTCATCGGCTCGGACCAGGCCACCGTGCGCTTCACCCCGAACCTGCCCTGGCGCGACCACGCGCTGCGGGACATCGTCGCCGCCGAGCTCGGGTCGGAGATCGCGATCGTGGTGGAGAACGACGCGAACGCCGCTGGGTGGGCCGAGTTCCGGTTCGGCGCCGGTCGCGACGTCGACGACATGCTCATGCTGACCATCGGCACCGGCCTCGGCGGCGCGGTCGTGGTGGGCGGCAACCTGGTCCGGGGCGCCTTCGGCGGTGCGGCCGAGGTCGGTCACATGCGGGTCGTCCCCGGTGGCCACTACTGCGGCTGCGGGCACGAGGGCTGCTGGGAGCAGTACGCCTCCGGCTCGGCGCTGGTCCGGGACGCGCAGTCCGCGCTGATCACCGAGCCCGCCCGTGGCACCCGGTTGCTGGAGCTGGCCGGCGGGGACGTGGAGGACCTGACCGGTCCGCAGGTCACCCGGGCCGCGCAGGAGGGCGACGCGCTCGCGGTCGAGCTGCTGGCGGAGCTGGGCCGCTGGATCGGCGAGGGCTCCGCGTCGGTCGGCGCGCTGCTGGACCCGGCGCTCGTGGTGATCGGCGGTGGCGTGAGCGCGGCCGGCGACCTGCTGCTGGACCCGGCCCGGCGCGGCTACATGGAGCAGCTGTTCGCCCGGGGGCACCGACCCGAGGCCCAGTTCGCCCTGGCCTCGATGGGCAACGACGCGGGGATCGTCGGCGCGGCCGACCTCGCCCGCCTCTGAGCTCGGGCTCTTCCCGGTCGAGAGTGCACGAACGCAGGGCTCCGACGCTCGTGAGCCGGCGTTCGTGCACTCTCGGCGGTGTGCGGGCTACGCGGATGGCGTGTGGTCGCGTAGCCAGCTGCGCAGGCGGTAGAACTCCTCGGCCAGTGCGCCCAACTCGTTCCAGGCATAGCCCGTTGCAGGGAAATCCGGTTCGTTGCCCGCGCCGCGGTCCTCGTGCCAGGACAGCACCTGCTCGAACCACCCGATCAGGTAGGCGACCAGGTCGGATGGGCTCATCACGGTGCCGGAGCGGTGTCCCGGCATACTCCGGTCCCCTGCGAGTCCGACGGGGACGCGGGCGAGATCCCGGACCAGCTTGTCGTAGCTGTCGTCGATCGCACGCACCAGCTCGCCCTTATCCCGGGGGACAGCCATCGGCTCAGCCCTCGATCGGGAAGCAGACCTCGGTGACCCAGTGCTCCGGGTCCGGGTCCTGGGTGGGTCCGACCCGGTAGACGTTGAACATCGCTCCGGTGCGCAGGTCATGGGCGGCGATGTGGGCGCCGATCGCCTCGGTGACCTCGCCCATCCGCTCGTAGGAGCCGCGCAGGGTGGCGGTCACGATCCGGCGGTCCGGGAGGTCGTGACCGCCCGGGGTGCCCGCGGGCACCTGCACCCAGACCTCGACGTCGGCGTCCTCGGCCTGGAACTGCTCGTCGTGGAAGGTCGCCCCGAACCGGGCGTCCGGCCGGAGGTGCGGTCCGGCCTGCGGCATCAGCTCCCGCCAGAGCGTGCCCTCGTCGGCATAGGACGGGATCGTGCGGCGCAGCGACAGCACGGTCATGGCGGGCAGGGTGGTCTCGGTGACGTCGACGGTGGGCATGGTGGGTTCCTCGATCCTGAGTCGGTCGAGTGCCATGAGCCGGTCGTCCAGCTCGCTCCGCTCCGTCAGCAGCGTGGTCCGCTGCTCGGACACCAGGGCGGCGACACTCGCCGGATCACCCCGCACCGCCAGCACCCGGCCGATGCTCTGCACCCCGAAGCCCGCAGCGCGCAGTCCGGTCACCAGCCGGGCGTCGGCGAGCTGCTCGGCCCGGTAGAACCGGTACCCGCTGTACTCGTCGACCTCCGCCGGGACCAGGATGCCGTGGTCGGCGTAGTGCCGGAGCATCCGCACGCTGATGAAGCTCAGGCGGGAGAACAGCCCGATCCGCAGCAGTCCGTCGTGATCCATCCCCTCAGGCCACACCCTCACACCATGTCAGACTCAAACGACGGCGCCGTCGTCGGCGCTGCCGTCGTCCCCGCCCTCGCGACGGTGCGGCATCCGCCAGAACAGCACCGCGAGCCCGGCCAGGAACACCACGCCGGAGGCCTGCATCAGGGATGCGGGCGCGCTCTTCCACCCGATCACCACGATCAGCCAGAAGATCGGCATCCCGCCGACCGCCAGCCAGGCCACCGTGAGCAGCGGGTCGCCGCCGAACACCGGGGGAGCGGGCGGCGGGACGAAGTGCTCGGCCTCGTCGACCTCGCGCTCCGCAGCCTCGAACTGGGCCGTCGCGTCCCAGTCCCGTCCCTCGCTCCCGGCCGGTCGCACGACGCGTCGGTCGGAGACCCACGGCGCGACGGGGTAGGTTACGGCGGGACCGGGTGCGGCACCGCCGTCGTCGGTCGTGGTTCCGGACGGCTCGGTGGTGTCCCGCAGGTCGGCGACGATCTCGGCCCACTGCTCGTCTGTGACCGGTGCGTCGGACCGGCCCTCGTCGTCGCGGGGGGCGTCGTCGGCGGAGCGGTCGGGTGCCATGCCCTCACTCTAGGTGGGGTGCGGTCGCCACTGTCCCGCAGTCCAGGTCGAGAGGTGTCAGGTTGTTCTACTGGTTGATGAAGCGGGTGCTCATCGGCCCGCTGCTGCACCTGCTGTTCCGGCCCTGGGTGCGTGGAGCGGAGAACGTCCCGAGCAGCGGCGGCGCGATCCTGGCCAGCAACCACCTCGCGGTGGTCGACTCCTTCTTCCTGCCCTTGGTGCTGGACCGGGAGATCGTCTTCATCGGCAAGAACGAGTACTTCACCGGCCGGGGGCTCAAGGGCCGGCTGACCGCGGGCTTCATGCGCGGGGTCGGCACCATCCCGGTGGACCGCTCCGGCGGCAAGGCCTCCGAGGCGGCGCTGCGCACCGGGCTGAAGCGGCTGGAGGACGGTGACCTGTTCGGCATCTACCCCGAGGGCACCCGCAGCCCCGACGGCCGGCTGTACCGCGGCAAGACCGGTGTCGCCCGGCTGGCGCTGGAGTCCGGCGCCCCGGTGATCCCGATCGCGATGATCGACACCGACAAGGCCCAGCCGCTCGGCCAGCGCCTGCCGCACCCGCGCCGGATCGGCGTGGTGATCGGTGAGCCGCTCGACTTCAGCCGCTACAAGGGCATGGAGAACGACCGCTTCATCCTGCGCTCGGTCACCGACGAGATCATGTACGCCCTGATGAGCATCTCCGGCCAGGAGTACGTGGACATCTACGCCGCGACCCAGAAGGCGCGGATCGCCACCGGTCACCCGGACGCCGCGAGCGCTGCCGCCGCGGCCGCCCCCGGTGGTCGCGAGGTCCCCGATGTCCAGGTGCCGGTCCCGCCGGAGGACGACGCGCCCGCTCAGTAGGATGTGAGCGCCGGGACCTCGGTCCTGGATTCGATCCCGCCCGATGGCCTTCAGTGGCCCGGGCAGAACGCCCAGCTGTGCAGTTCCAACGAGAGGTGTGTCTCATGTCGGTTCGTCGCGTCGCGCTCCTGACCGCGGGTGGCTTCGCTCCGTGCCTGTCCTCGGCCGTCGGTGGCCTGATCGAGCGGTACACCGAGATCGCTCCCGAGATCGAGATCATCGCCTATGAGCACGGCTACTACGGGCTGCTCAAGGGCCAGAAGATCGTCGTCTCCGACGAGGTCCGCAAGAAGGCCGGTGTGCTGCACCGCTTCGGCGGCTCGCCGATCGGCAACTCGCGCGTGAAGCTCACCAACCAGGCGGACTGCGTCAAGCGCGGTCTCGTCCAGGAGGGCGAGGACCCGCTGCAGGTCGCCGCCGAGCAGCTCAAGGCCGACGGCGTGGACGTCCTGCACACCATCGGCGGCGACGACACCAACACCACCGCCGCCGACCTGGCCGCCTACCTGGCCGAGAACGACTACGACCTGACCGTCGTGGGTCTGCCCAAGACCATCGACAACGACGTGATCCCGATCCGGCAGTCGCTGGGCGCCTGGACCGCCGCCGAGGAGGCCGCGGGCTTCGCGGCGAACATCATCGGCGAGCACCGCTCCGGCCCGCGCATGCTGATCGTGCACGAGGTCATGGGTCGGCACTGCGGCTGGCTGACCGCCGCCGCCGCGGTCGAGTACCGCAAGTGGCTCGACCAGCAGGAGTGGCTGCCGGAGATCGGCCTGTCCAAGGAGCGGTGGGACATCCACGCGGTGTTCGTGCCCGAGGCCGCGATCGACATCGACGCCGAGGCCGCCCGCCTGCGCACGATCATGGACGAGCAGGGCAACGTCAACATCTTCCTGTCCGAGGGCGCCGGCATGCACGAGATCGTCGAGCAGCTGGAGGCCTCCGGCCAGGAGGTCGGCCGGGACGCCTTCGGCCACGTCAAGCTGGACACGATCAACCCCGGCGCCTGGTTCGCGAAGCAGTTCGCGGAGAAGCTCGGTGCGGAGAAGGTCATGGTCCAGAAGTCGGGCTACTACTCCCGGGCCGCCGCGGCGAACGCCGAGGACCTGCGCCTGATCAAGTCCATGACCGACCTGGCCGTGGAGTGCGCCCTCAAGGGCGAGCCCGGCGTGATCGGCCACGACGAGGAGGACGGCGACCGGCTCAAGGCCATCGCCTTCCCGCGGATCGCCGGTGGCAAGCCCTTCGACATCAGCCAGCCGTGGTTCGGCGCGATGCTGTCGGAGATCGGCCAGCCGCTGGTGCCCGCGAGCCACTCGTGAGCGTGGAGCCGGACCCGCGCACGCTCGCGGGTCTGGACGCCTGGCGCTCGCTGGACGCCGCACAGCAGCCCGCCTGGCCGGACGCGGCGGCCCTCGACCGGGTCACCGACCGGCTGGCCGCGCTGCCGCCCCTGGTGTTCGCCGGTGAGGCCGATGCGCTGCGGGCCCAGCTCGCCGCGGCCGGTCGCGGTGAGGCGTTCCTGCTCCAGGGCGGGGACTGCGCGGAGACCTTCGCCGAGGCCACCGCGGACAACATCCGCGGCAAGATCATGACCATCCTGCAGATGGCCGTGGTCCTCACCTACGGCGCCAGCCTGCCGGTGATCAAGATGGGCCGGATGGCGGGGCAGTACGCCAAGCCGCGGTCCTCCAACGAGGAGACCCGCGACGGTGTCACGCTCCCGGCGTTCCGGGGCGACATCATCAACGGCTTCGAGTTCACCGAGGCGTCCCGCACCCCGGACCCGCAGCGGCTGCTGGAGGCGTACCACACGTCCTCGGCGACGCTGAACCTGATCCGCGCGTTCACCACCGGCGGCTTCGCGTCGCTGTTGCGGGTGCACGAGTGGAACCGGGGCTTCATGGCCAACCCGGCCTACTCCCGCTACGAGGAGATCGCCGCGGAGATCGACCGCGCGATCCGGTTCATGGCCGCGTGCGGCGCCGACTTCGACGCCCTGCGCACGGTGGACTTCTACTCCTCGCACGAGGGTCTGCTGCTGGATTACGAGCGGCCGCTCACCCGGATCGACTCCCGGACCGGGCTGCCCTACGACTGCTCGGCTCACTTCCTGTGGATCGGGGAGCGCACCCGGCAGCTGTCCGGCGCCCACGTCGACTACTTCGCCCGGGTCCAGAACCCGCTCGGCGTGAAGCTCGGCCCCGGCACCACCGCGGACGACGCGCTGGCGCTGATGGACCGGCTCAACCCGAGCGGCGAGCCCGGCCGGATCACCTTCATCACCCGGATGGGGGCCTCGCGGATCCGCGACGTCCTGCCCGGCCTGGTGGAGAAGGTCACCGCCGACGGCCGTCCGGTCACCTGGGTCTGCGACCCGATGCACGGCAACACCATCACGGCGTCCAGCGGGTACAAGACCCGCCGGTTCTCCGATGTGATGGACGAGGTCACCGGCTTCTTCGACGTGCACCACGCGCTGGGCACCGTCCCCGGCGGGCTGCACATGGAGCTCACCGGCGACGACGTCACCGAGGTGCTCGGCGGCGCGGAGGAGATCGACGACGAGGGGCTCGCCCGTCGTTACGAGACCCTGGTCGACCCGCGGCTGAACCACCAGCAGTCGCTGGAGCTGGCCTTCCAGGTCGCGGAGCTGCTCCGTCGGCACTGAGCCATGCGCACCGAACGAGGCAGGGGCCGGGTCATCGTGACCCGGCCCCTGCTGCGTGGTCCCGCGTGTGCCGGAGCCGCGGATGTCGCACCGGTGCCGCTGAGGTCGGCGGTGGGCGCCGAGGTCAGCGGGGCGTGCCCACGTGGGCAGCTTGCCCCGAGGTCGGCATGTGGCCGGCCGGTCGGCGGGATGGCGCGTCAGGCGTCCAGCAGCTCGCGGACCGCGCGGCTGACCGGCATCGCGCGGGCACCCAGCGCGACCTGGAACTGCCCGCCCTGCACCAGCACCATCGCCACCTCGTCCAGCGCGGTGAGCGCCTCGTCATCGCGGGCGTCCCAGTCCCGGAGCACCAGGCGGAGGCGACTCCAGCAGGATGTCACCTCGGTGACGTTCTCCGGTCCGCCGACCAGAGCCAGCACGGTGGCCGCCAGGGTGTGATCGTCCATGGTTCCGGGCTCCCTCGCCGTCGGGACGTGGTGGTCAGGACACCGCGCCGGTGAGCCGGGCGATGTGCAGGGTGAGGTAGAGCATCTCGTCGCCGCTGATCCGCCAGTCGAAGCGCTCGGTCAGCAGGTCGCGGACCGCTTCCGCGCTGGCGTAGGCGCGCGGGTGCTGACGGCGGACGGTGTCGGTGAGCACGCCCTGCTGGTCCTCCAGCATCACCCCGCGCTGCTGGCGCACCACCAGGTAGCGCAGGTGGGTGATGAACCGGGCGACGTCCAGCGACTCCTCGTCCAGCGCGAGGCCGAGCTGTTCGCGGAGGATGCCGAGCACCGCGCCGAACACCTCGGTCATCTCCATCGTCCGGCTGAGGTCGTCCGCGCCGAACTGCGCGTTGACGAAGTGCAGGGCGAGCGGCACGGCCTCCAGCTGGGGGAGTTCGACGCCGGTGCGACTGCGGATCAGCTCCAGAGCCTCCCGGGCGAAGGCCACCTCGCGCGGGTAGAGGTGCAGCACCTCCCACTGCAGGGGGTAGGTGATGGTGAGGCCCTCGGAAGCACGGTGCAGGGCGAACACGATGTGGTCGGCCAGCGGGATGATCACGTGCGAGTCGATCTGGGTGCCCAGGCGCTGGCGAGCCAGGTCGACGATCTCCTGGGTGAGGTCGATCCGTTCGGCCGGGATCTCCTCCACCAGCGCGGCGATCCGCTCCGGGGTGGTCGACCCGCCGGGGACGAAGGTGCGTTCCACCTCGTCCGGGCGCACGTCGTCGCCCGGCCGGGTCTGGAAGCCGAGTCCCTTGCCCATCAGCACGAACTCCTGGCCGCGGTCGTCCGCGGCCAGCAGCACGTTGTTGTTGAAGACCTTGGTGACCTGCACCTGCGCTCCGATTCACTGGTGACACGCCGGTGTCCGGAGCCGCGAGGCCCGGGACACCGGCGTTCGGCATGCGGCTACCGGATGGTATCCGGCTCCGCTGTCAGGATCAGGCGACCACGGTCAGCAGCGCCGTGCCCGTGCTGGTCGCACCGGCCGGAGCGGCCACCACGTCGGCATAGGCGTCCGAGTTGGTGACCAGCACGATGGTGGTGGTGTCCAGGCCGGCGGCGCGGATCACGTCCAGGTCGACGGTGACCAGCTCGGTGCCGGGCAGGACCTGGGCGCCCTGCTGCACGGCCGGGGTGAAGCCCTTGCCGTCCAGCTCGACGGTGTTGATCCCGACGTGCACCAGCACCTCGACGCCGTCGTCCGAGACCAGGCCGTAGGCGTGCGGCAGGACGCTGACCACGGTGCCGCTGATCGGGGAGACCACGCGGCCGTCGGCGGGGACCACCCCGGCGCCCTTGCCCAGCGCGCCGGAGGAGAACACCTTGTCGCTGACCTCGGCCAGCGGCACCACGGTGCCGTTCACCGGGGCGGCGACCTCGATCACCTGGGTGGAGGTCAGGGTGGCGGTGGCGGTGCCGGAGCCCGCGGCGGGGGAGCCTGCCCCGGGCGCCGTGGCCTCGGGGGCGGTCGGGGCCTCGTCCTTGGCCGGGATGTCCTTGAAGCCGAGCACCAGGGTCAGCACGAAGGCCAGCACCACGGCGACCGCGGTGCCGATCACCACGGAGGTGAAGCCGTGGTTGAGAGTGGCGGTGATGGTGATCAGGCCCGGCAGGGCGAAGACGTCGGTCGCACCGCCACCGACGGCGACGATCGCGCCACCGACGGCGCCGGAGATCGCGGCGTAGATGAACGGCTTCTTCAGGCGCAGGGTCACGCCGTAGATCGCGGGCTCGGTGATGCCGGCCAGGAAGCCGGAGACCGCGGCCGGACCGGCGACGGCGCGCAGGTCCTTGTTCTTGGTGCGGATCATCACGGCGACGACGGCACCGGCCTGGGCCAGCACGGCCGGGAACAGCGCGGCGGTCAGGTAGGAGAAGCCCTGGTCGGTGAGCTCGTTCGTCATGATCGGCACGAAGCCCCAGTGCACACCGAAGATCACGAACACCTGCCACAGACCGGCCATCAGGGCGCCACCGAGCCACGGCACGGTGTCCCAGATCGCGTTGATGCCGTTCGAGATCCCGGAGGAGACGACGTTGGCCAGCGGGGCGATCAGGATGTAGGTCAGCGGGACCAGGACGGCGAGCACGATCATCGGGGTGACGAAGTTGCGCAGGAAGTCCGGCAGGACCTTGGCGACCAGCGGCTCGAACTTGGACTGGGCGTAGACCGCGATGATGATCGGGATCACCGCGGACAGCGCGCTGGGCAGGGCCACGGTCATGCCGAAGGCCTGCGGGATGCCGAGCAGCAGCGGGATGCCCAGGAAGGTCACGTCCCCGCCACCGGCGGAGAAGGTCTGCAGGTTGACGACGGAGCCGTCCGCCAGGGCCATCTGCGCGAACAGGTTGCCGTAGAGCAGGCCGGCCGCGATGGCGACCGCGGTGTAGACGTTCGCCTTGAACTTCCGGGCCGCGGTGATCGCGATGAAGATCGGCAGCAGCTGGAACGCGGCGTCACCGGCGGCGTACCACATGGCGTAGGTGGTGCCCCCGGCGAAGTCGGGGGTGATCTTCGCGACCAGAGCCAGCAGCGCCTTGATCAGGCCGGTGGCGGCCAGGATCCACAGGAACGGCGTGAAGATGCTGGTGATCATGTCGATGAACCGGGCCATCAGGTTGCCCTTGTTCCCGACCTCGGCGTCACCGGCGGCATCCGAGTCGGTGCCGATGTTCACGCCGAGCTCGCCGAGCGCCTCGTGCACCTTGGGGACGGTGTTGCCGATGACGACCTGGAACTGGCCGCCCGACTCCATCACCGTGATCACGCCGGAGGTCGCCTCGACGGCGCCCTTGTCGGCCTGGCTGCGGTCCTTCAGGCGGAACCGCAGGCGGGTCGCGCAGTGCACGACCGATGCGACGTTGTCCTTGCCGCCGACGCCGCGAAGGACGTCCTCGGCGATCGTCTGGTACTTGCTGGCGGAAGCCACGATTCCTCCTCGAATCCGTGTCGCGCCGCCCCCGGGGGTCGTCCGGGCAACAAAAAAACCCGAGCCGTGGCAAGCCGGACTCCAGGCATGGAGTCAGCTCGCTCAGCTCGGGTTTTGCCTGCTGCCAGCAGTAACAATCCCAGTTCTGCGCGGTCGCCAGGGGGGCGACGGACGCACAGACTGCCCCATGGGCCGGGAGCTGTCAACAGGGCTGGTCAAGTCGGGGGTCGATGGTCCCGGGTTGACCCGGGCTCCGCCGGGCGGGTATAACGATCTGGCCATCGCGAGGATTGTTACTGACTCGATCAGGCAAGACCTGTCGCGGACCGCACCAGCGGTCCGTGCAGGTCTTTTTTGTTGCCCGGCCGGCGGAGAAGCCGGCGGGTGTACCGCACGTTTGACTGCAATGGGGAGTCCGACCAGTGCCGCAGCGCAATGTCACCATCGCCTCGTCCGTGGGCCTGCACGCCCGTCCCGCGGGGATCTTCACCAAGGCGGCCGCCGCCACCGGCGCCCAGGTCACCATCGGCCGTCCCGGCGTCGCCGCCGTGAACGCCGCCAGCCTGCTCATGGTCATGGGTCTGGGCCTCAAGCACGGCGAGACCGCCGAGCTCACCGTCGAGGGCGACGGCGCCGACGCCGCGCTGGACCAGCTCGCCGAGCTGCTGTCGACCGACCTCGACGCCGCCGGGGTGTGAGCGCGATGGCCGGGAACACCCTCACCGGGGTCGGTGTCGGCCGGGGCATCGTCCTCGGACCCCTCGCCGTCGCCCGTCCCGCGATCACCCTGCCCGCCGACGAGGCCCCCGCGGCCGACGGCGATCTGGCACGGGTGCAGGCGGCCTTCACCGCCGTCGCCGCCGATCTGCAGGCGCGCGCCGACTCCGCCGAGGGCACCCTGGCCGAGGTGCTCGGCGCCACCGCCCAGATGGCCGAGGACCCGGCGCTGATCGCCGACGTCGAGCAGCGCCTCGCCTCGGGCACCGGCCCGGCGCACGCGGTGTCGGAGGCCGTCGAGCAGGTGTGCGAGATGTTCGCCGCCGTCGGCGGCTACATGGCCGAGCGGGTCACCGACCTGCGCAGCGTCAAGGACCGGGTGATCGCCCAGGTGCTCGGCGCCCCGGAGCCCGGCCTCGGCGAGCTCACCGAGCCGTCCGTCGTCGCCGCCGAGGACCTGTCCCCGGCGGACACCTCGGCGCTCGACCTGACCAAGGTGCTCGGCATCGTCACCGAACAGGGCGGCCCGACCGGCCACACCGCGATCATCGCCGGCCAGCTCGGCCTGCCGTGCATCGTGCGGGTGCCGGGGGTCACCGAGCTGACCGCGGGCACTGTGGTCGTGGTGGACGCCGCCGCCGGCACCGTCACGGTCGAGCCGGACGCCGCGCTGGTGCAGGAGGTCGCCGACCGCCGTGCCGCCGCCGATCGCCTGACCCAGGACACCGAGCCGGGCGCCACCTCCGACGGTCACAGGGTGCAGCTGCTCGCCAACATCGGCACCGCCGCGGACGCCGAGCGCGCCGCCGCGACCGCGGTCGAGGGCGTCGGACTGTTCCGCACCGAGGTGCTGTTCCTCGAGCAGCAGACCGCGCCCACCGTCGACCAGCAGGTGGAGACCTACACCGCCGTGCTGCGGTCCTTCGCGGGCCGCAAGGTCGTCGTCCGGACCATCGACGCCGGTGCCGACAAGCCGCTGGCGTTCGCCCAGCAGTCGGTGGAGGAGAACCCGGCGCTGGGTGTGCGCGGCTATCGCCTGGTGCGCACCCTGCCCCAGCTGCTGGCCGACCAGCTGACCGCCCTCGGGCGCGCCCAGCAGGAGACCGGCGCCGAGCTGTGGGTGATGGCGCCGATGATCGCGACCCCGTCCGAGGCCGCCGACTTCGCCGCCGCCGCGCGGGACGCCGGGCTGAAGACCGTGGGCGTGATGGTCGAGGTCCCGGCGGTCGCGCTGCGCTGCGCGGACGTGCTGCAGGACGTCGACTTCGTGTCCCTGGGCACGAACGACCTGGCGCAGTACACGATGGCCACCGACCGTCTGCGCGGCGAGCTGTCCGACCTGCTCGACCCGTGGCAGCCCGCGGTGCTCGACCTGGTCGCGGCCACCGCCGACGGCGGCAGGGCCCAGTCGAAGCCGGTGGGCGTGTGCGGCGAGTCCGCCTCCGACCCGCTGATGGCGCTGGTGCTCACCGGGCTGGGCGTCACCAGCCTGTCGATGTCACCCTCCGCGGTGCCGGCCGTCCGTGCCGCCGTGCGAGGACACTCCCTGGCGCGCTGCCAGGAGATCGCGGCCGCCGCTCGTGCGGCCCGTACCGCCTCCGAGGCCCGGGCTGCCGCACTCGAGCTCACGGACCCGCAGGTCAAGCAGCTGCTCGGCCTGTGATCACAACAGTCGACGACGACGAGAGGTGCACTGAAGTGACTGCCACGACCCCGTTCCCCGATGGCTTCCTGTGGGGTGGCGCCACCGCCGCGAACCAGTTGGAGGGCGCCTACGACGAGGGCGGCAAGGGCCCGTCCATCCAGGACGTCATGCCCCAGGGCATCTCGGGTCCGCCCACCGCGGAGCCGACGCCGGAGAACCTGAAGCTCCAGGGCATCGACCACTACCACCGGTACGCCGAGGACATCGCGCTGTTCGCGGAGATGGGCTTCCGGACCTACCGGTTCTCGATCGCCTGGTCCCGGATCTTCCCGAACGGTGACGACGCGGAGCCGAACGAGGAGGGCCTGGCCTTCTACGACCGGCTGCTGGACGAGCTGGAGAAGCACGGCATCGAGCCGCTGGTCACCATCTCCCACTACGAGACGCCGCTCGCCCTGGCCCAGAAGTACGACGGCTGGGTCTCCCGCGACCTGATCGGGTTCTTCGAGACCTACGTGCGGACGATCTTCGCGCGGTACGGCTCCCGGGTGAAGTACTGGCTGACCTTCAACGAGATCAACTCCGTGCTGCACGCCCCGCTGATGAGCGGCGGCATCCTCACGCCGAAGGACCAGCTCACCAAGCAGGACCTGTACCAGGCCGTCCACCACGAGCTGGTCGCGTCCTCGCTGGCCACCAAGATCGCCCGCGAGCTGGTGCCGCAGGCCATGATCGGCTGCATGGTCATCGCGGTGCCGTTCTACCCGCTGACCCCGGACCCGCAGGACGCGCTGGCGGCGCAGCGGGCCGACCACGAGAACCTGGCCTTCGGCGACGTGCACGTGCGCGGCGAGTACCCGGGCTACCTGCTGCGCCAGCTGCGCGAGCTGGGCGTGGAGCTGAACATCACCGACGAGGACCGCGCGCTGCTCAAGGAGCACACGGTCGACTTCGTGTCGTTCAGCTACTACATGAGCTCCACCCAGACCGCCGACGCGTCGAAGATCCCGTCCGAGGGCAACCTGATCCTCGGTGCGCCGAACCCGACGCTGGAGGCCTCCGAGTGGGGCTGGCAGATCGACCCGGTCGGCCTGCGGATCGTGATGAACCAGTTCTGGGAGCGGTGGCAGAAGCCGCTGTTCATCGTGGAGAACGGTCTGGGCGCCAAGGACCGGCTGGTCGAGGTCGACGGTGTCAAGACCGTCGAGGACGACTACCGGATCGCCTACCTCAACGACCACCTGTACCAGGTCGGGGAGGCCATCCAGGACGGCGTCGAGGTGCTCGGCTACACCACCTGGGGCTGCATCGACCTGGTGTCGGCGTCGACCGCCCAGCTCAGCAAGCGGTACGGCTTCATCTACGTCGACCGCAACGACGACGGCTCCGGCACGCTGGACCGCTACAAGAAGAAGTCCTTCCACTGGTACGCGGACGTGATCCGCACCAACGGAGGCAACCTCACCGCCAAGTGACGCGGTGACACCGGGCGACGGCCCGGCCGGGGTTCGTGGTGGGCCCCGGCCGGGCCGTTCCCGTGTGTGCGGGGCGGGCGGGTCAGACGACGGTCAGGGTGACTGTGCTGCCCTTCGCGACCTGGGTGTCCGCTCCGACGCTCTGGTCGCGGACGGTGCCGAAGATGCCGCCCAGGATGTTCTGGCGGTCGGCGACCAGGCCCAGGCCCTCGAGGATCTGCTTCGCCTCGTCGTACTGCTTGCCGCGCAGATTGGGCACGGTCACCATCTCCGGCCCCTTCGACACCGTCACGTGCACGGTGTCGGTCCGGTGCGCCGCGGTGCCCGCGACCGGGTCCTGCTCGACCACGCTGCCGGCCGGCACGGTGTCGGAGAACACCTCCTCCGACGTGAGCTTCAGCCCCGCGTCGGCGAGTTGGGCGGTCGCGGTGTCGAGGGTCGCGCCGACCACGGAGAACACGGTGACCGGCTCCGGTCCCTTCGACACGGTGAGCAGCACGGTGGTGTCGCGCTTGAGGCTGGTGTTCGGCGCGAGGTCCCCGCCGTCCTGCCCGGTGAGCGCGAGCACGATGCCGTTGGCGACGTCGTCGGAGTACTCGGCGTCCTCGTAGTCCACGGTCAGGCCCGCGGACGTCAGCGCGGACTCGGCGTCGGCCTGAAGGGCGCCGACGATGCCGTCGGGCACCGCGACCACGTCCGGGCCGCGGGACACGGTGAGCGTGACGGTGCCGTCCTTGCGGACCCGTTCGCCGGAGCCCGGCGAGGAGTCGAACACGGTGCCCGCCGCGGCAGCGTCGTCGAAGGCCTGTTCCACGTCCACGTCCAGCCCGGCGTCGTCGAGCGCCTGGCGGGCCTGGTCCTCGGTGAGGGACTCGACCGACGGGACCGTGGTGTACGCGCCGGGTCCGAGAGTCTGGAACCACCACGTCCCGCCGCCGATCAGCGCGGTGGCCAGCAGCACCGCGGCGACGACCAGGATCCGGCGTCGCCGCCGGCGCGGGGCCGGGGTGGGGGAGCCGGACGCCGGGTCCGCGCCCAGGCCGATCGGCAGCGCGACCGTGCCGCCGCGGGACAGCGCCTCGATCTTCGAGGTCGGGGCGTCGCCGGCGGCTGCCGCCTCGTCCGCGGCGCTCTCGTCGTCGTCCTCGTCGGCCGGGAGGACCGGGGTGCTGGGCTCGACGTCGACCCGGCGGGCCAGGGTGGCTTCGTCCAGCTCGTCCCGGGTGCGGCGGAGCAGGGCGAGCGCGGCCGCGGCGTCGGCGGGTCTGTCGTCCGGGTCACGGGCGGTCAGGGCGCCGACCAGGGCGTCCACCTCGGTGGGCAGCCAGTCGGCGATGTCGGAGGGCGGCGGCACGTCGTCGTTCACGTGCTGGAACGCGATCTGGATCGGGGTCTCGCCGGTGAAGGGCTGGCGGCCGGTGATCGCCTCGTAGAGCAGGACGCCGGTGGCGTACACATCGGTCCGGGCGTCACTGGCGCCCCGGGTGACCAGCTCGGGGGCCAGGTAGGCGACGGTGCCGAGCACGGTGCCGGTGGTGGCGGAGGTGACCTCGGTGACCGCGCGGGCCAGTCCGAAGTCGCCGACCTTGACCCGGTCCTCCGCGGTGAGCAGCACGTTCTCGGGCTTGATGTCCCGGTGGACCAGCCCGGCGCGATGGGCGGCGGACAGCGCGTCGAGCACCGCGTCGGCCAGATCCAGGGCCTCGCCGACGGCCAACGAGCCGCGGGCGGCCAGCCGGTGCCGCAGGTTGCCGCCGGAGACGTACTCCATCGTCAGGTAGGACGTCTCCCCGTCCAGCCCCTGGTCGAAGACGGAGACCAGGCCGGGGTGGGTGAGCCGTGCCGCGGCGCGCGCCTCCCGGCGGAACCGGGCCACGAAGTCCGCGCCACCGGAGGACTCCGCCAGGTGCGGATGCATCACCTTGAGCGCGACCTCGCGGTCGAGCCGTCGATCCACCGCCAGGTAGACGGTGGCCATGCCGCCGCGCGCGATCCGCGAGACGACCTGGTACCGGCCGTCGACCAGCTGGCCGACGAGCGGATCGGTGATAGTGGTTCCCACGGGCTGGAGTCTACGGGCGACCCCAGGAGAACCCGGGGATGCCGTGGGTCAGAAGCGTGCCGTGAGCGTCTGGACGTTGGCCACGTAGCGGCGGGTGTCGGCGAACATCCCGTTGCTGCGCACCGAGCCGAGGCCCTGGTAATAGGCCGCGATGGCGGTCGCGGTGTCCCCGCCGGTGGACTTCAGCAGCTGACGGATGATCGCGACGCCCGCGACCACGTTGTCGTCCGGGTCGAGCAGGTTGAGCTCGCGACCCACCAGGTCGGAGGCCCAGTCGCCGGAGGTCGGGATGACCTGCATCACGCCGATCGCGTTCGCGGGGGAGACCGAGGTGTGGTCGAAGCCGGACTCCTGGAAGGCGATCGCCTGCGCCAGCGACGGGTCGACGCCCATCTGGCGGGCGGTGCTGGCAACCTTGTCCTGCATCTGCGAGGTGGAGGGCACCCCGACTGCGAGCAGGGTGGCCTTGTTCTCGTTCGCCGAGGCCACGGTGGCGGCCGGGTAGGTTCGGCCCAGGAAGGTGCTGCCGACCAGCTGCTCACCGGAGGCGCTGGTCGTGGTGACCGTCGCCGCCGTCGTGGCGCCGGGGATGGTCAGGGTCTGTCCCGCGCGGATGAACGCCTGCGCATTCAGTCCGTTCGCCGAGACGACGGCGCTCACCGTGGTGCCGTAGCGGGCGGCGATCGCGGAGACCGTCTCGCCCTGCGCGACCGTGTGGCTGCCGCCGGTCGAGGTGCCGGTGGTCGTCGCCGCGGGGGCTCCTGCGCCGGGGATGGTCAACGTCTGTCCGGCGCGGATGAAGGCGCGGGCGTCCAGCCCGTTCGCCGACACGATCGCGTCGACGGTGCTGCCGTAGCGGGCGGCGATCGCGGAGACCGTCTCGCCCTGCGCCACGGTGTGGCTCCCGGTCGCGGCCGGCGTCGCGGCGGGGGTCCCGGTCGTCGTGCCGGTGGTGGGGATGGTGAGGGTCTGGCCCTCCCGGATGAAGCCCGAGGCGTTCAGGCCGTTCGCGGTGCGGACCGCGGAGACGGTGGTGCCGAACTGCTTGGCGATGTGGCTGACCGTGTCGCCCTTGCGGACGGTGTACTCCTCGTCCGCGTGGGCGATCGAGGAGGAGGTGCCCACCGCGAGAGCGGCCAGAGCCAGGGTCGCGCCGGTGTTCGTCGCCAGGCGGCGGGCGCGCGGACGGGGGCTGCGGGCGTCGTCGGCGATCGCGAGTGCGGACTGCGTCATGAGAGATCCCTGGGGCTGAGGTGTGGCTGTCGGTGTCCGTGGTGCTCCTGAGGAAGGAGGCACGTATGAGGCACATGTGACTGTTGTGACTGGTGTGACGGTAATGCACCTCCGCGGGAGTGGGAAGTCGAAGCGGCGGATTGTCTGGTTCGCCGCCGGATCGGGTGGCGGCGGGTCCGCAGGTCACCCGGGCGTAGGCTGCCGGGCGTGACCGCCTTGAACCAGCCGGAGGACCTCGTCGACTCCTGGCTCACGATCCCCGATGTCGCCGACGCGCTGGGCGTGGACGCCGGACGCGTCCGCCGCCTGCTCAAGGAGGGTCGGCTCGCGGGTGTCCGCCGGGGCGACCCGCCGGTGCTCAGCATCCCCGCCGAGTTCCTGGTGCCGATCGACGCCGCGAACCCCAGTGCGGACGAGCGGGACGAGGGCGGCAGTGCCACGGTGCTCGCGTCGCTGCAGGGCACGCTGACGCTGCTCGGCGACGCCCGGTTCAGCTACGGCGAGGCGATCGCCTGGCTCTACACCCCCGACGACTCGCTGCCGGGCCGCCCGATCGACCTGCTGCGCGCGGGCCACAAGACCGCGGTGCGGCGTCTGGCGCAGGCCGAGCTCTAGCAGCCGGTCAGGCCTGTCGCTGCACGGCGGCCCGGCCCAGCCGGAGCAGCATCTCCCGCCCCGGGTCCGCCAGCGTCGCCATCGCCCAGGCCCGCTCGGCCTCCGCGACCAGCAGGTCGATCAGCTGCTCGACCTCGTCCACGGCGCCGGTGCTGCGGATCAGCTCCGCCAACGCCAGGCAGGCGTCCTCGTCCATGCCGCGGTCGCCGAGCTCGGTGCGCAGGCGTTCCATCACCGGGAGCTCCCCGGCGCGACCGGCCGCCGCCATCGCCCGGGCCACCAGCACGGTGCGCTTGCCCTCGCGCAGGTCGTCCCCGGCGGGCTTGCCGGTGGTGGCCGGGTCGCCGAACACCCCGAGCAGGTCGTCGCGGAGCTGGAACGCCTCGCCGAGCGGGAGCCCGAAGGCGCTGGCCGCGGCGAGCGCCAGGTCGTCCGCACCGGCCAGCGCGGCGCCCATCAGGATCGGGTGCTCGACGCTGTACCGCGCGGTCTTGGCCCGGATCACCTCCCGGGCACGCTGCTCGTCGCCTGCCGGGTCGGTGCCCCACGGCAGCACCTGTGCCTGCAGATCCAGGTACTGGCCGACGGTGACCTCGGTGCGCATCCGGTCGAAGACCGCCCGGGCCCGGGTCGCCCGTACCGGATCGATGCCGACCACCGCGGCGGAGAACTCCCGCTCGGCGGCGATCAGCGCCAGGTCGCCCAGCAGGATCGCGGCCGACTCGCCGTAGCGCCGGTCGTCGCCGGACCACTCGGCGGTGCGGTGGGTGTGCGCGAAGCTGCGGTGTGCGGCGGGCAGCCCGCGCCGCGTGTCCGAGTCGTCCATCACGTCGTCGTGGAACAGCGCGGCGGCCTGGAACAGCTCGAGCGCCGCACCGACCCGGAGCGCCGCGGTGGCGCCGTCACCGGTGCGGTCGCCGCCGTGGGCTCGCCAGGACCAATAGCAGAACGCCGCCCGCAGTCGCTTGCCACCGGACAGCATCAGGCGCAGCGCCTGGATCAGCGGGGCGGTGCCGGCGCCCATCCCGGCCAGCTCCGGTTCCAGCGCGTCGAGGTGGGCGGTGAGCTGGGCGTCCACCTGGGCGCGCACGCCCTCCAGGTCGACCAGAGGGGTGGCGTCGTTCACCCTGCGAGCGTACGGCCTGGTCGCGCGGGCTACAGCCTGACGGTTCCGCCGATGGTCACCGTGCGCACGCCGTCGCGGTCCAGCACGCCCAGGGTGAGCACCTCGCTGCCGTCGCCCCGCACGAAGGTGGAGCTGGCGGCGAGTCCGGCGCCCGGGTCGGTGGCCGTCTCGACGAATCCGGCGGCGGTCAGCGGTGCGCGGTAGGCGGCGACCAGGTCCTCGGTGCCCAGCACGCTGCGCAGGTTCAGGCTCACGGTGGTCAGCCCGGTGTCCGGATCCGGTTCGGCGGCGGACATCAGGATCTCACTGCACTCCGGCACCGGGACCAGGTCGGCCGGGAATCCCTCGGCCAGCCCGCCGACCGTGGAGACGGTCGCCGTTGGTGAGGGCAGCAGGGTCTCGGTGGGCGCCGGGGTGCCGACGCCACCGGTGACCGAGGGTGTGGGCAGGGGGGTGCTGCCGGTGCAGGCCGTCAGCCCGCCGAGCAGCACCAGGGAGAGGAGGACCGGGCCGGCGCGCACCCGCT
>NZ_JANZKP010000090.1 GCF_025642745.1 Cellulomonas sp. RIT-PI-Y
CGAGTGCGAAGAACTTGTCGCCCAAACCGCCCGTAAAGCGACGACTTTTCCGCACTCGGCTAGGACGGGACGGTCACGGGTCACGGGAGGACGGCGGGTCGGGTGTCAGTCCAGTCGGGGCACGGCGCTGAGCAGGCGGCGGGTGTACGGCTGGGCCGGATCGGCCAGGACCTGCGCCGTCGCGCCCTGCTCGACGACCCGGCCGTGGTGCAGCACCACGGTCTCCTCGCAGAGCTGCCCGACGATGCCGATGTCGTGACTGACCAGCACGAGGGTCAGCCCCTGCTCGGCCCGCAACCGGTCGAGCAGGGCCACCACCTGGGCCCGGACCGACACGTCGAGCGCGCTGACCGGCTCGTCCGCGATCAGCACGCTGGGCGACGGTGCGAGCGCGCGGGCGATCGCGATCCGCTGTCGCTGACCGCCGGAGAACTGCGCGGGGTACCGGCTCGTGACGTCCGGGTCCAGGCCCACCGCGCGCAGCACCTCGGCCACCCGGGACCGGTGGTCGCCCTGCACCCGGAGCGACCGCAGCGGTTCGGCGATCGCCGCGCCCACCGACATCCGCGGATCCAGCGACGACCGCGGGTCCTGGAACACCACCTGCACGTCCCGGCGGAGGCGGCGCAGCAGTCCGCGGTCCTTGCGGTTCAGCTCCTCGCCCCGGAACCGGAGGGTGCCGGAGGTGGGGGAGTCCAGGCCGAGCAGCAGGCGGAGCAGGGTCGACTTGCCGGAGCCGGACTCGCCGACGATCCCGACCGAGCGCCCGGCGTGCACGGTCAGGTCGACGCCGTCCAGGGCACGGGTGCCGCGGAACACGCGGGTGACCCGGTCGGCGCTGAGCAGCGGCTCGGTCATCGGTCCTCCTGTCGGGGCAGCTGTCCTGCGCGGGCTGCGGAGACCAGCTCCCGGGTGTACGGGTGCTGCCCGCCGGCGAGGGCCTCGGCGACCGCGGTCAGCTCGACGACCCGGCCGTCCCGCATCACCGCGAGGTCCCGGGCGACCCGGGCGATCACCGGCAGGTCGTGGGAGACGAACACCAGGCCGACGCCGGTGCGGTCCACCAGGTCGTCGAGCAGGTCGAGCACCTCGGCCTGGACGGTGACGTCCAACGCGGTGGTCGGCTCGTCGGCGATCAGGATCCGGGGCTCGCAGGCCAGGGCCATCGCGAGCGCGACCCGCTGGCGCTGACCGCCGGACAGCTGCCAGGGATAGGAACCGAGGATCCGCTCGGTGTCGTCCAGCCGGACCAGCCGGGCCAGGCGCTCGGTCTCGGCGACGGCGGCGGGGCCGCGCAGCCCGCGGTGCAGGCGCAGCGGTCCGGCGATCTGACGACCGACGGTCATCAGCGGGTCCAGGGCGGTCAGCGGCTCCTGGAAGACCATCGCGATCTGTCCGCCCCGGATCGAGCGCATCCGGCGTTCGGGCAGGGTCAGCAGGTCGGTGCCGTCCAGCAGGACGCGGCCAGTGGCGGTCATCCCGTCCGGCAGCAGGCCGAGCACGGCGGCGGCGGTGAGCGACTTGCCCGAGCCGGACTCGCCGACCACGCCGAGGCGACCACCGGCGTCCAGCGACCACGACACCCGGTCCAGCAGGGTGCGGCCGGTGGAGGTGGTGACCGTGAGGTCGTGCAGTTCGAGCAAGCCGGTCATCGGTCCCCTCGCAGGCTCGGGTCGGTCCGTTCGCGGATGCCGTCGCCGAGCAGATTGAGTCCGAGCACGGTGACCACGATCGCCAGGCCGGGCAGGATCGCGCCCCACGGCTGGACGGTCATGGTGGACTGCGCCTCGTGCAGCAGCCGGCCCCAGGACGCGTTCGGTGGCGGCGCGCCGAGCCCCAGGTAGGACAGCGAGGCCTCGGCCAGCACCGCGGAGCCGCCGAGCAGCATCAGCTGCACCAGCAGGGTCGGCGCGACGTTCGGGATCACGTGCCGGGTGATGGTGCCCCACCACCCGGTGCCCGCGGCCTGCGCGGCGGTGATGTAGTCCTCGCGCAGCACCCGGGCCACGTTCACCCGGGTCACCCGGGCGATCACCGCGGACCCGGCGATGCCGATCGCCCAGATCGCGGAGGACAGCGACGCCCCGCGCACGGTGACGATCAGCATGGCGAGCAGCAGGGTCGGGAAGGCGATCAGCAGATCGACCGCCGACAGCAGCGTGATGTCGACCCACTGGCGGGTGGCCCCGGCCAGGACGCCGATCAGCACCCCGAGCACGCCGGCGACCAGCATGGACGCGGCGGCGACGACCAGCGCGTTCCCGGCGCCCACCATGATCTGGCTGAACAGGTCGCGGCCGAGCCGGTCGGTGCCGGCCCAGTTGCTCGCACTCGGGCCGCCGAGCCGGGCGCCGCTGCTGGTGTCGTCGAGGGCGTAGGGGGTCCAGACCAGGGACAGCAGCCCGACGGCGGCGACCAGGCCGACCAGCACGATCCCGGCGATCAGGGACGGCGACCAGCGGCGGGGGCGCCGCACCCGGACCGTCGTGTCGATCGGTGCGGTCACGTCGACGCTCATCCGGACGCCTCCGCGGCAGCGTGAGTGGTGTCGTGGGAGGTGATCACGCCGTCACCCCCGTCCGGCGCAGCCGCGGATCGATCACGCGCTGCAGCATGTCGACCAGGGCGTTCATCAGCAGCACCACCGCGGTCAGCGCCAGCACCAGGGTCTGCACCACCGGCAGGTCGCGGCCGGTGACCGAGGTCAGCAACAGGGTGCCCAGACCGGGCAGCGCGAAGACGTTCTCGATCACCACCGCTCCGAGCAGGGAGGTCGCCAGCTCGATGCCGAGGATCGACACCACCGGCACCGCGGCGTTCCGCAGCCCGTGCCGGCGCAGGGCCTGCCAGCGCGAGTAGCCCAGCGACCGGGCGGTACGCAGGTAGTCCTGGTCCAGCACGTCCAGGGTGGCCGACCGCACGTAGCGGACCATCACCGCGGACATCGCGACCGCGACCGTGACCACCGGCAGCGCCAGGGACCGGATGGCGGCGGCCGGGTCGTCCCAGCCCTGGCGCGGGAAGCCGCCCGAGGGCAGCCAGCCGAGCGTCAGGGCGAAGACCAGCACCAGCAGCACCCCGACCCAGAACACCGGGACGGCCACCCCCAGCTGGCTCACCGCGGACACCACCACCCCGACCGGACCCCGCCGCTGGACGGCCGCGATCACACCGAGCGGGACCGAGATCAGCACGGCCAGGACGAAGGCGGCCAGGCTGAGCGGCACCGTGATCGGCAGCTTGGCGGCGACCAGGTCCGCGACCGGCTGGCGGGACGTGAAGGAGTCCCCCAGATCGCCGCGGACCAGGTCACCCACCCACTGGGCGTACTGCACCGGGACGGGCTGGTCGGTGCCCAGCTCGCTGCGCAGCGACTCCAGCTGATCGGTGGTGGTGCCGACCCCGAGCGAGGCGCCCGCGGCGTCGCCCGGCAGCAGCCGGAGCACCACGAAGACCACCACGCTGGCCAGCACCAACGAGATCAGCAGAGCGCCGACCCGGAACAGCACGCCCTTCATCGACTCAGGACTCCCGGACGATGTCGGCGACGTAGAAGGACTCGGTCACCTGGTTCTCCGGGAAGCCGCTGATGTCGGACCGGGCGACCCGGATCTGCGGGTCCAGGTACAGCCAGGCGGACGCCGCCTCCTCGCCGATGGTCTGGTTCACCTGGGTCAGCAGCTCGACCTGCTCGGCCTCGGTGGACGCCTCGTCCGCCTCGGTCACCCACTGCTGCACCTGGGCGTTGTCGTAGCCCCAGTAGAAGTCCGGGTTCGCGTACCAGAGGACGTCGCGCGGGTTCACGTGGCCCATCAGCGTCGTCTCGAAGTCGTGGTCGGTGTAGACCTTCTGGTACCAGGTGGCGTCGTCGATCGGGTTCGGGGTCAGGGTGACGCCGACCGCGGCCAGGTTCTTGGTCAGCAGCGCCAGGATCGCCTCGGTGGTGTCGTCCGGGATGTAATCGACGGAGATCGTGAGATCGGTGACCCCGGCCTCGGCCAGCAGCGCCGCGGCGCCGTCCGGGTCATAGGCGTTCTGCTCGCTCAGGTCGACGTACCAGGGGTCGCTCGGCGGGACCATCGAGCCGATGACCTGGCCGTAGCCGTCCCACACCGCCGACAGGATCGCGTCCCGGTCGATGGCGCGGTACAGCGCCTGGCGGACCCGGACGTCGTCGAACGGCGCCTCGCGGTCGTTGAACGCCCAGAGCTGCTTGGTGGTGCTGGTGCCCTCGGTGATGGTGAAGTCCGGGTTGTCCTGGAACTGCACCAGCTGGTCCGGGGAGTCCTCCGCGATGACCAGGTCCAGGTCACCGGTGAGCAGCGCGTTGTTCAGCGCGGTGGTGTCCTGGAAGAACCGGAACGTCACGCCCGCGTTCTTGGCGGGCTCACCCCAGTAGTCGTCGTTGCGCTCGATGGTGAGGTGGTCGCCCTGCACCCACTCGACGAACCGGTAGGGCCCGGTGCCGTTGTCCGAGTCCAGCTCGGTGTCGCCGCTCTTCACGATGGTGATCGAGGCCAGGTAGAACGTCAGGCCCTGCGAGGCGCGGGACAGGTCGAGCTCGACGGTGTCGTCGTCGACCGCGGTCACGGTCTGGATGGTCTGCAGGTCGCTCTTGCGGGCGGCCTTGGAGTCCGGGCCGATCGCCTCGGTGATCGACCACACCACGTCGTCCGCGGTCAGGTCGGTGCCGTCGTGGAACGCGGCCCCGGTCTGCAGGTGGAAGGTGTAGGTCAGGCCGTCGTCGGACACGTCCCAGGACTCGGCGAGCGTCGGGATGACCTGGCCGTCGACGTCGACGCTGGTCAGCCCCTCGAAGACGTTGCGGGTCATGGTCTGGGAGACGCCGGAGGACCCGCCGACGTTCCGGACCAGCCCGGTGGGCTCGTTGGTGGAGCCGATCACGATCTCGGTGTCGTCGGAGGAGGCCGACGCTCCGGTGTCGTCGCTGCCGCCGGAGCCGCAGGCGGCCAGGGCCAGGGCTGCGACCAGGGTGAGGGAGACGCCGATGCCGGCGCGGGGAGTGCGCATAGGGGATTCCTTGAC
>NZ_JANZKP010000091.1 GCF_025642745.1 Cellulomonas sp. RIT-PI-Y
GTGCGCCGAGGACGTCATCGGTCCCACGGTGCCATGCCGTCGGGTTCGGTGACGCGGAGGGTGACGGCGTCCTCCGGCGGGTCGAGGTCCGGGCCGGACCAGAGCGAGAGGTGGACCGGGACGGCGACCGGCTCGCCGGTGGACCAGGAGCCCAGCGCGTCGAGGTCCAGGTCGTAGGTCAGCGTGGTGCGCTCGCCCGGTGCCAGGACGACACGCCGGACCGCGAGCAGGGTGCGGCGGCGGGGACGGACGCCGAGCTCGTGGCGGCGGCCGTAGAGCGGGACGGGCAGGTCGATCGGGCGCGGGCCGTGGTGGCGGACGTCCACGGTGACCGTCGTCCGCGGGTCGGTGGTGCTGACCGGGGTGAGGGGTCCGCGGACCGTCGCGATCAGGCCCGGTGCGTGGGCGGTGCCGAACGGCAGACCCTGCGGGTGGCGCTGGTCGACGTAGCCGCGGGCGGTCTCCCGGCGTTCGTCGTGCGCGACCGGGAACACGCCGTCCGCGACCGGGAAGGTGGCGGGCAGCCGCCCGCCGCCGTGGCCGGTCAGCAGGGCATCGGCGACGGCATCGCCCCCGAGCGGGCCGGGGAACGGGACGACCAGCAGGGTGTCGACCAGGTCGGCGAGCGCGGTGAGCGGGCGCGGACGGCCGTCGATCACCACCCCGACCACCGGACGGCCGGCGGCCCGTGCGGTTCGGACGACGGCGAGCTGGGCGTCGGGCAGCGCGAGGCCGGCCAGGTCGACGCCCTCGCCGTTGGTGGTGTCGGCGGCGGGACCGTCGACCGCGCCGTTGTCGGCGAACTCGTCGTCGTAGGAGCGGCGGCTGGTGCCACCGAGGACGACCACGGCGACGTCGGCCGCGGCGCAGGCGGCCCGGACCGCGGTCAGGGGGTCAGGGGACCCGTCGGGATCGAGGGGGCCGCGCAGGCGGCTGCCCGGCGCGTGGCGCACCCGGTCCGTGCCGAGCCGGGCGGTCAGGGCCGCGCGCACGGTCGTGGCCTCGGCATCCTGCGGCGGCCGGGGCGGGGTGTAGTCGCCGAGCTGGGCGTCCAGGTCGTCGGCGTTCGGTCCGACCACGGCGACGGACACGGCGGGTGCGAGCGGCAGGACGGCGGCCCGGTCGTGCACCAGGACCACGGACTGGCGGGCTGCGCGGGCGAGCAGGGCGGTCCGGTCCGGCGGGGTGATGCGGTCGTGCGGGGGATCGGCGGGCGACGGGGCGTCCGCCCGGTCCAGCAGTCCCAGCCGTCGCTTCACCCCCAGCACCCGCTCCACCGCGCGGTCCAGCACCGCCTCCTCGACCAGCCCGCGGTCCAGCGCCTGCTCGATGTGGGTGAACGCGTCGTCCCACAGGCTGAGGTCCACCCCGGCGTCCAACGCCAGGGCGGCCGCCGCGGCGGGGTCGGGGGAGCTGTCCCGCAGCCGGTCGATCGCGGTGCCGTCGGCCATCACCAGGCCGTGCCAGCCCCACTGCTCGCGCAGCACCCCGGTGAGCAGGGCGCGGTTGGCGGAGCACGGGACGCCGTCGATGTCGTTGTAGGCGGCCATGAACCCGGCGACCCCGGCGGTGGCGGCGGCATGGGCGGGGCGCAGGTGGATCTCCCCGAGCTCGCGGGGACCGATCGGGGCGCCGGAGCCGTTGCGGCCGCCGATGCCGGCGCCCTGGGCGGCCAGGTGCTTGGCGACCACCGCGACGTGGCCGCCGTCGATGGCGTGGCCGGTGCCCTGCATCCCGTGCACGGTCGCGGCGACCAGGGCGGCGGCGAGGGCGGGGTCCTCGGAGAAGCACTCCTCGGCCCGGCCCCAGCGCGGGTCGCGCAGCACGTCCAACCCGGAGACCAGCGCCACGTGCGTGCCCCGGGCACGGGTCTCCGCGGCGACCAGGGCGGCGAGCTCCTCGGTGAGTCCGGGGTCCATCCCGGCGCCCAGCGCGAGGTTCACCGGCAGCGTGGTGCCGCCGAGGGCCATCAGCCCGTGCGGCACCTCCTCGACGAACAGCACCGGGATGCCGTCGCCGTACCGGGTGACGTGCTCCTGCACCGCGGCGTAGGCCTCGGCGCTGCGCTCCGGCGGGATGCCGTTCGACCAGCGGACCGCGGACCAGGGATCGGCGCGCAGCACGCCGTACAGCGCGCCGATCCCGCCCCAGCGGTCGACCTCGGCACGCAGCACGTCGGTGATCCGGGGCGCGCCGTCGACCCAGCGCACGGCCTCCCAGCCCTTGAGGCGCTGGTTGACCTGACCGATCCTGGTCCGCAGGTCCCGGCTCATCCCTTGACCGCGCCCGACAGCAGCGCGCGCTGCATCTGGCGCTGGAGCAGCGTGTACACCAGGTAGACCGGCAGCAGGGTGAACAGCGTCCCGGCCATCAGCACGCCGTAGTCGGTGCCCGCGTCGACCTTGAGGGTGGGCAGGGCGACCTGGATGGTGCGCTGGGCGGTGTCCGGGCCGATCAGGATCAGCGGGTACAGGTACGCGTTCCAGAACGACAGGAAGTTCAGCAGCAGCACGGTGGCGATGCCGGGCACGCAGATCGGCAGGTAGACCTGCCGCAGCACCTGCAACGGGCTGGCGCCGTCCATCGACGCCGCCTCCTCCAGCTCGCGCGGGATCGTGCGCATGAACGAGGTCAGGATGACCACGGACAGCGGCAATGCGGTCGCGGGCAGCAGGAAGACCACGAAGGTCCGGGTGTGGAACAGCCCGAGCGCCGCCGCGAGCAGGAAGGTCGGGAACAGGGCCGCGAACGACGGGATCAGGAACCCGAGGGCGAACACGCCCTCCACGATCCTGCCCGCCCGGCCGGTGGACCGGGCCAGCGCGAAGGACGCGGGCAGCGCGAGCAGCAGGGTGAGCACCAGGGCGGCGATCGTGGTCAGCGCGGAGTTGGCGATCGCCAGACCGAGGTCGGCCTGGTGGATCGCGGTGCTGAAGTTGGACAGGTCCCAGCTGCCCGGCAGGGCGAGCGGGGACTCGAAGATCTGCTCGTTGGTCTTGAACGAGCTGACCAGGAAGAAGTAGAGCGGGATCAGCAGCAGCGCGGCGTAGATCCAGGCGAGGGTGCCGCTGGCGATCGATCCGATCCGGGCGGTGAAGCGAGTCATCGTCGGGCTCCTTCTCAGTGGGTCGCACGCAGGAAGCGGCGGATCAGGCCCATGCCGATCAGGCCGATCACGAACAGGACGACGCCCACCGCCTGGCTGTAGCCGAGGTTCGCCTCGACGAAGGCCTTCTGGTAGATCAGGTACGCGAGCGTGGTGGTGGAGGTGCCGGGCCCGCCCTGGGTCAGCAGCAGCACGTTCTGCGCGGAGTTGAACAGCATCGACAGGAACTGCAGCATCGTCACCACGCCGATGAACTCGCGGGCGATCGGCCAGTACATCCGCCAGGCGATCCGCCAGTCACCGGCGCCGTCGATCCGGGCGGCCTGCACGATCTCGGTGTCGACGCCGTCCAGCCGGGCCGCGATCAGCACCGCGGAGTAGCCGATGCCGCTCCACAGCTCGACCGCGACGATCGCGCCGAGGGCGGTGCTCGGATCGGCCAGCCAGGCGGTGCCGTCGAAGCCGAGCGGGCGGATGACGCCGTTGACCAGGCCGTCCGGGTTCAGCATCGTGTAGAACACCATCGCGGTGGCCGGGGCGGAGATCAGCGCCGGGATGAACAGCAGGTAGCGCAGCACGGTGTGGCCGCGCGGCTTCTGCACCACGTAGAACGCCAGCAGGAATGCCAGGACGATCATGATCGGCAGACCGACCACGATCTGCACGGCCGAATTGCGCACCGCGGCCCAGAACGTGTCGTCCGCGAACACCGCGGAGAAGTTGTCCACCCCGGCGAAGGTCGGGGTCTCCAGCATGCCGGGCCAGCGCAGGAAGGCGATCACGAACATCGCCACCACCGGGCCGATCATGAAGACCGCGTACCAGATGAGGGCGGGCAGGG
>NZ_JANZKP010000092.1 GCF_025642745.1 Cellulomonas sp. RIT-PI-Y
TGGTCACCCTCGCGGCGATCATCCTGGTCGCGGTGCTGTTCCGCGGTCTGCTCGGCCGGCTGTCGATCCTGGTCGGAGTGCTGCTCGGCTACCTGGTCGCGGTGATCCGGGGCGAGGTCGACTTCAGCGTGGTCGGCGACGCCGCCTGGCTCGGGCTGCCCGACTTCGTGACGCCGACCTTCGAGCCGAAGCTGCTCGGCCTGTTCCTGCCGGTGGTGTTCGTCCTGATCGCGGAGAACGTCGGTCACGTGAAGTCGGTCGCCGCGATGACCGGGCAGAACCTGGACCACCTGACCGGTCGCGCGCTGTTCGCCGACGGCCTGGCCACCACCATCGCCGGGGTCGGCGGCGGTTCCGGCACGACGACCTACGCGGAGAACATCGGTGTGATGGCGGCGACCCGGGTGTACTCCACCGCGGCGTACTGGGTCGCGGCCGCGACGGCGCTGGTGCTGAGCCTGGTGCCGAAGTTCGGCGCGCTGATCAACACCATCCCGGAGGGCGTGCTCGGCGGGGCGACCACGGTGCTCTACGGGATGATCGGCATCCTCGGCGCCCGGATCTGGGTGCAGAACAAGGTGGACTTCTCCGACCCGGTGAACCTCACCACCGCCGCGGTCGCCCTGGTGATCGGCATCGCCAACTTCACCTGGGTGTTCGGTGACGCGCGGTTCGAGGGGATCGCGCTCGGCTCGGCCGCGGCGATCGTGATCTACCACGTGATGCGGGGCGTGGCCCGGTGGCGCGGGACCGGCCAGGAGCCCGCGTCCCCCGCGTCGGTGCCCGGCGGGACCGAACTGGAGCGCTGAGCAGGAACGACGAAGGCCCCCGGAACACTCCGGGGGCCTTCGTCATGGGTGGGGGTGGGTCAGCCCTCGGCGGCCGGGTCGACCGCTGCCGGGTCGGCGGCCGGGTCCTCGGTCGGCTCCGGCGCGACCGGCTGCGCCACCACGGTGACCTGGTCCATCGGGATGCAGCCCTCGGGCGACGCGAACGGCTGGTCGGCGGTCAGCACGACGTCGCCCGCCGCGACCAGCGCGTTGTAGGCGGTGCCGACGACGACGTCGACGCTGGCGTCCTGGCGGTCGTCCAGCACCAGACGCGGGGAGTCGAACTGCGCGGCGACCGTGTAGGCCTGTGCCGCTCCCTGGGCCCCGAACTGGATCAGCGCGGTGCCCTCCTGGCTGCCGGAGTAGCCCCGGTCGCTGGCATTGCCCTGGACCCCGATCACGAACCCGCGACCGGACAGCGACGTAGAGGTCTCGCCGGCCAGACCGGGCCGGTTGGTGCCGTTGTAGACGTTCACGGTGATCTCGCCGTAGGCCACCGGCACGGCACCCTCGGGCGGGCACGGCGAGTTCGCCGCGGCCAGCCCGGTCGGCGCCGGGGAGGCGATGGCGTGCGAGAGGAACGGCAGGCTGAGGCTCCCGGTGTAGACCGCCGCGGCGCCGAACGCACTGACGGCCATGGCGCCGAGCATCACACCGAAGATCACCGCCTGCCGCTCTCGGACATGGCGGCGCCGGCGCTGTCGCGCGGGGTCGGGCGTGCGGTCAGTGCTCATCACTCATCGATCACCAGGACGCGGGCGTGCAGGACAGGACGCTGTTGCAGAGCTGCGCGGACCGCCCGGTGCAGGCCGTCCTCGAGGTAGAGCGTGCCGCGGAACTGCACCACGTGGGCGAACAGATCGCCGTAGAACGTCGAGTCCTCGGACAACAGGTTGTCCAGGTTCAGCGTGCGCTTGGTGGTGACCAGCTCGTCCAGGCGGACCTGGCGCGGCGCGACCTCCGCCCACTGCTTGGGCGTGACGAGGCCATGGTCGGGGTACGGGCGCCCCTCGCCGACGGCCTTGAAGATCACAGCGGCGAGTGTAGGTGAGAGCGGGGGAGCGGCGTGGGCGTGGCTCGCGGGATCTGGTGGCGGAATGGTAACGACCTGGAGAATCCCGGGGCCGCACACTGGTGTGGGCCCCGGGACGCTCAGCGCTCCCGGATCACTCCTCGTCCGGCGGGCCCCAGCTCCCGCTCGGGATGAAGCTGAAGGACGCGGAGTTGTTGGTGTGGTCGGCGTCGGTCACGTCGTCGGAGATCTGGACGGTCACCACCGAGGCCGGTCGCTGACCGTATCCGAGCGCGGGGTGGTGCAGGCTGAGCAGGAACGTCCGGCTCGCCCCGGCGGTGAGCGGAGTGGCGATCTCGAACCGGGTGATGCCGTCCGCGTGGCTCATGGTCACATCGGCCGCAGGGATGCCGTCGGCGTCGAGCAGGCCGGTGACGTCCCAGTACCCGTTGGCCTGGTCGGCGATCAGCAGCACGATCGGCTCGGTGCCGTCTCCGTCACCGGAGTTGGTCAGGGTGAGTTCGTGCTGGGTGTCACCGGTGGCGTACCCGGTCGGCTGGGTCGCGGTGTCGGCGGCGAAGCTGGGCACATAGTCGACGACGGCCGGGACGACGGGCTCCTCCGGCTCCGGGTCGGGCTCCGGCTCGGGGTCGACGGGGTCCACCGGAACCGTCGGGTCGGTCGGCTCCGTGGGCGTGGTCGGGTCCGTCGGGTCCACGGGCGTCGTGGGGTCCGTCGGGTCCACGGGGGTGGTCGGGTCGGACGGTGTCGCCGGATCGCCGGGGGTGGCCGGGTCGGTCGACGTCGCGGGCTCCGACGGAGTGGTTGGCGCCGGCTCCGCAGTGGTGGTGGCCGTGGTGGCGCTGCCCGAGGCGCCGGTGTCGCATCCGTCGCCGGAGGCGGCCTGGGCCCCACCGGCGCCGGTCATGGTCAGTCCGGCGGTCATGGTCACGGTGAGGGCGATCAGAAGGGTCAACGCGACACCGGCGCGACGCCGGGCACGGGCGCGCCGGGCGATCACGATCATCGCGGTGGCGACCGCGATCATCACGACCGCGATCACGACGAGGGGGACCGGATTGCTGCCGGTCAGGGCGAGGCAGTTCATCGACGCTCCGTTCAGGGGTCTGGTGGCTGAACTCAGCGTGCAGGCAGAACCGATCTCGGGAGTGTCGATCTGCGTGGAACCACGGGGATGGTGCGAGCCAGCGCTGACAGGGACCGGCATCGTGCCGCGGGTGGACCGTGCACTCAGCGGAGGGGGTCGCCGGATTGCGCGGCTGCGTCGGCCGGGCTAGGGGTTCCGCGGGCGGAATTGAGTGGTCGAGCGTAGGTGTCCGGTCCTCCCGGCGCCCACGAAGAAGCCCCCGACCGCGATGCGGATCGGGGGCTTCCCTGTGGTGCTCGTGCGGAGGATGGGGGATTCGAACCCCCGAGGGCTTTCACCCAACACGCTTTCCAAGCGTGCGCCATAGGCCACTAGGCGAATCCTCCTGGCAGTACGCGGGTATCAGCGTACAGGACTCGCAACGGTGGTCGGTGCCCCGTGCTGCACTGGTGCCCGTGACCTCCTTCACCTCGCTGCCCGTGCGCCGGATCCGTCGGGACGAGGGCCCGGTGCCGGAGGCGGAGTGGTTCGCCCGGGTGCCCGCGGTGGCCCAGGTGCTGCGGGAGGGGTGGGCGCTGGACGGTGCCACCGTGC
>NZ_JANZKP010000093.1 GCF_025642745.1 Cellulomonas sp. RIT-PI-Y
CCCAGGCCCCAGGTGTCGATGAACAGGTCGTAGATCGGGGTCTTGTACAGGCCCTGGGCGGCGGCGGCCAGGATCGTGATGACCAGGTAGGCCAGGGTGTACCAGAACGCGGCCTTGCCGATCGAGGAGTTCGACTTGAACGTGATCGAGCGCTGAGCGAAGAAGTTGATCACCTGCGCGATCAACAACGTGATCTGCACCGCCAGGAAGTACGCCAACCCCCCACCACCCTGGGGCAGGGCCCCGGCGGCGTAGTCGAACACGAAGAACTGCGACCCGTCCGGGTTCGACCCCACCGGCCAGACCTGGAACGCGGTATCGACCAGCGAGGTCATCCCGAAGACCCACTTGATCAACGGCATCAACGCCAGCTGCAGAACGGTGATGCCGTTGCTCAGCACGAAGAACACCACGAACTGGGCGACCCCGGGACGCTGCTGAGCGAACCGGGTCCAGGCGGCACGAAGACGGGAGAACATGCGGGGACTCGTTTCAGATCTCGCCGCGCAACTGGCGGGCGGTGGCGCGATTCGCGCGACGGTTACGGAAGAAGGCGCCCACGGTGACCCGCGCGCCGGAGAAGAAGTGCCCGTTCACGATCCGCAGAAGACCCTCGACCATCGCGACGTCGACCACGCCGCCCGTCATCTTCCCGATCGCCCGGAACGGCATGTTCAACAAGAACAAGATGTTCAGATCGGGCTTGCCCTTACGGTCGGCCGCGACCCGGCGCCAGGCCAGCACGCGGTAGGCGAACCGGGCCAGCGGTGAGGGCGCGTGGGCCATCGCGGACAACGGGTCGTTGATCCCGAGCGGCCCCGTGGCGGTGTCGACCGGCAACGGGCGGCCGAGCAACGCGGCGAAGTCCTGGTCCGAGACGCCCGCGACCCGTCCGGTGCGGTAGGCCTCGGGCAGGTCCTCG
>NZ_JANZKP010000094.1 GCF_025642745.1 Cellulomonas sp. RIT-PI-Y
GACCTTGTTGCTGGTGGCTTGGATGTTCGTTTCTTGGTCGGTGTATGAGGCGACGACTGCTTCGTACTCGTGCGTGCTGCCGGTGTTGTAGCGCTTGATCGCCGTGCAGGTGTAGTTGCTGCCGGAGGTTCCCCAGTTGTTGTAGCAGGTCTGGATGGTCTCGCCGGTGGTGAGGTCGTTGATGTAGACCTTGTAGGTCTGTTGGGTGTCGTAGACGTTCTGGTTCGCGGTTGCCACGATGGTGACGGACTCGCCGGCTTGGAACTCGGTGCGGTCGATCGCCAAGGACAGCGTCCA